>JBBRNW010000013.1:0-96931 GCA_038230015.1 Hyphomicrobiales bacterium | reverse complement strand
TCAGGCCAGGATCAGCTGCCGCCGCAACTCAAAGATTTCTTCAACCAGTTTCCGCAGTTCAAAAACCGCATGCCACAGGCCCCGGAAGGGGGCGGCACAGCACTGGGTTCAGGCTTTGTGCTTACGTCTGATGGGTATGTGGTCACCAATAACCACGTGGTAAAAGATGCCGACACGGTATCTGTCACATTCCAGGGCGGCGATAAATTTGACGCAACAGTTATTGGTACTGACCCTAAGACCGATCTGGCATTGCTCAAGATCAAGTCTGACAAATCCTTCCCGCATGTAAACTTTGCCAAGACGGAAGCCAAGGTTGGTGACTATGTGATGGCGGTCGGCAATCCCTTTGGGTTGGGTGGCACCGTGACCCAAGGCATTATTTCGGCCCGTGGCCGCGACATTGGGTCTGGCCCTTACGATGATTTCTTGCAGATTGATGCCTCCATCAACAAGGGAAACTCTGGCGGACCCACATTCAATCTGCAAGGTGAAGTGATTGGCATCAACACCGCCATCTTTTCGCCATCGGGTGGATCGGTTGGAATTGGTTTTGCCATACCGGCTTCAACCGCAACGAATGTGATTGAAAGCTTGAAGACCGACCGGAAGGTGACACGCGGTTGGCTGGGTGTGCAAATCCAACCCGTCACTGCAGATATTGCGGAAAGCATGGGTCTTGAAAATGCCAAAGGCGCACTTATCTCTGATCTGACGGCAGGTTCACCTGCCTTGAAAGCAGGATTGAAGTCTGGCGACACAATTTTGAAAGTGAACGGCACAGATATTTCTGACGCGCGTGATCTGGCGAAAGTGATTGCACAAATAGCGCCCGGCAAGAATGTAGAGCTGGCCATTATACGAAGCGGCAAACCGCAAACAGTTTCGGTAACCTTGGCCACCATGCCGACTGATCCGAAAATGGCATCTGCGCAACCTGCAGAGCCAGAGAAAAGCGGCTTGACGCAATATGGTTTAACCGTTGTTCCGGCCGATGACGGAGCAGGGGTAAAGGTAACCAATGTGGACCCAAAGTCCTCTGCGGCCGAAAAGGGCGTGAAGGAAGGCGATGTGATCCTTGAGGTGGCCGGCGCTGAAGTGAATGACACAACAGGCCTTTCAGATGCCTTGAAGAAGGCGACAGGCAATAAGGTTTTGCTGCTAGTGCGCAGTGCTGAAGGCCAACGTTATCTGGCTTTGCCCCGCGCGAAATCGTGATGGGTCAGTGAACCATAATGCTGGCTCAAGAGTAGAAGATGGGTGCCTGCCGCTCCCCCCTTTTGGCCGGCACTTTAGCGCGGAGACTGGTCGCCATCCCCCCGGCGTCCCCCGATAACCAGTCTCCGCGCGCCCCTTTCATATCACGGGAGCTTTGAACTCATGCAGCCTGAATTGACAACAACACCGACCCGGCGCACACAAACGCCCATGCGGATTTTGGTAATCGAAGATGATCGTGATGCCGCCAGCTGGTTGGTAAAAGGCCTGAAAGAAAGCGGGCATGTGGTTGATTTGGCCGGCGATGGCGAGCAGGGGCTCACCCTGGCGCTGGAAGGTGTGCATGATGTCATGATCATTGACCGCATGTTGCCAAAGCTTGACGGGCTGAGTGTTATTCAGCAAGTGCGCGCCAATAAGTTGAAAACACCCGTTATTATCCTCAGCGCCTTGAGCGACGTTGATGAGCGCGTCAAGGGTTTGCGCGCTGGCGGGGATGATTATCTGGCAAAGCCTTATTCATTTTCTGAATTGCTTGCGCGCGTGGAAGGCCTTGGCAGTCGCAAATTGCTGGATCCGAAAGATGCCAAACTTAAAGCCATGGACCTTGAGGTTGATCTTTTAACCCGCACCGTCAGCCGTTCAGGCAAAGCCATTGTGGTGCAGCCGCGCGAATTCAAGTTGCTTGAATATCTCATGCGCAATGCAGGCCACATTGTCACCCGCACCATGTTGCTTGAAAATGTTTGGGATTATCATTTTGATCCTCAAACCAACGTAATCGACGTTCACGTTTCAAGATTGCGCGGTAAAATAGACAAGGGCTTTGACGAGCCGCTGCTGCAAACTGTGCGGGGAGCTGGCTACATGATCCGTGCCCGTTAGCGCTAACATACTCAGAACTTCAACGTTTAGATTGGCAGCACTTTATTTGCTGCTTTTTGCGTTATCAACCGCAGCAATCTTGAGTTATGTTTACTACAGCACAGTAGGTTTGCTGGAGCGGCAAACGCAAGAAACCATCCACGCCGAAGTGGAAGGCCTGGCAGATCAATACCGTATTCGCGGAATGCCAGGCATTCTCGATATCGTAGTGCGCCGCAGCCGTGAAACCGATGGCGGACTTTATGCACTGAATGGTCCCGATGGCGCAAGAATTGCAGGCAATATCGCCAACCTTCCAAAAGAATTTGATAAGGATGGCGGCTGGGTTGATTTCCCCATCCGGGTGAACGGTCAGGATCGCACAGTGCGCGCCTATCATGTAGAACTGACAGGTGAATATGAACTGGTGGTGGGCCGCGATGTGCAAAGCCTGCGGTTGTTTGGTATTGTTATCAGAAACACGCTGTACTGGGCGCTTGGTCTATCACTTATTCTGGGGCTGGGAGGGGGATTTCTGCTCAGTCGAAATTTTCTCAGACGCATAGATGCCATAACCAACACGAGCCACACAATCATGGCGGGCGATCTATCGCAGCGCATGCCTATTTCCGGGTCCAGTGATGAACTTGATAGATTATCTGTTTCCCTAAACGACATGTTGTCTCAAATTGAACGGCTGATGACTGGCATGACGGAAGTGACCAGCAATGTGGCCCATGATCTTAAAACGCCGCTCACCCGCATGCGCGCGCGTGTTGAATCTGCGTTGCGCAGCAACCACAAGATTGAACTTCGCGGCGCACTAAATCAAACCCTTGAAGAATGTGACAGCTTGTTGCGCACCTTCAACGCATTGCTGTCGATCGCCCAGGCCGAGGCTGGCCAGGCGCGCCAAAACATGGAAAGCCTCGATATGAGGGACGTTTTGAATGATGTGGTGGAGCTTTATCAGCCCATTGCAGAAGATGCCGGGGGCACAGTAACCTTTAACAGTCCACATGAGCTTTATATTCGGGGCAACCGCCAGCTTCTGGCCCAGGCCGTAAGCAACCTTTTGGATAATGCCCTGAAATATGGCGGCGCCCATATCGAGGTGACCAGCTTGAGAGAGGGCCCTCATGTTGTGATAAGCGTGGCCGATCAGGGCAAGGGCATTCCACTGGCCGACCGCACAAGGGTTCTGGACCGATTTGTAAGGCTTGATGAAAGCCGCACAAAACCGGGCAATGGTTTGGGCCTCAGCCTCGTGTCCAGTGTCATGACGTTGCATGGCGGAAAACTGATTTTGGAAGATAATCAACCGGGGTTGAAAGCCGTCCTCTATCTCCCCGCAATTGCAGGTTAGCACAAACCGCGCATGACCGTTCCAGTTAGCCTATCTTATATTTCGCTCGCGAATGGTTGCGGCCAGCAAGGTTCTTTCAGCAGGTTCAAGCTTTTCGATAATATCAACCACCGCAGCACTGGCTTTGCCAGCCAGGCTCTCACGGTCTGTTGCAAATTTGTCTACAACCGCTTTGACCGCCGCTGCATCATAAGCAGGGCTTTCCAACACTGAGGCCAACTCCAACGCAGCCACCGCACTGGCGGCACGCATGGATTTAAAGTCGTCGCGAGAGTTGCGCAACACGTGAATCAAGGTTTTACGGCGGGCATCAGGCAACTTATCAAAAAACTTGCGCGGTATCAGCTGCACAAGATTGCCTTTCATGGGAAAACCAAATTCTTTCATACGAATTGAAAGTGAAATTGCAGCACCTGCCACCAGCAGATTAACCATCAGTGAAGCAACCAAAAGTGCGGTCCACCATTTTGAGCGCAAAACGGGCACTGTATCTTGAATTTTTGCGGATACTGAATCGCTCATGTTGAACTGCCCTCGATAAATGCAGCAACGTCGTCAAACCCCGTGTCGCTTGCCTCGTCTGAATTATCTGAAACCATAGCGTTGCGGCTTATCGTGAAATAATTATTTTCCATTACGGTATTGCCCAGCCAAACCCCAACCAGCAGCGAAGCCGCAAGTGGCAGGCCAATCAGCCACAGTTTGCCCTGTCTGGCCTCAGGCAGGGCGCGTGCCGCAGGTTGTTGTCGAGTCACGCGTGACAGCATGCGCTGTTCAAATCCGGCAGAAGGCTCCGGATTGGAAGCTTTGGCCAAAACCTGGTCCAACTCTTCATCGCTTAGTAATTTGTCGTCCATCTACTCACCCTCTCTCAAGCATGCAGCCAGCAACTGCCTGCCATCTTGCGCCAGTAATTGTTTCAAAGTTCTGCGCCCCCGTGCCAGCAGAGATTCCAGCGCATCAACGCTGATCTCCATAGCCTGCGCCGCTGCAATATTGGTCATCTGTTCAAAGTGAACCATGGCCAATGCCAATCTCTGCCGCTCAGGCAAGGCCGCAATCGCCTCATCAATGCGCGCTGTCACATGGGCGCGGTCAACACTCATATCAGCAGGCGTTGACCCGTCGGCCACATGGCGCGCATCGTCAAGATCTTGCATCGGCTTCTGCCTGAACCTATCCAGTGTCAAATTCGATGCAACGCGCATCAACCAGCCTTTCACGGCGTTGCCATCGCGCAACTGCAATGGGTTATTCCACAATCTCAAAAATGCCTCTTGCGTCACATCCTCGCTGTCAGGCGTATTGCGGCAACTTCGCCACGCCACACGGTAAACTGTATGATAATGGCGCGCAATCAACACCGCAAAGGCCTGCTCATTCTGCACGGCAACGGCAGCCAGCAGCTCGGCATCGCTGCAAACGTGCCATTCTGGTAGTGCTGAAACCAGTTTCAAATGTGCCGTCAAAATAGCCTTTTGCCCTCAGTTAAAGAGAGACGTGTGAAGCAGCCCTTTCCGTCGCTAGGCTACGGTCTTCCAATCAGGTCATCAAAAATTGCTGCAACCTGGGACTGCGTATCAGCCAAAAACCCCTCGGTTGTTTGAATGTTTGGCATTTTTGCAGCACGGCACAAAAGGTCAATCAGGTTTCTAGAGGCCGTTTCGGGGTCAAAAATATCGGTCACGCACAGACGCAACAGCTGCGTCAGGCGCTGATAAAGCCCCATGGCTTCCAGCAAAACTCTGGAGTGATCAGCGCTCAGGTGGCCCAGTTCGTGTGCCTGTTTAAGGCTTTCCCGGGTGTTGCTGTTGAGAATGCCAGGATCGTTGTGGGCATGCACAAGTTGCAAATACTGCGCGATGAATTCAAGCTCCACCAGGCCACCTTTTATGCGCTTAATATCCCATGCGGAAGAAGGCTTGTGTTCATGCAACATCAGCGCGCGCATTTCACCAACATCGCGGCGGGTATTTGCCTTGTCACGCGCCACGCAAAGCGACGCTTTTATAGCCGAATTGAGCTTTTGAATGATATCTCCATCGCCAGCAACCACCCGCGCGCGTGTGAGCGCCAGCTGTTCCCATGTCCATGCCGCGCCCTGCTGGTATGCTATAAAACTTGTTAGGCTCACGGCAACCGGCCCCTTGCTGCCGGAAGGCCGCAAGCGCAAATCCACGTCATAAAGTGTACCTTCTGCGGTCGGAGCGGTAAGAGCTGTGACCAGACGCTGCGCCAGTCTTGAATAATATTGCGGCATGCTGATGGGCCTTGTGCCGGTTGAGTATTCAGCACTTTCTTGGTGGTCATAAACCAATATCAAATCAAGATCAGAACTTGCGGTCATTTCACAACTGCCAAGCTTTCCCATCGCTATGATTGCGCAAGAACCACCCGGAACATCGCCATGAGAAGTTTGCAAATCACGAACGATCACCGCCAGCAGTTTTTGCAACACAACATCAGCAATCGCCGAATAATCACGCCCGGCATCTTCAGCACTCAGCGTTTCAGATAAGATGCGGGCCCCCACCATAAACATGTGTTCGCGGGTAAAGATGCGGGCCCGGTCCATAGCCTCATCTCGCGGTGTGGTGATCGGAATAACGGCATCAATGTCCTGCTGCAACACATCAGGTTCCAGCGTCACCGTGAAAAAACCGGGTGCCACCACGGCCTCCAGCGTGCGCGGTTGCAGGCTGAGTTGCTGGGCCAAACGCGGTGCTGCCCCCAAAATAAGCGCAATAAGTTGAAGCAGGGTGGGATTGGCTTTCACCATCGAAAAAAATTGAACGCCCGAAGGCAGGCCCTTTAAGAAGTGGTCAAAAGCAAGGAACGCCAAATCTCCCTCACCCGTCAGCGCCAGCGTTTTTAAAAGCTTGGGCATCACTTCAGTCAGAAGCTCTCTGGCACGCGCTGTGCGCATGGCGGGGTAACGGCCAAAGTGCCAGCCGCGAATGGTGGCCGAAATTTCTGAGGCCTGTTTGAACCCCATCGTGTTCAAGGTTTCGAGCGTGGCCGGATCATCCTCGCCGCCTGTGAATACCAGACTGCCAAGATCGCTCGCCAGATTGCCCGCCGCTTCAAACAAAGCCGCATAATGGCGCTGCACGGTCTGCAGTGTTTGCGTCAGAGCCAAAGCCAGGGCGTCTGCATTTTCATAATCACAAAAGCGCGCATAGCGCTCAAAGGCGTCCGGCTTTTCAGGCACCAGATGCGTCTGCAAATCATCCACCATTTGTGCGCGGTGCTCCAGCTTTCGCAACACGCAATAAGCTGTCTTTAATTCCTGGGCGGTTTCAACTGCGATCCATTGCGCTTGCGCCAAAGCGTCCAACATTTCGAGTGTTCGCAGCCCGCGAAGTTTTTGGTTCTTGCCGCCTGCAATCAACTGCTGGGTCTGCACAAAAAATTCAATTTCACGAATTCCGCCACGTCCCAGTTTCAGATTGTGGCCGCGCACCGCAATCTCGCTGTGGCCCTTGACGAAGTGAATTTGCCGCTTCATCGATTGCACATCGGCAATTGCGGCATAGTCAAGATATTTGCGCCAGATATAGGGCTTCATGCGGGCCAGAAATTCTTCACCCAAGGCAACGTCGCCAGCTACAGCTCGCGCCTTGATCATGGCGGCACGCTCCCAGTTTTGCCCCTGGTTTTCATAGTAAATGGCGGCGGCATCCATGGAGATTGCCACTTGCGTGGCGCGCGGATCAGGCCGCAGTCGCAAATCAACACGAAAGACATAGCCGTGTTCATCAACATCTTGCAAAAGGGCGACCAGATCACGCGTCATTCGCACAAAAAACTGTGAAGGCTCTACGCCCTCAACCAATGGAGCGGTGAGTGGATCATAAAGTACGATAAGATCGATATCGCTTGAATAATTCAGTTCAGCGGCACCATGCTTGCCCATGGCGAGCACACCATAGCCACAGCCAAGCGCAGGATTGACGCTGTCTTTTAGAATGATTTTATGTTTTCGCGCGGCCTCACGCAGTAAAAAATTGACTGCAACTTTAAGGCATGCATCTGCAAACACTGTAAGCGCACGTGTGACTTCAACGACATTCCACACGCCTGAAATATCAGCAATGGCGATAAGCAAGGCAGCTTCTACTTTTTTCTGGCGCAGAAAAATTCCTAGATCGTCATTGCCGCTTGCCTGGGCGTGACAATCAGAATGGGATTGAATCTGCTTGCAGAGGTCTTGAAGAAGCGTCGAAGGTTCCCCGTGCAAAGCTAATGTTGCGAATTCTGGGTTATGGCTCATCAGTTGCGTAAGATAGGGGGAACCTGCCTTGATCTGCGCTACAACTTGATCAGATGTGCTGCGCACCATCCCAATGTCTCATTTCAACTTTGTGCCACGGGCACAATCACGGTCACGGTGGTTCCCACCCCTTCCTTGCTGGCAATGTTGACTGTTCCACCATGCAAATCCACGAGGGACTTCGAAATGGCCAAGCCAAGGCCAGAGCCCCCCTTGCTCTTGGTGAATTGATTTTCAACCTGCTCAAAAGGCCTGCCCAGTTTTTCAATGTCGCGTTGCGGAATGCCAATGCCCGTATCAATGATCTGCACATGAATGCGTTCCTCGGCCATCCAGGCCTTCAGCGTCACCACGCCATTGTCGGGTGTAAACTTAATGGCATTTGAAAGCAGGTTGATGAGCACCTGCTTGTAAGCGCGCCGATCCGCTGTGAAGGCCGGTGTTTTCTTGATTTCCTGCCTTAAGTTAATTCCGCCTTCAGCCGCGCGCGGGCCAACCAGCCGCAGCACCTCTTCAAGGATCGAACCCAACTCCACTTGTGAAAATTCAAGGTCAATGCGGCCGGCCTCAATTTTTGACATATCAAGAATATCGTTGATCACATCCAGCAGAAATTGCCCACTTCTGCGGATGTCCAAAGCATACTCAACGTATTTTGGCGTTCCGATTGGCCCAAACATTTGTTGCGACATGATTTCGCTGAAACCAATGACGGCATTGAGCGGGGTGCGCAATTCATGGCTCATGTTAGCAAGAAATTCCGACTTTGATCTATTTGCAGCCTCCGCACGCGTTTTTTCGCTGGCATATTTATCAGCAAGTTCGGCAAGGCGTTGCGATTGTTCTTCGGCAAGCTGGCGTTCCTTTTGCAAATCCCGAACCGTCATCATCAGGTTGCGCTCTGAATGCAGCAAGTGCTCTTCCTGTTGCTTTAGTGCTGTAATATCGGTGCCAACTGAAACGAATCCACCATCTTTGGTGCGCCGCTCATTGATCTGCAACCACCGACCATCGGCAATCTGAACTTCCATGGACCGGGAGCCAGACGCCTCGTGTGACTGGCCGGGCAAGAACTGGCGAACGACAGGTTCTTTTGATGCAGCTGTCACCATGTTATAAGGTGTTCCAGGTTGGCAAACTGAAGCCGGAAGCGAATGAAACTGTTGATACTTCGAATTGCACAGCACCAGTTTGCTTTCGGTGTCCCACAACACGAAAGCCTCTGAGATGTTTTCCACCGCATCCTTGAGGCGCACTTCAGCATCGCGGTTGAGTTTATCAAGCTGCTTTTGCCGCGTAATATCAAACACCACACCAACCAGATGCGGTTCACTGGCATCTTGCCCGGGTGCCAGAGCAGCACGTGCGCGCAACCACACCCAATTGCCCTTTTCATGGCGCATGCGAAATTCCTGGTCGAACACCTTGCGGTTTCCTGAAAGCAAGTCCTCAATCAGGTGATCAAGTTTCGCGTCATCGGGGTGAACGCGGTCAGCTACCTCGCCAAAGCTCAGGAATTCACCCTTCTGCGGCAAGCCTAAAATTTCAAACATCGAGTGAGACCAGAATATATGGCCCTCCGAAAGGTTCCAGTCCCATAACCCGCATTCACCACCGTCAAGCGCCTTGTCCAGCCGCGTGGTGGCCACACTGAGAAGAGCATCGGCATCAGACGCCTTGGCAGCCTGCCAGTGAAACGCTCCAGACAACATCATGAGAACCAGAAAAGTGACCACAAACAAGATGGCCAATTGCATCACACCGTTACGCCATTTGACTAAAAGATTACTGGTTTTTTCAAATGTGAGCACACTGCCGGGAAACACGCCAAAATCATGTGAAGCAATAAAAGCAGATTCGCCTGAAGCCAATATGGTGGGCAACATGTCATCAGCATTCACGCTGGCATCCAGCGCAAAGTTAGCACCCATGATGCTGGTCACCGCACTGCCGTGAAGATGTTTTTGCTCCGGCATGGATGCAACAATCTTGCCGCTATTATCGATCAGCAAAAAATGTTTATCCCCCGTATCAATACCCTTGGGCAATGAAGCCTCGAGCAAAGACTGTGAAAGCCCGCTTATTGTTTTGCCAGCTGCCGCATCGGCCATGAATTTCAGTTGAATGGCTTGGGCGAGACGCTCGGTTTCCAGAAATGTGACACGGTTTTCTTCAATCACATGCTGCGAACGGCTGATCATCAATTGTGAAACCAGGGCAGCAGCCAGTGTGAGAAGAAATAATCCGGTCAGAACCGTGATGAGAATGCGCATTGCGCGTTCGGAAACTTCAAAACCTGCATGCCCAGGCCACGGCATAGGAAGGTGCAGGGTCCGGTCCCTGAAAAAAAGCTCTTTAATATGTGCCTTGGCCAATTTTCACGATCGATTTAATTGTTTGATGTGGGCCGGAGTTTTCGTCACGCTACGCACCAACAAACGAATCAATCCCGGCTTACGGGATTGAGGATTAACGCGGCAGAATCTGATTTGCCAAGCGAATAGAGCGCTAGTCGTTCAACGTTCTTGATATGATCTCAAAAACATCGTTGGAAAGATTTGGAGTTGCAAGAATGCGCTGCATTTCTGTCTGTGCATGGGTTCGCGCGTCACTTTCATAAAGCCGCCAACTGCGAAATCCAGTGGCCATGCGTGATGCCACTTGCGGATTAGTCGCATTGAGTGACACGATTACATCAGCCACCAAACGGTAGCCTGCACCAGAAGCCGCATGAAAGCCGGAAGGATTGCCAGCAAAGCCGCCAATCAGCGCATAGACACGATTTGGCGTCGACAATTTGAAATCAGAATGGTGCAGCAATTTTTCAATTCGCGTCGCAGCATCAGCACCCGGAATGGCTGCCTGCATCGCAAACCATTTATCAAGGATCAGCGGGTCGTGTTTGTGACGGTGGTAAAATGCCGTCATCAATTCCTCTCGTTCTGCTCGGTCAAGTGTGAGAAGGGCCTGCAACGCGCCTATCTCGGCTGTCATGTTTGAAATCTTTTTCAAATCTTTTTGCAAAAGCTTCACACCTGCATCGGCATTGGCCGCTGCAATCAAACCCAGTGCAGTATAGCGCAGTGCGCGCCGCGCGGTGCCTGTTGGATCAGGAACATAAGGCTTTGCATCTGCAGTGCGAGCGTAAGCCGCTTTCAAGGGCCGCAATAGTTTTTTCGCAATCAGGCTGCGCACCATCTCACGCGCCTTGTGCACGGTTGCACTGTTCACATCCTTGCCGATATTGGCTGCAATCTCCGCCTCCGGCGGCAAGGCCAGCATCAGCGCCTTGAAAGCATCATCAATTTTTTCATCGGCCAAAACCAAATTTAAGGCTTTGGCAAATCCAGCAACACTGGGGGGCTTTTTGCCCGCGGTCAAAGCCACCACAGTTTTGACAATCAAGGTTTTGGCAAGTGCTTGGGCTGCTTCCCAGCGGTTGAAGCTATCAGCGTCATGTCCCATCAAGAATAGCAGTTCGGCGGCCGTGTGGTTTGTCTTTAAAAGCACAGGTGCAGTAAATCCGCGATTGATGGAGAGCACAGGTTTCTGCATAACTCCCGTAAAGCGGAACACATGTTTTGCCTTTGTCAGCTCAACACGCGGCGCATTGAGAATGCCGACACCTTCAAGCTGCAACGGCATATCAGCACCATCGGGCCCAACAAGCCCCAACCCCAGTGGCATATGCAGTGGAATTTTTTTCTTTTGACCAGCAAGCCGGGGGGTGGCTTGCGCCACCGAAACATCAAATGTTTTTTCTACCTGGTTGTAAGTGCCTCGCACGGTCAGTTGGGGGGTGCCTGCTTGCTCATACCAAGTGAAGAACTGTTTGAGATCACGTCCCGACGCATCAGCCATGCACGTGACGAAATCTTCCACGGTGGCGGCCTGTCCGTCATGGCGTTCAAAATACAAATCCATGGCTTTTCGAAAGGCCGCTGCACCGATCAGGGTTTTTAGCATCCGGCAAATCTCTGCACCCTTTTCATAAACCGTAGGCGTATAGAAATTATTGATTTCGATATAAGACGATGGCCGGGCAGGGTGTTGCAGCGGACCTTGATCCTCTGGAAACTGTTTTGACCGCAGCAATTTCACATCCTGAATGCGCTTCACGGCGCGTGATCGAATGTCCGACGTAAATTCCTGATCGCGAAAAACCGTGAGGCCCTCTTTCAGACACAGCTGAAACCAGTCTCGACACGTAATGCGGTTTCCAGTCCAATTGTGAAAATATTCATGCGCAATGATGGCTTCAATCAAAACATAATCTGTGTCGGTTGCCGTTTCTGGCAGGGCCAGAATATATTTATCGTTGAAAATATTGAGGCCTTTGTTTTCCATGGCGCCCATGTTGAAGTCTGAAACGGCCACAATATTGAAAACATCAAGATCATATTCGCGGCCAAACGCAGTCTCGTCCCAGCGCATGGATGATTTCAACGCCTCCATCGCCCAGCTGCACCGATCTTCCTTGCCTTTTTCAACATAAATACCCAGAGCAACCTTGCGGCCAGACTGGGTTGTGAAATGCGCATGCACGCCCGCCAAATCACCTGCCACCAAGGCAAATAAATAAGTGGGCTTGGGGTGCGGGTCATCCCACACCGCAAAGTGCCGGTTTCCTGACGTGCCGGTTTCACCGGGATTTCCATTTGAGAGTAATATCGGTAACGACTGCGGCGCGTCCATCCGCACTGTGTAAGTGGCCATCACATCTGGGCGGTCATAAAAATAAGTGATGCGTCTGAACCCTTGCGCCTCGCACTGGGTGCAATACATGCCGTTTGAAATATAAAGGCCAGAGAGTTCCGAATTCTTGAACGGGTCGCATTCAGTGCTAATGGACAGCATGAAGGGTTTTTGCGGAACCTTGGCCAGTGTCAAATTTTTGTCAGTGACCACGGGCGACACTGAAACACCATCAATAGCCGCCGAAACAAACTTTATTTTTTCACCATCAAAAATCAAAGGTGTATTTTTTGGTGTGCTGAGCGGATTGGGGCGCATCCAGATCCGAGATGTCACCTTCGTGCCATGCGGCTCCAAACTGAAATCCAGTTCCACTTTGTCAACACAATAGGGAACGGGCTTGTAATCTTTGAGCAGAATGGGGTGTGGAGTTTCGGTGCGCATATTATCAGGTCCTAAAATCGATCAATTTGAAAAGCAGTCATATCCATATTTTGCGGTTTGCTGCTGATCATTTCTGCAAGCAAGCGTCCGGTCGTTGGTCCCCAGGTCAGCCCCATGTGGCCATGGCCAAAACCGTACCACACATTTGAAGCATGGCGTGAAGGGCCAATCACCGGGAGTGAGTCAGGTGTGCCAGGGCGGCGGCCCATCCACCGTGTTGCCTGCTCATCTGGTCTATTCAAATTCGGTAATATCTTTTTGAAAACACTGTATAAAGCGTCAGCTCGCTGGTAGTTTGGTTTGGCGTCAAGCCCGGCAAATTCGTCAGTTCCCGCCAATCGAAGGCCCATTGTCATGGGTGTGGCAGCACCCGGCGTTCGCGCATAGGTAATGGAACGAGACAGCGACACCCCAGAATTTGGCAATACGATATGATAGCCGCGTTCGGCTTCAAGCAGGGCATGATCTCCCATTTGCTTTGCCAACTGGTGTGAGTAGGCACCAGCACAGACCACCAGGTGATCAAGTTTCAAAGCTGTCTTCTGTTTGAGATGAAGCTGACTGGCCTTGCCATCTGCCATTTCAATGAGGGTTACGTCATCTTGAATGATGCGTCCGCCATTACGTACAAACGCGGCAGCGATTGATTTCACCACGCGTTCGGGATCTGTGACAAAAAACCAACCCCCGTGCGAAGCCCCATATGTGATGTTCTGTCCAAGTGCCGGTTCCATTTCGCGCGCCTCACCACCTGAATAAATCGCACACGGAAAACCATGCTCCGCCTTCACGCGCCGCTCTTCGGCTTCGGCATCAAACTGCGCCTTTGTATCAAATACCCGCAATGTTTCGCGGTACATCATTGCATCATGGGCACCGGCGGCTTTGAGCAACGTTTCAAAATCGGCCACCGCACGCAGTCCCAGTGCTGCTCTTGCTTCGGTAATCTTCTTGATGCGCGGCGCTGTTGTGTTGCGGGCTGCCGCAAGAAACCACGGCAAGGCCTTGGGCAAATAACGCCAGCGAATGGTAAGCGGCCCCAAGGGATCAAGCAACCATCCGGGAATTTTCATGAAAATTTTTGGCTGAATGGTGGGCAGGATTTCAGCAAACGCAATGCCACCCGCATTGCCGAAGGAGCATCCCTCGCCCGGCGGCAGGCGGTCCACCACGGTCACGCCGAAACCTTCGCGCTGTAAAAACGCCGCAGTGGAAATTCCTATAATTCCAGCGCCGATAACAGTAACATGTGCAGTCATGACTACCTTTTTGCTGATTTTTGTGAGAAGTAAAGGTCTGATTTCGATTTGAGAATTTTAAACACACATGGATAAGCGGGTAACCGAGACACTAAAGCTGGAAACTCCCGACCATTTTGTGGCGGCCATGGCTGCCGCAGCCTTTGGCGTGTCGATCATCACAACTGATGGTGCTGCCGGAAAATTTGGATTGACTGTAAGTGCCGTTGCATCTGTTTCAGCCGAACCGCCGCTGTTGCTAGCCTGCATCAACAGAAAAAACGATGTGGAGCAAGCCATCACCATCAACAAGCAGTTTGTTGTCAACTTGCTCGCTGAGCAGCAATCTGGCTTGGCAAAAATATTCGCCGGGCGTCCCGATCACGGAAGTGCCTATGATTTTGCAACAGCAGCCTGGGATGATGCGTACGGCATGCCGGTGCTGCAACAGTCCGCTGCAAATTTCATCTGCAAAGTTGAAAGTTATGTCGATGCAGGCACTCACCGTATTTTCATTGGCCGCGTCATTCACACAACTCACAGCGGCACCATGCCTTTGATCTATAGCAACCGCAGCTTTGGAAAATTCGTGAAACTCTAAATCTTCAAACTGAAAGCCTGTCAACCAACCGTGCGAGCATCGCATCGCAGAGGTGCATTTGCTCTACGGACACATATTCGTCTGGCTTGTGCGCCACTGCAATGTTTCCCGGTCCGCATACCACGGCCGGAATGCCAAGTTCTTTTTGAAACAATCCCCCTTCGGTTCCAAAGGTTATTTTGCCGTTGGAATTACCGCCGGTCAGGGCGCGAACAAAATTGACCACTTCGCTATCCACGGGTGTGTTCAATGCGGGGTAGCTTTGTAAATCGGTAAACGTAAACCGTGCGCCGGGATACACATCCCGAAAATTGGCCGCCACTTTTTCAGCCGCATCCCGGATGCGCTGTGCGAGTGCTGTTCCATCATCCATCGGCAGATAGCGAATTTCAAAATCAAAACTTGCGTTATTGGGCACAATGTTCAGGGCCACACCGCCAGATATTTTTCCTACATGCAAGGTGGTGTAGGCAACTTCATATTCGCCGTCGCACATACCATGCGCCGCAATATCGGCCTGAATGCGCCGAATGTCTGCAATCAAGTCACACGCCATATAAATGGCATTCACCCCGATGGGTGCCAGCGAAGAATGGGCCTCCAGTCCGTGTGCCGTTACGCGGTAACCCAATTTGCCTTTGTGGGCTGTAACCACCTGCAACAGGGTGGGTTCACCGACAATGCAAAAACGGGGCTGAATAGGCAAAGTCTTCAGCATATCCAGCAATCGCCTGACGCCTATGCAGCCAATTTCTTCATCATAGGAGAATGCAAGGTGAATGGGCGTTTTCAAGGTTCGCTTCACGGCCTGTTCTGCCATGGCCAGGCAACACGCGATGAAGCCTTTCATGTCTGCTGAGCCCCGCCCATAAAGATTGCCATCCCGCGAGGTCAAAACAAAGGGGTCGCTGGACCAGTTCTGCCCCACAACAGGCACAACATCGGTGTGTGCTGACAAGGCAATGCCTGCCTCATGGGCTGGCCCAATGGTCGCCCATAAATTGGCCTTGCTGCCGTCTTCACTGTAAACGAGTGTGGCTTCAATTCCGATATTTTTAAGAACACTTTGCACATAAGCAATAAGTTCCAAATTGCTTTCGCGGCTCACCGTGGGAAACGCAATCAGTTTTTCGAGATAGGAAATGGACTTTGACATGGCAGCCTTATTGTCAAATTTAAGCAATCAAGTACAGTGCCAGAATGCTCAATTTCTTTACCAATCTTTCTATGATATTTCAGGAACACACGTTTTTGAACCGGTTTGCCGCAGCTGCCAAGGCTGGTTTCAAGGCTGTGGAATATGTGGGTCCCTACGCTTATCCGGCAACTCTCACCAGGCACCTTCCGATCATCGGGCATATTCAAATCGCGGATGCACCGGGTCGCCATGAACCGGGCACAGGCGAAATCAATTTGGAAAAACCGAAGTGGGTCTGGGTTGGATGAAATCCCTATGAGCGAAAAACAACTCAACCTTATGCGGGCCATGTTTGATGCGGCTGTGAAAGCTGCCTTGCCTGATCTCACTCTGCCACCATTTATCCCAATTCCCCCCAAAGGCCGCACGATTGTGGTGGGTGCCGGAAAAGCGTCCGCCGCAATGGCACGCGTTTTTGAGCAGCACTTCAAGGGCGATTACCAAGGCTTGGTGGTCACGCGTTATGGTCACGGCGTGCCCTGCCGTAAAATCGAAGTTGTTGAAGCGGCACACCCGGTTCCGGACGATGCTGGAAGCCATGCCGCAGCGCGTATGCTGCGTATGGTTGAAGGTTTGACAGCTGATGATCTGGTGGTGGCACTCATCTCTGGCGGTGGCTCTGCGCTATTGTCCCTGCCAGCTGATGGCATAAGCGTGGAAGACAAACGCACTGTTAACAAAGCACTTCTGAAATCCGGTGCGCCGATTGATGAGATGAACTGCGTGCGAAAGCATCTCTCCAAAATCAAGGGTGGGAGATTGGCGGCGGCAGCCCATCCTGCGCGTGTGCTGACACTTGTGATTTCCGATGTGCCTGGCGATGATCTTGCGGCTGTTGCCTCTGGTCCAACAGTGGCTGACCCAACCACATTTGCACAGGCACGCGCCATCATTGAAAAATACAAAATCGAGGTTCCAGAGTCCGTTGCGCGTCATTTGGCAGACGCCAGAGATGAAACTCCCAAACACCTTTCCAATGGTGAGACCTTTTGCATTGCATCGCCACAGAAATCCCTCGAAGCAGCCGCACGTGTGGCCCTTGCAGGTGGCTACACACCCCTGATTTTGGGCGATGCCATTGAAGGGGAAGCGCGTGAAGTTGGAATTGTCATGTCTGGAATTGCCTTGCAGGCCAGGCGTTTTGGTCAGCCGGCAAAGCCACCTTGCGCCATCATATCAGGTGGCGAAACAACCGTAACCGTAAAAGGCACAGGTGCCGGAGGCCGCAATGTGGAATACCTATTGTCTCTAGCTTTGAAATTGAACGCAGCTGAACATATCCATGCGCTTGCAGCAGATACCGATGGCATAGACGGTGCGCGCGATGTGGCGGGAGCAACCATAACACCCACAACTTTGGCAAGAGCCCGTGCACTGGGCCTCAATCCTTCAGCCTCGCTTTTCAACAACGATGGCCACGGATTTTTTGAAAGCTTGGGAGACCAGGTGATCACCGGACCCACGCTCACAAACGTCAATGACTTTCGCGTCATCTTGGTTGACTAGGGCTCAGTCCCGATTGTTCACCCTAAAGATGTTCAGCTTCTGCCTTGCGAATGCGGGCAATTTTGTAAGCATCCAGAACTGAAAGCCCATAGATGAATATTCCACCCACGTGCCGCGCAAAAAAGCTCATGTGTTCGGGCATCACTTTCAAACTCACCCAGCCCAATACCGCAGTGAAAAACAAAAAAGTAAGTCCGCGCTGCGCTTGCCCCAAAATAACATGTCCTGCTCCTGGAAGCAGCAGTCCGGCAACAAGAATGAGATAGGGGTTCTTTGGTTTGCTGGCCATCACTGCAAGTCCGTTTTGAGTTTCAAAAGTGTTGCAAGGCACTGTTTTACAACTTCGGCGTTGATCACGGTGTCACCGAAATTTGCTTCACGGAACACGCCGTAGCGCAAGCGGTCCACCTCAGCCACGAGAACAGTAATGCGCAAGCCTTTGGGCGATATCAAAAGCTCTTTGCCATATCGGGTTTCAAACAGGGACAGATGCGGGCGTAGAATTTCAGCTGAAAAGTCATCACGTTTAGCGTCGGTGCGAATGACAGCATGAAGCGGAAACCCGGCTGGCGTGGCCAGCGTGTAGGGTAAAAAGTCAAAATTTGAAAAGGTCGTGGGGACTGTGGGGCGCATCATCAGGTTAAGGGTTGCAGCAAACTTTTGGGGCAAAGGAAGTGTGACCAAGAGCCAGAGACTTGGAAGCTTGCGGGTGGCCAATGTGTCGGCCACGGCCTTAAGCTGAAATATCTGACCCTCATAATGCCCCGTCAAAGTCCAGGTGCCAGCGGCCTCACCATGAGCGATCGTGGCATCATCAAAAATATCTTTCACATTGGAAAAAAGAAAATGCGGCTGTTCGAGGTGTTTGCGTTCAGCCTTGCGCCACTGCCGCCATAACACATACACCAGGGCCAACCCGACGATAACAGCAAGTGTCTGTTGCATCTTATGCTTTCAAAAAAACTGGCCCGCGGAAGCAAGCGGGCCAATTCAGTTTGCAATATCGTTTCTTAATATCCCTTGGGTTTAGGCCAAGGCATGGTGAACTGGTCGCCGCGTTTTACATATTGGTAGCGATAAAAATGAAACCACAGTGATACGACCATGTAAAAAACCACCATCGCTGTAAGCTGCGCGCCATAGCCAAGGAAGATGGCAAAGTAAGTGACACAGCACAGCATGAACAGCACGATGGCAGGCAACGGATGAAACGGATGAATATAGCCCCGCCGAATTGAGCCCAGCGGCCACTTGTTGCGGAACATGATGATGTTGATGCTCATGAACGTGTAATGCAGCACGCCAGAGAGAATGGAGAATGTAATCGCCTGGCCCAGGTTTGAAACAAAGGCAAAGGCAATTGCAATGGGAACCAGGAAGACAATGGAACGATATGGCGTTCTGTATTTTGGATGCACGGCGGAAAACCATGTTGGCAAATACCGGTCACGCCCGAGGGAAAACCACGCGCGAGCAGCATCATTTATGCAGCCATTGGCCGAAGCCACAGCAGCCAGAATGGTGGCCACAAACATCATCGTTTCCAGTGTTTTGTTGCCGGTCAGTTTGCCAGCGTCCAAAAGTGGAAAGTAAGTGATGCCAAGATATTGCCATGGCATGAGCGATGCGCAGATGTACCAGGTCAGCGAGGCGCCAATCAACAGCGTGATCATGCCAGCCATGGTACCATAAGGCAGCGAGCGGGCAGGCGAACGCACCTCTTCGGCCGCTTGCGTGGTGCCTTCAATGCCGAGATAATACCAAACACCCCAATGAAATGCCGCCACCACACCAATCCAGCCATAAGGCAGCGCATTTTGCGGTGTCACCATTTCTCCCAGCTTCAGAACTGTGCCTTGGCTCCAGGGTTGAACTGAAAAAAACAACACAATGATCGCCAGATAGGCTACGGCCGTAATCACGAAATTCACGTTGAGGGACATCAGCACGCCGCGATAATTGAGGGCAGCCAGCACCACAATGACGGTCGCAATAATGCCGTTATAGTGCCAGGCTGTAAAACTTTCACCGGCATAGGATTTTATCGTGTCGGCGACCAGGATGGAATTTGAGACCTCCAGCATGGTGTAGGCAAACACCAGATACAAGGCCACGTTAAAGGCCATCAAAGGCCCCACAATGTGCTTGGCTTGCGCATATTGACCACCCGCGGCGGCCACAGTTGATGTGACCTCCGAGTCGATCATGGCAACAGACGTATACAAAAGACCCATCACCCAGCAGATGATGAGCGCAGCCAAGGTGCCGCCCTTGTCGGCAGCAAAGTTCCAGCCAGTATATTCACCCACCAGAACAATGCCCACACCCAAAGCCCAGACGTGGGCCGGGCCGAGAACGCGGGAGAGTGAAACTTTTTGCGGAACGTGTGAAGCGTATTCTGCAATTGCCATTATCGTGTCCTCAAACTTTGTGTTTTTCAGATACAGCCTCAATCTCGCCCTCGCGAGATGAAGTCAGTGTGGCTTCGTCATAAGTGCTATCGATTTTAAAGAGGTCATAAAGCATCCACAGCGCAAATGCTGCAGAAACCGCCCAGCCGACATTCGCAAGTGTGTTCCACATGATGTCTTTCCCTATTTTTCGTTGAATTTTTCGTTGATCACATCACGGTATTCCCGGTCGGAAGCCATGAACAGAAAAACGAAATAGCCAACAAGAACAGCTGTCATGATGAGAAGCTGCATCCAGTCAATCGTGTAATCAAACTTGTTTTGTATGATGTCATGGGCTGCTGCCGCGTCGGCATAGCCCAGGGCGTTCCATTGCGTGACTTGCGCAGGCGTCTGCCCCAGCGCTTCCCATGTCGGATTTTCTATTTTTACAATACCGCGTGAAATGCCGGCCCAGCCCGCTTGCAAAGGCAACCAGAGCGCCAGGAAGATTGCTGCAACCACAAAAGCAATATCTAACAACTGCAACGCTTTAGATTGTTCCGGTGGAATGTATTTTGCCATGGCAATGTCCCTCACCCTTTCATCTTGTTGGCTTCGTCGAGATGTTTGATGTCGAGGCCATAAATGAAATGCTTGTCCTCAGCATAGTTTTTCACCATGGCCGCAATTGAAGCGGTGTTGAAAATGAGAACCGCTGCAGCGGCAAGCAGAGCAACAATTCGCACGCCGCTGTCTGGAATATGAGGCCATGACATGATGAGCACGAATAGAACGGCAATCCATAAAAACGCAACCAAGGTCCAGGCACCGCGCACGTCCGAGCGGTACATCGCCTCAATGCGCTGATTGAGATCAGACATTGTAGATCCTCCCATAAGGCTTGGCAGTTGTTTCCCCGCAACGTGGCAAGCCGACCCCTTGTTTATTTTTTTGCTGCGGGGCAACTTTATTAGCTCACAGGAAACATCTCTATTAACGAATTGTCAAGGATGCTATAATGTATCCCAACTGCCGGGGACCTACCATGTTGAAAACAGATCAGAAAACCACAGATTTTCAAAACCCGCATGCCAGCGCCTCAGCCGAATCGCGTTATCTGGAAGAGGCAATTGGTCGCGAGGTCAAAAGATTTCGCGAAAAATTTGGACTGACAATTTCAGAGCTGGCAAAATCCGCAAACATGTCGGCAGGCATGCTGTCAAAGATTGAAAACGGTGCAACCTCACCCTCCCTGGCTTCTCTGCAAGCTTTGAGCAAAGCCTTGCAAGTTCCCTTCACAGCGTTTTTCAAGGGCTTTGAAGAAATCCGCGATGCGACATTTGTAAAGTCAGGGCAGGGTCTAACGATTGAACGCCGCGGCACCAGAGCTGGCCACCAATACCAGTTGCTCGGTCATTCCACCCACGGCCCCGTAATGGTAGAACCATATCTGATCACGCTGACGCATGAAACAGATGTATTCCCGGCCTTTCAACATTCTGGTATGGAGTTTCTATACATGCTGGAGGGCAATGTTGTGTATCGGCATGGTGAAAAAACCTACGACATGCATCCGGGTGACGCGCTGTTTTTCGATGCCGAAGCGCCCCATGGCCCCGATGATCTGAAAAAGCTGCCTGCGCGCTATTTAAGCGTGATCAGTTACCGGCGCGAGGATTAACTTTGCGGCCACAGAAATGCGCAGAGAACATATTCCTAGGATAGGTCTAGAGGGGTGGGTGCTTGATCTGAAAATTCGATTGTAAACGGCTCTGGGGAGCGCTGCTAGCGGCTTTCCTAACGTGAATAAATATTTCCTACCAGTTGATATTTCAAAGTCCAGCTGTTAGGATTTGAAAATATGAGGGAGAAGGCCATGTGCGGCATCGTTGGACTCTATCTGAAAAACCCCAAGTTAAAATCCAAGCTTGGCAAAATGTTCAAGCCCATGCTGATTGAAATGACCAATCGCGGACCAGACTCCGCTGGCGTTGCAATCTACAGAAACCCCACCAAAAAGTCTGAAACCAAGTTTTCCTTGGCGCATGATGATGCAGATTTTAAATGGAAGGCTCTGGTCTCAGGCCTCAACACGGCGCTCAAAGCCAAATCGACCATGAGCAAGATTGGCAATCATTGTATTGTGGTCACATCAGCCAAAGAACCAGCTGTGCTCTCTTGGCTCAAGGCCAACCATCCGAAAGTCCGCATTGTTGGTTCTGGCCACACCATAGAGATTTTCAAGGAAACCGGCCTTCCCGCGAACGTTTATGAAAAGTTTGATTTGGACAATGCTGCGGGCACGCACATCATTGGCCACACGCGCATGGCCACCGAAAGCGCTGTGACCACGGCAGGTTCTCATCCTTTTGCAACAGGTGCTGATCTTTGCCTTGTTCATAATGGCTCGCTTTCAAACCACAACCGTCTGCGTGAAAGTTTGCGCAAGGAAGGCATGGAATTTCAAACCGAGAACGACACCGAAGTGGCTGCCGCTTACATGACGAACAAATTGCGCACCGGCTCAACCTTGAAAGAAGCACTCGAATCAGGATTGAAAGACTTGGATGGTTTTTATACATTTCTGGTAGGCACTGCCGATGGCTTTGCGGTGGTGCGAGACCCCATCGCCTGCAAGCATGCGGTGATGGCCGAAACTGACGACTGGGTTGCCATGGCCACCGAATACCGCGCCATTGCACATCTGCCGGGTGCAGACAGTGCAAAAATCTGGGAACCAGAGCCAGCCAAAATTTACACAT
Organism: Hyphomicrobiales bacterium; assembly: GCA_038230015.1. Lineage (GTDB taxonomy): Bacteria > Pseudomonadota > Alphaproteobacteria > Rhizobiales > Aestuariivirgaceae > Aestuariivirga. The sequence goes on along the minus strand of JBBRNW010000013.1, from coordinate 74,373 downwards.
GGGGAAGTGCATGAAGAGCCCTCAACCCCAAACGAGAATTTAAATGAACGAACTCGATCAAACGAAACTTGGCGTGCGGGGCATCAACACAAAGCTTCAAACGCTCCCGGCCAATACCAACGAAAAGCACTGGGTGGTGAAAAACCCTAAGGGCCAACACAACATTGCGGTGGGCCTGAGTGCGCCCTTACAAGTTGAAATAAACGGTCATGTGGGCTTTTACTGTGGTGGCATGAACCAGCATTCTGAAATCACCATCCACGGACATGCAGGCGTTGGCACGGCAGAAAATATGATGTCGGGTGTGGTTTGGGTGAAGGGCAACTCATCGGAATCAGCCGGTGCCACCGGAAATGGGGGGCTGCTTGTGATTGATGGTGATGCCTCGTCACGTTGCGGCATTTCCATGAAGGGCATTGATATCGTTGTGGGTGGATCGGTTGGCCACATGTCGGCCTTCATGGGCCAGCGCGGCAATCTGATTGTGTGTGGCGACGCTGGCGATGCGCTGGGCGATTCAATTTATGAAGCGCGGCTTTATGTCAAAGGCAAAGTTGCAAGCCTTGGTGCAGACTGCATTGAGAAAGAAATGCGCGCTGAACACTTCGCAGATTTAGAGCGCTTACTCAAAGCCGCAGGCCGCACTGAAAAGCCATCTGAGTTCAAGCGCTATGGCTCGGCCCGCAAACTTTACAATTTCAGCGTTGACCACGCTGACGCATACTGAGGACACAATGGACAGCACACCCCGCACACTTCCCCGCAAATCGGCCACCTTTGATGATGCCACACTGGCTGAAATCCGCCGTGCCGCGTCAACTGGTATTTATGATATCCGGGGTGCTGGCGCCAAACGCAAGCTGCCGCATTTTGACGATCTGCTTTTCTTAGGCGCATCCATCTCGCGCTATCCGCTGGAAGGTTACCGCGAAAAATGCGGAACCGATGTTGTTTTGGGAACGCGCTTTGCAAAAAAGCCAATTCACTTGCAAATTCCAATTACGATTGCGGGCATGAGTTTCGGCTCACTGTCTGCAAACGCCAAAGAAGCCTTGGGGCGCGGCGCTTCTGCAGCAGGCACGTCCACCACCACAGGTGATGGCGGCATGACGCCAGAAGAACGCGGACAATCCAAGCACTTGGTCTATCAATATCTGCCGTCACGCTACGGCATGAACCCGGAGGATCTGCGTAAGGCAGACGCTATTGAAGTGGTGGTGGGCCAGGGCGCCAAACCAGGCGGCGGTGGCATGTTGCTGGGCCAGAAAATTTCCGACCGTGTGGCCGCCATGCGCTGCCTGCCCATGGGCATTGATCAGCGTTCAGCGTCGCGTCATCCGGATTGGACCGGCCCTGATGATCTTGAAATCAAGATTTCCGAACTGCGCGAAATTACCAATTGGGAAAAACCAATTTATGTGAAGGTGGGTGGCTCGCGGCCCTATTACGATGTAGCACTCGCTGTAAAAGCAGGAGCTGATGTTGTGGTGGTAGACGGCATGCAGGGCGGAACAGCAGCCACGCAAGAAGTGTTTATCGAGCATGTGGGCCAGCCCACGCTCGCCTGCATACGCCCGGCCGTTCGCGCCTTGCAGGAATTGGGCATGCACCGCAAGGTGCAGCTCATTGTGTCTGGCGGCATCAGGAACGGCGCTGATGTGGCAAAAGCCTTGGCCTTGGGTGCTGATGCTGTTTCGATTGGAACTGCAGCACTTGTGGCTCTTGGCGATAACGATCCGCATTATGAAGCCGAGTATAACGCGCTTGGCACAACGGCTGGTGCTTACGATGATTGGCATGAGGGGCGCGACCCTGCAGGCATTACCACGCAAGACCCGGTGTTGGCTGCACGCCTTGATCCGGTCAAGGCAGGCCGCCGTCTTTACAACTACTTGAAGGTGTTGACGTTGGAAGCGCAAACCATTGCCCGGGCCAATGGCAAATCACACGTGCATAATTTGGAACCTGAAGACCTGTGCGCCCTGACAATCGAAGCCGCCGCCATGGCGCAAGTGCCATTGGCAGGTACCGATTGGATTCCGGGCAAGTTGAGGTTTTGAACTTACTAGCCCGATGGGGGGCAGTTGAAACCAATTACAAGCCCGCAACATAGTGGGCAATACGGGAGACGGAAACAATGTCGATGGACTTGGTGGCTTACGCTAAAAAGAACAAGGTAAAATACTTCCTGTTCAACTACACTGATCTGTTTGGCACCCAGCGTGCCAAACTTGTGCCTGCTGAGGCTGGCAACAGAATGCAGAAAGCGGGCGCAGGCTTTGCGGGCTTTGCAACCTGGCTTGATCAAACCCCGGCGCACCCCGATGTTCTCGTTTATCCTGACACCAGCACTTTAATTCAACTGCCCTGGAAACCGGAAATTGCCTGGATGGCGGGTGATCCGCATATGAGTGGCAAGCCATTGGAACAAGCCCCAAGGCTGGCCTTGAAACGTGGCATGGAACGTGCCGCCAAACAGAACATGAAGTTGATGGCAGGTTGCGAACCTGAGTTTCACTTGATCAACGCCGATGGGTCTGCACCATCAGACGATAAGGATCACCAGGAAAAACCGTGCTATGATCAGTCCGCCATCATGCGGCGCATCGATGTCATTACCGAAATTTGTGACATCATGACAGCACTTGGGTGGAAGCCTTATCAAAATGATCACGAGGACGCCAACGGCCAGTTCGAGATCAACTGGGATTTCAGCGACGCACTGACCACGGCTGATCAACTCTCGTTTTTTAAATTCATGGTGAAAGCCATTGCCGAAAAGCATGGGTTGCGCGCAACATTCATGCCCAAACCTTTCATCAAGCTCTCTGGTAATGGATGCCACGCCCATCTTTCGGTGTGGGATAAAGCGGGCAAGAAAAACCTGTTCGAAAACGCCAACGATGAAATGGGCCTCTCCCCGCTTGCTTACAACTTTATCGGGGGATTGATTGCCCACGCTGATGCGTTGGTGGCCATCACCAACCCAACCGTGAATTCATATAAGCGCATCAACGCACCGCGCACCCTTTCGGGTGCCACATGGTCGCCCAACACGGTGAGCTTTGGCGGCAATAACCGCACCCATATGGTGCGCATCCCTGATGCGGGCCGCTGTGAATTCCGTTTGCCAGATCCATCCGCCAATCCTTATCTGATGCTTGCAGCAATTCTTGCCGCAGGCATGGACGGAATTGAGCGTAAGATTGATCCAGGCAAACGCTTGGATATCGACATGTACACACAGAGCCACACTGTGAAGGACTTGAAAAAACTTCCGCTCAATCTGCTGGATGCGTTGCGCAATCTTGAGAACAACAAGCTGCTATGTGCCGCACTTGGCGCTGAGCTGTCTGCAGGCTATCTGAAGTTAAAGCATAACGAGTGGAACCAATACGCGCGCCACCTGACGCAATGGGAACGCGACACGACAATGGATTGCTGATGGCTTTTTCTCCGTATACGGACTGATATGAAATATTCCCTTTTCTCTCTTCTGCGCAATTCGCTGTCGGGCCATAAAAACTGGAGCCCGGCCTGGCGTTCGCCTGAGCCGAAGAAAGAGTATGACATCATCATTGTGGGTGGCGGCGGGCATGGGTTGGCAACTGCCTATTATCTGGCCAAAATCCACGGCCTGAAAAATATCGCCGTGCTGGAAAAAAACCACATTGGCTCAGGCAATGTGGGCCGCAACACCACCATTATCCGCTCCAATTACCAGCTGCCCGGCAACAATCCTTTTTATGAGTTGTCGATGAAACTGTGGGAAGGCTTGGAGCAGGATTTCAACTTTAACGCTATGGTGTCCCAACGTGGCGTTCTCAATCTTTACCACACTGACGCTCAACGCGATGCCTTTGCAAGGCGTGGCAATGCCATGCATCTGGATGGTGTGGATGCCGAGTTGCTGGAAGCCCATGCCGTGCGCGACATGTATCCGTTTTTTGATCATGATAATCCGCGCTTTCCCATTAAAGGCGGATTGTTGCAAAGGCGCGGCGGCACCGTGCGCCACGATGCGGTTGCCTGGGGTTATGCCCGTGGAGCTGATTTGCGAGGCGTTGATATTTTGCAAGGCTGCGAACTGACAGGAATTGACACGGAAAATGGCAAAGTCGTTGGCGTGCAAACGTCGCGTGGTGCCATAAGATGCAAGAAACTTGCGCTTTGCGCGGCTGGCCACTCCTCAGAGGTGGCCGCCATGGCGGGATTGAAACTCCCGATTGAAAGCCATGTGTTGCAAGCCTTCGTATCAGAAGGCTTGAAACCTTATATTGATGGCGTGGTGACGTTTGGCGCAGGCCATTTTTATGTTTCACAATCAGACAAGGGTGGATTGGTGTTTGGCGGTGATATTGATGGTTATAACTCCTACGCCCAGCGCGGCAACTTGCCCATGGTGGAACACGTAATTGAAGCCGGTGTGGCCATGGTTCCCTCACTTTCACGCGTGCGGGCTTTACGGTCCTGGGGTGGCGTCATGGATATGACGATGGATGGTTCTCCGATCATCGATAAAACCTCCGTACACGGATTATATTTGAATGCCGGCTGGTGTTACGGCGGCTTCAAGGCCACCCCAGCATCGGGCTGGTGCTATGCCTATTTGATTGCAAAAGATGAACCTCATACAGTGGCAAAGGCCTACCGCATGGACCGGTTCCGCACGGGCCATATGCTGGATGAAAAAGGACAGGGTGCCACGCCCAATTTGCATTGATGTTGATCCCTTGCCCCCATTGCGGAACCAGGCCTGTTGAGGAATTTACCTTCCTAGGGGATGCCACACCCACACGCCCGGCAACACCAGATGACCCCAAGTGGTACTCTTACGTTTATGAGCGCGATAATCCGCGCGGGCGCTTTGATGAATTCGTGCATCATTCCGGCGGCTGCCGCGCTTGGCTTGTGGTATCGCGCGATACCAAAACGCATGCCGTCTTTAGCGCGCTAACCGCAGCTGACTTTAAACGAAAGCAAAAACCATGACCGGCTTTCGCATTGAAAAAGGCGGCTTGATCAACCGCGATACAAAGCTGAATTTCACATTTGATGGCAAAGCCTTTACGGGCCACAATGGCGACACATTGGCCTCAGCGCTGATCGCCAATGGCGTTCACCTGATGGGCCGAAGCTTCAAATATCATCGCCCGCGCGGCGTCATCTCCGCCGGAAGCTCCGAACCCAACGCCCTCGTGGAACTGCGCGAAAACGGGCGTAAAGAAGCCAACACGCGCGCCACCATGGTAGAACTTTACGATGGCCTCATGGCCAAATCGCAAAACCGCTGGCCGTCTTTACAACATGATATCCTCGCGATTAATTCACTGGCCTCATCCATCTTTGTGGCGGGCTTTTATTATAAAACATTCATGTGGCCCAAAAGCTTCTGGGAAAAAATCTATGAACCGCTGATCAGAAAAGCAGCAGGCCTGGGCACCGCTTCAAGAGAAGCTGATCCAGACACTTACGAAAAATCCTATGCGCACTGTGACGTGCTTGTAATCGGATCAGGCCCTGCAGGCTTGATGGCGGCCCTGACTGCTGGGCGCGCAGGGGTGCGTGTCATTCTGGCTGATGAAGGCTCAGCACTCGGCGGATCATTGCTGTTTGAAAACGAGGAGATTGCAGGGCAATCTGGTTATGATTGGGCACAAGGCATTCTGGCCGAACTCGCATCCCTGCCCAACGTCACCCTGATGCCGCGCTCAACTATTTTCGGTTGGTTTGACGGTAATATTTTTGGTGCACTTGAACGGGTGAATGATCATGTGGCCGTGCCAGCACCCTTCGAGCCTCGTCAACGTTATTGGCGCATTCACGCCAATCGCGCTGTATTGGCCGCGGGCGCTGAAGAACGGCCATTGGTGTTTGGCGGCAATGATGTGCCAGGCGTCATGCTGGCGTCGGCCATGCGGCATTATGCAAACCGATTTGCGGCGGCTGCCGGAAAATCAATTGTTGTTTTCACCAACAACAGTTCAGCGGCGCGCACTGTCACTGACATGCAAAAGCACGGCGTTAATGTTTCGGCTGTGATCGACACGCGCAAGGGCGAGCGCATTCTTGCTGTTAAAGGTGGCAAGCAAGTTGTGGCAGTTAATGGAACGCCTTGCGATGCTGTTGCCATGTCGGGGGGCTGGTCCCCCATTGTTAATCTCATGTGCCACCGGGGTGCCAAGCCCATCTGGAATGAGGGCATTGCGGGCTTCACGCCGCCTGACGTTGGGCCAGAGTTCACCGCCATCGGCAGTGCCGCAGGGCACATGTTGCTGTCTGAGTGTTTGGCAGGTGGCGTGCGCGCAGGCACAGTGAAAGGCCGCACCGAGGCCGCTCCACAATGCCGCGATGAAGCCTTCGCCATTCAACCATTCTGGTGGGTGAAGGAGTCGGTTGGCAAAGCCTTCATCGATTATCAAAATGATGCCACCGCCAAGGACCTGCCACTCGCCACCCGCGAAGGATACGGTCATGTTGAACTGGCCAAGCGCTATACCACGACCGGCATGGCCACAGATCAGGGCAAACTTGGCAATGTGAACGCCATCGCCATTTTGGCCGAAGCTTCCGGCAAAACCATAGCCGAAATGGGTACAACAACATTCAGGCCTTTTTATACCCCTGTGTCTTTCGGGGCTTTTACAGGTCCCTTCACCGGGCATCATTTTCAACCCGTTAGAAAAACGCCATTGCATGACTGGTGTGTGGAGCAGGGTGCCGTTTTTGTAGAGTCTGGGCTGTGGATGCGGTCTGCTTGGTTTCCACAAGCGGGCGAAGATTGGCTGGCTGCCGCCACCCGGGAAGTAAAAGCCACAAGGTCTGGCGTGGGGCTTTGTGATGTGTCCACATTGGGCAAGATTGATATTCAAGGCAAGGATGCAGGCTTGTTTCTTGACCACCTCTATTGCAATACCTTCAGTACACTGAGCATTGGCAAGGCACGCTATGGCATCATGCTGCGTGAGGATGGAATTGCGTTTGACGACGGCACCACATCCAGGCTCGCTGAAGATCATTTCGTTATGACCACCACCACAGCCAATGCCGCCCGCGTGATGAGCCATATCGAGTTTTGCCACCAGGTTCATTGGCCAGAGCTTGATGTGCAATATGTGTCAGTAACCGAGCAGTGGGCACAAATGGCAATTGCAGGTCCAAAGGCAAGGGCAACCTTGCAAAAGCTGGTCGATAATTTGCAGTTGAGCGATGAAACCATGCCTTATCTCGCGGCCAGAGACGTTACCATTTTGGGCGATGTTACAGCGCGGCTGTTTCGCATTTCGTTTTCGGGTGAGCACGCTTACGAATTGGCGGTACCCGCTGATTATGGCAATGCCGTTGCCCGTTCCATCATGCAAGCAGGCGCTGAATTCAACATCGCGCCTTATGGCGTGGAGGCGCTGTCAATCATGCGCATTGAGAAAGGCCATGTGGCAGGCGGCGAACTGAACGGCACCACGACAGCGGGCGATTTGGGCTTGGGCAAAATGATGTCCACCAAGAAAGACTATATCGGCCGCGCCATGTCCATGCGAGCAGGATTGGCGGACCCTGCGCGGCAATGCGTGGTTGGTATCAAGCCAGTGGATCGCAGCATGAAAATCCGCTCGGGCGGTCATCTCTTGAAGCAAGGTGATGCGCCCTCCTTGCAGGCTGATCAAGGTTACATCTGCTCTGTGGCATGGTCGCCAATGCTTGATATGTGGCTGGGCCTTGCACTTTTATCAAACGGTCGGGCGCGCATTGGCGAAATTGTCAAAGTGTTCGATGGCCTGCGCGGGCACCACTATCTGGCCGAAATTTGTGACCCTGTTCACTTTGATCCCAAGAACGAGAGGCTCCATGCTTAGAACCTCTCCGCTTGCGCGCGTCATAAACCCGGGCCGCTTTGGAGCAGGCAAAGGTGTGCCGGGTGTCACACTGTCTGTGGTCCACCCCATCACCATGTCCATGGTTATTGCCCGCAAAGATCAAGCCAAGAAGATGGAGCGGGTGTTGGCGCGTCTACGGAAAGGTGACGTGCACTGGGCCGGACCTGATCAATATTACGTCATCAATGCTCCGTATACGGACTTAAAACAGAAACTTGAAGGCTTAGCTTCCGTGTCTGATCAAAGCCATGGCCGCGTCATGTTCCGCATTGCAGGCGCAAAGGCCCGCGCGGTCTTGGCCAAGGGCACACCGGTAGATGTGCATGAAGATGTATTTCCCATTGGCAAGTCAGCACTCACGCAAATGGCGCATGTATCGGTCCATCTCACACGCACAGGTGAAAATGATTTCACGCTGTCACTGTTCAGAGGTTTCTCAGAAAGCTTCTGGGAATGGCTCACCAGCCAATCAGCTGAATTCGGTTATCAAGTTTCATAAAAAAACCGCCATCGTTTCCAATGGCGGCCAAAAAACGTAAGCGAATTCACGCAGGCAAGGTGAAGAACCAGTTGGCCCACAGCACGACAATTGCCCCTGCGCCAAGTGCGAGATAAGGCAACATGCCCGCTTTTCTCTGGCCCATGTCACCATCTTTAAGCCCAAGTGCTTCCAAGGCTCCTTTCGGAAACTGGCCACCATCCTGAATGTAATGACGGTAATAGAACACAGGAATGATGAGGGCTGCAAAAATCAGCCCCACCCATAGCGCACTCGAATACCCCCACACTTTTGCGCCCGCACCCAGAAACAGCGCATTCACAAAAGCCAGAACAGTATTGATGCCAATGAGGGCGGAAGGGGCCTTCCACGGTCTGGCAATATGGCCAGAGTCGACCCGGTGAATCCAACCCGCATTTAAGTTGAGAAAGTTAAAGATAATGTAGCCGACGTTTGAAATGGCCAGCACATAGAAGTAACCGCCCGTGTCAGAAGCTAACGCAAGTAAAAACAAATTGAATGTAAAATCTGTCCACATGGCCTTGCTGGGCGCACCGTTGGAATTAACCCCACTGAGATAGCGCGGCAACCAGCCATCTTTGGAGCCTTGATAGAGTGTGCGCGATGAACCTGCCATCGCCGTCATGATGGCCAGAAACAATGCCATGATCATCAGGATCACAAAAATCTGCGTGATGATGGGATGGCCACCAATCAAGTTGCCAAGTGCAGCAGCAACCCCGGTGCCATCAACAATGCCAGGTGCCAGCATGCCAGCACCAGGAGACAGGCCAAGAACACCTTGGAATGAAAATGGCACAAGAAAGAAGAACACGCAGCACAGTAAACCGGAATAGAAAATAGCCTTGAACGTATCGGTCTTGGGGTTTTTAAGTTCCGAAGTGTAACACACTGCGGTTTCAAACCCATAGGTAGACCACGCCGCGATATAAAGACCGCCAAGAAAAAGCGTCCACCCTCCAAGGTTCCACATTCCGTCCACGCCAGAATAGGCCGCAGTTGGCGGCAACAAATTGGTGATGTTTGCAGTTTGAATGGCGCCTGTGAAAATTGGAACCAAGCCCACCAGAAGCAAAGGCACCAAAACAATAATCGCCAGAACTTTTTGTGCACTTGCAGTTGACGCAATGCCGCGATGTTGAATGCCAAGAATGATCAGCATCAGAACCGCACCAATCAAGAACGTGGTGTTGAAATGCAACGTGCCAAGATAGGGAATATTGAAGCTGAAGGCTTCCCACGTTCTGATTGCTGGCGTCGCAGCGCCTGTCACAGCTGCAATGGCGTCAGCCGCCACTTTTCCTGCATTTGCAGGATCGGCAAGCCATGACATAACTTCAGTTGATTGTTCGGTGAAAACGGGAATTGGAAACAACGCATTTAGAATATAACCGGATGCAATTACGCAGCCAAGTGACAACACCGGGCTCCACGCAAACCAGTTGCACCAGACCGAGAGTGGAGCGATAAATTTGGAATAACGCAGCCATGCCGTGGCCCCATAAACCGAAGCACCGCCTGACTTGTTGCCAAACATGCCAGCCATTTCAGCATAGGTGAAAGATTGCAAGAAACCCATGATCATGGAAATGATCCAGACCACGAATGCAAGTTTGCCCACGGTTCCGGCAATGCCGCCGATTGAAAACAGCACCAGCGGTGGAACACCCGCTGCCACCCAGAAAGCACCCTTCCAGTCTAACGCGCGGACCAGCCCGCTCGTGCCAGCATCGGCACGGTCTAACGCTCGGGCGTTCAGCCCCAAGCCTGTTTCAGTTGACATAATATTCCCTCCATATGTCCCAACATGACAAGATGAAAGCTGCCGATTCTGCTGCCAGTCTCGCTTCCCCTTGGGAAACAATGTTGAATGAGATTATATTGGCGGTCAAGTGAAACTGTGGAATAATGCGAGCCACCATGAACCTGTTCGTGCCCCAACAGCGAAGTTTTCCAACCTCCAGCCGAATCTTGCGGCCGGGCGAGCGCGTGCTGCCGCCCAATGTTGAGCGCTATCCCATCGCAGGCGGCGGCTCATTGGTGGTTGGTGTCACGGCGGGCGACAAAGCGCTGCTTAAAGATGTTGAAGGCGGACAGACAATCGAGGTGAGTTTCTGCGATGCCAAAGGCCGCAGCGATCTTTCAGGAATTGCAACCAAGGCAGACCGCAAATTAACACCCCAACATCAGCTCGCCGCAAATTTGAAACGTCGGGGAATTGATGTCAGTCAACTGGAGGCCACTCATATCCCGGGAGAGGCGAGCCCGGCTGGGTGCACCACCACCTTTACCGTGCACTTGGATGGCACGCTGATCATTGTAGCACCTGCCAGTGACATGAGTCCGCACGCGCAAGACACAGCAACAGGCCTTGAACTGCGCCTCACCCGCGCCACGCCAAAAATCAAAACTGCGCATGATCAGTTGCCGGAGCCCTTGGCTGATCCCTTGCAGGAAATTCGCATTACAGCAGCAACCGCACGTGGCTTTCAAGTGAAAGCGGGTGAATATATTCAGATCATTGATGTCTCTGGCCGCCAGATGACAGATTTTCAATGCTTCTCGGCCCGCAAACTCGATAAAGGCATTCAACACGCGTTGGATGCCACCATCACGCGCACGCTGACAGGTCATGCCTTGCCCATTCCGGGCTTGCCCTCCAAGGCGTTCGCATTTGATTTTGAGCCGCTTCTTGAAGTGGTGCAAGACACCTGCGGGCGCCACGATGCGTTTGCCACGGCCTGCAATCCGCGCTTCTATGATGACATGGGCTATCCCGGCCATGCCAATTGCACTGAAAATTTCAACTACGCATTGGACCCCTTCGGCATCGCCAAACGCAAAGGCTGGGAAGCCTTGAACTTTTTTTACAACACCCAGATGAACCACGCCAATGTGATTGTATCGGATGAAGCGTGGTCGCGCGCGGGCGATTATGTTTTGGTGAAGGCGCTGACGGATCTGGTATGCGTCACCTCATCGTGCCCTGATGATATCGATCCCGGCAATGGCTGGAACCCAACTGACATTCATGTGCGTGTGTATGGCGCCGAACAGAAATTCCAAAGAGCAGTGGCCACCAGAATGACACCCGATGCAGACCCCGTCATGACCAAAGAAACCGCTTTCCATGAAAGCTTCTCGAAACTGACGCGCAATTATGCTGAATACCGCGGCTATTGGTTGCCCAACCGTTTCAACAATGATGGCCCCACCGAAGAATATTGGGCGGCCCGCGAAAAAGTGGCGGTGATGGATTTGTCACCTCTGCGCAAATTTGAAGTCACAGGCCCTGACGCAGAAGCATTGCTGCAATATTGCATGACGCGCGACATCCGCAAGCTCTCCACCGGGCAGGTGGTTTATACGGCCATGTGTTATGAAAACGGCGGCATGATTGATGACGGCACCGTATTCAAGCTGGGCCCCAATCTGTTTCGCTGGATTGGCGGGGATGATTATTCCGGCATCTGGCTTCGCGAGCAAGCCGAGAAAATGGGCTACAAGGCATGGGTTCGCTCATCGACCGACCAATTGCACAACATAGCAGTGCAAGGCCCGAAGAGCCGCGATTTGCTGAAAGACATTCTATGGACGTCGCCCACCCAACCCGCCATCGGCGAGCTGGAATGGTTCCGCTTTACGGTGGCGCGTATCAGTCATTTTGAAGGCGTGCCGCTGGTTGTTTCGCGAACGGGCTACACAGGCGAATTGGGCTATGAAATTTTTTGCCACCCCAAGCATGCCACTGAAGTGTTTGATGCCGTGTGGCAAGCCGGCCAAACCTACGGGCTGAAGCCACTGGGGCTTGAAGCATTGGACATTCTGCGCATTGAAGCAGGATTGATTTTTGCCAATTCAGAATTCAATTCGGAAACGGATCCCTTTGAAGCAGGCATTGGCTTTACGGTGCCGTTGAAAACCAAGCTTGATGATTTCATCGGCCGCGCGGCTTTGCTACAGCGCAAAGAACACCCGCGCCGCAAATTAGTGGGTCTTGAAATTGCATCGAATGAAACTGTTGGCCACGGTGATCCCGTGTTTTCAGGTCGGGCGCAATTGGGTGTTGTTACAAGCTCTTGCCGCTCGCCGATTTTGGGCAAGAACATTGCACTGGCGCGCCTCGATGCGCTGAATTCTGAAATTGGCACCGAAGTTGAAATCGGCAAACTTGACGGCCACGCCAAAAGATTGCCCGCACGCATCACAAAATTTGCAGCATTTGATCCGGAGAAAACGCGCCCGCGCGGTTAAGGCAACTCTGTCAATCCCTGCGACAGCAGGAATGACACCACAGGAAGATCAAAACTTCGACAGATAGGTTTCACACAGCCCCACAGTGCCTTCTGTGTAACCAGCCCCCATGGACTGTGCCAAATCTGTTTCAGCATGTGAGCCAATCCAGGCCACCAGCAACAACCGGCGCAACATGATGAAGGTTGGAATTTCAATTTCATCTTCAAGAGACAGCACAGAGGCCTTGCGGTAGCCTGTCTTCCAGGCGTCAAGCAAAGCAGGCACTTGGGGTTCATGCTCATAAAATGACACAGGTGTTGCCGCGTCATACATGTACCAGCCAAACCCGCAATCATCAAAGTCGATAACCTTTACGGAGTGTCCATCGATCAGCAAATTTGCCAGCCGCAAATCGCAATGTATAAGGCCAAACCGTTCAGCAGATTGACCATAGGTTTTCAACCGTCGTCCAATCAGATCTACCGTTCGTTCAAAAACCTCTGCTTTGGCGGCATCAACGCCCATCCCGTCGCGCCAGCGGCCCCAGTGGGGTTTGCTCTCACCCAAGCTGGTTTCAAAATTCCAGGTGAAGCGCGTAAAGAATGCGGGTCTTTTGAACTGCCGTGCGTGTTTATGCATGCGCGCCGTCACCTCGCCCAAAACTTCAAAAGGCTTTTGCAAATCCTGACCAATCCCAGGCTCCGAGCCCTCTTCCCATTCTGAAAGAACAATATGGCGATCATCAACATGCTGGATAAATTCACCATTGCGCCCGGGCACAGGTCTGGGCGTCACAACAACGCTGCGCTCTCGTAAATCGGTCAACCACGAAAGTTCGGAAGCAATTGCCTCTGCAGAATGATAACCTGCCCGGTGAATGCGCAACGCCCAGCGCCTGCCATCTGGAGCTTCGACTTTGAAAGTGGCATTTTCAGAAAGATTGATAAGTTTCACAGCAAGATGATCAGGCAAACTAAAATTGCGCGTCGCTCGCTTGGCAATGTTGAGAAGGCTGTCATCCATAATTATCTTTTTTTCTCCCCCGGTCATCATCGCACTTGCATGCTGCAAAATCTTGGTTAGATTAATGAATAAATAATTCCGCTCAGGAAACAACAAGAAACATTAAGGAGGCCGTCATGCCACTGTGTTGGAGATTCTCAGTTCTCGCAGACCGCCACCGGGCTTTGGGTTCAAAGCTTGAGGATTGGTCCGGCATGGGCACCGCCTGGACTTATGACAAGGACATTTACGAAGAACACATCGCCGTTCGCACCAAGGCTGGTCTGATGGACGTATCTGGCCTCAAAAAAGTTCATTTGGTGGGGCCCCACGCCATCAATATTCTGGAATACTGCACCACCCGCGACATGAGCAAGATTTATCCGGGTCGGTCAATTTATGCCTGCATGCTGAATGACAGGGGTATGTTCACTGATGATTGTGTGATTTATCGCACCGGCCCCAATTCATGGATGCTGGTGCATGGGTCGGGCACCGCGCATGAAGAACTGGTCAAACAAGCCCATGGCCGAAACTGCGCCGTTTTGTTTGATGATGATATCCATGATCTTTCTCTCCAAGGCCCGCTCGCGGTTGACTACCTGGCCAAATATGTGCCCGGCATTCGCGACCTGAAATATTTTCACCATATGCAAACAACGCTTTTTGGTGCGCCTGCCATGATTTCGCGCACCGGTTATACAGGCGAGCGGGGCTATGAGTTGTTTGTGCGTGGGCAAGATGCGGGCATGATCTGGGACCGGATCTTGGCCGAAGGCAAGGACATGGGCATCATCCCCGTCTGCTTTTCTGTGCTCGATATGCTGCGCGCCGAATGTTACCTTCTGTTTTATCCCTATGACAATTCGCAAATGTATCCCTTTGCCGATCAACCGCCAGGCGACTCACTGTGGGAACTTGGGTTGGATTTCACCGTCAGCCCCAACAAAGTTGGGTTTCGGGGTGCCGAAGAACACCGCCGCCTGAAGGGCAAAGAACGCTTCAAGATCTTCGGCGTGCTGGTGGACCATGATGGCCCGACCGATTTGGGCGATGAACTTTATGCAGGCGATAAAAAAGTGGGTGTGATTACCAGCCCCTGCTATTCCAAGCTTACAAAAAAGAGCATGGCGATTGCCCGCATGGATGTGGCGTGCGCCGTGCAAGGCACCAAGCTTGAAGTGCGCGGTAAAACTGTGCGCGCAAGTGCCATAGCCCACACCATTACCTTCGATGATCCGGAAAAAAAGAAGCGGAACGCGATTGGGTAGGACCATGCCTTTGATTAAAGAACCTCATCCGGCCTTCGGCCCCTTTCTCCGCTGTGTGGAGAAGTGTTTTTTTTCATGCTAGTGCAAGGGATTAAAAGTCGTCCTGTCTACACAGGCCTGACCATCGACCCGAATGCGCGTCGTCATCTTTTTGCACTTGAGGGCAAGGGTGTTGACGCCCTTCACGATCAAGTCAAAATTCACGGCCCAGATTTTCTCAAGGTTTCAGACATTCTCAGCGTGGGCCCGCTGGCGACTGTGCAAGCTGATATCATGTGGTCCGCCCCCACCATTCCCGTGCTGCTCAATCGCTTGCGCATCAATTTGATCAACGCAAAAATGGGCACACGGCTTTATCTTGCGGGCACTGAAGGCTTCATCGGCCAAGCCATGAAGGTGGCACTGGACCAAGACATCGATTTCAATTCCATCCTGACCGAGCACCGCGGCTCCCGCGCAAGGCGCGTGCAATGTGTGCATTGCAAGGGCATCACCGATGATGTGAAAACCTCGCCCTGTGTGTGTACCCATTGCGGTTTGAATCTGCTGGTGCGTGATCATTATTCGCGCCGCCTTGCGGCCTTCCAAGGGGTGTGCATTGATGCCGAGGAACCAGGCACGGCACCCCCACCTGTCGAGATGTTTCCATGACAGTGAACACCGAAATGCACGTGCGCGTTGCAAAAATCACTCAGGTTGCCGAGAGGGTGAAGCGCTTTCGCTTCGAACGCCTTGATGGCAAGCCTCTTCCGGTGTTCTCAGGCGGAGCACATGTGGTGGTGGCCATGCGCGATGGGGATCTTCTGCGTCGCAATCCTTATTCGCTGATGTCGTCTCCACAGGACCAAAGTGCTTATGAAATTTCAGTGCTGCGGGTTGAACAGTCACGTGGGGGTTCGGCCTTCCTGCATGAGAAGTTAACGCAAGGTGACACCGTAATCATCAGTCAACCCATCAACCTGTTTCCTCATGATGTGCGCGGCCGCAAACACATTTTCATGGCAGGCGGCATCGGCATTACGCCCTTTATGGCGATGATGGACCAGATGGCCCGCGAAGGCGGAAATTTTGAACTCCACTATGCCTTGCGGGACCGCCAGCACGGCGCTTACTGGCAAGACCTGACGGAGCGCTATGGTGCCCACCGCGTGAAAATTTATGTTGATGCTGAAAAGCTTTTTATCCCAGTGGAGGCATTGCTTAGCAACCAGCCGCTGGGAACCCATCTTTACGTCTGTGGACCTGCCGGAATGATTGACGGCGTGATGAACAAGGCCACCCATCTGGGCTGGCCCAAACAGAATTTGCATTCGGAGCGTTTCCTGGCCCCACCGCCTGGCAAATCATTCACCGCCAAGCTCAAGCGTTCCAACAAGACCATTACTGTGGGAACCCATCAATCCATTTTGGAAGCTGTCGAAGCTGCAGGCATTGATGCGCCCTACTTGTGCCGTGGAGGGGCCTGCGGCCAATGTGAGACAACCGTGTTGGCCTGCGATGGCACACTGGAGCATAATGATATTTACCTCGAACCGGATGACAAGACATCCGGCACAAAAATAATGATCTGTGTGTCACGCCTGAAAGGAGATGAGATCACGCTTGATCTCTAAGCAACCATCATGAACATCAAATTCAAGCAGGAAACATTCCGGGGTGATTTCACCTATCGCAACAGCCCTGAAAATATCATGCGCTTCCCATTTCCGTTCCATGAAGACAAATATATGTATGCGGTGAACATGGAACCCCATGTGCCTGCGGGCCCCAAAGGCTATGCCTTTGAACACATGATTGATGTGGACGAGCATTACGTGAGTGAAATGCAAGACCGCGCACTGGTTTTGAAAGAAGACCCGCTGCGCTGCCAGGCGTTGCCCCACATGATGGCAGGGCAATGGGACACCCTGGAACTTCTGATGGAGCAGCAGGCTGCCAATTACCCCGAACATTTCAGCCTTACCAAAAACGCTGATCAGTGGCACTGGGTGAACAGGCCTTTGGGCATCGATCAAAAATTCACTTATGGCGATGCTTCAACACTCCCCTATGAGCCGATGGAATATATCACGCGCCAGGCGCAGGGCGATTTCTGCATTGTTGATCAACGTGACGGCAATTTGTGGATGGATGCTGGCATGGTCACCACACAAGCCGATTGGTCGCTCGATTTTGATATTGGCATGAACTTCTTGGAATGGCACGGGCCTGTGCCCCTTGCGCACCAGATGGGTGTTTTTGACCGCGCCTTGAAATTTTTGCTGAATTTGCAGCAGGGAAAACCCGTGCGTCGCTTGAACTGGACAATGACCATCAACCCGCGGCTTGATACCAGCCCGGAGAATTATCACAAATGGGGCACCGACCGCCTGACTGTAACGCCTGAAAATGTAGGCGATAAAGTGCACTTGCGCTGCGAGTTGCAAAGCCTGTGGCGGCTGCCCCGCAGCAACGCCATTTTGTTTGTGATCCGCTGTTATTTGTTGAAGATGGATGAACTGGTGACAGTGCCGAAATGGGCGCGCCGCTTTCACCGCGTGTTGCGCGATCTGCCAAATGAATTGGCCGATTACAAAGGCCTCACGCGGTTTCGCCCCACAACCGTAGAATGGCTTTCAAAACATGACGACGGCTTGCCAACAAGCCCCGGCATTTTTCCCGAATGAAGGGTGCTCGGCCAAAGATGAAAAAACCAATCTAACAAGGACATACCATGACACGCATAGCCATTATCGGGGCAGGACCATCGGGCACCGCAGTTCTGCGCGCTTTCCAATCTGCCGCCAAAAAGAAAACCAAAATCCCAGAAATTGTGTGCTTCGAAAAGCAGAGCGACTGGGGTGGCTTGTGGAATTACACCTGGCGCACCGGTTTGGACGAGTACGGTGAACCGGTACATGGGTCCATGTATCGCTATTTGTGGTCAAACGGGCCCAAGGAAGTTTTGGAATTTGGCGATTACTCTTTTGAAGAGCATTTTGGCAAGGCCATCCCCAGTTATCCCCCGCGCGCTGTGCTGTTTGACTATATCAAGGGTCGCATGGAAAAATCCAAGGTGCGCAAATGGGTGCGCTTCTCAACGCCTGCACGCATGGTGGAGTGGAACAAGAAGAAAAAACTCTTTGACGTGACTGTGCATGATCGTGTGAAAGATAAGATGTACACGGAGCAATTTGACAATGTGATCGTGGCATCCGGCCATTTCTCAACGCCGAATGTTCCTGAATTCGAAGGTATTCGCTCTTTTAATGGTCGCGTGATGCACGCCCATGATTTCCGGGACGCGTTGGAGTTCAAGGGCAAAGATGTATTGATCGTTGGCCGCTCCTACTCGGCCGAAGACATTGGTTCGCAGTGCTGGAAATATGGTGCGAAGTCTGTCACCGCGAGTTACCGGTCAAAGCCCATGAATTTTGATTGGCCAGAGCGTTTCACGCAAGTGCCGCTTTTGCAAAAGCTGGAGGGCAACACCGCACACTTCAAGGATGGCACTTCAAAAATTGTCGATGCGATTATTCTCTGCACGGGTTACCAACACCATTTCCCATTCCTGGCTGAAGACCTGCGCTTGAAAACCGCAAACCGCCTGTGGCCGCTGGATCTTTATAAGGGTGTGTTGTGGGAGCAAAATCCAAAGCTCTCCTACATTGGAATGCAAGACCAGTTTTACACCTTCAACATGTTTGACGCTCAAGCCTGGTATGTGCGCGATGTGATTTTGGGCCGCATCAAACTGCCCAAGCATGACGAAATGGCAAAAAATTCCAAAGTCTGGCGCAAGCGCGAATTGAAATTAGAAAACGATGAACAGATGATTCAATTTCAAGGCGATTATGTAAAGGAACTGATCGCCGCCACTGATTATCCCAAACTGGATACAGAAGCGATCAACCACACATTGGTGGAGTGGGAGCACGACAAGGCCCATGACATTATGGGCTACCGCAACAAGGCTTACCGCAGCATCGTGACGGGAACCATGTCACCCGTACATCACACACCTTGGCTGGACGCGATGGATGATAGTTTGGAGACCTATTTGAAGTGAGAAAAGCGCTCCCCCGCGCCTGAACGTTCTTTCACCTAAACAGGACCGGGGGAAGGTTGAGGAAAGCCGAGGAGTGCTTTTATGTCCAGGCCGCAACCTCTTGTGGTTTTAACACTGAGGCGCCCAGCACCAGCTTTGCCCCTAGGGGCAGCTTCCACGCTTTGCTGCCATAGTTAAACGCAAAGGTAAGCGCACCACATTTCCGCAACCGAATATGCTCCGGCAGCTTCACAGTTTTCAGCTTGGCCTTTTTCACGACCAATGCCATCACATCATTTAACAATGCCTCATCTGGCCAACAGGCCACATAGTGGTGTTGACCATTGGCAATTACGGCCGCATCCTTATTGGTAAAGCGAGCCAGCACTTGCGCCGTGGTTTCAACATATTCCCGCCACCGCGAAGCTGTGCCAGATATTTTGCCTTGAACCTTTTCAACCAGCCCCGGCCGTAAAGATGCAACTTGGGTCACACGCAGTTTCAACAGATGGCGCAACGGTCCCGGAGCCAATCCTTCAGGAATTGCAAAGTGCCTCGTTTTTGATCCGGTGCGTGGGCCATAAAGCACCACAGCGTCACTGCGCTCGAAAGCTTTTAGTGCGGGCTCAGAGATATGCGGCAGGCACGGCACCAAAACCAATGTGTAATTGTCCAGCGAATGCCCGGGCGGCACAAAATCCACATCAAGTCCTAACCGCCGCACTGACTCATACCAGCGGAACACCAGCTCATGGTAATGGAAGTCTTGTCCTTGCGGTTGAATACGCGTGATCCACGACGCCTCGTAATCATAAACAATGGCAACGGGAGCTTGCGTCGTTTTTGGCAACATGAACAGTTCTTTTCCAACCTGCGTGGCTTCAAGACCACCCACCGACAATTCTGAAAGCCCCGCCTTGTTGAGGCCGGCGTGGTTTTGCTCCTGCGCAAAGGGCGCTTGTCGCCACCTGAAATAACTCACCACCTCAGCGCCGTGCGCCAGCGCTTCCCATGTCCACAACCGCACCATTCCGGGCTTTGGCACCGGGTTCCACGGCGCCCAATTCACGGGTCCTGGCTGTTGCTCCATCACCCAAAATCGCCCACGCCCAACGCCGCGGTAAAGATCATGATGAAACGGCGCTATATCAGGGTGAGATGTCTCGGCCCACTTCACATGGTCTTCTTCTGAAAACGGAAACTGTTCAGCAAACCCGAGCGGGTAAGAATCATGCGACGCCAGATCAAGATTCTCCGCCACTTTCCAATGATCAAATTCGTTGAAAAACCCCATGAAATTATGGGTAATCCAGCGCCTGGGAGAATGCGCGCGAATGATATCGCACTGCATTTTATCATAGGCGGCAACTTGCGAAGATTGGAAACGCCAGAAATCCAGCCGCGCCGCAGGATTGGTTTCAGTCACGGTCAGATGCGGCAGGGAAATCTGCTCAAAGCTTGTCACCTCCATCGACCAAAACACATTGCCCCACGCTTCGTTCAATTGATCCGTGGTTTGATAATTTTTGCGCAACCAGTTCTGGAATGCCTTCAAGTCATGTTTGCCCCAAGACAGAACACTCAAGTGGCAGCCATATTCATTGTCCGTTTGCCAGCCCACCAAAGACGGGTGGTTGCCATAACGCTTGGCCAGATTTTCGACGATGCGTTTAGATTCTGTCTGATAAATTTCCGACGAAAATGAGTAATGTCGCCGTGAACCAAAGCCGCGCACATTTTCCATCTCGTCAATGGGAGCAATATCAGGGTGTTCGTCCATCAGCCATTTGGGCGGTGTTGCCGTGGGTGTTCCCAATACAATATTGAGCCCGGCCTTGCCCAGAATGTCCACCGCACGGTCCAGCCAACCAAACTCATAAGTGCCGCGTGAAGGTTCCATGCGGCTCCATGCAAATTCACCAATGCGCACAAACTTGATGCCCATCTCCACCATGCGCCGCGCATCATCAGCCCACCAGCCCTCCGGCCAGTGTTCGGGATAGTAGCAAACTCCAAGCATTATGCTGAAAGGTCTCCATTGAGAATTGTGTGGCCAGCGCTGTCAAATAAGTGACATGCGGAAGCTGGTATGCCAAACTTGATTTCCGTTCCAGTTTTGGCCTTGGTCAAACCATCGGCCTTCACGGCAAAGTCAGTGCCATCTGCCAAGCTTGCATAGAACATGGTTTCGGACCCGAGATATTCCGCAATGCGCAACAGACCCTTCAATTCACCGTCATTCTTTTGACCCATGGTAATGTGCTCAGGCCTGATGCCCAGTGTGACAGCTTGATGTTCGGTTATCGTTTTGCCTTGAGCCTCGAGAGTGATTTTGCTGTTGCCGGGCAGGGTGACCGCAATCTTTCCACCCTTGGCGGGGGAAATCATGGCCTTGATAAAATTCATTTTGGGTGAGCCAATAAAACCTGCAACAAACATGTTATTGGGACGGTGATAAAGTTCCAGTGGTGACCCCACTTGTTCAATCAACCCAGCGCTTAACACCACAATCTTGTCTGCCATTGTCATGGCTTCCACTTGATCGTGGGTCACATAAATCATGGTGGATTTCAAATCCTGATGCAGCTTGGTAATTTCAATTCGCATTTGCACGCGCAGTGATGCATCCAGATTGGAAAGCGGCTCATCAAACAAGAATACCTCGGGTTCTCGCACAATGGCGCGCCCTATGGCCACACGCTGGCGCTGGCCCCCAGACAGCATGGAAGGTTTGCGGTCCATCAATTGATCAAGTTGCAACATGTCAGTCGCTACTTTCACGCGCGCTGCAATCTGGTCTGCTGGCAACTTTGCCATGCGCATGCCGAACGAAATATTCTCCTTGACGGTCATGTGCGGATAGAGCGCATAGGATTGAAACACCATGGCCACACCCCGGTCAGCTGATGCCACATCGGCCATTTCCTTGCCACCAATTTGCAACGTGCCGGATGTGATGGCCTCCAAACCTGCGATCATGCGCAACAATGTGGACTTGCCACAGCCCGATGGGCCGACAAAAACACAAAACTCCCCATCGGCAATTTTCAGATCAACCCCTTTTATGATCTGCACCGATCCAAAATTCTTGGTGACATTTTGCAGCGTTACCTTTGCCATGTTCAAAGTGTCCTTTCAGATTTAATTTCGAGGAGGATTGCAGATTCAGGATAGAGAATAGGAAGCGGAATGCCGTGCGAGGAAATGAGATCACCGGCGATTTTTTGCTCGCCGTTTAATATCAAGTGCTGTGCAGCAATGCTGCGCGCAAATTTGTATTTCCCAGGGCCAATCTCGCGCACTGTGAATGAGTGATTGCCATTATAAAGCGGGAGGCGCAGCGGTGCAGGCTGCTCACGTTTGGGATGTGGGCCCTGCGCCACTGCCACGATCATATGTTCATGGCGCGAATCTTCTTCATGCAATGTCACACCAAAAACATAACGGCCATCCACAACTGGCAAATCAAAACTTGTGGCTTCGGGTGCATGCAACACATGGCGCAAAGATTTATGCAGTGCGATCCAGCCCTTCAGTTCCTCCAGTTTTTCTCGCGATAATTTCGATGGATCAAGCTCAACGCCCATATGGCCAAAAAACGCCACGATTGCGCGGAAAGCCAAGGTGTGGATCCGCTCGGTTTGATGGTTGGGCGACGCTGAAATATGGCAGCCCATAATTTCCGGCACCAGAAAGCGTCTTGCACCGCGTTGAATTTCGAGGCGCTCTAAGGCATCCGTGCAATCAGAAACCCACACACGGTGCGAATGTTCGAGAACACCATAATCCATGCGCCCGCCGCCTGATGCGCAGGATTCAATTTCAACATTCGGATGCGCCTCGCGTATCCGGTTCATGAGGGCATAGACCGCGCGCGTTTGCGCATGTGTTTTAGCCCGGCCATCAGCACCAGCCGCATGGGTGAGATCACGGTTCATGTCCCATTTAATGTAAGCGATGGTGTTGGATTTCAGCACATCATGCATGCAGTTGAACAGATAGTCGCTAACTTCCTTGCGGGTCAGATCAAGCACGTGTTGGTGGCGCGAGTCGAGAAGGGGCCGGCCCTTCACCTGCAATGTCCAATCTGGATGGGCACGATACAGATCAGAATTCACGTTCACCATTTCAGGCTCAAACCAAAGTCCAAACTCCATGCCCAAGCTGATCACATGGTCGATGAGTGGCTTTAAACCATTTGGATATTTGCGTTTGTCGATAAACCAATCACCAAGGCTTGAGGTGTCGTCATCGCGTTTGCCAAACCAGCCATCATCTAATACGAACCGTTCAATACCCACTTCGGCAGCCAGTGTGGCCTGTTGCTTTAAACGCTCAACATCATGCTTAAAATAATTGCCTTCCCATGTGTTCAGCAACACGGGGCGTGGCTTCATCTTAGCATTTGGCCATTTTAAAACATCACCGCGCAAAGACCAATGGAACACAGGCGATAGATCATCAATATCGCCCCATGCTTCGCGCGCAGCATAGGCTTTAGGAGATGTATAAGTTTCGCCAGCGGCCAAAATCATTTCGCCGGGCTCAAACAATTCGCCCGCATGAATCATTGAACGACCATCATCCAAACGATCAACAGCCAAGCAGTGATTGCCGCTCCAGCCTAAATGCACGGCATAAAGGCCACTAAATGCACCCTTAACGATGAGGGCTGGATAGCGATCATGGGAGGTGCGACCTTTGCGGCTTTCTAAAAGCCACAGGGCATTGCCCGCAAGCTCTGTTGTCTCCTGAAATTCCTGGCCCCATTTGCCGCGGTAAGAAGTGATGGCTTCAGCACCGCCCGGAACCAAAACGCTAGCAGCCATGCAGCGATCTAAATTATAGGGCGTAGTCCCAATATTGATCAGCTCGCTATGCATAATCAATGTTGCAGACTCGCGAAAATGCAAACGCAATTTGATTTCAGCAACAGGGTCGACCCCCTCTAAAGTCAATTCATCGTCGCCATTGACCACATTCCATTGGCTTGGCTCCAAAATAAACTGGGTGCCGTTCCTGTGGCCCTGAATCGCAGGCCAACCAAAATTGCCCATGCCACCCGTCGGTAAATATTGTGCGGAAGCCAAAGGCACATCCATGCCGTTAATGCGGTTCGAGCGTTGGTGGATAACTTCCCACCCTTCTATATTTTGGCCATGCGAAGCAAAGCAATTCAAAACGATCGGCATGCCGCGTTCGGGCAAGGCAAAGGTCAGCCTGTCGTTAAGCCGTGCAAGTTTCATCCCTTGGTGGCCCCAAGTGTGAGGCCAGCGATGAAATGTTTTTGCATGAGAAAGAACATGGCCACAGGAGGTAGAGCCGCAACGATTGAAGCAGCCGAAATCAATTCCCACGCCACTTTCCACTGGCCTTTAAGCTCACTGATGCCAGCTGTCACAGGCCGCACTTCTGATTTTGTGGCCATGATCGTGGCCCAGAAATAATCATTCCAGATAAACGTGAAAATCAACACGGCCAGCGCAGCCATGGCTGGCCGCACCAATGGTAGAATGATGTGCCAGAATATTCTGAATTCGCTGACACCTTCAACACGCGCAGATTCAATCAGCGCAAATGGAAGCGCCTTCATGAAGTTGCGCATGAACAAGGTGCAAAAACCAGTTTGGAATGCGATGTGAAACAGCACCAAACCAGTCATCGAATTGTAAAGTCCCATTTTCAGGGTGAGATCGCGCACCGGAATGGCAAGAATTTGGAATGGCACAAAATTGCCCGCGACGAACAGAAAAAACACAAACAGATTGCCGCGAAATTTGTAGGTGGCCAACGCATAACCCGTGAGGCACGAAAGGGCCACAGCGCCAATCACCGTGGGAATGGTGACGCGGAATGAATTCCAAATATATGAACCGATGTTGCTGTTCTTGAACACCGCCGTGTAATTTTCAACGCCGACAAATCCAGATGGAATGCCAAAGTAATTTCCTGCTGCCAGATCGGAGCCTGGTCTTACTGATGTAATGGCAATGCCGATTAGCGGCAACAACCAGAGCAACAGCGCAATCGGCAAAAAGACCTTATAAAGTCGCTGCGTAAATAAGCTCGTTTGCGCAATGGGTTTTGGAAACATTAGGCGTTTCTCTCCTGGCTCAACATGCGAACAATGAAGAGGCTGATGAACACCAGCATGATGGCAAACAGCACAACCGCAATGGCGGCACCGTAACCCATGGCAAAACCATATTCCGAGAATGATTTTTCATACATGTAGTAAGATAGAACACGCGTGGCGCCGCCCGGTCCACCCACCGTCATGATCGAAATCAAATCGAACGAGCGCAGGGCGCCAATCACAGTCACCACAAGTGCAATGAATGTTGCAGGCCGCAATTGTGGCAGAATGATATGCCACAGCATGTTCCAGCCCTTGGCCTTGTCCATGCGTGCAGCTTCCACTTGGTCCGGACTGATATTGTTAAGGCCAGTGAGGTAGAGGATCATGCAATAAGCGGTTTGCGGCCAAAGGCCTGCAGCAATGACACCATAAGTGGCATAGCGCTCATCCGCCAGAATTGCGGTGGGTGTGCCTGAAAAAAAATTGAGAATATGCGGTAAAATGCCAAAGCCCGGCGCATAAAACCAGGTGAAGATGAGCCCCACCACAACTTGGCTGATGACAAATGGAAAAAAGAACAGTGATTTATAAATGCGAATGCCAGCAACCGTTTGGTTAAGAAACAACGCCACAGCCAGCCCGGCGGGAATGGCCAGAAGATAGAGCATCAGCCAAATCAAATTATTCCACAGCGAAGTGTAAAACGCATCATCGTCCAAAAGATCAATGTAGTTCTGGGAGCCCACATAGGTCTTTGCCCCCAGCCCATCCCATTCGTAAAAACTTAAATTGATGGATTGAAAAATCGGATAGATCACATAGATCAAAAACATGATCATGCCAGGCGCAAGAAACAGCCAAGGTGCAAGTGCGAGTTGGTTTTTCTGCCAGAAACTGCGCGGTGCCTGTTGGGTCATGGTGTGCCTGCGGTGTTTATAGGTGCTGAAGCGAATTCTCACACTACACATGCGTCACCCCCGCCTTCGCGGGAATGACAACACTAGAGGAAGGAAAGCCGGACCATCGCCCCCGTGATGATCCGGCCCTTCGTTTTAGCAAAGCTTACTTGTAAACCTTGTCGGCAACCTTCTGCAGCTTTTCCAAAATGGCGTCGATCTTGTCAGGTGCGCCAATGAACTCCTGGAAGCCATCCATGCCCGCCTTTGCCATTTCAGCTGGCGCATCACGGTCAAAGAATTGCGCAAGGGCATAAGCCGTCGACAACTCCTCAAAACCTGCCTTGATGAAAGGATCATCAGCAGCCTTTGACTTGTTGTTCACAGGGAGCTGCCCAAGAATGGCGTTCATGGCTGTCTGGGCATCTGGAGATGCAACATAGGCCAAGAACTTCTTAGCATCGGCCTTGTTTTTTGCACCCGACGGAATGTGGAATGTATCCGTTGGAGCTTCCTCGGCACGTGGAATTCCCGCAGTAATTTCCGGGAATATCATGAAGCCAAGATTGTCGTTGGTCATGCCGCCTTCCTTGAATGTGGCGACAGAAAAATTGCCCATGACATAGTTGGCAGCTTTCCCTTGTGCCAAAAGTGCAGCAGCATCTTGCCAATCTATGGCGTTGGCATTGGCTGACATGTAAGGCACAATCTTTGCCCACTCCGCAAAAGTGGCCTTCACCTTGGGGTCAGTCCACTTCACCTTGCCAGCGGTCAAGTCCATGTGGAACTCATAACCATTGGTGCGCATGTTGATGTAATCGAAAATACCAGCAGCAGGCCAGCCGCCCTTGTTGCCAGTGGTTACGCAATCAACACCAGCAGCTTTGAACTTTTCACAATTGGCAACAAATTCCGCCCAATTCTTTGGCTCGGTCAAGCCCGCTTTTTTGTAAACGTCCTTGTTATAATAAATGCCCCACTGATAGTAGGTGTAGGGCACGCCCCACTTTTTGCCATCAATAGTCATGGATGCAGCAGCAGACTTCAGTTGATCATCAAGGCCTGCATCTTTCCAAACATCAGACACATCTTCAAACAGGCCGGCTTTTACAAATGGTGCCATGCGGTTGCCGGCATACCATGCAGCAACATCTGGGGCATCGGCCGTCAAGAAGTTGCGGATTGCAGATTTATAGCCTTCGTGGTCAAAGTTGTTCCACTTCACCTTAATGTCGGGATTGGCCTTCTCGAAACCAGCAATCAGCTCTTCCATAGCCTTTTTCGGCGCAGGATCAGATTGGTCAGAATTCAATACGATTTCGCCAGCCAACGCCGTTGAAGCCGAAAGAGCAAGGCCAAATGCCAAACCCGTCATGGTTTTCAAATATTTCATTGTGTTCTCCCATTAACTGCAAGCCATGATGACTACAGAAAGTCTCCCGCCTGCTTTTTTCCAGGCCTTTTTTCTATCAATGGCTCAGATATGAGCAAGTTTCAAGTGCCAGAGTTAGCAACGGCACACTAGATAGAGCGATGTTAAGCTCTGTTATATATCCTCCGCAATATCCTCGGCCCAAAGCTCAGGCTTCTCTCTGATAAAGCGCTCCATGAGGGCCACGCACTCAGCATCATCTGCCACAATTACTTCAACGCCCCGCGACCTCAGGAAGTCTTCATTGCCGCCAAAGGTTTTGTTCTCACCAATCACTACACGCGGAATTCCAAACTGTATGATCGTGCCTGTGCACATCATGCAGGGGCTTAGCGAGGTGTAAATCGTCATGTCCCTATAAGTTTTTTGCCGCCCCGCTTTGCGAAGCGCATCCATTTCGCCATGCGCAATCGGGTCGCCACCTTGCACCCGTTGGTTTCGCCCCTGCGACACGATCTGGTCGCCGCGCGCCAGAACTGATCCAATCGGGCAACCCCCTTCGTCAAATCCTGCCTTGGCTTCATCATAAGCAATGCGCAGAAATTTTTTGTCAATATCAGCCAGCATGGAACCTCCTATTTTCGCTTCGACCAGAATTCATCTTGCAACAGGGCCGCTTCCTCCGCCATTAAAGGCCCAACAATTTCCGTTGCCCGTTGGCCTGCCTCAAAAACAATATGGCACGGCAAATCCAGTGTGGGGTTTTCCTCGTGATCGCCAGTTTGCGCTTTCAAGTCTTTCTCGGTCTGCCCGAACACCACGCGGCCTATGCCTGCCCAATAAATGGCGCCCGAGCACATGGCGCAAGGTTCGGCTGATGTGTAAAGTGTGCAGCCCGCCAGAAATTCCACTGCATAAAGCTTTGCCGCGCGAGATGCCAGCAAGCGCTCAGCATGGGCGGTTCTATCCCCACCTTCTGAAGTATAGCCATTGCCTTGCTCCATTAAAACATGTCCTTCGGCATCCGCAAGAAGACATCCAAACGGATGGTCGCCAGCCTCACGGGCTTTACGTGCCACCGCAAAAGAAAGGCGCAGGAGTTTTTCATCGTCTCGGCTCATCGTGCATCTCCGTTTCCCACAGCCACCTTGCCACAACGCTTCGCACTTGCAAAAGATTATAGATTAAGCATAACTGCAAACACGGACTTGGCCAAAGAGCTGTGCCGCAAGGGAAGACGATCGGCGGGGTGGAAATTTGGAACATGCGGCACGCTTGGAGTTGCGTGACATTAGCAAAAGCTTTCCGGGCGTTCTGGCCAATGACCGGGTAAGCTTGACCGTAAAACCCGGTGAGATCCATGCATTGCTGGGCGAAAACGGCGCTGGCAAATCCACTCTCGTCAAAATGATTTACGGCCTCATGGCTCCAGATTCAGGTGACATGATTTGGAATGGCACGCCGGTGCGCATGGCAGGTCCCAAGGCTGCCCGCAAATTGGGAATTGGTATGGTATTTCAGCACTTTTCGCTTTTTGAAGCGCTGACAGTGCTGGAAAATATAGCGCTTGGCTTGGACCGTAAATCATCCAAGCGCCAACTTGAAACCGAAATTCTTGCTGTTTTGAAAACCTATGGCCTAACGCTTGACCCCAACAGAATAGTTTCAACATTAAGTGTGGGCGAACGCCAGCGCATCGAAATCGTGAGAGCGCTTCTGCTTGATCCCAAACTGTTGATCATGGATGAACCAACATCGGTGCTCACGCCGCAGGAAGTGGACCAGCTCTTTGAAACCTTGCGAAAACTTGCCAATCAAGGGTGCTCTATTCTGTACATCTCGCACAAGCTGCAAGAAATCGTTGCGTTGTGCGATACCGCAACAATCATGCGGAGCGGCAAAGTTGTGGCCACCTGCAATCCGCGGGCTGAAACCTCACGCAAACTGGCCGAGATGATGATCGGTGCCAACCTGAGGGAAGTCGCCAAGGATGCAACCCGAACCATGGGCGCTGCGAAATTTGAAGTCAAAGATCTGAGCCTGGCAAAACAGGGCGATTTTGACACAGCGCTGCGGAACATTTCCTTCAGTGTTAAAGCAGGCGAAATATTCGGCATCGCTGGCGTTGCCGGAAATGGCCAGAATGAATTGCTGAAAGCCCTGTGCGGCGAGACTTTGGCACATAACGCGTCTGCCATTACTGTGGATGGTCAAAGTCTTGGCAAAGCGGGACCAACCACAAGGCGCAGCCACGGCTTGTGCGCAGTTCCAGAAGAGCGCCATGGCCATGCCGCAGTTTCAGATTTTTCATTGTGTGACAATGCCGTGCTGACCGCGAGAGACAGCATGCACCTTGTCCAAGGGGCCTTGATAAACCCAACTTTGGCCACCGCATTTGCGGAGAAAATTATCACAACATTTGGTGTCAAGGCTCAAGGAGCAGGGGCCATTGCGGGCTCTCTGTCAGGTGGCAATTTGCAAAAATACATTATGGGCCGCGAGATTTTGCAAAACCCCAGTGTGCTTGTCGTCAGCCAGCCCACCTGGGGGGTGGATGCAGGGGCTGCCGCTGCCATTCATCAAGCACTTCTTAATCTTGCGGCCCAAGGCTCTGCCCTTGTGATCATTTCTCAAGACCTTGATGAACTGCTCAGCCTCTGTGATTCCATGGCTGTGATAAATGTGGGCCGCTTGTCAAAGCCCATGTCAGTGGGCGAAGCCTCGATCGAAGAAATCGGTCTGCTGATGGGTGGCGTTCATGGTGAAACGGAAACAGCTTATGCGCATTAAATTTGAAAAGCGCGCCGAACCCAGCCGCCTGATGTTGCTGATCACGCCGGTTGCAGCAGTACTTCTCACCATGGCAGTTGGTGCAATATTGTTTGATGTCCTCGGCTATGACGGCCAGCGCACTGTGAAAGAAATGTTTTTCACCCCAATTCTTGCATCTTACAAATGGCTGGATGTGGCCACCAGGGCAGCACCGCTGATTTTGATAGCGCTTGGCTTGTCGCTCGGTAACAAAGCCAAGGTGTGGAACATCGGCGCTGAAGGGCAATATATTGCAGGCGCACTTGCAGGGGCAGGGGTTGCCTATCTCACGCCGCATGTGACCGGATCGTGGGTCATCGTGCTGATGGTGTGTGCAGGTGTTTTGGGCGGTGCGGCGTGGGCTGCCATTCCGGCTTTTCTCAAAACCAGGTTCAATGTCAACGAAGTGCTTACAAGTTTGATGCTGGTTTACGTGGCCCTGCAATTGCTGAGCTTTATGATAACCGGGCCGTGGAAAGACCCCAACGGCAACAATTTTCCGCAAACCGCAGCCTTCACCGATGCGCAGCTGTTGCCGCGTGCCTTGGCCAGCACCGTTATTCCGCCGGGGTTGCTGGTGGCCTTTATTCTCATGGGTGTGTTCTGGCTGGTGAGCGCGCGTTCTGTTTATGGGTTTGAAGTGCGGGTGGTGGGGGCTGCCCCCAGTGCCGCGCGTTATGCCGGTTTCAACGCCTCTCATACCGTGTGGACAACGCTGCTTATCAGCGGCGGCATGGCAGGCCTTGCCGGAATTTTGGAAGCCACCAGCCAATTGGGCCAGCTTAATCTGGGTTTTCCCTCGGGCTATGGCTTTACGGCGATCATCGTTTCGTTCCTCGGGCGCCTGCATCCTGTGGGCGTGTTCATTGCAGGCATTGTTTTGGCCATTACTTATGTGGGTGGCCAGGTCGCCCAAACCGTCGTGCATGTGCCAAGCGCATCGGGTGGCATTTTTCAGGCGTTGATGTTGTTTCTCATTCTGGCTGGTGATGTGCTGGTGCGCTATAAATTGCGTGTTGTGCGGGCCGCATCATGACCATGGATTTTATCATTTCAGCCATTATCACCATCGTTGGCATTTCAACCCCAATCCTGCTTGCAGCAACGGGCGAGCTGGTGGTGGAAAAAAGCGGTGTGCTCAATCTGGGTGTTGAAGGCATGATGCTGGTGGGTGCGGTTACTGGTTTTGCAGTCACCTTCACCACATTCAATCCGTGGCTTGGTGTTTTGGCGGCAGCAGCAGCTGGGGCCGCAGCCTCCATGGTGTTTGGTGTTTTGGTATTGTCATTGGGTTCAAACCAGGTGGCAACGGGGTTGGCACTGGCAATTTTCGGCATCGGCCTTTCAACGCTGATCGGTGCAGGCTTTGTTGGCATCATCGTTCCGCCGTTTACGTCAATCTTTCCCGATGTGCTGGCGCGCGATCCATTTTGGCGCGTGCTCTTTGGCTACAGTCCGCTGGTCTATCTGGCGTTGATCATTGTGTTTGCAGTCGGCTGGTTTCTGAAAAGCACACGTGCCGGTCTGGTGTTGCGCGCGGTGGGTGAAAATGACACCTCAGCCCATTCAATTGGATATTCAGTAATCGGCATCCGTTATGCAGCAATAGCATTTGGCGGAGCACTTGCGGGAATTGCAGGCAGTTACTTTTCCATGGTCATCACAACAATGTGGGCCGAACAGATGACGGCAGGGCGGGGTTGGATTGCCTTGGCGTTGGTTGTGTTTGCCGGGTGGAAGACCACAAGGCTGACGGTGGGCGCTTATTTTTTCGGCATGCTCATGACGCTAGAGCTTTACGCAAAAGCCACCGGATTTTTATTTTTGCCGTCGCAATTCTGGGCCGCGATGCCTTATATCATGGCCATCGTGGTGCTGACACTTATTTCATTTCGTGATCGAACGGGAAGCGAGGCCCCTGCTTGCCTTGGCAAACCATTCGTGCCGAATACGTGAAGACTAGAACAACTTAACAAGGAGACGAAAGATGACGATGATTTCGAGACGTAACCTGATCAAAACGGCCGCTGCTGCAACAGCTTTGCCGCTGGCGGGCAACAAGGCGTTTGCCGCTGATCCCCTGAAGGTGGGCTTTATTTATTTGGGGCCTATCGGTGATTTCGGCTGGACCTGGGCGCATGAAAAAGGCCGCAAGGCCATGGTGGAAGCACTGGGCGGCAAGGTGGAAGCCAATTACGTTGAAAACGTGAAGGAAGATGCAAGCTGCCTTCCC
Organism: Hyphomicrobiales bacterium; assembly: GCA_038230015.1. Classification (GTDB taxonomy): domain Bacteria; phylum Pseudomonadota; class Alphaproteobacteria; order Rhizobiales; family Aestuariivirgaceae; genus Aestuariivirga. Next base: position 42,052 of record JBBRNW010000013.1, on the reverse strand, counting down.
ATTTTGCGCGATTTGGCCCAGCAAGGCCATAAGCTGATTTTCACAACCTCCTATGGCTTTATGGATCAATCGATCCAGCTGGCCAAGGAATTCCCCGATGTAAAAGTTGAGCATTGCACAGGCTTTAAACGCGCCCCCAATGTTTCAACCTACAACTCGCGCTTCCATCAGGGCCGGGCCGTTTTGGGCACCATTGCCGGTATGACCACCAAGACCAAAACCATCGGTTACCTTGGCTCCTTCAAGGTTCCTGAAGTGGTATTGGGCGTAAACTCCTTTGCGCTTTCTGCTCAGGCCGTAAACCCCGATGTGAAAGTGAAACTGATCATGATCGATTCATGGTTTGACCCAGCCAAGGAAGCAGCCGCGACCGAAACATTGGCAAACCTCGGCTGCGATGTAATCACCGCTCACACCGATAGCCCGGCAACTTTGCAAGTGTGCGAACAAAAAGGTCTCTTTGGTTTTGGCCAAGGTGCTGACATGTCGAAGTTTGCACCCAAGGCTCACCTGACTGCAATCGAAGACATCTGGGGTCCCTATTACACTGCCCGCGCGCAAGCCGTGCTTGATGGAACCTGGAAGTCCGAAGACACATGGTGGGGCTTCAAAGAAGCATCCGTGGTGATTTCACCTTACAATGCTTCAGTTTCCAAAGAGATTGCTGCAGCGGCGGATAAAATCCAGGCGGGCTGGAAAGATGGCACTTATGATGTCTTCACCGGTCCAATCGTTGACCAAAGTGGAGCAGAAAAAGTGGCCAAAGGCGTGCGTCTAGATGATGGAGCTTTGGCAACCATGGATTGGTTCGTCAAAGGCGTTGAAGGCGCATAAGACATTCTGGGTCTGAAGTTATAAGACTGTAATCCGTCATTCCCGCGAAAGCAGGGATGATGGGTTGCAAGGGCTTCAGCAAAGGCAAGATAGACGCGGAGTGCCAAGGAGCGCGCAGTCACTCTCTTTGAAAGGTCTTAGTTTACGCCAAGCTCTTTTGCAGCGGCCGAGATTTTCTCACGCTGTGCCGCATCAGTCGTAAATGCAGTCAATCCATCACGTTTTGCCTGCTTTGCCTTTTCTGGCTGATCCAGAACCTTATAGGCGCGCATCAAGCCAATCCAGCCATCGCTGTCATTGGGATTGGCCACCAGCCTTGAAGCCAGTCGCTCAACCATTGTTTCAATCATTTTTTGTTGTTCGGCAGGCGCAAGTTTTGCAACGCTTGCCTTCTGTTCCTCACTGAGGGCAGGCCCAGGAGTTGCAAGGCCCGCTGTCACGTCGCGGCCCAATGCCTTGCCCAATACCTCTATGCGTTGCCTTACGTCGTTGCGCCACCCGGCATCCGCCGGTGTATCGGCAAGTAACGCTGTCCACCGCTCAAGTGCACCAGACTTGTCTGCTGCCTGTTCATGCATAATGGCATCATAATAGCGTGCCCGCGGTTCCTTCGGGTTTTTTGAAAGCACGTCGGCAAACAGGGCTTGAGCAGCAGGCGTGACAATGCCTTGCGCCACTTGAACTACCGCCTCGCCGTAGGCTGATTTGAAATCAATGTTGTCAGGCTCAAGGGCTAAAGCCTTGGCATAGGCCTCAGCGGCTTCAGGATATTGTTGCAAATTGAATTGTGTGAGGCCCAGCATGCGCCACCCTTGGGCGTCTTTCGGGTTAGCTTTCAGCTGGGCGGTTATTTTTTCAACCGCATCGTTGGGAATGTTTTGGTCTGCTACGGCAGGTTTTGCACCAGGTTGTCGCGGCGCCGAAACGAGATCAGGACGGCCCAAACTGCTGTAGAGGCTCACACTGCCGATAATCACCACACCCGCAGATGCAATAAGCGAGAAATTGCGCCACCGGGCAGACAAGGGAGTGACAATCGTTTGGGATTTAACCGCACGGCTCAAGCGACGCTGAATTTCAAGTTTTGCTGCCTCTGCCTCAGGCCTGTTTATGGTGCCGGATAAAAGATCCCGGTCAATTTCCTTCAGCTGATCCTCATAAACAGCAATATCCATGGCAGTGGATTGTGGTTGATCTAACTTTCGGATCAAGGGAATTGATATGCCAACGGCAGCGGCACTGCACAGCATGGTCATCAAAAGCCATAAACTCATGAGAGATCATCTTTCGCTTCTAACCCCATCTCGTCATCAACAGGGGCGCTCTTGCGCAAAGTGGTGAACAACGCGGCCAACGCAATCAGCATCACTATAAAAGGTGCGGCCCACAGTAAAAAAGTGTCCGCCTTGAACGGCGGTTTCAACAGCACGTAATTGCCATAGCGGGCAACCACATAGTCAAAAATCTGCGTGTCAGTGTCTCCAAGGGTAAGACGTTCCCGAACCAGCACACGCAAGTCCTTTGCAAGCGGCGCACTTGAATCATCAATGGATTCGTTCTGGCACACAAGACAGCGCAAATCTTTGCTGATGTCGCGCGCACGCGTTTCAAGTGCCGCATCTTTCAGCACTTCATCGGGCACAACAGCAAAGGACAATTGGTTGCTGAAAATAAAGCAAAATGCCACTATGAAAATGCGCAACGCAAGTCTCATGCAGGAACCTTGATGCCGGTTGGCACCGCAGGGCTAGGTTTTACAACCTGCCCAACACCCACGCGGAATCTGCGATCAGACAGAGACATGAAACCGCCAAACGCCATTGTGAAGCCGCCAATCCACAACCACGGCGCCAAGGGATGATAATAGATCCGAACGGTCCACCCGCCTGAAGTGTCAGCATCCCCCATGGCGATATAGATGTTGGAAAACCAGTTGGTGCGAATGCCGGTCTGGTTGGTTTGCATTTGTTGCACCGGATAAAAACGCCGCTCGGCGGTTAAGACCTTGAAAACCTGTCCGCCCGAGGAAAGCTCAAAGCTGCCGCGCTCTGCATCATAATTGGGGCCTGGCACCGCCTCGATGTTGACCATCTTTATCGCATAGCTTGAAATAGTAGTTTGATCGCCCAATTTCATGGCCAGGATATTTTCCTGCTGCCATGTCGTAACAGTGGCAATGGCACCAACCACCAACCCCAAACCCATATGCGCAAAAAACAGCCCCAGATAGGCGCGCGGCGTGGTCCGCAAGATGTCGAAGGATGCGGCAAGCGACACCTGCCCCATCTTTAGCCGCTTGGCCAAAACCCAAAATGACCCCACAACAATCCATGCCGAAAGGCCCAGCCCCAGCGCCGTCAAGAGATGCGCGCCCACCGACCAGATGGCAACGGCCGCAACTGCAAGTAAGGCAACAACCAAAGGCACGTTCAGTTTTCTGAGGACCCCTTTAAGATCATCTCGCTTCCACTTTAAAAACGGTCCAATCACCATGGCCACCAAAAGCGGAATGAAAAGTGGCAAAAAAGTCTTGTTGTAATAAGGCGGACCGATTGAAATTTTATCGCTCCCCATCAGATCAATCAGCAGGGGATAGAATGTTCCGATAAAAACTGTCGCAACCGAAACCATCAGCAAGGCGTTGTTCAACAGCAAGCTGCTTTCGCGGCTCACGGCGGCAAAAGGTACACCCTGCTTCACAACAGGAATGCGAAACGCATAGAGCAGCAAGGCTCCCCCTGTTGCCACCACCAAAATCAGCAAAATGAAAGTGCCACGCAAGGGGTCTGTTGCGAAGGAATGAACACTCGTCAACACGCCAGATCGCACCACGAAAGTGCCAATCAAACTCAGTGAGAATGTGAGGATGGAGAGAAGAATGGTCCACGACACCAGCGCGTGGCGGCGTTCCACCACCAAGGCAGAATGCAAAAGTGCCGTGCCAGCCAGCCATGGCATCAGCGACACATTTTCCACAGGGTCCCAAAACCACCAGCCACCCCACCCGAGAATGTAATAGGCCCAGAAGCTTCCAAGTGTGATCCCCATGGTAAGAAAACACCAGGCCACCAACACCCAAGGCCTCACCCAGCGCGCCCAGGCAGCATCCACTTTGCCCTCAATCAAGGCAGCAACCGCAAACGAGAACGCGACAGAAAAGCCCACATAGCCGAGGTAAAGACAAGGGGGATGAACTGCAAGCCCAGGATCTTGCAGAATTGGGTTCATGCCCGTGCCATCTCGTGGCGGGTCAAGCAGGCGCAAAAATGGGTTTGACGTAAAAATCAAGAACGCCAGAAACGCCGTCGCTATCATGCCCTGCACGGCCAACACCCGCGCCTTGAGCGGTGCCGGGATATTTATTCCAAAAATTGCAATCAATGCTGAAAAAATTGCAAGGATCAGCACCCACAGCAACATGGAACCTTCATGATTAGCCCAAACACCGGTAATTTTGTAAATCAGCGGCTTGGCAATCTGTGAACCATTGGCCACAAGGGAAACTGAAAAATCATTAGTCACAAATGCAGCAGCAAGCGCTACAAATGAAAAGGCCACCAGCAAAAAAGATATAACACCGCAGTAGCTGGCAAGCGACATCAAGGCACGGTCATGCCGCTGCGCCCCGTAAAGCGGAAAGCTCGATTGAACCGCACTGGTCATCAGCGCAAGCAGCAAAGCAAAATGTCCGAGTTCAGCAATCATATTTCCAACCTGACCATAAAAGAATACGACATGGAATAAAATCCTGTCAAAATTATGTCGCGGGCATCTTTAGCATATGAAGCGAATATTGTTTGCGGGCGCAATGTCGCTGGCCATGCTGCAATTCAGCAAACTTTAGTGAGGGCCATCCAGAGCTATCAAGTGGGCCTGATCAAACCCCACCGTTGTATTTTCTCCAATGCTCACTTGCGCATCCGCTGAAACACGGCACAATATCCTGATGCTGGCATCGTTCCGCGCCACCGCAGCAACCCTTTTGAAACTCCCTTGATAAACCACTTCAACAATTTCGACCGGAATTGAACCGCCAAGTTTGACATGCTCGGGCCGGATGGCGAGAAATTGAACAGGCTTCGCATAAGAACAGTTGAAAACACCGATTGATGTGTGAACTTGACCTGCAGCAGTCTCGCTAGCAGGGATAACCGTGCTCTCGCCCATGAAGGTTGCCGTAAAAATTGTCGCAGGGCGTCCGTAAACCCGCTCGGGTGCGCCCTGATCTTCAATGCGGCCGTTGTTCATGACCACAATATGGTCAGCCAAAGCCATGGCCTCTTCTTGGTCATGGGTCACATGCACAAATGCCGTGCCCACCCGCCTTTGAATGGCTTTCAGTTCGTCTTGCATCGTGCGGCGAAGCTTGAGATCAAGTGCACCCAAGGGTTCATCCAGTAACAGCAGGGAAGGCTCAACAATCAACGCGCGTGCCAAAGCCACACGCTGCCTCTGACCACCAGATAGTTGATGCGGCTTTTTATCAAACGATGTGTCCAGCCCGACAATCTGCAACATGTCACGGACTTTTTTCAATCGGACGTCTTTGGCCAGCCCACGCATTCGCAATCCGAAGGCCACATTGTTGCCAATGGTCATGTGCGGAAACAACGCATAGTCCTGAAACACGGTTGCTGTGGGCCTTTTTGCCGGCGGCAAATTTGTGCAATCCACGCCATTGATAAAAACGCGGCCTTGGGTTGGCTTTAGAAATCCGCCCAGAATTGAAAGCACGGTCGTTTTTCCAGACCCGGAGGGACCCAGCAATACGGTATAACTTCCGGCCTCGATTTTGAGCGACACATTTTCAACAGCGTGTGCTGCCCCGAACTCATGATACAAGGATTGAACGTCAAGCAAGGTGGTCATTGAGGCTTCTTTCTAAACGCAAACAACTCAAACACAATTGCGAGAAGTACTGAAACGCCAAACACCAGCGAACCTACGGCATTGGTTTTCGGATTGAGTCCGGCACGCAAGAGATTCCAGATTTCCACAGGCAATGTGGTTTCAAACCGTGTCAGCAAAAATGAAATCACAAATTCATCCCATGAGAATGTCATGGATAAAAAGAAACTGGCAAACACTGCGGGCCACAGCATGGGTGCTGTGATGAGAGACAAAACTTGCAATTCCCCGGCCCCAAGATCGCGCGCTGCACGCTCGATATTGGCTTGGTTTTCGCCCATCTGGCTGTAAATCACCGCAAAGCACAAAGGCAGATTGATCACCACATGGCCAATTCCAACGGCCAGCAATGATTTGGGAAGGCCCAGCCAATTGAAAAAAATCAAGAGCCCCATGCCAATGATGAGATAACTCACTGTCAAGGGAAGCGTGATAAAACCCCGTAACCAAACCGAAGCGGGGAGATAAAATCGTGCAAAGCCCCAGGCCGACAGAAATCCTAGTAGGGTTGCGAGTGCCGAGGTCAAAAGCGCAACGGCAACTGAGTTCAGCAATGCAGATGTGAGCCGCGCATCATTCAGCACCGCCACGTACCAGCGCAAAGACAAGCCATTCAGTGGCGGAATGGGAAACATGGTGCTTTGAAATGAAAACAACACCAACACAGCCACCGGCAAAAATATGAACACATAAAGTGCAGCCGCATAAATGATGGAGATGGGCTTCATCACGCCCTCTCAATCTTTAACCAGCGCGAGCAAGCGAGATATGCGAGTGTGACCACGGCCATCAAAATGATGGAAAGGGCGGAAGCCGAGGCAAAATCGCCGCGCCGCCCAATTTGCATCATGATGAGTTGGGGCATTAGAAGTTCGTTGTTCCCACCCAGAATTTGCGGCGTGATGTAGTCGCCAATGGCGAGCACAAAAGTCAAAAACGCACCCACCATGATTCCAGGAAACGTAAGGGGCAGAATGACATGGATGAAGGCCTGCACTGGTGAAGCGCCAAGGTCTGCGGCGGCCTTGCCATAATTGGGCGAAAGCTGCTTGAGATTTGCGTAAATTGTCAATGTCAGCAACATGACAAAGAAATGCACAAAACCAATGATTGTCGCCAAGCGGGTGTTGGCGAGTTGAACAGGTTGCGACAACACACCAACCATCATGAGCGTTTTATTGATCACGCCATTCTCGGCAAGCACCAGCAGCCACGAATAAGACCTGACCACATAGGACGTCCAGAACGGCAGCACGGCCAACATCAGCGCCAGTCGCTGCCAGCGCTCGGGCACGGCAAACGCCAAGATCCACGCAAAGGGATAGGCAAGAACCACGGAAATCAGCGTAACGCCCAAAGTCACTTGCAGTGAATTTACCAGCGCAAGCCAGTAACTTCGAGTGGTGAAAAATTGGCTGTAGTTGGCCAAGCCAAGGCCCTCACCCCCTTGCGGAAAAAGGCTGGCAACCGCCATCGCCACAAATGGCACTGCGAAAAAAACCAGAGTCCACAAAAGCGCAGGTGAAACACTTGTCCAGGCAACGGCTCTGTTCTGTGAAAAGCTCAATTGGTTTGCAGAACTTCAGTCCACAAATCCTGCATTTTTTTATCGAGTGCTTCTGATGGCGCAGGGTAAGCTTGCGCCCGCTTTAGAAACTCAGGCTGCTCGTCAAAGCGTAAAATCTTTTTCTGATCATTGTTCAACGCAGCTTTGGTGTTGGAAGGCATGCCCCAATAGCACGATGATGTTGAAAGCCGCGCCTGGCCTTCCGGGCTCATGATATATTGAATGAACTTGAGCGCCATGTCCTTATTGTTGGAGTCCTTGAACATCGCCAAAGACTGCGACCACAATACTGCGCCTTCTTTGGGAATAGAGAAATTGAGGTCGGGGTTTTCCTTGGCAATACCGGCTGTCACCCATTCGCCACCGCCCACCAGAATATCAGCCTCACCTGTGGCAATCGCTGTCTGGCTGGCTGCCACATCCGTTATGGCCTTGGCATTGGCCTTCATCTTCAACAAGATCTCTTTGAGGCTGGGAAGGTCAGCTTCAGTCAGGTCGGCGGTCTTCTTGCCAATCGCCATGGCGGCCAATCCCATGATGGGCAGGTAGTAATCATAGATGGCCACGCGCCCTTTGTATTTCTCATTTGTCAAAACCGACAGCGTGTCCATGTCAGCCGGATCGACCTTGTTTGAATTGAAGCCGATCGTGTTGTATCCGAATTTTTCGGTAATGCCGTATCGCTTGCCGTCTATCTTGGTCATGGCATCCATGGTCACTTCGGCGAACAAGTCGGTAAAGGGCAATTTGTCTTCGGGCAAGGGTTCAAACAGCTTGCGCTCAACTCCGCGGCGAATATCAATGGAGTCAATCACCATGACATCCCAATCTCCGGGCTTGGATTGATCAACAATGGCAAGGCCAGCTCCGGTGCCTTCGAATTCCTTGATATTCACTTTGATGCCGTTTGCATCTTCAAATGGCTTCAGCAAGGCAGGGTCAGCATGATCGCACCAAATCAGCGCATTGAGATCAGCCGCCGTGGCTGCGCCAGCCAACATAAAGACACTCGTGGCTGTTCCCACCATCCATTTTGAAAAGTTGTATTTCATATTTGTCCCCTTCGCCTGATCTGATTAAAGCTTGCGGGAATTTGATTTTGCAGTCAATTGAAATCAAATGGAAATGAGAGCGACACGATGACAAACCTTCCCATCATCACCGAAGATCGCTGGTATGAAGTTGTGAAGAACGATAACGAGATCAATCTTGTTCACGAGCCGTGGATCAAAACGTTTTTCCGCTGCAACATGTGGCATGTGCAGGGCCGTGATGCGGATTTGCTGTTTGATACTGGTCTTGGGCACTTTCCGCTTCTCAGCGCTGTCGCAGAACTTCGAGAACGTCCAATCATCTGCGTGGCAAGCCATAGCCATTTTGATCATATCGGCAATCACCACGAATTCAGCAATCGCTGCATCCACTGCGCCGAGGCAGAGATTTTGGCAAATCCGCTTAACCATCTTACGGCAGCTGACCGCTATGCCACACTTGAAATGTTTGATGGTGTGCCGGAAGGCTGGCGCACTGAAGATTATAAAATTCTTGCCGCCCCCGCCACACGACTTTTAAACGATGGCGATGAAATTGATTTGGGTAACCGGGTTTTCGAGGTCATTCACACACCCGGACATTCACCCGGCGGGATCGCGCTGTGGGAAAAGAAAACGGCTACATTGCTATCGGGTGATATTGTTTATGATGGTCCCCTGATTGATGATGCCTACCATTCCGATCTTGGTGACTATGAAACATCACTGCGGCGGTTGATGACATTTCCTGTGGGTACAATTCATGGCGGTCATTTCCCCAGTTTTTCAGGGTCGAGATTGCAGACTGTGATTGATGAATATCTGGCTCAGAAAAGAACTGCTGGCTGCCATTTGAAATGACCCACCGCATCCTTCAATTTGGCACCAGCCGCTTTTTACAGGCACATGCGGATCTTTTTGTGCATGAAGCACGAGTAGCCGGACAAGACATTGGCCCCATCACCATCGTGAAAACATCCAGTTCAGCCTTGCGTGCCAATCGAGTTGATGGTTTCAACACGGCCGGTGGCTATCCTGTTCGCTTGAGGGGGTTGGAAAACGGCAAACCTGTTGATGAAACCATTCATGTGACCAGCGTGGTCTGTGCGCTGGATGCGAACTCAGAGTGGGAAAAACTGAAACATGTCTTTGCCCATGAAACCGAAATAGTCATCAGCAATGTTGGCGAAACGGGATATGACCTTAGTCTAGCCGAGCATGACATATCTCCGCAACTCCCGCCCCCTAGTTTTCCGGCAAAATTGCACGCTCTGCTTTTGCATCGCTTTGAGAAAAATCGTAAATCTTTGACGATTCTGCCTTGCGAGCTCGTCAGCAACAACGGTCAGGTTTTGTCAAAAATCGTGACCGGGCTTTCTGAAACAGCGGGAGATTCTGTCAGCTTCAAAACCTGGCTGGCGCGCAAGGTGATGTTTTGTGACACATTGGTGGACCGCATTGTGTCAGAAGCACTGGAGCCTGTTGGCGCCATAGGCGAACCTTACGGCTTATGGGCGATTAAGCGCCTACCTGGTTTTGTCGAGCCATTGCACCATCCCTCTATTGTTTACACTGATGATCTTGAACCTTATTTGCGTCTCAAGTTGCATATTCTAAACCTCGGTCATACTTTTCTGGCTGAAATCTGGAAAACAGAACATCGCATGGTGGACGAAACGGTGTTTGCGATACTGCAGGACCGCGAGATAAAGCAGCGGCTCTTGTTACTCTATGAACGTGAAGTCATTCCTGGATTTGCTGTGCACCATATGCGAGAGGCCGCAAAAGCATACGTATCAAGCACGCTGGAACGGTTTGAAAATCCGTTTCTGAAACACCGCATCAGCGACATTGCACAAAACCACGCTTACAAAATTGAGCGCCGTATTGTTGATTTCATTTCTTGGGTGAAGCTTAAAAATCCGGCAGCACAGTTTAAACAGCTCGAAGCGCTGGTTGCCGCACATCATCTTACGAAAAATACTTGTTAGAACGTAAATTCTATGTAACCTTTGCAACACCGAAAAACACTGGCTCACAGAGGTCAGAGAAAATTGACCGAAAGGGGCCAAGCCTCATGTTCGGGATCAACAGGCAAGGCAGTCCCTGTAAGTGCTGCTTTATATGGGAGTAAATATTTATGTCTCTACGTAAAATTGTAACCGGATTTGCTCTTGCAGGGGTTGCCGCTTGCGGTCTTGCCTCTTCAGTGTCTGCCGGGGAGTTTGATGGCGTGACCGTCAATATCTTGACGCGTCCAGGTCCAGTCATTGCCGGTCCTTTGAAATCGCGTGGTGTGGATTTCGAGAAATTGACAGGGGCCAAGATTGTGGTCACCGAAGTTCCCTTCGCCGAAATTTTCCCAAAAATTCAGAACGATTGGACAACTGGAACCAACTCGATTGACGTTGGCGTGTTTGCTGCCGGTTGGGGCGTGGAACTTGATTCTGCAGGCCTTCTTGAGGATTTGGACCCCTATATCGCCAAGGACACTAACATCAAAATGGACGACATCGCCCCCTATTTCCGCGATTTCGGCATGAAGATCGGCGGCAAGTACAAACTGATTCAGGTCGATGGCGACTTCCAGATGGTCTATTATCGTAAGGACATATTGGATAAAGCTGGTCTGCAACCGCCAAAAACATGGGAAGATTATATTGCAGTCGCAAAGGCCATTAACGGCCAGGACATGAACGGCGATGGCACGCCTGACTATGGCTCATGCATATTCAAGAAGCGCAATGCGCAATCGTATTTTGCAATCCAAACAATTGCAGCTCCCATCGTGCAAACGCAAGGCACAACCCAAGGCTTCCATTTCGACAATGCAACTATGAAGCCGATGTTCAGCAATGACGGCTGGAAGAAAGCCTTCGAACTTTACAAGGAAACCGGCAAATACGGTCCACCAGAAGAGCTGAACATGGACATTGGCGACACGCGTGGCCTGTTCAAGGCAGGCCGGTGTGGTGTGTTGATTGAATGGGGTGATCCAGGCACATTGCAGCTTGATGCTGATGCGTCAAAAGTTAAAGGCTTGATTTTTGCGGTTGGTGCTGTTGGTTCAAAGGAAGTTCTTGACCGCGCCACAGGCAAGCTTGTGGCCGTAACCAAGGAAAACGCGCCCTACTCGGTAGACGGGATCAATTATGCTCCGTTTGCAGCCTTCGGCGGCTGGGCTGGCGCTATTGATGCCAAGGCTGATCAGAAAAAGAAGGATGCGGCTTATGCGTTCCTGTCTTACATGAACCAACCTGCCCAATCCAATGTGGACGTGACCATTGGTGCGACTGGCTATAACCCCTATCGACTGTCGCAACTTTCAAGCACCGACCTCTGGGTGAAGGCTGGCATGCCAGCTGATTTGGCTACCAACTATCTTGGTGCCATCAACGGCGCGTTGAACAATCCTAACATGGCTTCAGACATGAAGATCCCGGGTGCTCAACAATACACGTCGGTGGTGCTTGACACTGAACTTGCCCGTTATCTGGCTGGTGAAATCACAGTGGATGAAGCATTGAAGAATATCGACGCTGGGTTTGAAAAAATCACCGAAGATTTCGGTCGTGATGCTCAAATCAAATCGCAGGCTTTGGCCCTTGGTTTGAAATAAGCTTCAGGTCGATGTCTTATTCGAGCGACATAGGCCAGCCGGGGGAAACCCCGGCTGGACTTTCAGCAAAACAGAGCTGGGCTGAATGGATCGATTGCCATTCGCGCACATTCTTTATTGCACCCGCAGTTTCACTCATTCTCGTCTTTGCAATTTTCCCGACCTTTTATTCCATCGTTTTTGCCTTAAGCCGGGTGAAATTTTCACCTACAGGTCTGAAATTCCGGTTTGTATGGTTTGATAACTTCATCAATGAATTCACCGGTGCCGAGCAAGCCCATTTTTTGGGTCGCCTCGAAGGCCTGAGCCTGTTGGGTTGGGCGTTTGCCATTGCTGTATTCACCGCAGTTTTATGGTGGCTCTACCGGTCATTTAAAGCCGGTTCGACATGGGTCGGCATGACAGGGCGATTGATTTCAGCCGCCATGGCAGTGTTCATTACATTTCTGCTGGCCAGCACATTGTTGTCCGGCAATCAGTGGGGCACACTTTTGACTACATTGTTTTATGTGGTGGTGGGCTGTTCACTTCAATTCATTATCGGTACTGGGCTTGCATTCTTGTGTTCGCAACCCATCATGGGCAAGAGTTTCTTTCGCGTGCTATTTTTCATTCCCTTGATGATCACGCCGCTCGGCGTGGGCTATGCTTTCAAAATGGTATTGGATATCACCAAGGGCCCGTTCCAGCCCTTCTGGGATTGGATAGGTTTGCAAAATTGGGCGTGGTCAACTGATGCGTGGGCAGCGCGCTTTTTCGTTATTCTTGGTGATTCCTGGCAATGGATCCCGTTCATATTCATTATCATGTTGGCGGCCTTGGAAAATGTGCCGCGCGATCATGTGGAAGCAGCGCAAGTTGATGGAGCCTCAAGCATTCAGATTTTCCGCGAAATCACCTGGCCGCAAATTGTTCCTGTCGCAGTCACGGTCATTCTCATTCGCATGATTGAAGCTTTCAAGATTGTTGATCTCCCTAACATCATGACGTCGGGCGGACCGGGCATTGCAACGGAATCAATGACGCTGCATTCCTACTTCCTGTGGCGGGCCAATGACATGGGTTCATCGGCCGCTGTTGCCTATCTCTTGCTTATTTTATCGGTAATTGTTTGTGCGTCTTTCTTTAACTATGTGGTGCTTGGGCAATTGCGAAAGGCCCACCGATGAGCGATGCGTCATACAAATTCGAAAAGGCCAACCGTGGTGTGATGGAGCGGCTCTTTGAGCCACCAGAAGTTGGCAGAATGTCGCCAGTCGCCAGTGTGTCGGCCTATGTCATCTTGATATTCTGGTCTCTGTTCGTAATTTTTCCAATCTATTGGGTGGTGATTACCGCTTTTAAAGATGCAGCCGCCGTCAACCAGGGGCCCTACTTTATTCCCTTTGTAGACTTTCAACCAAACCTTGATGCCTGGCGCATCATTCAAACGGCTGATCCGTTTTGCGACGGGTATGCAATCTTGCGCCAGCTTGGTTTGCTGCTTAATAATTCATTCGCGTTTATTGTTTCTCCCTTTGTGCGCATTGCACCCATGGAGCCGCAAATCTGCAAAATCTATCTGGCCTTCACCAACTCGCTGGTGATTGGCTTTGCCTCTACGTTTCTGTGCGTCACCATCGGAAGCTTGGCGGCTTATGCTCTGGCCCGCATCGCGTACAAGCCCAAATTCGGCAACATCGTCATTTTTGTCATTCTCACCTTGATGATGATTCTGGCCACTACTTATGTCGGCGTGAAGTGGTACGTTACGGCAGCAGTGGCCCTTGCCATGTTCTTCCTTCTGGCGCGCGCCTTTGGCAAGCGTTTCAAGGCGACACTCGGCAATGGCGATATTTTATTCTGGATTATTTCCCAACGCATTCTTCCACCCATTGTGGTGATCATTCCAGTTTACATGATGTTTCAGGCCTTAGGTTTACTCGACACTCATTTGGGCCTGATCATTATTTATGCGGTGGCCAATCTGCCTATTGTTGTCTGGCTCATGCATGATTTCTTTGCGGGCCTGCCCATCGAGCTTGAAGAATCCGCACAGCTTGATGGGGCAACACGCCTGGGCATTTTTTGGGAAATTGTCTTACCGCTGACGCGCCCCGGCTTGGCCGCAGTGACTTTGTTGACGTTGATTTTGAACTGGAATGAATATCTGTTCGCCGTTTTTCTCTCCACCTCAAAGGCGCAAACCATGCCAATTCTGGTTGCTGCTAAAAATGCCGGCGAAAAGGGCACTTTATGGTGGGAAATGTGCGCCATTATCGTTGTGATGATTATCCCGGTTATTCTGGCAGCTATTGTGTTGCAAAGATTTATTGCCAAGGGCGTGCTCCTTGGCGCAGTCAAAGGTTAAATTCATGCTGTCTCAAAAACCGGGCGTTCCTGTCTCATTTGACAAGGTGCAAAAATCATTTGGTGCAGTGCGCGTGCTGGAAGAGTTAAATCTGCAAGTTGAGCCCGGTGAATTTTTGGTTCTTCTTGGAGCGTCAGGCTCTGGCAAGACCACAGCACTGAGAATTTTATCGGGACTGGAAACCGCCACCGAAGGACGCGTGCGCATTGGCGAACGTGATGTCACGGACGTGCTGCCAAAATATCGTGACATCTCAATGGTGTTTCAATCCTATGCGCTTTACCCGCATAAAACCGTGGGCGAGAATATCGGCTTTCCATTGAAGGTACGCAAAGTCAATCCGGTTGAACGCGACGTGGCGGTGCGTGAAGCAGCGGCGCAAGTGCAGCTTGATCAATTGTTGCATCGTTATCCGCGGGAGCTTTCGGGCGGACAAAAACAACGTGTTGCACTTGCACGCGCAATCATCCGCCGTCCGTCCGTGTTCCTGATGGATGAACCGCTGTCTAATCTGGATGCAAAACTGCGTGGTCACATGCGCGCAGAGCTTAAGCACATGCAGCAATCACTCGGCATCACAACGATTTATGTCACGCATGATCAGATCGAAGCTATGACGCTTGCGCACCGCGTGGCTATTCTGGAAAAGGGAGTTCTTCAGCAGCTTGATACACCTGCCAAGATTTATAATGATCCGGCGAATTTGTTCGTGGCGCAATTCATCGGCTCGCCACCCATGAACATTGTGAAGGGTGCGCTGGAGGGCAGCCATTTCCATGTTCAGGATACTAAAGTTGCAGTGACCATGAAGGGCAGGGCGGAAAAGGCAGTTCTTGGTGTCAGGCCCGAAGATTGCAGCATTACAAGCGCTGCCAAGGGTGCACTCAAGGGCACGGTTTACACCACTGAACTCATTGGTGATCACACGCTGGTGACCATGAAAATCGCGAATGATTTTCTAACCGTAAAGGCCGCCAAGGATTATATGGCAACATCAGGCGATGTGGTGGGCGTAAGTTTTGCCAAAGACCATCTTTTTGTTTTTGATGCAACCGACGGAAGGCGCATCAGATAGGTGATCAATGTCAGCACCTCTGCAAAAATTGCCAGGTGTTTTAAGGATTTCTGATTGCGCGGGATTCACGCGTTGGAACTGAAAATACACTTCTCAAAGAACCCTGAATAAAAATTGTAAAAACCAGCACAGGCAAAATCATCAGCACTGTTGCTGCTGCAAGATGTGCCACTTCTTCGGCACCCCCACCTGTTTGGGCTTCCTTCATGGAAAGCTGCCCCACCATCCAAGGTGGCAAAGTCAATGCGTGATCAGAGGTTAGAAACGCAGCAAACAGATATTCATTCCAGCATTGGAGGAAAATCAAAAGACCCACTGTCACCAGTGCCGTTTTAACCGTCGGTAGCAGAATGAAAAACAAAATATGAAAATGTGAGGCACCGTCCAATTGTGCAGCCTCTTCTTGGTCTGTAGCGCGCGAACCAAAGACAGGAGCCAGCAGCCAAATGGCGATGGGAAGATTAATGGCACTATAAACAAAAATCAGAATGACCAAACTATCAAGTGTACCCGTCAGTTGGGCCATGTGGTAAAGTGGCAAAGCCAAAACCACAGGTGGCAAGATGCGGGTGCCGAGTGCTGCTGCAATAATTTTGGAACCGTTGATCTTGGATTTAAAACGGGTCACGCCATAAACCATCATGCCGCCGAGCGCCAATGTTGCCAGAGTTGAGATGATTCCGATGGCCACTGAATTAACAGCACGCCAAACCAGATTCTCTGTCACGTCACCCAAGATAAACCGCCAGGCATCCAGCGTAGGGTTAAAGTCACCAAACGGAAGGTAAGTCGGTGCTTGGTCGATGATATCAACCGCCTTGAAACTGGTGATACTGATCCAATAGAGCGGAAAAATACAAATCAGCGACCATAAAAGCAACGCCGCATAAGTCATGCCTTTCTTCAAGGCGTTAGGCATCACACTGGGAGAAGGAGTTTTCATCGGACGTAAGCTTAACCAAATATCGCCTCAGTTCAATGTATGAAACTGGCAGTACGTTGAATTCTATTACCAGTGGTAATGAATTGTCCACCACGTGACTGCAACTAATCCAATACCCCAAATGGCTACAATAGCAGCAGCACCTGCCCAATGCGGCGTCAAGCGGCCCCGCCTTACAGCAGCTTCACGAAATTCAGCCATGAGTTGCGCTGGAATGAGTTTTACTGCCAGCATGATGCCAAGCGGAACAATTATTAGATCATCAAGATAACCTAGGATTGGAATGAAATCAGGTATGAGATCAATTGGACTAATGGCATATGCGGCAACCGCGATTGCAATGGCTTTTGCATGCCACGGTGTTCTGTGGTCGCGTCCTGCTATGTAGAGCGCAACCACATCCCGCTTTATGGTGCGTGCCCATTGCTTAATTCGTTCTATCACCTCAAAAAATTAGCAGATGTTTTTGCTTTAGTCACCGCAACGATTTTGCAAGCCAAGAGATTACTCATCTGCAATTCCACACTCCGCTGGTTTAAGAATTGATTGTTCTCCGGTTCAAGTGTTGACTGGAACGGGAATGATGTGGGTTCGTGCCAATTTTTTGTTTAATGCGGGGTCGTTTTCTTTCCCAGCGATCCAGACGTGAGAATGCTTAAAACCACCAAAGGCAGGGCCACTCCATAAACCCATTCAATACCCCAATGTTCGGCAACCAAACCCAACAGTGGTGGACCGATCAGAAAAGCCGTAAAGGCGATTTGAACAAAGGCAGCGACATTGATCGCAGAAGAGCGATCCGTTCGCTGTGCTGCTGCTGAAACTGCCATTGGAAAAATGGCGCTGGTTCCAACCCCAATGAATGCAAAACCCAAGAGCGAGAGGAAAGGTGATGGTTTTAAAAACACCAAGATAATACCTGCGGCCAAGCCAAACAGCAAAAGCCGCGCAACGCCGCCGGGCGAATGTTTGTCAATAAAGCCATCGATGAAAAATCGTGCAATGCCTTGCGAAAGTGCCACCACAGCCACGGCGGCTCCCGCCATGAAGGGTCCGGAACTATAGGTGCTGCGCATATAAATAGCCGACCAATCAATGCCGGCACCCTCCATCAGCATGGCTGAAAGTGTAACCCCAAACAGCACAAGAATGCCCCAGGTTGGCAAGGCAAATCTAGGCTTCACCCCATCAGTCTCATCCACGCGTGTGGGTGCTGGTTCAAACTGACCAAGAAACACTGCAATTCCAATCATTGAAACCGGAATGATCAAAGCAAGATGCAGTTGAGGTGAAATGCCCAACTGCGCCATTGAAGCTCCAAAAAACCCGGCACCAAAAAAACCGAAACTCCAAAATGCGTGTGCGCGGTTCATGATTCGCCGCTTGATCAGGGCTTCCGTTCTGTCGGCCTCAAGATTGACCATGATTTCAATACAGCCAATCAACATACCGATGGGGATTAACATCACAAAGAATAAAACCGGATGTGATGCGTAAACTGCCAAGGCATAAAGTATGGCAACCCACGGCATGAGTGAGAGCAGGGATTTCCGAAACCCGATCCGCTCAAGCGTGGGTGCTGCAAAAGTGAGAGTAATAAGCGTGCCTAGCGGAACGCCGATCAGGCTCAAGCCCAAGACCCCTTCAGCCACACCCATCGCGGCTTTGATATCAGGCATGCGCGGAAAAATGTTTCCCATCGCAAAAGCATGTAAGGCAAAAGCAGCATAGACCCGGTGTTCTGGTTGAAGGCGCAGTCCTATAAGCATGCTTTAGTCCAAATCAGTTTTCAAGCTGTCTGAGTAGCATTAACCAGGCTCAAGTCCACGTTTTCATTTGGTGTATTTTGCGTCAACCGCGTTGATGGCCGCAACATTTTCAGCTGAACGGCCATTGGGATCAAAAGTTTCTTGCAGAAAAGCTTCAGCGATTGCCTTGGCCAATTCCGGGCCAATAACGCGAGAACCCATTGTGATAATCTGCGCGTTGTTGGACAGCGCAGCACGTTGGGCCGAATAGGTGTCATGGGTAAGTGCTGCCCGAATGCCCGGCACTTTGTTTGCCGCAATGCAGACACCAATGCCTGTTCCGCACACCAAAATCGCCCGTTCGTATGTTCTGGCCAGCACATCGTTTGCAACACGGTCTGCCAGAGTGGCGTAAAAACTTTCAGCGCCAGCCTCGGTTCGAGAGATCTCCGCAACGTCGTGTTTTTCGCTTAAATGAAGGGCGAGAACTTTGGCCAGCCCTTCACCAGCACTGTCACCTGCAATTGCAATTTTCATGATGAGTCTTCTCCAAGTGTTGCTTCACATTTTGCCAAAATGTCGAGATAGCCTTCGACATTCCATGCCGCACGCCCAATGAACAGACCGTCAATGTTCGGGCACACGATCAGCTCTTGGCAGTTATCAGAATTCACTGATCCACCATAGAGACAAGGTACGCGCCGGCCCAAAATATCTGCCGCCACACTGACTATTTCTGCCTGCCGTGCATCTGCATAGTCGGCGGTTGCTGCAATTCCTTGGGCGCCAATGGCCCACACGGGTTCAAAGGCAAAAACAAGGGCGGCAGTCTTTTGCTCACCATCAAGTTTCGCTAACGCCGATTTCACCTGGTGAGCCAGCACATCCTTGGCTTGGTCGCTATCACGCTGCGAAAGTGTTTCCCCAACACAGATCAGCGGCGTTAGACCATGGCGCACCGCAGCTTCGGTTTTGAGGCCCACAGTTTCATCGGTCTCATTAAAAAAAACACGCCGCTCGGAATGCCCAAGCTCAACAAGATCGAGATTGCAGTCCTTCAACATGAGAGGAGAAACCTCGCCAGTCCAAGCGCCAGCATTGGCCCAGTGCATATTTTGTGCCCCCACCTTGATAGAAGTTGCTGCCAATACGGTCTTCACCTGACGGCAAGCAGTAAAAGCCGGGATGACAAACCGTTGAACACGGGACTTACGCGCGGCTTCCGCAGCAGCAAGTCCCCGCGCAAAAACAAGGGCCTCGTCCAATGTCTTGTTCATTTTCCAGCTGGTGCCAATCCAGATATCAGATGTCTTTTTCATTGGGTCATACTTTTAGCCCTGTTGCACCGGTGTCAATATGCACTGCCCAGCCCTTTCAATGGGGCTTTGCTTGATGTCATTAATTGGCGAAAAGCGTAGCATAACGTGAGCCCAAACATAAGAATCATAATCGCTAGAGCTTGTGACATCACCATGGTCCATATTAGCAATCATCCACATTGGAACGACCTTGTTTGCAATTGTAAGCCGGGCTTGCGACAAGTGGGCTGCCAAGCAATATTTGCTGGAATAAACTCAAATTTTTATATGCTTCTCAAACAATTGACCATCTGGAGCATCCAGAATAGCTTAGGAAGATCTAACTTTCCATGTTCTGATCGGAATTAAAACATGAGCGCTCCACTCAAAATAGCCGTGATCGGCTGCGGTTTTTTTGCACAAAACCATCTTCAAGGGTGGAAAGAACTGCGCGGCGAAGGGGCAGAACTAGCAGCTGTTTGTGACGCAAGCGCTGAAAAGGCCAATGCCGCTTCGAGGGCGCATGGAGTGCCGGCTTTCACCTCCATTGAAAAAATGCTGGACACTGTGAAGCCCGATCTTGTGGATGTGATAACGCGCATGGACAGTCATCTTGCAATCTGTGATTTGCTTGCCAGAAGGGGAGTGGCTGCCATCGTACAAAAGCCACTGGCACCCTGCTGGGCGGATTGTGTAGCGATGGCCAACACGGCCAGGGAACATAAAAGCTTTCTCGCAGTGCATGAGAATTTCCGCTTTCAGGCTCCCATGCTTAAGGTCAAGGCGTTATTGGATGGTGGCGCCATTGGCGACGTTAGTTGGGCCCGTCTGGCTTTTCGCACAGGTTTCGATGTTTTTGGAAACCAGCCCTATCTTTATGATGAAGAAAGGTTGGTCATCCTTGATCTTGGCATCCATGTGCTCGACATCGCCCGCGTGTTTCTGGGTGAGGTTGACAGGCTGTCATGCGAAACCCAACGGCGCAACGTACTTGTAAAAGCTGATGATACCGCAACCCTATTGCTGCGCCATTCTGGCGGTGCCGTGAGTGTTGTTGAATGTACTTACACAGCAAAGCGTCATCCCGACCTTTTCCCCCACACGCGGCTAGAAATTGAAGGCACCAAGGGCTCGCTGATTCTGGACTCGGATGATGAGATCATCCTGAGTGATGGCACCTCACACACCCGAATTGCGATTGACAATCCGCTTGCCCCATGGATGCAGAAGCCTTGGCATGTGGTGCAACGGTCTGTGATGGAAACAAGCCGACACATATTCAAGTCATTTCGGAACGGTGAACGCGCTGCAACCGACATTAGCGACAATCTGAAAACTTACGCATTGGTTGAAGCGGCCTATGCAGCAGCACTGGATCATACGAGCCATCAACCCGAAATGTGGCAGCATAATTAACACGGGCATTTATTTGAGCAGAGAACCCATTTTGCGCTAGGGATTTTTGATGAACAGCAAGTCAACAGCAACGTTGGTCCACGACAAAATATTCGTCGTTGCGCCGATGATGGATGGGAGCGACAGTTTAATAAAATCAAGAGTTTAAAAGGCGTCGTGTGCGCTACGTCTGCAGTAAGGCGCTGTCTATTGAGTGAAAATTGGTGAGATTGTCACCGCTATTGGGCTGGAACGAGAGTTAGATGACAGGGCATTCACGGTTGAACGTCATTGCTCACCGTGGATAAACACGAAATTGCGTTGGGCAGAAGTTTGGTGAATGCGCAGCCATTCAAATTTTCATCAATCGCTCCCGCAGCCATTTTTGGGCTGGATGTGCGCTTGTTCTGTCATGCCACACCATCGAGATTGTAAACCCGGTCACGACAAGTGGTGGCTGGATAATTTTCAGCCTGTCGGCACGGTCCATCACGAGGCGTTGCGGAACAAGCGCGATCATATCTGAGCGCGCGACGATCTCAGGTACCATCAGAAAACTTGTAACAGATAAAGTGACCCGTCGCTTTCGGCTAACCGATTCTAGGGCGGTGTCGGTCGCGCCTGTAAAGCTGCCCCCGCGCGGCGAGACGATGATGTGGTCAAGCGAACAAAATAGGTCAAGATCAAGGCTGCGTTGGACAGTCGGGTGATTGCGTCTGGCAATCACTACAAAATGTTCATCCAAGAGTTTGCGAGACCGTAACTGGTCGGGCGCGCTTTCCGGCGTGATGAGACCCAGATCGACCTCACCTTGTTCCAGCTGGTTGAGAAGTGAGATGAATAGCCCCTAGATTTGTAGACACTTTGCCCCTTACAAAACGAGGCAAGGAGACGATCATAGGACAACCTAGATTTATGGAAGATTTCAAAACTGATGCCATCAAGCAAATTACGGAACGGGGACATTCTATTGCAGATGTTTCGCAGCGCTTGGGCGTCAGTACGCACTCACTGTACGCTTGGATAAAGCGGCATGCAGCTTTGCCTGGCACAGCGGTGAAGGATGACCAGTCAGCCGAGATCAGGCGGCTGAAGCAGGAGCTGGCGCGTGTCACTGAGGAGCGTGACATGCAAAAAAGCCACCGCGTATTTCGCCAAAGACACAAAGTGAAGTACGTGTTCATCAAGGCGCACCAGCTGCAGTGCACGATCCGTGTCATGTGTCAGACGCTCTGCCTACATCCCAGCGTTTTCTGTGCAGGGGCGAAACAACCAATAAGGAAGAGCGGTGGTGAAGATGACCGCCAGACAAAGCTGCTTAGGGAAACCTGGGACAACAGTGGCAAGATCTATGGTTATCTCAAACTGCATAATGACTTGAGAGATCATGGCGAGACCTGTTGTCTAAACCGCGTAGCGCGACTGACAACGCTGGTTGGGATCAAAGCGCTCATTGGCTATAAAGGCAGCATAATGAGCTGTCGTGGCAAGCCATCAATCGCTGTCGACAATACGCTGGCGAGACAATTTGAAGTCGATACGCCCGATAAAGTTTGAGTCAGCCATATCACTTAGATCAAAACCAGCAAAAGCTTAGCCCATTTGACCATTGTCATTCATATCTACGCGCACAAAGTTGTTGGCTGGGCCCTGTCAAGCGGTGAAAAATCCGACATGGTCTACAAGCTTTTCTGATGGCTGTCTGACGCAGGAAGCCAACAATAAAAGTCTTCATCCATTCAGACACAGGTTCACAAATCACCTGCATCGACTGGGCCTTTTTTTTAAAGCAACATAATCTCGGACATTCGGTGAGCCTACGCGGTAACTCTCACGATAGCGCCGTTACCGAAAGTTTCTTCAACCCACTCAAGCGAGAACGTGTCAGACGCAAAATCTACCGCACGAGAGAAGAAACACGCCAAGACGTATTCGAATAAATTGAAATGTTCTACAATCCAAAACGCAAACACGCTAAAAACGAGATGCTGTCACCAGTCGTATTCTAATTGGAGCAAAAACTGAACACGCAGGGTGTCTAAGAATCCCGGGGCTATTCAGACATCGATTTTATCTGTTCGATTTTATGACTGATGGCGAGTAAAACGCGGGCTGGCTTGCTGTCGCGCCGAAGAAAAGGTGCACCGAGTTATTCTTCGATAACGCAGGCTTTGAAAAATTCCTCATCTGTTCGGCGATAGTGAGTTTTCTGCTTCAGCCAAGGCAACAAAATCTTCTAACTATTTCATTTCCATTGTCTAATATTTAACATGTAACAAATGCAAGATACGGATTCAATTTTGCATTCTACGGCATTTTCTGCTGCTCTAGACCGCACAAATAGCATCAAGACTTAGGTTGGCTGATCACTCTCGCACTTTGTTTCAACTCCTAGCTCAATAGTCTTCCGATGCTCAATCTATGAACGATTTTATGCCGTAGGTGTGGACTTCGGCGGCACTTCGAGTCCGAAAGCCAACACAGCCGCCAATGCCAACGAAATTGCAACACCAGCAACACACGCAGGCCAGCCATAACGATCAAAAATTTGGCCCAGTAAAGCTGCTCCCATAAGGCCACCAAGATAATAGCACGCAAGATAAAGCCCGCTGGCTGACGCGCGATCACCCATAGCCGCGCGACCAACATAACCAGTGCCAATAGCTTGCGCAAAAAAAGTACCGGCACTTACTAAGACCAAGCCCACAACCACACCGCCAATATCAGACACAAGCAAAAATGGCAGACCGACCAATGCAACCGCCAGCCCACCCCAAATTGCTGGCCTCGTTCCAACCCGCAGTGCAATTCGACCTGCTGTTGGTGTTGTAAACATGGCCGGTAAAAAGACGAAATAGACAAGACCCAGTGACATCCGGCTGAGGGAAATGGGGGTGCCCGAGAGCACAAAATTCACATAAGTGAAGATTCCGATAAAGGCGAAAAGTATAAGGAACCCGATTCCAAAACTGGCGAGCAAAGCACGATTACTTAAATGTTGCCCCCAACTTGCCAAGGGCGAACTTATTTGCGCCGTTGAAACCATTGGCGACATGCGGTCTAGGTTTAAAAAGACCAAAGCAGCTCCCACAAGATTAAGCGCAGCAAAGAAATAAAAATTCACACCTAAGCCGAAGAAATCAGCCAAGGTTGCAGACACCAAACGACCTACAAGATTGCTGGCGACCACGCCCGTAATATAGGCCGCCAATGCGCTGGCTGTTGCTTCAGCGCTGTTATGTTCGGCGAGATAGGCCATGGTCAACGTAAAGGCTGCCGCCATGAAAAACCCCTGCACAATACGAAGTGCCGTGAAGGTTGTAAGATCAGGCGCAATGGCCAAAAGTGATGTGGGTATTGCAAGCAAAGCAAGACAGACCCAAATGCCACGCCAACGGTTGAGAGAGCGGCTGATGAGTGCCACGACTAAACATGAAACGGCCATGCCCATGGTGCTCGCATTGGCGGCTAGGCCAATTGCAGCGGGCTTCACGCCGTAATGCATGGCAAGCGATGGCAAGATGGCTTGGGTTGCAAACAAATCAACCAAGGTCAAGAATCCGATTACTCCGATAAATAGTGACCGCAGGAAATTTAAGCCTTTTTGCGCCTTGGCGGCTTCTGACATTGGACCATTAACAACTTCCGCAGGTATCACCAAACTTTGCTCCAATCCGATTTTCTGCGTCAATTCATGCGGGCAATTCTCTAACGAGTAAAATGCATTGTTACTCTGGTATCAATGTGCATTTGCTATAGAATTGAGACGTATCGGGCATTTCCGTATTTCGATCCAGCGCAGTAGTTTTAGCTGACCCAAGTTATTGGAGCTTTCTATGCAGGATAAAAATACAAGCACATATGCTAAATCAACACTAACTGGCAAAAGTGCAATCGTTACGGGTTCTACAAGCGGCATTGGCTTAGGCATTGCTCGTGCTTTCGCAGCGCAGGGCATGAATGTTATGCTTAATGGATTGGGCGATGAAAACGAGATTGAAGCAACGCGTTCAGCATTGTCACAAGAATTTGATGTTGGTGTTGCCTACTCGAGCGCCAATATGACAAAGCCAGATGAAATCAGCAATATGGTTAAAACTGCTTTCAAACTTTTCGGTCAAGTAGATGTGCTGGTCAATAATGCTGGGATTCAACATGTTGAGGCCATCGAGACATTTCCGGTGGCCAAATGGGATGCGATTATCGCGATCGATTTGTCTTCTGCTTTTCATGCTATGAGAGCTGTTGTTGCAGATATGAAAGTGCGCAAGTGGGGTCGTATCATAAATGTTGCTTCTGCCCATGCGCTTGTCGCATCGCCGTTCAAATCAGCTTATGTTGCGGCAAAGCATGGCCTGCTCGGCTTAACTAAAACCGTCGCTCTTGAGACCGCGGAATTTGGAATTACAGTCAATGCCATTTGCCCGGGCTATGTGCTTACACCTTTAGTGCAAAAGCAAATTCCGGAAACCGCAAAAGCCCGTGGCATAAGTGAAGAAGACGTCATCAATAACGTTTTACTTCACGCGCAGCCGACCAAACAATTCGTAACAACCGAACAAATCGGTGCGCTGGCTGTGTTTTTATGCACCGATGGAGGAGCGTCAATAACTGGCGCCGCCTTGCCTATCGAAGGCGGCTGGACAGCACAGTAGACGCAGTAATTAATCAGGAGAGTGAAATGACAGCCGATGTGAAGACGTCAAAAAAACAGCCGAACTCCAGCAATGGCACCAAGCCAAAGACCAGTCGCGGGCAGGTGGTATTGGTATTCCAGGGAGGTGGAGCGCTCGGCGCTTATCAGGTTGGTGTCTATCAGGCTATGCATGAAGCGGGTATTGAACCAAGTTGGATCATCGGCACTTCAATTGGTGCCATCAATGCCAGCCTGATTGCTGGCAACAAACCCGAAAACCGATTGCCGGCGCTCACCGAGTTTTGGCAACGGATGGCGCGGAAATCATTTTTGGATTTTGGAGCACCATGGCCCAAGCTCGCACAATCAATGTCACTCATGAACACGACAGTTGGCGGTATCCCAGGATTTTTTAAACCAAATCCGGCGGCATTCTTGGGTCAAGATGCAATTCTTGGCGCCGAAGAAGCAGCATATTATTCCACTTCACCACTTGAGCAAACATTAGCGGAACTCGTTGACTTCGAGATGTTGAACCAGTGCAACCCACGTCTCACCGTGGGTGCAGCGCATGTGACCTCGAGTATGATGCGCTATTTCGATAGCCGCGATACTAAAATCAATGCCAAACATATCTTGGCATCAGGCGCATTGCCTCCCGCGTTTCCAGCGGTACGAATTGACGGCGAGCTCTATTGGGATGGTGGCATTCTTTCCAACACGCCAACTGAAGTTGTGTTTGATGACATTCCGCGCCGCAACTCCCTGATTTTCGCCGTACATTTGTGGAACCCAAAAGGCGCTGAACCCGGGACCATCGGTGAAGTTTTGCATCGACACAAAGACATTCAATATTCCAGTCGCGTTGCCAACCAAATTGCGCGGCAATTGCAATCACACCGCCTGCGTCATGTGATAAAGAGTTTGGTCGAAAAAATTCCTGAACCTGCTCGTAACAGCAATGAAGTGCGCGAACTTGCGAGTTGGGGTTGCGTAACCCAAATGCATATCGTGCGGCTTCTGGCACCAAGCCTGAAACACGAAGATAATAACAAGGATGTCGATTTCAGTTCTTCAGGCATACGCCAACGCATGGAAGCTGGCTATGAGAACACCATGCGTATGATCGAAAGCTCGCCGTGGGAGGGTGATTTTGACCCACTTGAAGGGGTAATCTTACACGAGTCATCCGCAGAAATGGCCCCAGTCAAAGCCATTATGACTGAAAATGATATAGCGAGCGGCGCGACAACAAGCTAAGGCTTTTGGTTAGTTACAATAACCTTGAGCATGTCATGACTGCCACATACGATGCCATTATTATTGGTACGGGCCAAGCTGGCCCGTCTCTCGCCGCACGGCTTTCGAAGGCTGGACGAAAAGTAGCCATTATTGAACGCGAATATTTTGGTGGCACTTGTGTCAATACTGGCTGTGTTCCCACCAAGGCCTTGGTGGCCAGTGCTTATGCAGCCCATCTGGCGGGAAGGTCAGCCGAATACGGCGTTGATATTGATGGGCCCATCAAAGTTGATATGAAGCGCGTGATGGCGCGCAAAGATGCGATCGTAGAAAAGTCACGCACTGGCGTCACGAACTGGATGGAAGGTCTGGAGGGCGGTAAAGTTTACCGTGGTCATGCGCGGTTCACCGGGCCTAATACAGTCAGTGTGAATGATGAGATATTGCGAGCCAAAGAGATATTCATCAACACGGGCGGTCGCGCCTTTGTTCCCTCAATACCAGGCGTTGAATCTATCCCTTATCTCACCAATGCAACGATGATGGATGTTACGTTCTTGCCAGAGCATTTAGCGATTATTGGTGGGAGCTACATCGGACTTGAATTTGCGCAAGCCTTCAGGCGCTTTGGTTCGCGCGTAACGGTTATCGAAACGGCTGATCGATTGATTGCCCGTGAGGATGAAGATGTATCATTAGCGGTGCAGGACATTCTTGAAAAGGAAGGCATCGATGTTCGACTGGGTAGCAAAAATATGTCGTTCGAAAAGCAAGATGACACCATTCACATAAATATTGAGGGCGTCGCCGGGCCATCTCGCATTGTGTGCAGCCATGTGTTGATGGCCGTGGGGCGCAAGCCCAACACCGATGATCTTGGCCTCGATCGAGCAGGCATCGCAACTGATGCTAAGGGTTTCATTATCGTGGATGATCAATGTCGCACCAATGTGCCAGGTATCTGGGCCATGGGCGATGTGAATGGGCGTGGCGCATTCACGCATACATCTTACAATGATTATGAAATCGTCGCCGCCAATCTGCTTGATAATGATGCGCGAAAGATTTCTGATCGTATTGTTTGTTACGGCTTGTTCGTCGATCCACCCTTGGGCCGTGTGGGCATGACAGAAAAAGAAGTTCGGGCGAAAGGTATAAAGGCATTGGTCGCCAAGCGCATGATGACTGGTGTCGGCCGGGCGCGAGAGCGCGGCGAGACCCAAGGTTTCATGAAAGTGGTGGTCGATGCCGAATCCCACAAAATTCTAGGCGCCACCATTCTGGGTATAGGCGGCGACGAAGTTGTGCATGCTTTCCTTGATATTATGGCAGTGGGTGCACCTTATAAGGCGATCTCGCGAACCATGCATATTCACCCCACCGTGTCAGAATATTTGCCAACAATTTTGCAGGATTTGCGGCCGCTGGATTGACAGAGCCTATTTTCGCAATGCGTCCAACAAGTCATCAATATCCATTCTCTTGCGGTAATCAGGATCAACAAATCGACCTTTAATCAATCCGTTTTGATCAATGACGAACGTTGCTGGAATAGGCACAATCCAGCTGTTATTGCTTTGGAATTCTGAAAACTCCCACTTCATATGCGTCATATAAGCCTGCTGCTCGTCATCAATAACGATGGCCAGATTGAGTTCAAGTGCGTAGCCGTTGTCCATATCGGTCAGGATTGGATAGGTCGCACCAGCTTCCGCCTTTAGTTTTCTGGTGAATTTCTGGGTCTCAGGCAAGATGATCACAATTTGACCCCCTGCTGCTTTCACTTCTGCTTCTATTTTCGCCATAGCATCAGCGTTGATCCGGCAATAAGGGCACCAATGTCCGCGGTGAAACGCAACCACAACTTGGCTTGTTTCGAGAAGTTGGGAGAGGCTGACCAGGTGCCCGTTTTCATCTGGCAGCACAAATTCAGGCATTGGTTCGCCGATTGAAGGTGTTGCTGCTCCAGCCCCATTATTTTTCAAGCGAACGATTAACCGATCAACCATGCCCGCAAATTCTGGCGTGATGCGCCGTATGTCATCGGCCATTGCATCTAGTCTTTGATTGATCGACGCATCCATTGCCTTACAATCATCAATGCAAGTTTCATATTCCTCATCAACCGTCGGCTCATTCATGCGTGTTGTTCCGCTTGCGAACGCTCATAAGTCCCTGTTTCAGACCAGTCTCTTGAGCGCAGCAACAGAATAAAAGCACTAGCAGCTGAAGATAACTTTCTTCCAAACACGGTATGAACATAGATGGGGCGTGTCATATCAAAATCATGAATCTTTACGATAGATAGTCTGTTGTTATATCTGCGGGTCATTGGCCATATTCCAATACCAAAATCTGCCAATACCAAACCTGGAAGGTCGTCAATGGAGGGAACTTCATGTTTAGAAATGGTTTGAGGTCCAAGCTCTCTCAATCTCGCCACGAGTATTTCACTAATTGTACAAAAAGGCCGACTCAGGAAACGTTGATGGTTTAAATCGGCAAGCTTAATCTCGTTACGAAGGTAAAGCGGATTGTCCATATTCAAAAGCAGGCCGAATTCTTGTTCATAGAGCTTCTTTGCGTCGATCCTTTCCCAATCATATCCTAACGGGCCGGTTATACCAATTTCTGCCTCGCCGTTTTTCAGTCTTTCTCCAATCTCACGTGGTGCGCCACGCACGATTCTAATTTCTATTTTTGGGTATGCAACTGCTAGCTCTCCCAGCAGAGTGGAAAGCGAATCCATCTCAATTGAACGAGACAGCGCAATATTGAGTGGCGCTTGTCCTAACTTTAGAAAGTCCCGCGCAACTGACTTGGCGTTCAAACTTGCATCAAAACACTGACGCAATTCTGGTTCCACTTTTTTCCCAAATTCTGTTAGATGCGTGAGATTTCTTTCTCGACGGAAAAGTTTTGCACCCAACTCCCCTTCAAGCTGTGAAATGGCGCGCGACAAAGCAGGCTGCGAAACATTGCATTCTTCTGCCGCACGGGTAAAATTCAAAGCCTTGGTCAAGGCCAAGAAATATTTAATCTGATGGAGTTCCACAAAGTTACTTTCACTTAGAGCTAACCCTGTTTCGTCCATTGCACTAGTCCTTGCAATTAAAGACTGACATTCAGGCCACAATTGGTCATAGCGAAAATCCTTGAGTAGCCAAAATCAATTCAATGTGGATTGAATTCATTAGAAAAAAACCAATAAGTGAAAAAATGTGATACGGCGACGACCATTCACCTCGCGCTCATCAATTACGGTGCTCTAACGCTAGATGTAATGGAGGAAATGACTTCGGTTGCCTTTTTGAATTGTTCTTCCCTATTTGTTATTCCGTGGCGCTTGGCGATCCACGAAAAATCTGTGTAAGCCGTCCAAACTTGGCCCTTGTCATCTTGGAAAACCAACAGTCGCACGGGCCAATCTAGACCAGACTCAGCCTTGGCTGTTAGAAACTGTGTGCCAAGCGGCGGATTGCCAAACACAATAAGCTCTGAAGGATTCAATGTTACCCCAGCTTCCTTAGCGAGTTTAGCTTGGTCAATTACATCAAAAAGTTTTATTTTCTTGGTTGCAATGTCATTCGTGATGCGCTCGACCGTTTCCTTCATGGAATAGGCGCTCTTGTTCTTTATAATGCCATCACTTTGAGTTTCGGCGACACCACGACTTAACATCGCAAACATGGCTGAACCTACGACCATGGCCACGAGGAAGAATTGTTTTCGAAGCATTTTTCTCTCCTGTCAAAAAAATGGCACGCCAAATGATTAGATGGCCATATCAACGTGCCAGCTAAATTGAATTACATCATATGTTTGTTAGGCATTGTATCTTTGGCAATATCAGCCGACAAAAGCACGACTGGTTCAGAACCCATGTTCTTCCACCAATGGGCAAAGCCTGTACCGAACTCTGATGCAACCTCGCCTGCCTTGTGAACGATCGGAACAGCGCAGTTGGCGCGGTATTCTTCAATTGAGCCTGATAGAATATAAATATTTGATGGGCGCTCACTGTGCTCATGCCATGGGACGACACCCCCTGTGGCAATGGTTAATTTGCGCATCCGCAAAAGTTGGCCTTCAAAGCTGCCGCCCTTCGGTGCTAAGTCGATTGAGGCTATCAATTCATCGGTGACACCAACGGCTTTGGTCTCGCCTGAGGTTCTCGCTCCGTCTTTAATTTGGTCTGCTGGGCATTGGCCAGCAAAAGCAATGCCGTGAGATGTGATCGCAACCACTGCGCCCAGACTGGCAGCGAGCGCAATGCGGTTTAATTTCGGAAGTTTCAACATGCAAATATCTCCTGATTTGTTTTGAGCAATGCACTAGGGGATAG
This sequence comes from Hyphomicrobiales bacterium, assembly GCA_038230015.1. Classification (GTDB taxonomy): domain Bacteria; phylum Pseudomonadota; class Alphaproteobacteria; order Rhizobiales; family Aestuariivirgaceae; genus Aestuariivirga. The sequence continues at coordinate 11,061 of JBBRNW010000013.1, read as the reverse complement.
CCTTGCCCTCTTATCAAATTCGACTATTTTGCACGACTTTTGAAATACCAACTATCTCTTAAATCGATAGCTTCGCAGTATGGCGATTGTGCTTTGTGACCGATTTACAGTAACACCCATACCAAGCGCCTTTGCGCAGGCAAGAGACTTCACGCGGGAACAGTTTCTCAACGCGTTCAATGATGTTATCAACGAATACAATAATGCAAATTACGTTCGGCCCGAGTTGCCAACGAGCAACCGGTCTAATTCGCTTGAACGCCCGCCGGGTTCTATTATGTAACTGAATGAGCGATTTCCCGAAAGTGTCCGAAGAGGAAAAGCTGATCGCTCGCTTTCTCGAAACACGCTTTGGTTCTAGGCCGCGATTTTTTGTTCATCGCGATAGCCCCGATGACCCGATGTATGTCGCGATTGGTATTGCGGAAAATTACCCAGCTGGCGGTCTGTCGACTTGCGCGACCAATGGCGTATCGAACCAGCCCATTTACGATTTGGCGACATGAAGCATCTGTATTTCACGACACCTTTCGCGCAGGATGGCTTTGCCACGACAACCTTGGGCAAGCGCCGCGTTTCTTGGATTGCCGCTTTGCCAGTATCGGACGCACAGATGCAGTTCGCGCGTGAAAAATCGACGTCGGCGTTGGAAGACCATTTTATCGCCAAGGATGTCGACTGGGAAAATTTGTCTTGGTCGTCGTCGATATAAGAATACGCCCACCGCGCTATTCGGGCAGCATTCCCCACCGCTCAGATGCGACGATAGCAAATCACGGATTGCACCCCGCGTGAACGACATTCGTTGAAGTCCTAGCTAACATGAAAAACCCGCCATCTCATTGAGATAACGGGTTTTTATTTGGTTGCGGGAGCCAGATCCCACCTTTACCGAACCCGCTTTGTGTACCGCCATGGAAAGTGATTACCTAAGCCAATAACTAAAGATAGTTTTCAATATTTTGTCTTGATTGAGCGCTACCTTCCGAAGCGGATTAAAAAAATGCAAACAATACTCATCAACTTCGGCGCCTAATCGCAATGAACAATATCCGTGCTTCGCTTAATTGCGGCCCAGGTTTAAATTTCAGAAACATCCGTCAAAATTGAGCGTCAATCATAGCTCTATTAACATGTCGTTCACAGGACTAGACCTACATGACCGGGCTATTTTGAGTTATAGTCTTTCGATTTAAATTTTTTAGCTTGATATCGCTTCTCTCAAAATCCAATCACGAATTATCTGTCCGTTTTTGGATAGGGTGCTGTTTCGTGGTGACACGATGTAGAAATTCTGATCAGTCCTCCATTTTTCTTGGTAAGCTGTTACGAGGAGTCCATGATGCATTGGGTATTCTAGAATGTGGCTCCAGCCCAGAGCGATACCTTGGCCACCAATAGCCGCTTGCACGACCAGCGCATAATCGTTGAGCCGCAATCTTTCCGTGGAAATTTTAACATTGCTTTGAAAATGTTTGAACCAATCAGACCAATTTGGGCGCGGACGGAAGGGCTCTTCCAGATGGATGAGTTTGCGCAAAGCCAACTCTTCAACTGTGTCGATAGGACCATTGTCGATCAAAAAAGTAGGGCTGCAAACTGGGATTAACTCCTCTGGCGCAAATAGTTCAGATTCATATTCCGGCCACCGACCGTTTCCGCGCCTGATTCCACGTTCGATTTTAGAATGCATTATATCGATATCCTTGTCTGATGTTTGAATGCGAAAATCGATGCCGGGATGTTCAACGCGAAATGAGGGTAAGCGCGGAATGACCCAATGGCCTGCAAAAGCCGTCGAGCAAGATAGAGTTACAAGTTGATCAAGGGACATGCTGCGCAATTCTTCAGCTGATCGGCCAATATGACCGAGCCCCATTGATACATCGGCATAAAATTTATCCCCCGCATCTGACAATTTGACGTGTTTATGTTCACGCCGAAACAACTGAACGCCGAGATTTTGCTCCAAAGTCTTTATCGCAAAACTGACGGCAGCCTGAGTTACACCTAGTTCGTTAGCCGCCAGCTTGAAACCACCGAGACGGGCAGCGGCCTCGAAGGTAAACAGCGCACTGGGGCTTGCGACTAGTTTTTTCAAGTTTGACATAAGAACAACTTTCTCAATTGATCAGTTTTATTGGGGTTTATTGATTTTGGCATGAGTATATGTTGTTCTCAACACATTATTTGGTGACCCATGAGCTCTAATGAAAATGTTGTACCGGGGATATCCACAAAGCCTGAACGTGGAAGAAACTCGCGCAGGGAAAGGCGCGGAGGTGTTGAGTCCCAGTGGGCGAGCCAAGTTGCCTTTCCGGGGATTGTTCGCAATATCCCAACCTATGATCTGCTGAGTGAAGAACACCTCCTTTCAATTGAGAATGAAGCGGACCGCATCCTCGAAGAAATAGGGATCGAGTTTCGTGGTGACCCTGAAGTTTTGGAAATGTGGAAAGCGACTCCAGCGAAGCTGGATGGTGAACTTGTGCGCTTCCCTCGCAGCCTGCTTCGCAACATCCTGAAAACGGCTCCAAACACGTTCACACAGCACGCGCGCAATCCTGCTCGCTCGGTTAAGATTGGTGGTAGGAATACGGTTTTTGCTCCTGCTTATGGATCTCCCTTCGTGCGTGATCTTGATGGCGGCAGGCGCTATGGAACGTTGCAGGATTTCCAGAATTTCGTGAAATTGGCATATGCCATTCCATCACTTCATCATTCGGGCGGGACAATTTGCGAACCCGTCGATATTGCGGTGAACAAGCGTCACCTTGACATGATTGCCACGCATATTCGCTACTCGGACAAGCCATTCATGGGCTCTGTTACGGCAGGCGATCGCGCTGAAGATTCTATACAGATGGCGCGCATCGTGTTTGGCGATAAGTTCGTCGATGAAAACTGCGTTATCCTCGGCAACATCAACGTGAACTCGCCGTTGGTTTTCGATGAAACCATGACAACAGCGCTTAAGGTTTATGCCCGTGCCAATCAAGGCACCTTGATTGTGCCTTTTATTTTGGGTGGCGCAATGGGCCCGGTCACAACGCCCGGAGCTATCGCGCAGAGCTTGGCAGAAACCATGGCGGGTTGCGCCCTCACTCAATTGGTTAGGCCGGGTGCTCCTGTGATATTTGGTAACTTTCTATCCTCAATGGCACTTCGATCAGGGGCACCAACTTTTGGAACGCCAGAACCCGCCTTGGGTTCGCTTGTCATTGGACAATTGGCCAGACGGTTAAACCTGCCTTTGCGCTGCTCAGGTGCGTTCACCAGTTCAAAGCTAGCTGATGGTCAGGCTATGGCCGAAAGTACCGTTTCAATGCAGGCTGCTGTGCAATGTGGTGCGAACTTTATTTTGCATTCAGCTGGATGGCTGGAAGGTGGCTTGGTCATGGGTTATGAAAAACTGATCCTCGATGCTGACTACTGCAGTGCGCTTCACACCTATATGGCTGGCTTCACGATCGACGATAATCAGCTCGCTTTTGACGCATTCAAGGAAGTTGGCCCAGGCAAGCATTTCTTCGGCTGCAGTCATACCATGGCTAACTACAAAACTGCATTTTGGGAATCAGCGTTGGCTGATAATAATTCTTTCGAGCAATGGCGCGATGCGGGCGAACAGGACTCTCAAAAACGAGCCAACACGATGTGGAAAAAATTGCTCGCTGATTATCACCAACCAGCCCTCGATCCCGCTCTTGATGAAGCGTTGACAGATTTTGTAACCCGCCGCAAATCAGCTGGCGCGGACCAATGGTACTAAATCGGAGGCAATCTATTTGGAAACCCATGCGCGCGTTGTGATTATTGGAGGTGGTGTTGTCGGCTGCTCGATTCTGTTTCATCTCGCCAAGTTTGGCTGGAAAGATGTCATTCTCCTCGAACGATCAGAACTCACGTCAGGTTCTTCGTGGCATGCCGCTGGGCAAATTCATACCATCTCGTCTGATCCAAATATTTCACGGCTGCAGGGCTACACAATCAAACTTTATAAAGAAATTGAAGAATTATCAGGTCACTCGGTTGGTATGCATGCGACGGGTGGATTTTATCTCGCTTCAAATCAAACATGGTACGACTACTTAAAACGTGAGCGTTCCAAGGCCCGTTACATGGGGCTCGACCAAGAGTTTATGAGTGTTGAAGAGGCAGCCCGCCTCCATCCCCTGATTGATCCTAAACATTACATGGCGGCGCTATGGGATCCGCTTGACGGCGACGTCGACCCGTCCGGAGTAGTTTATGCTTACGCCAAAGCCGCACGTCATTTCGGTGCAAAATACTATACTCACACGCCTGTTCTCGAAACCCGCCAACGCAAGGATGGTGGTTGGGATGTCATAACAGTCAATGGCACCATCCATGCCGAAATGATTGTGAACGCTGCAGGGTTGTGGGCACGCGAAGTTGGTCATCTGGCAGGCTTGCATTTGCCGGTTCAACCGATGGAACATCAGTATCTTATCACTGAGGAAATTCCTGCCATTGCCGAGCGCATGAAGTCCGGCCTGCGGTTGCCCGCTGGCATAGATTATGAGGCCAATATTTATTTCAGGCAGGAACGTACCGGTATGTTGCTCGGCACTTACGAGCCAAGTTCGACGCCGTGGAAAGTTGGTGGCACGCCGCAAAGTTTTGGCCATGAGTTACTGTCGCCTGATCTTGACCGTGTTGCTGAACGATTGGAACTTGCTTTTGAACGTATTCCGGCCATCGGCAGTGCTGGCATTAAAAATGTGATTAATGGCCCTTTCACCTTCGGACCAGATGGCAATCCTATGATTGGACCTGTGCCCGGAATGACGAATTACTGGGCTGCTGTTGGCGTTATGGCAGGATTTTGCCAAGCTGGCGGAGTGGGGATGTGTTTGGCTGAGTGGATGATTGATGGAGAACCATCGATTGATGTGTGGGCCATGGACATTGCGCGATTTGGGAACTTCGCAACACCCGATTGGGGCACCATGAAATCTTCAGAAAATTACGAACGCCGTTTCGTGATGACGTTCCCCAATGAAACCTTGCCTAAAGGTCGTCGTCAAAAAACCACCTCCCTCTATGATCGGTTGAAATCGCGTGGCGCAGTTATGGGCACATCATTCGGGCTGGAACATGTGCTGTGGTACTCCAATGGTCCCGAAGACGCCCATGAACCACCAACGTTTGATCGCAATCGCAGTCATACCTATGTAGGGTCTGAAGTAAAAGCTGTGCGAGAAGCAGTGGGCGCAATTGAAATCGCAAATTATTCCAAACATGAATTTAAGGGGCCGGACTCGCGAATCTATCTTGATCGCGTCCTTGCAGGTCGTTTGCCGAAAGTGGGTCGCATAGCGCTAACACCAATGTTAACCCCAAAGGGAATGCTTTATGGTGACTTGACGGTGGCCTGCCTAGCAGAGGATCACTTCATGATCTTTGGCTCTGGTGCTGCGCAAGATATGCATCGCCGCTGGTTTGAGCGCCATCTCCCTGAAACTGGGGTTACCTATCGCAATCGCTCTGACGATTTTCACGGATTTGCGATATCAGGCCCAAATTCAAGAAGCCTGCTGTCGCGGATGACACGCGTTGACGTTTCAAATGAAGCATTGAAATTCAGGGACATTCGTCAAACTTTTGTCGGTGGTGTGCCGGTAATTCTTTCACGCATTTCGTTTTCAGGTGAACTTGGTTACGAAATCTATTGCGCACCACAGTTTCAAATGCGTCTATTTGAGGCCATTGAGGAAGCGGGTGAGGGTTTGGGTCTCAAGCTCTACGGATCACGCGCTCTGATGTCATTGCGATTGGAAAAAAATTGGGGTGTCTGGACTCTCGATTTCCGACCAGATTTTACAGCAGCAGAATCAGGGCTGGATGCCTTTATCGACTGGGACAAAGACTTCATCGGCAAGAAGGCAGCAATTGAGCAACGCAAAGCGAGACCAGCTAAAAAACTGGTATGTATAACCATCGAAATAGAAGGCAGAGACGTCGTCAATGACGAAGCTATTCTCAAAGACGGGGTGGCGGTCGGCTATGTATCATCAGGTGGATTTGCCCATCATACCGGCAAGTCGATGGCCTTGGGCTATGTGCCTACTGCATTCGCCATAGAAGGGGCGCGTGTAGACGTAGAAATCAACGGCACAACTTACTCTGCTTCGATTTCTAAACTACCAATTTACGATCCAAGTGGTTCAAGGATGCGGTCGTAACCGTTTGCTCATTTAATATCGGCTAAGATGCGGATTTCGTCACCATGGCGTTGTATGCTCCACAAATCTCGACTGATAAAACGTGTTCTTAGGTATCAAAAACGACCTGCGCGTTCACGTTCACGGAATTCATTCAGGGACATTCCGTTTGTATTCTCAAGAAATCAGATTAGGCGACTTTCAGCTTCAAGACCAAGGTTAATAGCAAGTTGTTCTACGGTTTTTTCCTGATAGGCCCTCATAGCGTTTAACCTCTGTTAAAGGCCGCCGATCAATCATTGATTTTGCGGATTGCCCGCCGAAGTCGGCGCAGGCCCGCGACAGTGTTCGGTGGGCATGACCCGGGTTATCTCCACAATTTCGAACTGTCCAATGTTTCAAAAATGTTGCTTCAAAAGCAACTCAAGCTCAGTTACCAAATAAACAGCCTTTGGATCGGCATATCGATAAGACAGGCGAACAAACGATCGAGACACTCTTCGGTCAAGTCTCCGTGATGCTACAGTGTCTTCAAAACTCCTTCTTTATTCAGGCCAGCAAATTTGTCCCATGAGATTTGAACTTGGACAGCGATTATAGGGAATGGCGGAACGCTGATCCAACTCGGAACGCGCTTCCGAATATTCAACTTCAACTCATTTTAGCCTCTTTTGACGACAGAAGCTTAGCCACGGCGAATGCATGTAATCCGCAGATCAACATGAACGGCAGATGAACGAGCTGTATTGCTTGAGTTCACGTTGAGCGCCCTATCAATCAAGCCTCATCAAATTAATTTATTAATTCTTATGTCAAATGAGAAGGTCGATTAAATGTATCGCAAGTTTTTATTAGCTGCCTCCGTCTTGCTACTTTTGTTTAAGTAGCAGCCACATTTGCTTCTGCTCACGATGGTCTGTCATTTAGTTGAACCTTGGCGGTGGATATCCGGGATTTTACGCCTAACTTTATCCGGATTATGTAAGGTACCCCAGTTTAGATCATGGCCATGACTGTTATACCGATCAAAGTTCTCGGTATTAGTATGTAATGGTCAGAAAATGGAACCGCTAACATGATCATCATCGGATTGTTCACCACAAAGTTTGGGTCCGTGACGAGGACGTAGAGACACAAGAGATCCTTTAACCAGACTTTCTTTTAAAATTTTTGAGCCACATTTTCTCTGATGACTGATGGCGCGGTCTTATGGAATTATATCAAGTGTCCAGCGCCCGCCATTTGATATCTAAGGAGTTTTGTGAAAATTTATCTTGGGAACGAATTTGTACCTGTACCGTTATAAATATTATCCGACGTAAACCTAAATGCACTTGTACACAGGAAAAGATAATGAACTATATTAGCCCCAAACTTATTAGTATCGCTGCCACTGTAGCCGTCTTGTTTACGTCTCCATTCCTAAATACGTCCGCCGAAGCCCACAGGCGCGGATCACTCTGTCGCTATCAGGCGGTGGATTCTTTTGGGCATATCCGAAAGAGAGTGACTTATTGCCATCATTTGCCGTCCCGCTTTCAGAAGCGTGCTCAGCTTGGCTTTACATTGTTTTTCGGGCCCGGAGGCTTCTATTTCGGTGATCGATATCGCCAAGGAAATGGTGGAGGTGGCGAACAATTGGTGTGCCTTGTGACGTTCTTTGAGCGCGGCCAAGTAAGTGGTGGTGCAGACGCAGATGTTGAACAAGCAAGGACGCTTCCTCGTTCGGAAGCTGAAAGGCGTGATCGTCCAAATGACCGGAACCGTATATTTACCTATGGTAACAACAAAAAAACACGCCAGACTTGCAATTATCTCGATCAATTGAATAATGATAATTCAGCGAATGACGTTGGGAATAATGGTAATGGCAACAACAACCAGGGTCTGGTTTGCTTTGTAACTTTTTTCGATAAAAGTCAGGTGAGTGCCGGTGCAGACGCGACTGTTGAACAGGCGCAGCTTTTGCCGCGCTCAGTGGCTGAACGGCGCGATGGACCTGACGACCGTAATCGCATTTTCGAGTATGGAAGCAGCCAAAAAACACGAGATACCTGCGCTTACCTAGATGGGCTGAATAACTAGAGTGTGTCGCCAGTTGAACCATACGATTGAACAGGAGAGATGAATTTCTGCGAAAAAGTTTCGCACAGGGTTTTAGTTACCTGTTGGAATTCCTATGAAGTACTTAGTGGTATTGGCCAAACACTCGACTAATTTGCATTCTAAATAGTGTGCAAAATCGAAAACCCGTTTGTTATTACGATTTGATCGTCAGGGTCGACGGCAAAGGCTCTGACAAAATTCTCTTCAATGCCGTCTTGCGACCATTGAGAAAAGCGACGGTGGGCGCTCCTGTAACCAAAGCGTTCCGGTAAATCCTGCCATGGTGCGCAAGCTCTGAACTTCCAAATTATGTCTTCGACAAACAGTCGATTGCCGCCTCACTGTTGTGGCCCCCATGGCCCGGGCAACCCTGTACAAGATTTTCTATACGAACATGCTGATCATCCAGCAAGCCGTATCGTTTAACAATCAAAGCCTCCCTCAAGAAGGCTGCTAGTGATGCACGCTTAAGTTGATTTGCGAACACCCAAAATCACGACACGCCATAGTCCGCTTGGAGAAAGGTTTTCTTACCTGTTTTCTTCTGCGCAAAAGGGAACTTCAGTTCTAAATCCACGTTCTAACTCCTGAAGAATCTATTTCAGGAGATCAAAATGAAATTCAAGCAAACTGTTTTAGGTACTGCTGCAGTAACCGGCATCCTCTTTGGTTTAGCTGCATTTTCCCCTCCGGCGTATCAAGTGTCATCGCCTGCAAATGCCGATACCAATATTTCGGTGAATTTCGGATTTGGCAATTTTTATGACGAATTGCAACCCTATGGGAACTGGGTGTTGTTCGAAGATCGTTTTGTATTTATTCCACAGAAAGTGAACCGAGGTTGGCGTCCTTATACGGTGGGTCATTGGTCTTACACCAAACGTTATGGTTGGCTCTGGGTTTCAGATGAGCGCTTTGGTTGGGCCACATATCATTACGGTCGATGGGGTTACTCGCGCGAGATCGGTTGGTATTGGGTTCCTGGCCATCGTTGGGCACCTGCTTGGGTGGTCTGGAACCATGGCCGCAATGAAATAGCATGGGCACCGTTGCCGCCTCGTCGAGGCCGTGACTTTGATGTTGACGTGAACATCACAATTGGCGATGTACCAGACTATTATTGGCAAGCAGTTCCCACTTCCTCATTTCTTTCGATTAATTTATCAACCGAAGTCATTCGGGATCGAGAGCACGTTCGTACCATTATCCAACAAGGCAAACCGGAAACAGTGCACATTGAAAACAACATTGTAATTAATAATGTTATTCAGGTGAATGAGGTTGAGAAAGCGACCAACACCAAGGTTAAAGTACTTGAGGAAAAATCTGCAACAACGCCGGCTGAGGCTGGAAAAACTGACGACAATTCTGTTGCAATCTTTAATCCAGAGGTAAAGGCTGATGCTAGTGCTAAGCCAAAAAAGGCCGCTAAGGTTGAGGAAATCATAACCGAACGCAAATCCCAAGGCATTGAACCAACGGATGTTCCAGCTGAGCAAGCAGCTGCAGAGGCGCCCAAACTTGATAAAAATGGTAAGCCTATTGTTTCTGCTGACAAGCCTGTAGTCGAAACGCAAACTCCAGGAGACAAGCCTAAAGCGGATGCACCTGCTGAAATAAAGCAAGAAAACACTGTCACTGCAACCAAGAAGCCTGTTGATGCGCCTGCTGAGAATGCAGACAAGGCTGTTACTGACGCCCCAGTCGACAAATCTAAAAAGAAGAAGGTCGTTGAGGATACCGTTGCTCCCAAGGATGCCCAACAGGAGGTTCAGCCCCAACAAAGTGATCAAAAGCCGACTGACCAAAAACAAAAAAAGAAAAAGAATGCCACTCAGACTGACCAACAACCCGTCGACGAAAATGCGGCCGCACCTTCTAAGTCCGTAACTCCTCCGGCCGACGCTAAGTCTGATGAGCCGCCAGCTAAGAAAGGCAAAAAAGGCAAAGAAAAATGTGATGCTAACTTGGAAACCTGCCCACCTGCTGAGTGAAAACTAACATTGGCTTTTACGTTATTCATTTGAGCCATCGCCCGTAACGTGGCGGTGCCTTATTTTTTACAGTTTTTTAAAGAGGCAAAACGCTGTATTGATCCAACTGTAAATTGGTCTTGCTGCCTCGGCATTTCAATATTGGGTATTTGTGTTAAAGAATTAAATCACATTCGAGGTTTTGAAGAATTACGAAAATTATTTGCGCTCCTAAATTGAGAAATACATTGGCTTTTCACGCCCAACCAGCGCCGCCATTGAGGTGAACTGGTATTTCGCACAATTCGTGATGCCTGAATCTGAATTGCGGCCCTTGAGGTCAAACACAGGGCTTTTCATGCCCACCTTGCTATCGCCATTTCTCTCACGCCCTGACCATTGCGAACGATGGTCGCTTGGTAGTCCGGAAATATCTGCGGCAATGGCGGCAGGTTGCCTGTGAGGTCGCTAGAATAATTGGTGAGGCTTCTGATAGCCTGTTGATTTAAGTGGTAGCTGACAGGCGACAAATAGAGAGGGAGAAAAAATCCTTCAAAAACAATTGCTAAAATAACGCCGATATCAGATTTTCGATTAAGCCTCTGTGCAAGGGTTGAGCTTGCAAAGCCAGTCGCTAATTTCTGTCTTCGTTGGGCTTAATTGATTCTTATAAACTATTGTTACGTTTCCACTCGGTTTGCTAGATTTCAGACCAACTGTATTGTCAGCGAATGCACCGGCCGACAAAAAGGAAACAGTAAGTGCTATAACGGTTACGAAGGTTTTTACTGATT
>JBBRNW010000012.1:0-97980 GCA_038230015.1 Hyphomicrobiales bacterium | reverse complement strand
TTCAATCACTGCTGCCTTGACTGGCCGTTTTGCCACAATCGGTACATCGATCACCAGCGGCAAGTAATGGAATTGCTGCGGTGGTCTGAATTCAGGTCACCGCAAAATTCTCACAGAAACGCTCCTTCGGGGGCGTTTTTTGTTTAATGCTTTGCTAACTTTAACGTCAGCTGATTCAAAGCACTATAAAATTTACAGATCAGATTTAATGGGGATTAACGTGTTGGCTATAGGGTGGCGCTAGTCCAGTTGTAGTCGCAAAAAAAGAGAACCCTGCCATGACATTGTTTCTTCGCCGCCAAACCAAAGCAATCGTTCAAAACAATTCAGGTGCCACAGCCATTGAATACGCCCTTATTGCAGGCGCCATGGCTGTTTGCCTGATTGCCGCCATGCCATCCATCACGGGCGCGCTTGGCACAAAATTCACTGCCATCGGAACCAACATAACAACCAACAAGTAAGCCTCAGGCTTGTGCCATTTGGTTGTGCTTGCGGGCCATGAAACTCTTGGCTGTCTCTACGGCGACTGCTGCATCACGACAATAGGCGTCAGCACCTACCGCCTTGGCGAATTCTTCGTTCAGGGGTGCGCCGCCCACGAGCACAATGTAATCATCGCGAATGCCCTTTTCCTTCATCGTGTCGATGACCACCTTCATGTAAGGCATGGTGGTTGTGAGCAATGCTGACATGCCGATGATATCTGGCTGATGTTCTTCGAGAGCTTTCAGATAGTTTTCAACCGGGTTGTTGATCCCCAGGTTTATGACTTCAAAGCCTGCGCCCTCCATCATCATTCCCACCAGGTTTTTTCCAATGTCGTGAATGTCGCCCTTAACGGTGCCAATCACCATTTTGCCAAGTCGAGGAGCACCTGTGGCGATCAACAACGGCCGCAAAATAGACATTCCAGCCTTCATTGAATTGGCTGCCAGCAAAACTTCTGGCACAAACAAGATGCCATCGCGAAAATCTATGCCCACAATGCGCATGCCTTCGACCAAGCCTTCGGTCAGCGTTTTGTAAGGTGTCCAGTTGCGACCCAGAAGAATGTGAACCCCCTGCTCCACTTCTTCCTTCAAGCCATCATAAAGATCATCGTGAATTTGCTGCACCAGCTCTTCATCGTTGAGACTGTTGAGATCAAGATCGCCGGCGTCGCTCATGGGGCACTCCAAGGAACTGGTTACTGTCGTTATAAGATAAGCGGCAACTGTTAAAAAAGTTCAACCCGCGCGACATGCGCTTGCCCGAAACCGACGGTTGAGACAAGTGATTTGAACAGCTATCATTGGGAAAAGAGGATCATAAAATTCATGTCTGTTTATAATATTGATGTTGTACGAGCGCAATTTCCAGCTTTGGCGTTGACTGATGCGGGGGTGCCCCGGGTTTATTTTGATAATCCGGCGGGAACACAAGTGCCGCAACAGGTGGTGGACCGCACGGTGGAATGCCTGATCCAAAAGAACGCGAACCTGGGCGGTTATTTTAAAACCACCGTGGATGCGAGCCAACTGGTTGATGAGGCCCATCAGGCTTGCGCTGATTTTTACAATGCCGCTTCAGCAGAGGAAATTGTATTTGGCCAAAACATGACAACTTTGACGCTGCATTTTTCGCGCTGCCTTGGCAAACAATTCCAAAAGGGCGACGAGATTATCCTGAGCCGCATGGACCATGATGCCAATGTGGCGCCATGGTTGTTACTTGCCGCTGATATTGGTCTGGTTGTGCGCTGGCTTGATTTTGATCCGGAGACTTATGAGTTTCCAGCCGATGCCTTGACCAAAGTTCTCAGTGCCAAAACAAAACTGCTGGCTATGGGCATGGCGTCGAATTGTACCGGTACGGTGCATGATGTTGCTGCTTTCACGCGAGAGGCGAAAGCTGCAGGGGCCATTGTTTATCTTGATGCAGTTCAATATGCGCCGCATTACGCCATTGATGTGCAAGCACTTGGGGCAGATGTTGTGGTGTCATCGGCTTATAAATGGTTTGGCCCGCATATGGGTGTATTGTGGGCCCGGAAAGATTTTTTGCAATCCACGTTTGGATATAAAGTGCGCGCGGTGGGCGAAGATTTGCCGCACAAATTTGAGACAGGCACATTAAGCCACGAAGGCATGGCGGGGTGTTTGGGGGCCATTGAATACTTAGAACAGTTCGGAACTGGCGCCACGCGATCGGCAAAATTAAAAACTGCGTGGGATGTGATGGCGGATTATGAACGTGGAATAACGTTACAGCTCATTGATGGTTTGCGCCAAGTCAAAGGGCTTACCATTCGCGGTGTCACGTCGGCCAATGCCATGCACCGCCGCGTGCCCACTGTTTCGTTTACAATCGACAATGTCCACCCTGAAAAACTGGCAAAGCATTTTGCCCGCGATAATATTTTTGTTTGGTCGGGGCATAATTATGCTTTGGAGCCCATTAACCGTATGGGTCTGATGGAAAAAGGAGGTGTGCTGCGGGTAGGCTTGGCGCATTATAATACTGCTGCTGAAGTGGACCAGTTAGTGGGTTCTTTGAACCGCGCATTGAAGTGAGAATTCAAAATGCCATTTAAAATCGCTGTTGTAGGACTTGGGAAAATTGCGCGCGACCAGCACTTACCTTGCATCGCAAAGAATGCAGATTTTCAGCTTGTGGCGGGTGTGAGCCGTAATGCAACACTTGAAAATGTGCCGTGCTTCGAAACGCTTGGGGGCCTGATCAAATCTAAAACCAAAGTTGATGCGGTTGCGCTTTGCACCCCGCCATCCGTGCGCTTGGCGATGGCGCGCGAGGCTTTGGATGCAGGCTACAATGTTCTGATTGAAAAACCGCCCACGCCGACCATCGGCGAAATGGTTTCGATGATTGATTATGCAAAAAAGAAAAAGCGCGTGCTCTATGCCACCTGGCATTCGCGCTATAATAAATCGGTCGATGAAGCCAAAAAGCGTCTCAAAGGCAAACACGTCAACTTCATGCGCGTGATTTGGAAAGAAGACGTGAACAAATGGCACCCCGGCCAGCAATGGATTGCAGAACCGGGTGGCTTTGGCGTGTTTGACCCCGGCATCAATGCACTTTCAGTGGTCACCAAAATTTTGCCTGAGCCTATCTTTGTCGAATCATCGCGAATCGAAGTTCCTGAAAATTGGGCCACGCCCATTGGCGTTGATATTGTGTTCAAGCGCGGCGATGGCAAACCCGTCGACATGCAGGCCAGTTTTGATTGGCGTCAGCGCGGCGAACAGATTTGGGATATTGAACTGGCCACGGATGACGGCATGAGGATGAAGCTGAGCAAGGGCGGAACCGTTTTGCATGTGAACGGCAAACTGATCATGGCAGCACCCATGGAAGAATATGAAATGATCTATAAGAAGTTTGCAAAACTGCTGAAGACCAAGAAATCCGAAACCGACTATTCGCCCCTGCAATTAGAATGCGATGCGTTCATGCTAGCGAAACCTGTGGTAGTTGGGAAGTTTGAGTGGGATTGAGGAACTACTTAACATCTACCTTCTCCCTTCGCGGGAGAAGATGGATTGCGATGACTTCATCGCAAGATCGTCCGCAGTTTGGAGGCAAACTGCTTTGACAAGGGGGCTGGTGCTGCGAGTTTTGCTGCCAGCAATTGGACTCGTTGAACCAGCCCCCTCACCTGTCATCCTCAGCAGGGGCCGAGGATGACTGTCCTCTCCCACGAGAGGAGAGGATGAAGTTTAATTTTCATTCGCCCAACAATTGCGCCATCATGTCTTTATTGCGGTTAAGGAAGTTGCGGGTGATTTCGTAATGTTCAGTGTCTTCATAGGCCACGCGTTCTAAACCGCGCGGTGAGACTTGGTAAATCCAGGCATTGGGATAAGCCATCAAGATCGGTGAATGCGTGGCGATGATGAATTGGGAATTGAGTTTGATCAAATCATGCATGCGCACGATCATCGACATTTGGCGCGAAGGTGAAAGGGCGGCTTCGGGTTCGTCGAGGATGTAGAGTGCATTTCCACTGAATTTATTTTCAAGAATTGAAAAAAACGATTCTCCGTGTGATTGCTCATGTAGGCTCTTATTGCCGTAGGTCTCCATATAACCGATATTGTCGATTTCAGTTGCGATGTTATAAAGCGACTCTGCACGAAGAAAAAAACCTGTGCGAGATTTTTTCGCGGATTTTGACAATCTTAAAAGCTTATGAAGATCAGAATGTGATTTCCGAGTTGAAACCATGTGGTTGATTGTGCCACCCTCGGCATTAAAGCCCCAAGCCACTGCCAGCGCTTCAATCAAAGTCGATTTGCCCGAACCATTTTCACCAACAAAGAATGTGACCTGCGGATGAAATTCAATCTCTTCGATTTTCGAAATGGCGGGAAGCGAGAATGGATAAGCATCGCGGCTTTCAACGCGATCCCAAAGGATTTGCGCACTCATCAAATAATGCTTGGCTTCATAGGATTTCATCGAACGGAGTATTTAGAGTTTCGAAGTCATTTGCAATCGCCAACCTTCTCCCACCTCATGTGGAGTAGTTGTAAGTGCTAATTTGAACTCTCTTTTTGCAACGCCTTCAACACTTCCATGGCCCTATTCGCATCTTCTACTGCAACAAAAATATGATCATGATAATAGGCAGCCACCACATTAGCGCTAATGCCTGCTTTGCTTAAAGCAGTGGCGAAGGCAGCGGTTAAACCTACACCTGTCAGAGCAGAGTGAACTGTCAATGTAATCCATGCGCCACGAAATAAAATTTCGAAGCCAGATTTTTCTGCGGCGGTGAGCTCAAGGATGAAAGTGGTCGCTTCTTCTTCGCGGAAGGTTCCGATGATTGCTTCAGGCCTTAATCTGGCCAAGACAGAGTTTGTGTCTTTGGTCGAGACATAGGCGACGCGTTCATCGTTAAGCTTTGGCGACATGGAAGCCAGCATGGCCTTTAGATTTGAGATAGGCTGGCTCATGGCGAGCTAACTCCGCCTGCGCTCTCTGCGGGCAGCACCTTCGGCGGCTTGGTCGATGCCTTTTGCGAGTGCTGATACCGCACCCAGTTTTTGTTCTACCAGTTCAATGCTGGGCCTTTCGCCTTTGGTGTGGGCTTCGAGCGCTTTTCGCATGGAGGCCAAATGTTCCGGGCTTGTGCCGCAACAGCCGCCGATGATTTTAGCTCCGGAGTCCAAAGCGATGCGGGCATAGTCGGCCATCAGTTCCGGCGTTCCAGTATAGTGGATATGGCCATCATGATATTGTGGAACACCACAGTTGCCCTTGGCAACCACGTGGGCATCTGGCCTTGCTGATGTGATGCCCATGACCGTTGCGATAAGCTCGGATGCGCCAACGCCGCAATTTGCTCCAATGGCCACAGGTTGAGTTGCCAGCGATGCCGTAAGTGCGCCAAAAGCTGTTGGCGTGATTCCCATCATGGTGCGGCCATTGGTGTCAAAGCTCATGGTGGTCACGATTGGCAGGCCCGCAACGGCTGCCCCTTCTACAGCGGCGCGAAGCTCTTCTTCACCTGACATGGTTTCAATCCACAGCACATCTACACCACCCTCTTTCAGGGCGCGTGCTTGCTCGGCAAAGGCCGACACCCCCTCTTCATAGGGGAAGGTTCCCACTGGCATGTAGATTTCACCTGTTGGTCCTATGGAACCTGCGACATAGACATCCCGGCCTGCTGCATCAGCCTCGGCACGGGCGTTTTTGGCAGCGGCTATATTGATTTCTCTCACTTGGTCTTGGCCGTTGTGCAACTTCAGGCGATGCCTGTTGCCCCCAAACGTGTTGGTGAGAATAATATCCGCCCCAGCTTCAATGAATTGTTTGTGCAAGGTGCGAACCTTGTCAACCTGCTCCAGGTTCCACATTTCAGGCGCGTCCCCGCTCATCAAACCCATCTGGAAATAACTGGTACCCGTGGCACCGTCAGCCAGCATCCAGGGGCGGGTGTTGAGCGCTTCAGTGAAATTTAAACGGAGCATAAGTAACCTCAAAAACTATATAAAGAAATCTTTATATGATTTATTCCAACAGGTCAAACATTCGGTTTGCCGTAGTAAAGTCCCACCACATGTTCAGCCTCAGCAAAAAACAACCAGCGTTCCATCCACGTTGCCCCCAGGGTGACGGGGACGGCGGCATAAACCAAGGCTGGCACATTTGCGCTGAACAGCAGCAGTATAAAGGCAAGATCAAGAAGACCCAGAACAACAAGGCGCAACTTCCGCACATGGCGGCGTGCCACAACAAATCCCATTTCTTTCATGATGAAATTTGTTGCGGTGTGGGGCACTTCCCATTGCCGCACACCTTCGCCCAACCCGGTTGCAGCTGCCATTGTGTGGGTGCGCGCAGTCTTATCCAGCCTTCGCCAGTATAGAAATTTAACAACGATCAAAACCAGTACTACGACATAAGACAAAATTGATTGCACAGGTGCAAAACGGCCAAACAGATTTGCTACCGCTGCCAGAAGCACTGACCCCGTGGCTGCAGAAAACAGCATGTAAACCGGAACCGTCAGCGGCTGGTTCCAAGCCCTAATAGTTTTCAAGGTTGAATAAATCTTGGCAGTAAAAAATACGGTGACAGTGCACATAATCGATGTTGCATAACCCAACGGGGCAACGAGATAAAGTGCGTCCACCACTCCTGACCAACACAGGCCAAATCCTATGGCCAAAGGGTAAGTCACGATGGCAGCAATGCCTTCGCGGCTAAGCCAGGAAGAACGCCACTGGGATAGCGCGCGCCAGGCTCGCTCTGGCCTGCCCAAATGCAAGGTGGACGACAGCAGCCCAACGGTGATCAAGGCCAGTGCAAGCCCGACTGATGTGAAAGCAAAAGCTGGTGTTGAGGCGCGGCCATGGCTTGCCCCAGCGAGGCAAAGCAAAGACAACAACCCATACCCTGCGCCAGAGGCTGTGGTGAAAAGGATGACTGAATAGGCGGGGTTCATGCCCTTGCTCCGCCGCGCGTCGTCATTGCCGCGAAAATGCTAATTCCAAAACACGCAATGCGTTTCCCGCTTTCGTGGGAATTACTGATTTTAAAAAATGAATGCCTTTTCATCCTTCCAGCTTACCTGAATGATCTTCAAAATCAGCAGGTGACGCACTGCCTTTGCTCAATAAATTATCGGCCCAGAGAAATAATTTTTCCATGGGCGAGCCGTTTGACTTTGGCAAAGCCTCGATATGTGGCTGTGCTGTTTGACGCCTTGCGCGAGGCGGAAGATATTTGTTGGTTGGCTTATAGCCAAGCTCAGGAAGCAGATCATAGCCGCCACGCTCTTTGACCAATTTCGAAACGTCCGATTCGGCATCGCCCAAATCGCCAAAGTGCCTGGCCCCCGTGGGGCAAGCCTTCACGCAAGCGGGTATCTGGTCTTCCGGTTCCAGATTGGTGTTATAAATGCGGTCTACACACAAGGTGCATTTTTTCATTACTCCCTGGGTGTAGTCATATTCACGAGCGCCGTAGGGGCAGGCCCATGAACACAGCTTGCAGCCGATGCAGGTGTCTGGATTGATCAGCACGATGCCATCTTCGGCGCGTTTATAGGATGCGCCCGTGGGGCACACGGTGACGCAAGCGGGTTCTTCACAATGCAGGCAGGATCGCGGAAAATTCACAAGGCCGACTTCGGTTTCATAGCCATGAATGCGGTTGAACCAGGGGCCAGAGGGATCGGCACCGTAAGGCTCAGTATCAATCAGTGGACCACTGTCACCTTGCGCATTCCACTCCTTGCAGGAGGTTGCGCACGCCTGACAGCCCACGCAGGTGTCAAGGTCAATAACCAGGCCCAGTTTTTTAGATGATGGATTAAGTGGAAGAGAGGTCATGTCTAGCTCAATTCGCCCTTTTCAATTTTTTCAACAGGCCAAACTGCGGTTCACTTTCTGCACTTTGATCTTTGCACTTTTCGAGGCGAACCCTCAAATCATACCAAGCCGCCTGACCTGTGATCGGATCGCTGTTTGAATAGCGGTATCCGCCCTCACGTTCTGGTAGAAGATCGCTAATCAAATGGTTGAGCAGAAACCCTTTTTTGGCCTCGGGCGCGTCAGGTGAAAGACCCCAGGTGCCTTTGCGTTTGCCAATTGCGTTCCATGTCCACACAGTGTCTTCATTCTGGCCATCGAGCAATTTGGCTTGGCCCTTGATGCGGCCATGATGGGAAATCACATCCACCCAGTCACCCTCTGCAATGCCCAGTTTGGCAGCGCGTGTTTTGTGAATGTAAAGCCAGTTGCGGCCAATAATTTGCCGAAGCCAACTGTTTTGCGAGCCCCACGAATGATACATGGCCATGGGCCGCTGGGTGATGGCATGCATTGGAAAATCTGTTTCATCAATCATGGTGCCCTCGAAGGGCGCATACCAGAATGGAATGGGATCAAAATAAGTTTCAATGCGCTTACGGTGGTGTGCTGGCGGCTGCACCTTGCCATGACCACGGGCCGACAGGCGGAATTTTTGCAAAGCTTCGGAATAAACATGATGGATGATGGGGTCTGGCCGCGGCAGAAAACCAAAAAAAGTTGCCCAATCCAGATAATCCCAATTCACATGACGATAATATTTCATGTTGTCTGGCAATTCCTGAAACCAGTAACTGCCATTGTCTATATAGGCTTGCAGTTGATGAGGGTTGACCGCACCCCGGCCCGCAGCCAAGCCGTCCTTGCCGCGAAAACCAGCAAGCGGGCCAAGGCCAGGCGCCCGTTCATGGTTTACCATGTAGTCCTGGTAGCCGCCGGGGTAGCGCGGGCTGCCTTGGGGCGTGGTCATGCCGGGCAGACCGAGGCGGTACCCCAGGTCAAGCAGTACAGTTTGAAAAGGCCGCACGTCACGATCTGGCTCCACCACGGGTTGGCGGATTGAATCTGCCGGGCCATCAGCTTCGGAAATGGGACGGTCCAGCATCGAAATGCAATCCCAACGCTCCAGGTAGGTTGTGTCGGGCAAAATCAAATCAGCATAGTGCACCATCTCGGAGGCATAGGCATCGGAGTAGATTATTTTCGGAATGACATATTCGCCGTCGCTGCGCTTACTTGTCAGTGCTTTAAGCGTATCAGGCACGTTCATGGCCGAGTTCCAGCTCATGTTCGCCATATACATGAACAGGACGTCAATGGTGTAAGGATCGCCCGTGGCTGCATTGTTGATCACCATATGCATCATGCCGTGGGCCGAGAGTGGCGCATCCCACGAATAGGCTTTGTCGATGCGCTGCGGGGTTCCTTGCTCATCCACCAGCAAGTCTTCAGGACTGGTGACAAATCCCAATGGCGGGCCGGGCAGCGGCGTGTTGGGTTTGACCTGGCCTACTTTGCCTGCGGGTTTTACATTCGGTGGAATGGATTTTGGAAATGGCGGCTTGTATCGCGATCCACCAGGCACATCGATGGTGCCCAGAATGATTTGCAAAATGTGAATAGTTCGGCAAGTGTGAAAGCCAT
Organism: Hyphomicrobiales bacterium; assembly: GCA_038230015.1. GTDB lineage: Bacteria > Pseudomonadota > Alphaproteobacteria > Rhizobiales > Aestuariivirgaceae > Aestuariivirga. Next base: position 88,510 of record JBBRNW010000012.1, on the reverse strand, counting down.
TGGCATGTGCTGAAATCCCGCGCATGGCATGCATGGCCACCGGGCGACCAATGGTTTGGGCATGAAGGCGGCCTTGATAATCCGTCCACGGACTATCTAAATTGACCGTATCTTCAAAGGCCGTGTGCGCCAGTTCGGCGGCAATACGGCGGATGGTTTCAGCGTTCACACCACAGCGTTCTGCCACGGTGTCTGGCGCATATTCCGGGGCGGTAAACCGTTCCGCAATAAGGGTAAAGCTAGTCACCACATTGCGGCCATCGTCAAGCTTGAAACGCCCCATCAGTTTTGGCGTGGCGTCGGAGGTGTTGGCCACCACGGCGCGGTCCACATGATGATCCCACACCAGCGGGTTTCCCGCCGCATTGCGTGCAATCAAACCATCATCAGCTCCGCCGTTGTTTTCGATCACCAACCATGAGGAGTTGGTGTACCTCGCCAGATAATCACCATCAATTTTCTGCGCATGCAGCAGTTCATGGATGAGCGCTGATACAAACAAACCATCCGTACCCGGACGAATGCCAACCCACTCGTCGGCAATTGCGGAGTAGCCAGTCTTGACTGGGTTTATTGAAACGATTTTCGTGCCTCTTGCCTTCAATTTGCCGAGGCCCGCCTTTAGAGGGTTGGAGGCATGGTCTTCGGCCACTCCAAAAAGCAGAAAATATTTCGTGTGCTTCCAATCCGGTTCACCAAATTCCCAGAACGATCCCCCATAAGTGTATAAGCCCGCCGCTGCCATGTTGACTGAGCAGAACCCGCCGTGGGCGGCATAATTTGGTGTTCCAAATTGCGAGGCCCACCATCCGGTTAGCCCTTGGGATTGATCACGGCCGGTAAAAAAGGCGAGCTTTTTGGGGTCAGTGCCTCGCACCTCTGATAACCAAAGTGTAGCGGTGCGCAGCGCTTCTTCCCATTCGATTTCGCGGAACTCACCTGAGCCTCGCTCGCCCACGCGGACTAGAGGTTTAGATAAGCGTGCTGGCGAATAGTGCTGCTTGATGCCTGCAGCGCCTTTGCCGCAGATGATGCCTTTGTTGACCGGGTGATCGCGATTGCCATCTATGTAGATCACCTTGCCATCTTTCAAATGGACTTTGATGCCACAGCGGCACGCACACATGTAACAGGTGGTGGTTTTTATCTCGTCCCAGTTTTTGGGTGATGTGTTTATGTGCCGCTGGACCATGATGCACTGTAGCCTAGTATTTTATTTGCACCATAGCCCAGAGTTAGTTTGGCACAGGTGCCAGAATGCGGTTACGGCTGTGGTCCATGGCCAGCATGAACAGCCCTGCGGCAATCACGATTGCTGCACCCACGGCAGTATAAAAATCAGGAATATCATTGAATACCAGAATGCCAAACAGCACGGCCCAGATCATGGCTGTATATTCAAAAGGGGCAACGAAATTTGCTTCTGCATGTTTATAGGCATTGATGAAGCAAGTGGCGCCAACCGCAGAAAAAAGACCCAACACCAGCAAGTTTGGAATTTCGTGCAATCCTGGCCACTGAAAACCTTTTGTGAGTGATGGCATCGCGTCCGTACCTGCAAATCCCGCCAGATGAACAAAAGCCCCGATCAAAACAGCTGCGACAATGTAAAACAGGTTTTGCCAATTCGAAATTACAATCGGCGCTACGGTTTGCGAAAGATGGCGCGACAGCATCTGGCCCACGGCATAACCGAACGCTGAATAAAGCGCCAAAAGCGATGCCGGTTGAAACGTGGACGCACCCGGGCGCAAGGTGATCACCACACCGATGAACCCAATGGCAATAGCCACCCAGCGGTAAGCTGGTACTTTTTCTCCCAGTCCTTTGCCCACCATTGCGGCCATGAAAAATGGCATTGTAAAATAAATCGCAACGGCGTTGGCCAGTGGCATGACAGCAATGGCCAGCACAAAGGCAAAATAGGCCGTGCACAAAATCAAGGATCGCAGCATGACCAATCCCATCAGAGGGGTGTTGAGCGCCTTTAGGCCCCCACTGCGCATCTGCCAGAGCAGTAAAAACGGCAATCCCGCCAAACCACGCAACGCCACGGTTTCATAAGCCGGAAACGTTCCCGACATAAATTTCACAATTGCATCTTGCGATGTTGCCAAACCCACCGCCGCAATGATGAAGGCTACGGCTTTCAATTTCTGGTGTTCGCTCATGTTGCTCATAGATGTTTCAGGGTCTCAGCCAGCAATTTGACGCCAGGCTCAATCTTCTGTTCATCAATTGATGAAAATGCCAGCCGAAAATAATTCTTGGGCTGTGTCGCTCCCCCAAAATTGATGCGACCGGGTTCGATCAAGATTGACTTTTCTGCTGCGGCTTTGGCAAGCGCTTCACTGTTAAGTTTGGTTGGTCCTTTGACCCAAAAGCTGGTGCCGCCAAAAGACGGGATGCGCGATGAACTTGGGAAATGCGTTTCCAGCGCTTTTCCCATGATGTCCCACCTTGTGCGATAAGCCTTGTGCAGCCTGCGAATGAGCGTGTCATGATGGCCGAGTGACAGAAAGAGTGCGGCGGTGCGCTGATTGTTGTTGGGTGGATGGCGCACCATCAAGCGGCGCAAGGCGCGCGCCTCCTCAATCAAAACCTTGGGTGCCACCATGAAACCCAGACGCAATCCTGGAAACAAGGTTTTGGAGAGTGAGCCGATGTAGATCACGCGGCCCTCGTCATCCAGGGATTTCAAGGCGGGGCATGGCTCGTTTACATAATTGGTTTCGAACTCATAATCATCTTCAATAATGATGAAGTTTTTTTCTGAGGCCCGCTTGAGTAGGGCCATGCGCCGTTCCAACGGCATGGTGACCGTGGTGGGGAACTGATGGCTGGGTGTGGTGAAAAGCACATTTGTGGTCTCTGGAATGGCCGTTGGCACCACGCCCTTTTCGTCGACTGGCACCATGCTGACATGATCAGTTGCCAATCTGAATATATTGCGCATATCGGGATAGCCTGGGTCTTCCATGGCAACATGGGTTGCTCTATCGATGAGCAGACTGGTCAAAAGGTAAAGTGCATTCTGCGCGCCAAGCGTAATCAGAATCTCGTCATCACTTGCCATGATGCCGCGCCGGGGCAGAATGCGGCGGCGGATTTGTTCAACCAGCAAAGGATCGTCCAGTGCTGAGGTATCGTTGGTCCATGCGCCAAACCATTTCTTGCCCAACGCTTGTCTGGTGCAATCACGCCACTCCGCAAGCGGAAAAAGTGTGTGGTCCACTTGCCCATAAATGAAAGGATAAGTGTAGTTTTGCCAGTCCATCGGCTTTTTGGTATTTTCCTGGCTGGCCGGTTGCAACTTTACCATGTCCGCCCAAATGAGGCCCTGCGTTAGCGGCCTTGCAGTTTCTGAGGAGCTGCGCGGCTTCACCGTGGAATCTTCGATGGCTTTATCAGATACGTAATATCCACTGCGTTCTCTCGCCAGAAGATAACCGTCATCAAGCAAGCCTTGATATGCAAGCACAACCGTGTTGCGCGAAACACCCAACGACTTTGCCATTTTCCGTGTTGAGGGAATGGATTCGGACCGGTCCAGCTTACGATCAAGAATCGCTGATACCAGAGCCTCACGGATTTGGGATTGCAGCGAGGCATATTCTCCGCGCTTGATATGAATAAGCCAATCACGCATGAATTGGCTCTAGCATAGGTCCAGATTCAAGTCACCGGAAATCCGCTCCAGGCTTTGATGGTGCGCAGCGCCAGTGAAGATTGAAGTCTTTGTAAACCTGGTAAACGCGAAAGTTTGGTGCGGTGCACGCGTTCATAATCCGATGCATCTGCAGCTGCCACGCGCAGCAGGTAATCAAATTGTCCACTCATCAGATGACATTCCAGAATTTCAGGAACGCGCTGCACTGCTTTTTCAAATTTTTCGAACGCTTCTTCGGTTTGCGATCCCAGTGAGACTTCCACAAAAAATTCATTGGCGAGACCCAGTCGCTTGCCATCAAGGGTTGCTGTGTAGCCCATGATGATGCCTGATTGTTCCAAAAGTTTTACGCGGCGATGGCATGATGACGGAGATAGCCCTGCCCGCTCGGCCAATTCTGCAATTGGGGTTATGGCCTTGCGCTGAAGTTGGGCGAGGATGATTTTATCGGTTTTATCCAATTTTTCGATTTTCATTCCAAATTATTACCAGAAATTAGAATTATTGACCAGAGCGACATGATTTAAGCCCAAAAAATGAAAAATCATTCTATGGCAGTTGGTCTATGGTTTTCCAATCAGGAGAAATGACATGCGCATCGGTGTACCTAAAGAAATCAAGAACCACGAGTACCGGGTGGGCTTTACACCTACGTCGGTGCGTGAGGCTGTGCGTCATGGTCATGAGGTTTGGGTGGAGGCCAATGCCGGCTCGGGCATAGGTTCGAGTGACGCAGATTACGTTGCAGCGGGTGGCAAAATCATTGCAGGTTCCGCCGATATTTTTGCCAAGGCGGACATGATTGTCAAAGTTAAAGAGCCACTTGCAGCCGAGCGCGCCATGTTGCGTGAAGGACAAATTCTTTATACCTATCTGCACTTGGCACCAGACCCTGAGCAAACCAGGGATTTGGTGAAATCAGGGGCCATCTGCATTGCCTATGAAACAGTCACCTCGGCGCGAGGTGGCCTTCCTCTCCTGGCTCCCATGAGCCAGGTTGCAGGGCGCATGTCGGTGCAATCGGGTGCGCATTGTTTGGAAAAAGCACAAGGCGGGCGCGGCATGTTGCTGGGCGGTGTTCCCGGCGTTTCCCCTGCAAAAGTTGTTATTTTGGGGGGTGGCGTTGTGGGCACCAATGCTGCAGCGATTGCCATTGGCATGGGCGCTGATGTGACCATCATCGAGCGTTCAACTGACCGCATGGAAGAATTGGTGGCGCGGTTTGGTCTCACCGTGAAAACGCTCTATTCTACGCAAGGGGCAATTGAAGATGAATGCGCCCTGGCTGATTTAGTAATTGGCGGCGTTCTTATTCCAGGGGCTGCTGCACCGAAACTTGTGACCAAAGCGATGCTTAAAGACTGGAAGCCCGGTTCGGTTTTTGTGGATGTGGCGATTGATCAAGGCGGCTGTGCCGAAACCTCACATGCCACCACCCATGCCAACCCAACCTATCTGGTCGATAATGTCGTGCATTACTGCGTGGCGAACATGCCAGGCGGTGTGGCCCGCACATCAACCTATGCATTGAACAACGTCACGTTGCCATTCGCACTGAATATTGCCAACAAGGGCTGGAAAAAGGCGCTTCACGACGATGCTCATCTGCGCAATGGTCTGAATGTGGCCAGTGGCAAGGTGACCTACAAAGCTGTGGCTGAGGATTTGGGGTACGACTACGTGGCTGCGGAAAAAATGTTAGGATAAGCGCTGAAATCTGATCTTGAAGTGCAAGTCAGGATATTTCACAGGTGTATATTATGCAACTGTGCAAGTTGAAATTTGCGTTCAGTAGCGCGTTCACGTCAAGTGGTAAGAAAATAGTCTCCGGTTAGTGTTGGGCCTATAATTATGAACCGCGCTTGGACTTTGTTTCCAAATAATAGTTAGCCTTTTTGCCGTAAATTAATCCGCGCAGCATGCGGCGTGCGGATTCCGATTTTCGGATAGGGTCTAACACCGCGCGCATGGCGTCATGGGCGAAGACTTTTGCGGCATCCAACACAGGTGAAGCACCGGGTGGGCGCTGCGGGAAGCCATAGCGGCGCAAGGTTCCGTTCATCAGGCGGATTTTATTAAGACGTAGAACTTCCGGGGTTTTCCACGTCATCGCCATGGAGATGGAATAGGTGTTACCTGTGCTCACCCAATGCGGGATAGTATAGGGCATATGCACTGCGTCGCCTGGTTTTAGGGTGTGGAGTGTGGCGCGATTTTCAAACGACTCTTCATAATGTTTATTGCGGTGGATTGAGGGTGAAATTTCCATTGCCTCTTCAGAAATCAATTTGCGGTCATCATTGTCAAAGGTGCGCACAAACTTGTCACCCTTGATTTGAATGAGAATATTTTCTTCATTGTCGTTGTGAAAAGGCGTTGTTGCATGCGCAGAAGACACAAAAATGAAGCCTTGAAGATCAGTGTAGTCGGAGGGTTTGCGCCCAGCGGCTTCGTTGGCTTCGCGCACAAAGCCCTCAAGCAGGGCCTTATAGGCAAGGTCACGTTCAACGAACTTGATCACCATCCACGCATTGGCATGCTCGATTGAGCGGATTACGTCCTCTGCCGGACGATCCATTTTCGGCACATCCTCGGGCTTGACGCCAATTGCCACCTTGCCAGAATTATATTCAATTGCATCTCGCGGCATGGCTTTGGCCAAGTCCACCAAACGCTGCAATGTAAACAGGGGGTGATCAGCCAGAGTGTGTTTCAACTCAAACGGCTTTTTCAAAAATTTTTCACGGGCGATCTGCTGGTCTACAATGACAATGCTCATGAGCGTTTTTTTCCTTTTGCCTTGTAATAGAAATCTCGAATTTTTGCGCGCAGGCGCAGCTTGAGTTTGGTGAGCGTGACACTCACATCAAACTGCCATTTTGAAACAGTTTCAGGTGCCACAAACACGGACACCATGTGCAGGCGGTCGCGCCAGATGCGATCAATAAGGGGGTGGTCTGGAATGGCACTGCTATCGACGTGCTTAATGGCCGTCTGGGCAAAAAAAGACTCTGTGCAATCAAGAATGATCAACGCACCCGGTGAATATTTGGCAAAGGTCTCGTCATACGCAATCTTGCCAAGCCAAGCCCGGTCGCCGTCAACAATGGCAAAAAGCGAAGCAATGGCCTTACCATCAAGTTTTAGAGTCCAAAAACGGAGTTTTCCTGAATTGGACAGCAGGCTCATTGCGCCGCGAAAAGCGGCCGAAAGTTCTGGATCGGCATTGATCGCTGTTCCTGTCTTGCCTTTCCATCCCGAGGCTTCAAGAGCGAGAAAATCGTCAACAAAGCTTTGCAGATTTTGACCTGCATTCAAGCTTACCAGGTGAAGCTCACCTTGCTCTCCCAAGCGGTTGCGCAAGCGCTTGAATTCTTTGCGGCGCTTTTGATCAAAATTCGTTTGCAACCAGGCTTCATAGGTTCCAGTAATGTGCAAACCGGCACGTTCCCACGACTCTAAAACCGCATAACGCGCGGCAATTTTCTTCAAGTCAGTGTGAAATTGCCCGTTGGCCGAGAGGGCTTGAAAGAGAAATGGTTTGGATTGCGCATGCAAAAACGAAGCAAGGGTTACTTCTTTTAATCCGGCTGACACATGCGGAGCACCACCGGCCGAAAGAGGATTGATCCAGTTTGAATTATAGGTGCGGCCTTGGAGGATCGGCAGTGCCAATAAAAGGTCTGGTCCGTAGCTCACAGTTGCAAGGCGGGCCCCTGATTTGTGTTTCAAAATGGGAAGCATTAACTCTGGCGCGTTGAAACCTGAAGGCTCTGCCGCATGGCTTGCAAGCTGTTGCCATTGCAGCAAAGTGCGCGGCGCATTCTCAGCGCTTAGTATTTCTGCTTTGAAATTTTGCCAATGACCTGCCAACATTCTCTCCACACAGCAAGTTGTGGGCCAAAGAAAAAGGGCTGGTTAATTCCAGCCCTTTCTTGGTCAAAGCTAAGGTGTAGAGGCCTATGCTTCAGTTTTCACATCAAGAACCTGACGGCCCCGATACATTCCAGTTTTCAAATCCAGATGATGAGGACGGCGCAATTCGCCAGACTTCTTGTCTTCGATCCAGGTGACGGTTTGCATTTTTTGGCCTGAACGGCGCATGCCGATACGGCTTCGCGACATCTTTTTTCTTGGAACAGCCATAGTCTAAACCTCTGATATAAAATGATTCTTTGAAAACAGCTTGCAACAAGCCAGTTGTGTTGGGCGGCTTATAGCCGAAGCTATTTTAAGATACAAGCGAGATAGGAGTCGATTGCCCCCATTCGAAACTGAATGCGGGACGCTATGGCCTGCACGCGCCGGGATGGCTTACCGGCGCTGCGTTTGATGGGATTGGGCAACACAGCAGCCAGGAGGGCAGCTTCACGCCGTGTCAATTTGGCCGCAGATTTCTTGAAATGAAGCTGTGCGGCGGCTTCCGCACCGTAAACGCCTGGCGCCCATTCCACTTCGTTCAGATAAATTTCAATCATCCGGCGTTTGGTCCACACAAAATCCATGTAATAGGCCAATGGCATCTCAAGAACCTTGCGCACAAAGGAATGGCCATCCCACAGAAACATGTTCTTTGCCGTTTGCATTGAAATTGTGCTTGCCCCGCGCGTGGGGCCTTCTTTATCGTCGGTGGCTTGCGAAAATGCCTCTTGGAATTCCACCCAGTCCACTCCGCGGTGCGAACAGAACCTTGCATCTTCCGCTGCGATCACGGCGCGCGCCAAGTTTGGCGAAATATTATCCAGTCTCACCCATGTCTTGTTCAGGCCATTACCAGAAAAAAGCCTGATGATTTGAACATTTGAAATCGGTGGCGGTAAAACGCCATAGACCAGTGTCATAACAATTGGCCAAGCTACAATGCACCCTGCAATTGCCAACACCCATTTTTGCCACCGTGTTCGTTTGGCCCAGAATGACTTGATGAAGTGAGGGGTTGCGATTTGCATTCAGACGAGGTTCAAGGTTAAGACGCTCACAGGCTTAGCACGAGGACGCGCGCGTTGGCATTAACAGGTTTTGAACAGGCTTTACAAGCTGCTGCGGTGGCCACGGAAGCTGCACTGCAAAGCGCTTTACCCGCAATCAGCACGGACAGGTTGCGGGCCGCCATGCGCTATGCGGTGCTGGGACAAGGCAAACGGCTGAGACCTTTTTTCGTGTTTGAGACGTGCAAGTTGTTCGCAGTCGAGGCGTCCTTCACAGCGGCGACCGCCACGGCTTTGGAGTGCGTGCATTGCTATTCTTTAGTGCACGACGATTTACCCGCCATGGACAATGATGATGTGAGGCGTGGTCTTCCCACGGTGCACCGCAAGTTCGACGAGGCCACAGCCATTTTGGCTGGCGATGCCTTGCTGACGTTGGCCTTTGAGATTTTAGGAAATGCCAATGTGCCAGCCCATTTGATTTCTGCGCTGGCCAAAGCCGCAGGTTCTGGTGGCATGGTCGGTGGGCAAATGTTGGACATTGAAGCAGAGACGCAAAATTTTACCAGTGTGGAACACATCTCCAGAATGCAAATGATGAAAACGGGAGCATTGTTTGAGTTTGCGTGCAGTAGCGGGCCATTGCTTGGCGGTGAGGATTCAACACAGTTGCAGCTTTATGCCAAAAATATCGGGTTGGCGTTTCAAATTGCCGATGATGTGCTGGACGTTGAGGCCACACCAGAGATGGTGGGCAAGGCCACTCAGAAAGACAAGGATAAAGGCAAGGTGACTTTTGTCGATTTATTGGGGCTTCAAGGGGCAAAAGAGGAAGCACATCGATTGTGTGACGCTTCACTTGCGGCCCTTGATGTTTATGGTGAACGGGCTGAAGTGTTGCGCCAAGCTGCACAGTTCATGGTCAAGCGCTCGAAATAGTTTCGCGTGCTTCGGCATAGGACTTGACGCGGTATACAAAGCCGCGGCGCACGGCATAAAGCCATGTCAGATTGTCCGAAGTTGCAAGGTCTTCCGGCGTGGTAGCAAGGAGAGTTTCACGGTCTGTTGCTGTGGCTCCTTTCTTGAAAATGACTGGCGCCGGGTCCAGTCCTTTGCGCAACATAGCATCAACATAACCATACTGGATAAAGCCGCTGCAGATAAATTCGGTCGGCGTCCATTTTTTATAGGCCAGTTTTGAGTTGCGGATTTTTGCCCAGCCGAGCCGGATGCCAAACAAGAAGGACAGCCCTAGATTGACGGCCCTGCCATAGTCATAAGGTTTGTGCACATGGTCCAGCATCAGGCCTCGAACCTGTTTGAAGAAGACTTCATCAAAGCCATCGCCCACTTTGCGAAGGATTGCAATTTCCTCACTGGGATTTTTGCCGCTGATATAGGCACCCAAATTTCCGATCCCCACACCGGCATATAGGCTTTCAACAACGAAGGTGTTTTCAAAGCCGTCATCAATCTGCGGCACCAGAAACACCATGGCTGCGTGGCTGAAAAATCCACCCGATGTGAAGCGGATCAAGGTGCTGGACAACGTCGGACTGCGCGATAAAACAATATCGCCGCGATTTAAAAACCGGTCGGCCTGCTTGAGAAAGTCATTTACCCGCATGGGAAAATGCGGCGGTTCAACCCCAGCGTTGCTTGACATAATTTTCCACAACAACCTGAAACTGTGCAGAAATGTTTTCGCCGCGCAGGGTATTCACCTTCTTGCCATCAATATAAATGGGGGCTGCGGGAAGCTCACCCGTGCCTGGAAGTGAAATGCCAATATCAGCATGTTTGGATTCGCCAGGACCATTGACAATGCACCCCATCACCGCGAGCGATAGGTTTTCAAAACCAGGATACACTTTACGCCAATCGGGCATGCGGTTGCGAACATAAGACTGGATATCCTGTGCAAGTTCCTGAAACGTGGTGGAGGTGGTGCGGCCGCAGCCTGGGCAAGCAATTACCATAGGGGCAAAGGCGCGAAGTCCCATGGTTTGCAAAATCTCTTGGGCCACCAACACTTCTTTCGTGCGATCACCGCCTGGCTCCGGGGTGAGAGATATGCGGATCGTATCGCCGATGCCTTCCTGAAGCAACACCGCCAACGCGGCAGTTGATGCGACAATACCCTTGGACCCCATGCCTGCTTCCGTGAGGCCCAAATGCAGTGCGTGATCGGACCGCGTGGCCAACATCCGGTAAACTGCAATCACGTCCTGCACTTCTGAACATTTGGCTGAAATGATAATCTTGTCGCGTGCCAACCCCAGTTCCTCAGCATAGATCGCAGACTGGATTCCCGATTCCACAATGGCATCGTGCATGACAGCACGGGCTGCCTTTGGGTTTGGCAATTTCGCGTTTTCATCCATCATGGCGGCCAACATGGCCTGATCCAGCGAGCCCCAGTTCACGCCGATGCGTACAGGCTTGTCGTGTTTGAGTGCCACCTCAATCATGGTGGCAAAATTCCTGTCTTTTTTCTCCTTGAAGCCCACATTGCCCGGGTTGATGCGGTATTTCGCCAAAGCTTCGGCGCAGGCTGGATAGGCAGTTAACAGTGTGTGGCCATTGTAATGAAAGTCACCCACGAGGGGCACATTAACGTTCATTTTGTCGAGCCGCTCGCGGATTGCGGGAACGGCAGCGGCTGATTCTTCACGGTCCACGGTGATGCGCACCAACTCGGACCCAGCACTTGCCAGTTCGGCACATTGGCGCGCCGTGGCTTCAATATCTGCCGTGTCTGTGTTGGTCATGGATTGCACAGTGACAGGTGCCGCCCCACCCACCATTACGGAACCTATTCTGACGCCTACGGATTTACGCCGAGTTTGAATTGCTGAATAATTCATGATGGCTTTAACTGCTCTAAGATGCTGCCAAGGTCAAGACGAATGCGTTTTGACATTTCTGTTTTTCCTCAAAGAGATATAATACTGCAAATAGAATTCCATCACAGGAGGAAGTTATGACAGGAAGTGCCAAAGCAACGGTGTTCGTAGAAAATGACCGGGTCATTGTCACGGAATATCGTTTTGAACCTGGTCAAAACACGGGCTGGCATAAGCATGGCCATGACTATGTTGTGGTTCCACTCATGGATGGCAAAGTCATGCTGGAGACTAAAGAAGGCACGTCATTTGCTGAAATGAAAAAAGGTGTTCCGTATTTTCGTAAAGAAGGGGTTGAGCATGACGTGATCAACGGCGGTGACGGAGTATATGCGTTTATTGAAATTGAACTGAAATAATGGACCGGGATGTGATGGAAAACATCAGTTCGAGTCTCTCCGGGGCTAAATCAAACTCGGCATAAATTAAGCCATGGACAGCAGCAGTATGGCTGTGTTGACGATGTCTTCAACACTGGCACCCCGTGAGAGATCAGACACGGGTTTTGCAAACCCCTGCAAAACGGGGCCTATGGCTTTGGCACCGCCTAAATATTGCGCAAGCTTATAGGCTATGTTTCCTGCGTTCAAATCCGGGAACACCAACACATTCGCCCGGCCTGCCACCTGCCCCATATCTTTAAGCTTAAGTGCTGCAACAGCATTGGAAAGTGCAGCGTCGCCCTGCAGTTCACCATCAATGTGCAGGTGAGGAGCACGCAAGCGTGCCATGCGTGTTGCCTCGACAATTTGATCCACATGGGGGTGGCTGGCACTTCCCTTTGTGGAAAAAGACAACATGGCAATGCGCGGAACTTCACTCAGAAGTTTTTCTGCGCTGAAGGCCGTGGCGATGGAAATGTCGGCCAACTGCTGAGCAGTGGGCGCGGCATTGACGGCGCAATCCGCAAAGATGAGATCTCGGTCAGGCCACTGCATCAAAAAGAAACTGGACGGTGTGGTGTTGGGCTGGGCCAGACCAATTGTCATTAAGGCTGCAGCAATAACGCGTGATGTTGGGTTTGCCGCTCCGGCTAACATGGCATCAGCTTCGCCGCCCGCAACACGGATGCCAGCCGCATAAAGTGGTTTTGCTAACAACCGTTCCGCCTGTTGTCGACTCATCGTTTCCCGCTTTGAACAGAGCAATTCGATTTCAACTTCCGTTGCCTTATGCCGTGTGCTTCCAATAAGTATCGGCTCAGCCAAATCTTCATCACGTAATATTTTCATGGCGTGTTGAACTCGCGCATCGTCCCCTTCTGGCAGCACCAGTTTCAGGCCGCGACCTTTTATTCGATGTTTTGCGCGCTCAATTGCTGAAGTCATAGTATGCTCAATGCTTATCTTTGATTTTGAAGATGCACGGCAATTTGGCTTTGTGCAACCGGCGCGTGCACGCCAGAAAAAATTGCATGCCGGGTTTGCCAAGAGATAACCTTTTTAACGCCCCCTCATCGCCACATTCGTTAGCGATGACTTAATTTGTGCTGCAGAGGTAAGGCTCTGGAGTGTGGGACAGCGGATTAAATTTTGAGAGGGATGCGGCGTGAGATCACTCTTGCCAATTCTGGGTGTATGCGTTTTTGTGTGTACGGCAAATGCCGCGCCAGTCCAGAAGGATATTTACATCAACGTTTTGGCTGGTGAAGCTGTTTGGCTTGATTATGCAGCTGCCCTTGCAGACAAACTGGACCATGAAAACGGCCTGCGCATTTTACCAATGCTTGGTGCGGGCAGTGTTCAGGCTTTGCAAGACCTCACTCGAAATCAAAACATTGATGCTGCGATCGTGTCTTCTGACAGTCTGGCTTACGCAAAGACGCAGAATTTCGTGGAAACAGACCGAAATTCATTTGCTTATATTGCAAAACTTGCGCCGCTTGAACTGGTGTTAATTGCGCGCAAAGATATCAAAACTGTAGAGGCACTTTCAGGAAAGCGGATTGCAACTGGACCTGCACAAAGTGCCACGTTTGCTTCGGGTGAACTTATTTTCAACGCTTTAAAAATTGCTTTCAAGCGTGTGCCGCAGCAAAATGACGCCGCCCTGAAAGCTTTGGCAGATGGCCAAGCTGATGCTGCTCTTATATTAGGGACCACGCAGGCCCTTAAGAACTTGTCGGGCGGCAAATTTCATGTCTTGAGTTTGGCCATTCCCCCGGCCTTGGAAAATATTTATCAGCCAGCTATTTTGACCCCGCAACAATTTCCGGACTTGATTAGGCCTGGTGATACTGTGGAAACAATTGCCGCATCGCTTGCGTTGGCTGTTCAAAATTGGCCGCGCAGCTCGCCCCGTATTGCAGCATTGAAAACTTTCGAAGTCGAACTTTACAAATCACAAGGCGATGAACTTTCAGGAAATCTTGCTGCCGTGGTTCCGGGCTGGACACGACACTCTTCAGCGCAAGATTTGCTGGGTCAAACTTCGATCCAAAATACTCAACCGATCATCACCCCGACAGGAGGCAAACCATGACAAACCCCGAGAGCCGCAACGGTCTTGCCCATATTTTTGACAATGATGCCCAGCACGAACCGTTAGCACCGGACTTATCACCACCGCCTGATCAAGAAAGAACGCCAAGTTGGTTTTTGCATAAAGAGCAAAGCGGGATCGGTGATGCTCTGGCAGAGCGCTATCAGCAGCGCAGAGCCGAGGAACACAAAATTGTTGAAACTCCGGGACCGGAGCTTTATGGTGATTTTAAACGCAAGATGGAAGAACGGTTTTCGCAGGCACAACAGCTTTATGATAACCCAGACCGTCAACCCACACGGCCAACCTTGCCCTTAAGTGATATTCACGGGCGCAGGCGGCTCTACCAGCAAGAGCAACGGGCACATGTTGAACATCTGCAATCACAGAATGGCTCTGGCCATGCATCTTTTCGGAAGATGCTGGGACTGAGCGTTATTGCGGTTCTGATGGGGGGAGGCGCTGGTTTTGGGGTGCTCAACCATGACATTATTTCCGCGACTTTTACGAAAAGTTTATCATCAGTGCAGGCAACCCTGAATGGTTTTGTCTTGCCACCTGTTGTAAATGCGAAAAAACTTACTGAAACAGTCATCGCTAAAAAATCAATCACCACTGCTTTCCTGCAAGTCAATGATGTGAGTGGTACACTTAACAGCATGATCCCCTTAATGTTGGCAGCGCAAGCAACGGATGGCAGCGAAGCCATTGCACTCAAGGTGATGGGACTTCCGCCAGAGGCTTACCTTACCAAAGGTATTGAGGTTACAAAAGGCAATTGGCTTTTGAAGCCCGAGGATATTGCGGGCGTTAATCTTGTTGTACCGCAAATCGCTACCCCACAATTTGACATGGAGGTGGCGGCTGTTGAAGAAAAATCTGGCGCACTTGCAGCACCTGTCAAAGCGTTGACGGTTGCAATTGCAGATGCAAAACAACCCGAAGCACAAAGCCCACAGGGTGATTTGAGCCTTGCACCATCTGAAACGCAAGTTGCGGTTCAGTCAGATCTTTCGGCAACCATTGCGCCAGCAGCGGCGCCGGCAGAAATTTCGACCCAAGCGGCGGTCACCCCTGCGAATGTTTCTGGAACGAGTGAATCGGCAGCCTTGATCACCAAGGGCGATAGACTTTTGAATACCGGAGATCTGGCCTCGGCACGGCAATTTTATGCACGCGCTGATGAATTGGGCGACCCCAATGGGGCTTACGGTGTTGGCCGCACGTATGATCCAAAAATTTATGCGGCCCTCAATGTCCAGGGTCTCAGCCCCGATCCCGGTAAAGCTGCACTGTGGTACAAAAAGGCCAAAGATTCAGGTGTTGCTGCAGCAAAGACGGCTCTGGAAACATTACAGGCTGCAAAGTAGACAAAGCGGCTTACAATTGGCATGACAGATCTTCGAGTGATCAATTGAAGGTGTTTCATGCGGGCGGCCGATTTTATTGTTGAAAGCTTGAAGGCGCATGCCATTGAGCGCGTTTATTGCGTGCCTGGTGAAAGTTATCTTGCATTGCTTGATGCACTCTATGGCAGTGGCATTGATGTGATTGTGTGCCGCCACGAAGGCGGTGCCGGATTCATGGCGGTGGCTGAAGCCAAGCTGACGGGCAAGCCAGCTGTTTTTTTGGTAAGTCGCGGACCGGGGGCCACCAATGCATCAATTGCCATTCACATGGCAGAGCAAGATGCTGTGCCTGTGCTTTTGCTCATTGGGCAAGTGGCGCGCGACGAACGCATGCGCGGCGTGTTTCAAGAAGTGGATTATGGCCAATTTTTTGGCCACATGGCAAAAGGTGTGTTTGAAATCAATCACGCCGACCGCCTGCCGGAGCTGCTGCCGCGGGCATTTCGGCTTGCTGCAGCGGGAGTTGCCGGGCCTGTTATCTTGGTTTTGCCAGAAGATATGTTGCACGATGAAGTGGCATCTCCGGAAACAATGGTTTATCCCTTGCCTGCAGTTCACGCAGCACCCTCTGACATTGCGCAGCTTCAGGAATTGATCACGCAATCTGCAAGGCCACTTGTTATTGCAGGAGGACTTTTGCGCGGTCCCGCAGGTGCTGAAGCTTTGCGCAAGTTTGCCACCGCTCAGAGAGTTCCAATCGCAGTCACCTGGAAAAACCAGGATGTGTTTGACAACTCATCCGAGCTCTATGCCGGTCATTTGAATTTTGGCACACTTCCAGCACAGCGCGAGATTTTGGGCGAAGCGGACTTGATCATTGCTGTGGGCACAAGACTTGGTGATGTTGGCACTTTGGGTTTTACCTTGCCACTTGCCCCTCACCCCTTACAAACGCTGGTTCACATCTATCCTGATAGCCAGCCCATCGGACATGTTCTGCGCACTGATCTGGGCCTTGTTGCTGATCCTGTTGCTATCCTGACAGGGCTGGCGCAATCAGCCCGCGTGGTGACCGCAGTTCGAGAGCGCTGGATTTCTGCCATTCATGACGCGACTGCTCAATCGCAAAAATTTGTGTCGCCTGAGCCTACGGACGGGATTGATTTTGGCGTGGTGACAATGGCGTTGGCCAAACTTGCGCCCTCGGACTCAATCATCACCATGGACGCTGGAAACATGACAAGCTGGGCGCACAGACATTGGCTGATGACACCGAAAAACACGTTGCTGGGTGGCATTGCAGGTGCCATGGGCTTTGGTGTTCCTGCCGCTGTCGCAGCGCAGCTGCAAGAGCCTTCCCGCATGGCCATTTGCCTTGTGGGGGATGGTGGCGCGTTAATGACCGGGCAAGAGCTTGCAACCGCAATGTCTTGCGGACTGGCGCCAAAAATCGTCATTTCAGATAACGGAATATATGGCACGATACGAAGCCACCAGGAGCGGCATTATGCAGGAAGGGTCTCTGGCACCACGATGGTCAATCCAGATTTTACCGCGTGGGCAAAATCATTCGGAGCTCACGCTTTCACGCTGGCTTTGGGCGATGACGTGGAGGGTGTTGTGGGGGCGTTCTTGGCTGCAACCGGGGCTGCCGTGCTGCACGTGAAATCCAGCACCGTGGCCCTTTCAGCCAACGGCGTACTTCGCCGTCACTCGTAAATTATGTTCTAACTCCCGGCTCTGCCAAAGAGCGCATTGTAAAGTTTCGCATCGCGGCCATAAACGTCAGTTCGAAACTCAATGCCGTTTTCACTGGAAAACGCCGTGGCGTAGACCAAATGAACCGGGATTGCCTTAGGGAAATCAATTTTGGTGTTTTGGCCACCAGCCCACACTGACTCGATTGCACCCCTGTCCATACCCACGCGCTCAAGCAAGGAATAAGCCAGTTCGGCAGGCCGCGACAGGCGGATGCAGCCATGGCTGAACGCACGCGTGGTGTTGGCAAATTTATCCTTGGCCGGAGTATCATGCAGATAAATGTTGAACTTGTTAGGCAGCATGAACTTCACTTTGCCCAATGCGTTTTTAGGGCCTGGCTTTTGTCTGAACGTGAATGGGAAAGAGCCACCACCATAAGAGGCCCAGTTTATAGAGCCCCAATCTGCCACTTTGCCGCCGGCGAAAACTTCAAAATCTTCTGAATAGTGATAAGCGTCAGCCTGCAGTTTAGGCAGCATTTCTTTGGTGGCGATGCTGTAGGGCACGGTCCAATATGGATTGAGCTCAAGGTATTGCATGGCACCTGAAAATTCCGGGGTTTGCGTGGCAACGGCCCCCACGACCACACTCATGCGATCAACAACAATGCCAGATTGCCAATGCTGCAATTCAAAACTTGCGATATTCACCAGAAAATGTTCATCGCCAAGATTGTCAGGCATCCAGCGCCAGCGTTCCATATTCAACATGATCTGCCGTTGACGTTCTTGCGGCGGCACATTCAGCGCTACAATTGTCTGTTTGCCCAGCAAGCCTTTGGCCTCAAGGCCGTGGCGCGTTTGAAAGCGCTGCAAGGCGATGACAAGTTTGGAATCAAGAACAGGCGAATTGGTGTCGGCCCACTCATAGTCCCCTGTAATCGACAGAATCTGGCGAACGCTGACAACACGCCCGTCGCTGCCACCTGGTTTGACAACAGCACCTTGCGCAACGCTTGGCCATTGCAACCCTTCATCCAGAACCTGGGTATAAACCCGCAACATTTTCTTCAAGGCCTGATAGTGAACATTACGCGGTTCGAAATAGTTCAGAAATGCATTGGGGTCATTCTGCTTTTTCAGATCTGTCAAGACGCGCTGCACATCAATGGTCTTGGGATTGCGGAACAGGTTTGGATCGACTTTTCGCGGAGTGACACGGCCTATTTTAAGATCTGCTGCATAAGCCACAAATAACGCAGAGAAATAAAGTTCGGCCTGTGCTGCCGCAGCGGGATTGTTTTCATCCAATTGATCGCGCAGCGAAATCAAGGTATCGATAGGGTAATCCGCTGGATTCAAGCCATCATAAGTGGCTTTTTTTGCGCGCGCGATAAACTTATCCATGCGGCCTGTTCCCACCCAGTAGATGGAGCCGCCATTGTTTACGTAATGCGCAATCAAGGCCAGACGAACGCGTTCCAACGGTAAGCCAAGACGTTGACCGCCCGCCAACATTTGTTGGATGGCTGATCTGATCTGCCCGGCGTCTTGCGCAATGCCTTGCGCGGCCAGAGCAAATGCCACAGTGACTAAAACCAAAACTTTTAAGAGTAAACGCATGAGCACTCCGTTAAATCCGACTCAGCCATAGCATAGCGTGGAATGTGCCGATTGTTCCACGGGGTTAAACATTGAGCAGCAAATACTCCCTTTCCCAAGAACTGATGACACGCCGGTAGTGTTGCATCTCCTGATATTTCACATCACGGTAGGCCTCGGAAAATTGCTCTCCAAGCACAACGCGAAGGGCTTTGGTGTAACTCAGTTTATCCAAGGCCTCGTCCAAGCTGATGGGCAACGTATGCGCGTAGCGGTAGGCAGAGCCTGTTACAGCATCAGACGGCTTCAACTTTTCAACCATTCCGAGATAGCCGCAGGCCAAGGAGGCGGCAAACGCCAGGTAGGGATTTGTGTCGGCACCTGCAACCCGGTTTTCAACGCGTAAATTCGACGGTTCAGAGGATGGCACACGCAAGCTGACTGTGCGATTGTCTATCGCCCAATGCACATTGGTTGGCGCGTCCGACTCTGGAACCAGGCGTCTATACGAATTCACATTGGGCGCGAGGAGCGGAAGTGCCGCCGCAAGATAGCGCTGCAACCCCCCAATATGATTGAGAAAAAGTTTGGAATGTGCGCCGTCTTTTCCAGCAAAGATGTTTTTGCCGGTTTTCGTGTCCATGACTGACTGATGAATGTGCATGGATGAGCCTGGTTCATTTTCGTGTGGTTTGGCCATAAAGGTGGCATAGACATCATGCTTCAAAGCCGCTTGGCGCACCGTGCGCTTGAACAGGAAAACCTGATCAGCCAATTCCAGAGGGTCGCCATGGTTGAAATTGATTTCCAGCTGCGCAGGACCGGCCTCATGGCTCAACGTATCAACATCAAGTTCTTGTGCCTCGCACCAATCATAAATATCCTCCACGATCGGGTCGAAATCATTGGCGGCGTCAATGCCATATGCCTGGCCACCGGATTCTTTTCGGCCCGAACGGCCCACCGCGGCTTCCAGCGGATAGTCTGAGTCGAAGTTTTTCTTGACCAGATAAAATTCCAGCTCAGGTGCAACCACCGGCTTCCAGCCCCGGTCTTTATAAAGCTGCAGCACGCGCTTTAAAACATGGCGGGGTGAAATGGTGACAGGTTTGTCGTCCAGATGATAAGCATCGCAGATCACCTGTGCGGTGGGCGCTTCATACCACGGCACAAAGCGAATGGTGTCCACATCTGGTTTCATGTAAATATCAATGGCGCTGTCGCTCACTGCTTCGGTATCAGACACGAAGCGGCCGTTGATGGTGAGGGTAAAAACTTCCTCTGGCACACGCAGGCCTTTAGATTTATTGCCGGAGAGAAATTTCTTGGGCGGCAGTATTTTTCCCCGCGCGGTGCCTGACATATCAGCAACGAGGCATTCAACCTCGGTGATTTGGTTTGATGATATAAAGTCTTCGAATTTGGATTGGCTCATGACACACTGCTGATTGATTAAGTGCTACAGTGTAGCGCGCCTTCTTGACGTTATGGAAGGGGGGCCGCTATTGCTGATGCATGAAAATCAATTCTTATTATCAGGCCACTGCCAACCGCGTTGTTTCAGGAACAGAGTTGCTGGATGACGTGACCGCTGACGTGTGCGTGATTGGGGCGGGCTTTACCGGCTTATCGGCGGCGCTGGAATTGGCGAAAGCCGGATATAAAGTGGTGGTGCTGGAAGCAGAGAAGATTGGCTGGGGCGCATCTGGCCGTAACGGAGGTCAGATTTGTACCGGGTTCTCATCGGGCCAAGGCAAGATTATTGCGCAATTGGGCAAGAATGATGCCAAGCGCGCATTTGACATTGCCGAGGATGCAAAAAAACTTCTGGTGGACCGCATTACAGCGCACAACATCGCGTGCGATCTGACTTGGGGCTATTTGCATTGCATCCCCAAGCCGCATCAATTTTCTGATCTGGAAGACTGGTATAAAGAATATGAAGACCTGGGCTATGGCGGCAACACGCTTTTAACCAAAGCAGAGCTTGAACATAAACTTGGTACAACACTTTATCATGGCGCTTTGCGCGAGTCTGGTGCTGGGCATTTTCATCCGTTGAATTATTGTTTGGGGTTAGCAAATGCAGCACTCAAAGCTGGCGCAGTCATTCATGAACATTCAGCCGTTTTGGAAGTGAACACCGGCCCCAAACCGTGGGCGCGCACTGCCAAGGGCAAGGTTTCTGCCACGTTCATGATTATCGGTGGCAATGCTTATCTGGGCCGCGTTGTGAAGCCGCTTTATGGTCGGGTCATGCCAGTTTCAAGTTATATCATTGCAACGGAACCTTTAGGCGACAACCGCGCCAAGGCTTTGATTGCCGACAATGAGGCGGTGGCCAACACCAATTTCATCGTCGATTATTATCGCCGCTCGAAAGACAATCGCATGTTGTTTGGTGGTCGGGCCAGTTATTCGGGTGTCACGCCGCCTGCCCTTGCGGAATATATGCGACCGCGCATGACGGCCGTTTTCCCGCAACTAAAAGATGTGAAGATTGACTATGCGTGGGGCGGCAAAATCGCCATTACGTCCAACCGAATTCCTGATTGCGGACGGCTGAGCCCCACGGTGTTTTATGCGCATGGCTATTCCGGACAGGGGGTGGCGTTGGCCAACATGTATGGGACGTTGATGGCAGACTGTGTGCGCGGCACGTCGGAACGCTTTGATTTGCTGGCGCGCGTGAAGCATTTGCCATTTCCGGGTGGAACGCTGCGAACCCCTCTGCTGGTGGCCGCCATGATGTATTACCGGGTGAGAGATGCGTTGAGTTAGACTTTCCCTCACTTGCCGCGACGAGGCGCTCTGTCTCCAGAAGTGAGAGAGGAATTATTTCGCCATCACCGACCCGCGTGCGCCTTTTTGGTAGGCCCGCAAGCACAGATATTCCATCACCAATCCCGCTGCTGCACCGGATGTAATTTCCGCGTGGTCATAGGGAGGAGAGACTTCAACCATGTCCATGCCGACGAAGTGGATATTCGTCAGTTTACGGATGATTGAGGCTGCCTGATGATAAGTCAGGCCGCCGGGAATTGGTGTGCCTGTTCCGGGTGCCGCTGAAGGATCGAGACAGTCGATATCAAATGTCATATAGGCTTTTTGCTTGCCCACTTTTTGCTCGATGATTTTGACCAGATCAGTGGTTGAGGTCTCATGCACTTCATCGGCATAAAGAATGCGAAATCCCATTGTGGTTTCGCCTGTAAAAGTTGTTCGAATGCCGATCTGCACGGATTTTTCCGGGTCAATCAGCCCTTCCTTCACGGCATAGCCAAACATGGTGCCATGATCGATGCGGCCACCCGTGTCGATTTCAACATCTCTGTGCGCATCAAAATGCACCAGTGCAAGCGGCCCGTGTTTCTTAAAATGCGCTTTCAGAATGGGATAGCTTACATAGTGGTCACCACCTAGGGCGATCATTTCAGCGCCTGTGGAAATAATTTCGGTGGCGTGCCTCTCGAGCGTTTCAGGGAAATTCTCTTTCTTGCCCCAATCAAAAAAACAGTCGCCATAGTCGGTGACAGCCAGTGTATCAAAGGGGTCAAACATCCACGGCCAGAAAGGCCCCCAGGCATTTTCGGCAGAGGCTTTGCGGATGCCTTCTGGCCCCATGCGCGTGCCCGACCGGTGCGAAACTGCTTGGTCGAAGGGAATGCCGGTGATTGCAATGTCTACGCCTGTGAGATCACGCGTATATTTGCGGCGCATGAATGAAAGCGCACCCGCATAGGTCGCTTCCCACTGCGTGCCCTTTAATGTTTGGCGGCGGAAGGCCGCATCGCCTGGAACATACCCAAGCTTATCAAGTTCAAGTGCCATTGAAATTATTCCGTCAGTAACAGGGCATCAACTGGGTTGAAATGGACCCACACTTTCTGGCCCCGTTCAACACCAGCACCACCCGTGCGGCTGTTGTTTTGCACGTTAATTTCCAAGTGCAGTCCATCGCTGGCGTCTGCCACAATGTGGCTTGTGTCACCATAATAAGCCACATCGCGAATGGTGGCGCGGGTTTTGATGAGTGCTGGCCCCTTTGGCTCTGCCGTGCTGATTTTAAGTTTTTCAGGCCTTATGGCGATAGTAGCCTTGTCCCCACAGGCTTTATCCGTGCTCACATCAACTTTACCAAGGCCTTTGGTGTTGCAGGTTACCATCTTGCCCTTTTGCGTCAGCACCGAAACATCAATCAAATTCACCTTGCCAATGAAGTCAGCAACAAATTTGTTGCGCGGTTGCTCATAAAGTTCTGCGGGCGTGGCTATTTGTTGCACGGCCCCCTTCTCCATCACGGCGATGCGGCTGGCCATGGACAAGGCTTCGTCCTGATCGTGGGTCACGATGATAAATGTGATGCCCACTGTTTCTTGAAGTCTTGTAAGCTCAAGCCGCATGTCGTCGCGCAATTTGGCATCCAGCGCCGAGAGCGGCTCATCGAGCAGCAGCACCTTTGGGCGTTTGACAAGTGCGCGGGCGAGCGCCACGCGTTGGCGTTGACCACCTGACATTTGATCGGGTTTTCGGTCGGCCAGATGGCCCAGTTTCACCATTTCCAAGGCTTCTGTTGTGCGGCGCGCCGTTTCTGTTGCTTCAACACCTGTAACACGCAACCCGTATGACACATTATCGCGCACGGTCATGTGGGGAAACACCGCGTAGGACTGGAACACCATGTTGGTGGGGCGCAGGTTGGGTGGGGTCAAAGCCATGTCTTGGCCACCAATAAAGATCTGGCCTTCGGTTGGCGTATCCAACCCGGAAATCATGCGCAGCAATGTGGTTTTGCCGCAACCAGAGGGGCCAAGAAGAGCGAAGAATTCATTCTGCGCAATGTCTATGGACACATTATCGACGGCGGTAACACCGCCTGGGTAACGCCTTGACACATTGCGAATGGAAACGATGGGTTCAGTCATAAGGTCCTCAGTGTCCAGCCTTGCTGGGGGATTGCAGTTTCATAGCGATAAGCGTTGCGGCGAAGGTGACCACGATCAGAACGGTTGAAGCGGCATTGATTTGCATATCAACACCCCGCTTGACCATGCCATAAATCTTGACCGGGAAGGTAACTGAACCAGGCCCTGACGAAAACAGCGTGATCACAAAGTCGTCCAAAGACAACGTGAAGGCCAGCAATGCGCCCGCCACAAGACTTGGCATCATAAAGGGTACCAGCACGTTCATGAATGTTTGGGTTTCAGTGGCCCCAAGATCCTTGGAGGCTTCTTCCAATTGACGGTTGAACCCTTGCAACCGTGCGCGCACCACCACGGCCACAAACGGAAAACAAAAGGCAATGTGGGCGAAGATGATGTTGATGAGATTAAACGGCCAGATCCAATCGCGCACGCCCGCCATCATACCGGTGTAGGAAAAGAACATGGCAAGTGAAATGCCCATGCAAATTTCTGGCACCACGATGGGCAACGCCACAAAGCCTTCATACATGTTCTTGAAGGGAAAACGAAACCGCCAGAGCGTGAGCGCTGTCATTGCGCCCAAAATTGTCGAAACAATTGTTGACAGAACCGCAATGGTCAACGAGTTGCTGAGCGCATAAAAAATCGCATCATTGTTCCAGGCTTTCACATAGTTCATGAAGGTGAAGCCATGCCAGACGCCGCTTTTGTCCACATTAAACGAAAACACAATCAGAGATGCAATTGGTGCATATAAAAACAATAACACCAAGCCAAACAAAACGATAATCCACGGCCGCTTTGCATAATCCAACGGGCTTTGCCCGGGTTTCAAGGGTGCACTCATGCGTCCACCCCCTTCGATCTTCTGGCCACTACAGCGCGCAAGACCAGGGCGATGAATGTGGCGTACATCAAAATAAATGAAAGTGCTGCACCAAATGGCCAGTTGTTGGCTTCTAGAAACTGGTTTTGAATGGCGTTGCCGATCGTCCAATTGTTGGGGCCGCCCAGAATATCAGAGGTGAGGAATGTACCCAGACAGGGAATATAGACCAAGATGATCCCCGTGATTACGCCGGGCAATGTGAGAGGCCAGGTGACACTCCAGAATGTGCGCATTTGCGAAGCACCCAGATCAAGGCTTGCTTCCAAAAATGAGCGATC
Source organism: Hyphomicrobiales bacterium (assembly GCA_038230015.1). Lineage (GTDB taxonomy): Bacteria > Pseudomonadota > Alphaproteobacteria > Rhizobiales > Aestuariivirgaceae > Aestuariivirga. Next base: position 63,779 of record JBBRNW010000012.1, on the reverse strand, counting down.
CAGTTTTTCTATCGTTGAATAAAGCGGCAGGACCATGAAGGGCAAATAAACATAAACCAACCCCATGATGACAGCACTTGTATTGTTCAGCATTTCATAAGGACCAAGACCAATCAATCCAACAGCTTGATTGACCACGCCCGTGGTGCGGAAAATGGAATAGAGCGCGTAAGTTCTGATCAGTAGGTTGATCCAGAAAGGCAAAATCAGCAGCAGCAGTAATAGGGGGCGCCAGCGTGGCGCTGCAAAGCACACAGCAAGAGCCAAAGGATAGGCGAGCAGTAGGCACACCAATGTTGCAACTGCACTGGTCCACACGGCACGCCATAGCAAGACCAAATAGCTTGATCCGGCGGACGCATAATAGTTTCCTACGGTGTTGAAATAATCATAGGCTGTGGTCGAGGTTTCGCCATTGATGACAGCCTTGGAAGAAAAGCTGAGCACAAACAGAAAGGCCATGGGGATGAGAAAGAACACCAACAACCAGAGGCTGCCTGGTGTTGCGAGTGTTAAAAACACTCTGCGATAGTCTTTCCAATTGTCCAAGATTAAGACTTTCCCCTTTCCCAATCTCACGGTCTACAGCCGCGTTGGCTATACTTTAGCGGTTAGCCTTGCGTTGTCAAAGGTTAGAAAGCGCTCGAATCCCTTAAGCCTGAACCCTCTCCCATTCCCTGAGGACTGGGAGAAGATCGCAGGTGCGCGTCTAAAGGGTTTCTTTAAGCCGCTTGCACAGCAGTCCAAATTTCTCCACGAGCTGCAGTTGCATCTTCACCCAGGTAAAGACTGGGTTCGGCCTTTTTCAATTGATCAGCCGATGGGAAAATGATGGGATTGTTTTTATATTCATCACTCATGGTTGCTTTGGCGGCGGCATTGGGAGTCGGATAATTGATGGCGGCCATCAATCCGGCATTCACTTTTTCATCACATATATAATTGATGTAGGCATGAGCGTTTTCGGGGTGGGGTGCGCCCTTGGCTATTGCCATGGTGTCTTGCCACTTGTTGCCACCTTCTTTCGGAAGCACATATTCCAAGTCCTTGGCAGGATCGTTGTTGATCTGGCCCAGAATATCGCCAGAGAAATCCGAGCATACATCCACGTCGCCCGAAGCCAGCAAACTGTCCCCATTATCCTTGGCAAACAGTTTTATGTGTTTTTTCGCCGAAATTAGAAGGTCTTTTGCCTTGCCCAGCTCAACGGCATTTGTTGAATTCCAGCTATAGCCAAGATACTGCAAGGCACATCCTAAGGCATATTCCTGATCAGCCTGAATTGACGTGCGGCCATCATAGTCAGTGGAATCAAGCAAAACTTTCCACGAATCCGGTGCGCCGTTTTTAATCTTTGATTTGCGGTAACCAATGCCGAACGTGCCCCATACATAAGCCAGCGAAAATTTGCGACCGGGATCAAACTCTTCATCCATGAACGCTTTATCATAATTCTTGATATTTGGTATTTTATCGTGATCGATGGGCTGCAACATATCGGCCTTGACCATGCGCTGGATCCAGTTGGCAGACGGGATAATGACGTCATAACCAGGATTGCCTGCTTTCAGTTTTGCGAAAAGTTCGTCGTTGCTGCCGAAAAGATCCAGCTTCACATCAATGCCAGTGGCGGCGTTGAAATCAGCCAGAGTGTTTTCCGCGAGATAGGAATCCCAGCTGTAAAGATTAAGAGACTTGTCTTCTGCTGCCATGGATTTGTAGGGCAAAAGTGTAAGGCCAATGGCGACACCTGTGCCCTTTATAATCTGACGCCGATTTGGCTGGAACTGTGACGTGAACTTGCTCATTCTAGTATTTCCCGTGAAACCTTGTTGAACCCATTTTGATTGGCGGGTGTTACCCCCGCCCTCTCAGTTATATATATAGACCTATTTCAGACCATTTCGCCTCTCACGTTTTCGTAAGTTGCATCAAGTGCGATGCGGGCCAATCGGAACAGTTCGTCGATTTCCTTTTTCGTTATGCAGAAAGGGGGTGCCAACACCATGGTATCCCAACAGGCCCGCATGACAAGGTTATTAGCAAAACAATGATCGCGGCAAATGGTTCCAACGCGACCTGAATCGTGAAAGCGCGCACGGGTGGCCTTGTGTTTGGAAAGCTCGATTGCGCCAATCAAACCTACAGAGCGGGTTTCGCCCACAATCGGATGATCATTCAAGCTCTGCAATCCGGCTGCAAAATACGGTGCCAAATCGCGCACGCGGTCCACGAGTTTTTCGTCTTCGATGATCTGGATGTTGCGCAACGCCACGGCGGAGGCCACGGGATGGCCGTCATAGGTCATGCCGTGATTGAAATCACCACCCTTGTCAAAGAATGGTTCAATAAGTTCTTTCGAAAACGCCACAGCACCAATCGGAATATAACCCGACGACAGGCCTTTGGCCATATTGATGATGTCGGGTTCAAAACCATAGGTTTCAAAGCCAAACCAGTTCCCGGTGCGGCCAAAGCCGCAAATGACTTCATCAGATATGATGAGTACGCCATATTTTTTGCAAATGCGCTGCACTTCTGGCCAATAGGTTGAAGGCGGAATAAGAACACCTGCTGCACCCTGAAGAGGCTCGCCGATGAAGGCCGCCACATTGTCTGGCCCCAATTCCAAAATCTTTTTCTCAAGTTCCTGGGCCGCATCCATGCCAAAATCTTCTGGCGTTTTATCACCGCCAAAATCATACCAGTAAGGCTGCTGAATATGGTGGAACCCTGCCAAGAGTGTGCCGCCCTGCTCATGCATGCCCACCATGCCGCCAAGGTTTGCCGCAACCCAGGTTGACCCATGATAACCGCGCTTGCGGCCAATGATGTGCTGGCGGTAGGGTTTTCCCATCACCTTCCAATAATGGCGCACAAAGCGCACGATGGTGTCGTTGCCTTCCGAGCCTGAATTGGTGAAGAATATGGTTTGAAATTTTTCTGGTAGCAACGACGAGATCTTGGTTGCCAGTTCGGTTGCTGGCACTGTGGTTGTTTTGAAGAAGGTGTTGTAATATGGCAAATCCAGCATTTGCTGGTAGGCAGTTTCGGCCAGTTCCTTGCGGCCATAGCCCACATTCACGCACCAAAGGCCCGACATGCCGTCCAGAATCTTGTTGCCCTTGGCATCCCAGATATAAACGCCATCGGCATGGGTAATCACGCGTGGGCCGCCTGCTGCGTGAAATGATTTATGATCCGTGAACGGATGAAAATGATGGGCGATATCGGCTTTGACTATTTCTTCAAGGTTAATGTTTTTTGGAATGACGTTCATGATGATGCTCCGGATATGGGTTTTGTGCCCGCAATAATTTTGCGGGGCGTCAGATCAGATCAGGGCGAGAAGTTAAGGCTTAAACCCAATGCGCGCGCAATTGACGAGAACGTCTTCGCGCAGTGTGCGGGAACATATGAATTTTTGAAAAGACATGACAGATATATGGCAGTTTTTGCGACGGATTGCAATCAGCCCTGCAACCACCTGGTTAAAGGTTGTACCCACAATCCGCATATAGCTGATACTAAGCATAACACTGCTGAAAGCTGGATGAGTGGTGTCGTCTGCGGCCCAGTTGTGATCAGCACAACGGGAAGGACCAATGCCATGGCCGATAGAGGGATAACCCAGGACTCCGTTGCAGGGATAGCTTCGGGAACGGCACCCTCGGTAACCGGCATTTTAAGGCTTGTCTTGGCACAGAGGGCAAAACCATGAGACAGTGCCATGCAGAGCAGCAGAAGTGGCACGGGTGCCGCTGTTAAGTGCTGTTCCACAGCCATGACAGCGCAGACCCCCACCACAATTGCCGTTGTAATTGCGCACACCAACACTTGTTTCACATCCCGCACGCCAACCGCCACTGTCAGAACGCCGAAACTTACGGCTGCTAACAAAATGATCAAACTGCTCCGCAAGGTTTGCGCACCGCTCGACTGAATGACAAGGGTGGGACTGACAACTGATAATCCCATTTCGGCCAGCTTTGTTGCCAGCTGGGTTTGAGAGACCCCGGTTTTGGCGGTGACAGTCAAGCGAAACAGGTTTTGATTTGATACAAAGAGTGATTTTAAACGCGCATCCAGTGCTTGCATGTCAGGCGGGTTGAGAGCGGCAAGAGCCTCAGCACGTTGAGACAAAACGTTGAAGGCTCCGAACATGCGTTTTTCGAACACCTCAATATCTTTGTCGTTACCCGTGGAGCTCAGCAATGCCAGGCTTTGCCGAAATTCGTTGGCGGCGGCGGCCAAAGTTGGCCTGGTGCTGGGCGAATTGGCAATTGATTTTAAACTCTCCTGTAAAGTCGTAATCTGATCGCGCAAAACGTCAGGGTCTTGCGGCTGCAACGGGGTGATCGAGGAAAATTGATCTTTAAGCATAGCAAGGTCTTTTTGTTTTTCAGCAAATTGGCTGGGCAAAAAAGTTCCAAGCCACTGCACCTTTTCGGCCTCTGGCAAGGTTTTCAATTGCGTGAGGATACGGTCAACCTCGGATTGGTTTTCAGCCAAGACATAAACCGGTTTTTCTGCGGTGCTATTTCCACTTGCATTTTTTGGCAGCAGTGAAGGGGCTGCCCAAAAGCCTGTGCAGGCGGCAACCAAGCTGATCATGGCCAATCCGCGCGCCATAAATTGCCAAATTTTTCTGTTTGAAAATCCATGATACAGCGGCAATAGCCATTCGGCCGCAGTCCACTTCATTCCACCCGGCGTCAAACTTGCAATTGCAGGCACAAGCGTAAGGCTGGCAAGACATCCAACCAACAACGATAAGACCGTAACCAGAACCAAAGCCACATATGTGCTTTCGCCAGTCAAGGCCCATCCCGCCCACGGTGCAACTATGACGGGCCACAACCACAGCACCACCCTTCCTTGTTTTTGTGCGGCCAACATCAAGGCACTGGTTTTGGTACGGGCTGCTGTATTTGCTTGCAAACTGGCAAAGGTCAGTCGTGCCGAAAAATGCAGTGTACCAAGGGCAAGGCCTAATGTGAGAAGCCAGAAAGACAGCGCCGTGTCACGCAAGAGCAAAGTGAACAAGGCAGAGGCCACACTCAATGTCACAATGGGTGGGCTGGCCAACATTGCGATTAAACCGAGCTGACCCAGAATTGCGAAATATACAAAGGCAATTAACACCCCTGCAAGAACCAGCAGGGGTATGATGTTCGGCGTGGGTAAAACCTGTGGTTCGGATTTATTGGCACCGTCCCCCATTTCTGCGAAAATAGAAACTTTGTCAGATTGATTGGCAGTTTGCGGCAACACTTGCGTGGCGGACGCTTTGAGAAATTCTGCTGCAGCCTCGTTCCTTCCAGGTCGTGGGACCACTACAAAATGTGCTTCATTGGGACTGGGATCGGCATTCAAACCTGCAATAACCGTCCAGTCCACGGGTCGTTCAATGCCTTTCATAAGACTTTGGGTGGATTTTGCGGCTTCCTTGAATAAGTCATCCATCATCTGCGGATCGCGGCCCAACTCAATTGATGCCGAAACCTGGTTGACCAACGTCGACAAACTATCAGCGGTTGGCTGCTCTGCTATGGCTTGAAAAAGGGGATGAAGGGCCAACGCATATTCAACATGAGCTTTGACTTGTTCCACTGATAGATAAAGCATGCCGTAAATATCGTAGTAACTCCCCTCTCCAGGCGACAGCACAGTGGAATACAAATCCGAACGGTCTTCAAGTTTCGCCTGCAAATCTCTTCGCGCAAGTTTCAGGTTTTCGGTGTTTTTACTGCTCAAGGTCAAATTGCTCATGCCGTAAAGATTGGGAAAATTCTCTTCGAAACGGGCCATATACTGGGCGGTTTTTGAGCGGTTCTGAAAGGTCAAATGCTGGAGTGAGTTGAAGTTCAGATGAGTTATTGTAAATGTGCCGCAAGCTATTGTTAAAACAGTCCAAGAGATTACAAACGCCCAAGCATATGCAACACAGAACTGAGTGAGACGGGCATAAAAATTGGGCAGCAAACGTGCAGGCCTGACCAGTGCCGGCTCATAATTTTCAAAAAGTGATCGACGCATTCAGCATCCTGTTATGGCTCGGCCATTCTGGCCTTGTGGCGGCGGTACGACAGCACACTGACAGGAATCAATAGCAGGTAAATTGTTGCGACGAGTGCGAGGGTTTCCCACGGGAATGCAATGAGGCAAACCACAAACAAGGCCATGCCAGCCAAAATGGGAAGCACATATTCGCGCGGTACACGTGCAATCGTCTTTCCGGAAAAGGTAGGCACACGGCTTACCATCAGAATTGCAATGAGCATGACAAAGGCTGCCACAGGTTTTGCAAAAGCATGGCCATCGGTTTGATCAGCAAGAAAGCCGAGGTAAAAAGGTGACATGGCAAGCAATGCCCCGGCGGGCGCAGGCATGCCGGTAAAATAGGCTTTGACCCAATGCGGTTGGTTGGGATCATCCAAAGCGACATTGAACCTGGCCAGGCGCAACGCGCAAGCAATGGAAAGGCTGAGGCTGATCACCCACCCAAAGGTTTTCAAACTGTTCAACGACCAAAAATACAGCATGATGGCGGGGGCCACACCGAAATTCACAAAATCGGCCAGAGAATCAAGTTCCGCGCCAAACTTCGAGGTGCCATTCAGATAACGCGCCAAGCGGCCATCCATTGCGTCCAGTACAATAGCAAAGATGATTGCGCTAACTGCAAGTTCCAAACGGTTTTCCAGCGCCAGCCTTATCGCGGTCACACCGCTACACAGCGCCAGGAGTGTGAGCAGATTAGGGAGAAGATACCGGATCGGCACGGGTCTGAAGCGCTTGTGGGTTGGCACTGGCTGGTTTTCGCTGTCCACGCTGTCAGCTTTTGCGCGAGGTGCGCGGAGCGCCTTCAACACTCATATCAGCCAAAATGGTTTCGCCCGCCACGGCGCGTTGGCCCACACACACCTGGGGTGCAATTGCCTTTGGTAAATAGACATCCACCCTGCTGCCGAAACGAATGAGGCCAAAGCGCTGACCTGCCGTTAAATTCTCGCCCTCATTTACAAATTTTACAATGCGGCGCGCAATAAGCCCTGCAATTTGCACCACTCCAATTTTGGTGCCGTCTTGAAGTTGTAAAGTAAGAGCTTGGCGTTCGTTGTCCTCGCTGGCCTTGTCTAATTCAGCATTGACAAAAAGGCCGGGCACATAAGCAAGTTTAACTATTCTTGCCGGTAGGGGACTGCGGTTCACATGCACGTCAAACACGTTCATGAATATGGAAATCCGGGTCATGGACTCACGCGGTAAATCCAATTCGGGTGGTGGCAAAACCGTTTCAATTGCACTGACGCGTCCATCCGCAGGCGAAATCACAAGGCCTTCTGTCAGAGGTGTCACGCGTTCTGGATCACGAAAGAAATAAGCGCACCAGAGTGTGAGCACTACTCCAATCCACCCCAGCGCACTAAAACCCATCCAGAACATGAGGGCCGTGATAGCTGCAAACACGGCGACGAAGCGCCAACCCTCACGGTGGATAGGCACAAATGATGATGTGATACTTTGAACGATGGACATACCCCGTATCTAGCGGGTTTTCACTCGTGTGGACACTAAAAAACCGCCCTGTCTTAAAACAGGGCGGGATTTTCAGGTGCTGTCTCAAATATCAATGCATAACGTTTGAGATCATGCGCAAGTTTGGTCGCTGCACGAAAGATATGGCTGCAAAATCGTCGTCATTGGCGGGCTGGTTGAAGGCAGGCATTGCCACTGGCAAAGCAGTTGTGCGAACAGCAGTACCTGTTGCCACAGCTGTGAACATGCCTTCTGACATTTCAAACACTTCAAGACGCAATCCCACAATTGCATCAGCACCAAGCGCAGTGGCTTGTGCTTTGGCCGATTTTTCGGCCTGGTCTTTGACATCATTCAAAGCCAAAGCCAGGTCTTCCATGGTGGTGTATTGAAGTCCACGCAAACCACCTTGGCTGTATTTTGTGATCCGCTTTGACCACAAGGCCGATCCACGCACCACACCGAGCGTTTCTTCATTCATCCGCCCGGCAACGGTCTCCATCGTCGTAACTCTCATTTGACTAGTCCCCTAAATCTCTGTTGTGATGCTGCAACTTTTTGTTTGCTGCTTGCACCGTTCCATCCATTCCGCATTCGCTGCGATATGTGAACGTTATGCGCCAACAACTGTAAACAAGTGTGAATATGCGCGGCATTTGCATCTAATTTGAATCGATTTAGTGGCTCATTTGAGGAGTGCAGTTAACAGCCGCTTGGTGATTGTGATTACTGAACTGTTGATTCAGCAGATGGTAACTATGGCGGGGCGTTTGAGGAACACGAGATTTTAGAATTCACCCCAGCAACGGAACCTTTAGCGGACTAACGCCATCTCTTCGGCCTTTGGACCACGCGCGTCAAAATTTTCTGCCAATTTCCGCCGCGCTTCATCAGCTTCCTGCTGGCGGTTCCACATGCCATGGTAGAGGCCCTTTTTGCGCAGCAGTATTTTGTGAGTGCCGCGTTCGGCACTTTCACCTTTTTCAAGCACAATGATTTCATCGGCATCAATAATCGTGGAGAGACGGTGTGCTATAACCAGTGTCGTGCGGTTTTTCGAAACTGTGCGAAGCGCATCCTGAATGTCCTGTTCGGTCAAACTGTCAAGTGCCGAGGTTGCTTCATCCAAAACCAGGATGGGTGGACTTTTCAGAATGGTGCGCGCAATCGACACGCGTTGTTTTTCACCACCTGAAAGTTTAAGTCCGCGTTCGCCCACAAGCGCATCATAGCCCTTAGGCAAACTTATCACAAACTCATGGATCTGCGCCATCTTGGCCGCAGCTTCCACTTCTGCATCGCTGGCATCAGGCCTGCCGTAGCGAATGTTGTAACGTATGGTATCGTTAAACAGCACTGTGTCCTGAGGCACCATGCCAATGGCCTTGCGCAGCGATGCTTGCGTTACGTCCGCAATGTTCTGGCCGTCAATCAGAATGCGCCCGCCGGTCACATCGTAAAAGCGGTAGAGCAGCCGCGAAATCGTTGACTTGCCTGCCCCGGATGGACCAACGATTGCCACCGTTTTTCCCGCTGGCACATGAAATGAAATGTTCTTCAGAATGGGGCGCTGCGCATCATAGGCAAAGCTGACATTCTCAAACTTGACATCACCTTTGGCTGGTTTGAACAGAGGCGCATGGGGCTTGTCTTCAATTTCCGCGTTTTGGCGCAAGATGCCAAACATGCCCTCCACATCAATAAGGCCCTGTTTGATTTCACGGTATGAGGAACCAATAAAATTCAGTGGCATATAAAGCTGAATCATCAGCGCGTTGATCATTACAAAGTCACCAATAGTGGCGGTGCCTTTGAGAACAGCCATGCCTGCCATCACCATGACCGCCGTTAGGCCTATGGCATAGATGACAGCTTGCCCGGCATTGAGCACGGCTAGAGAAACCCATGTTTTGATCGCTGCCTTTTCGTAGACCGCCATGGAGCTGTCATAACGATTTGCCTCGTGCTGTTCATTGCCGAAATATTTTACAGTTTCGAAATTTAACAAGCTGTCGATTGCTTTGGTACCGGCATCGTTATCCGCCTCGTTCATCGTGCGGCGAATACCAATGCGCCGTTCAGTGGCCCAATATGTAAAACCGAGATAGGCCAACACCGTTGCCATGATGACCCCCACATAGAGCCACCCAAATGAATAGGCTAGAACACCGCATACCAATATGATTTCCAAAATGGTGGGTGCTGTGTTGAACAGTGAAAAGCGCAACACTGAATCAACCCCGTTGATGCCGCGCGAAATGACACGGCTTAACCCGCCCGTCCGGCGCTCCAAATGGAATTTAAGCGAAAGCGCATGCAAATGCCTGAAAGTGGAAAATGAAAGCTCGCGTACGGCGCGCTGGCCTACCTTAGCAAATATGGCATCGCGCATCTGGCCAAACACCACCATCATGACGCGGCCCGTGCCGTAAGCGAGCACCATGAAAAAAGGAACACTGAGCAGTGCCAGTTCCTTGCCTCCAGAAACAGTCAACGCATCCGTTGCGGCCTTGAATGCATAAGGTGTCAGAACCGTTACAATCTTGGAGGTGACCAGAAGCATTAAAGCCAAAACCACACGAATTTTCAAATCCATGCGGCCCTTGGGCCAGAGCAACGGCAACAGTCCTTTGAGGGTTTCCCACTGAGAGGGTTCGTCAGCGATTTTGCTCAAGGCGCTTTCTCGGCCACTGGTGCAGTAATTATCTGGCCAGGATAAATGAGGCGCGGATTGCGGATCTGGTCCTTGTTGGCTTCATAAATAACAGTGTAGTTTTTGCCCAGGCCATAAAGATTACGCGAAATTGTCCACAAGTTGTTTCCGGGCTGGATGACAATTTTGGTAGGTTGCGGAGCAACTGCCGCAGCGACGGCAGGCACTGGCTCAGCGACTGCAACTGGCGCGTCAGGTACAAGCTCCGCTTTTGGCGCAGGCACAACAGCTACAGCGACTGGCGGCGCAGGTTGAACTTCCGCAACTTTTGCAGAGACCTCGCGCATGAAAGGCACTTCCACCCGGCTTGACACTGTGCCGTCTACGGCAACTGCATCAGCCCGCAGAATATGTTTGCCAGCGGCAACTGAAGCTGTTCCCGAATAACTCCATTTGCCAGCACCATCGGCCTTCGCTTCACCCGTGATGGCATTATCCACATAGAGCCTAACGGCTGCACCGGGCAGGGCACGGCCGGAGAATACGATATTTCCTGCGGCATCATAATCAACCGCATCCAGCACCACAGAGTTTGCGGGCGATGCTGGCACTTGCAAAATCTTGGTCGGTTGGTCGGGCGTTAAAACGGCCACAGTGGATTCTCCCTGCCCCTTCGGTTTGACCGCAACGGCCACGGTTGCCGATGAAACCTGGATGGTCCCGCCTTTGCTGGTTTCGAGTGACAAGGTGCCAGCACCGGCTGGCAAGGGCTGATCAGGAATCATAACAAAAGAGCCATCAGCGCTGCTGATCGCCTTGGCCACCACTTTGCCATCCCATTTGGCAACAACTTCAGTGCCAGGCTCGGCGCGGCCCGCAATAACAGCATCGCCACCTGTTTCAACGCGCACGGTGTCAAAGCTGGGGGCTGTCACCGGTGCAGGTTCAGGGGGCTTGGCGGGTGGTGCCACCACTGCAATTTCGGTTTGTGGTACTATTGGCTCAAGAGGGGGAGCGAGAACGGGCTGAACACTTGGTTTTGCAAGCTCTGCAACCGGCATGACAGGTGGAGCTGGTTTCATGGTCACATAGCCAGCAGCTCCAACTGCGACGGCCGCAAGGGCGGTAAAAACCGCAATGGGATTGATTTTCATTTTATCTCAACAGTCCTAATTCTACCTCGCATATACTGCTATGTAATCCTGAGTCGAACTTTTAATAAGGCCCCCGCTTGCAAAAGTAATGCGGCAAATTCATATCTTGTGGAGACCCTATGCGCATACCTGAACATCGCTTGTGTGTTTACTGCGGCTCTGGCCCTGGGCTTAACACCGACTATATGGCCGCCGCCAAAACCCTGGGCCGTGCCATGGCTGAAGCCGGCATTGGCCTGGTTTACGGTGGCGGTGGAGCTGGGTTGATGGGCGAAGTGGCGCGCGGGGTTCTGGCCTCAGGTGGGCATGTGACGGGCATAATCCCTGAATTTCTGGTGAACCGCGAACGCATGCTGGAAGGTGTGAATGAACTCATCGTCACCACAACCATGCATGAACGCAAAACCGCCATGTTTGAGCAATCCAGCGGGTTTGTGGCGCTTCCCGGCGGGCTTGGCACTTTGGAAGAACTGGCCGAGATTTTAACGTGGGCGCAACTTGGCCAGCATGCCAAGCCAGTCATTGTATGCAACATTGATGGGTATTGGGACCCGCTTTTGGTGTTGCTGGACCATATGCGGGCGGAAGCGTTTATCCGCCAGGGAATGGAAGTTAAGATTGATGTGGCTGACACAGCAGATGATGTGGTTGAGCTTTACCGCAGCCGCCGCGCCGTGGCACAAGACAAGGTCCCGCTGCTGGTGATCAAGGACAAGGTTTAGGCGGGGCGTTCTTCGCGCAATGAAGATACAGAATAGATGATCAGCGCCAGCCAGATGATGGCGAAGGATGCGAGTTTTAAAGCATCAATATGTTCGTGAAAAATAAAGATGGCGGTCAAGAAGACGAAACTTGGAGACAAATATTGCAGCAGGCCGGCGGTTGAATAGCGCAGGCGTTTGAGGGAGGCTGCAAAAAAAATCAGGGCACCTGATGTCAAAACCCCACACCCCAGCAGCATCAGCGTGTCAAAGACAGTGTCTCCGAACTTGGCCATGCCGTTTTGAAAGAGATAGGCCTCCAGAAGCAAAAGCGGCCCGGCAATGATAAGAACTTCAACGAAGAAGCCCTCGACGGGTCCCACCTTGATGGTTTTGCGCAACACGCCATAAATGCAAAAGCTCGACGCCAGAGCCACACCGATATAGGGAAATGTGCCGGTTGCAATGGTTTGGACAATCACAGCAATAACAGCCAAACCGATGGCGAGCATTTGAGGCTTGGTAAATCGTTCACCCAGAAACATATAGCCCACCACCACATTCATCAGTGGATTGACGAAATAGCCCAAGCTTGCCTCCAACGTGCGACCTTGCTGGATGCACCAGATATAAAGCGTCCAATTGAAAACAATGATCGAACTGGTGAAGGCCAGTATCAACAAAGTGCGCGGATTTTTAAGAATTGCCCCGACCTTCGGGAATAGGCCCAACCAGCCGATCACCAAAGCCGCAACCGGAATTGACCAAACCCCGCGATTGACGGCAATTTCCAAAGGATTGATGTGGCGCATGAAACCAAAGTAAACCGCCATGCTACCCCAGAAGGTGTGAGCGATGACGGCAAACAGCACGCCCTTGTTGGCTTCAGTCATTTTGGCAAACATTAAGCGTTCACATTTTCACGGAGCAACTTGAAATTAATCGCATCCAACAAGGCTTGGAAAGAAGCCTCCACTATGTTGGGAGAAACGCCCACGGTGAACCAGCGCTCACCCTTATCGTCCCGGCTTTCAATCAGCACACGGGTGGTGGCACTGGTGCCGCCATTAAGGATGCGCACTTTATAATCCACCAGTTCCATGTTTTCGATGAAGCGCTGAAATTTACCTAAATCTTTTCGAAGCGCAATATCCAGCGCACTCACTGGGCCATTTCCTTCGCCTGTGCTGGTCAGCACTTCGCCATCCACCAATACTTTGACAATAGCCTCGGAATACATTGCACCCTGATGCTGGCCCACATTGACTTCGAAGGATTGCACATCGAAATAATGGGGCGCGGTTCCAAGAATGCGCCGCGCCAATAGCTCAAATGAAGCATCGGCTCCATCATAGGCATAGCCCTGGTTTTCACGCTCTTTCACTTCGCGCAGCAAATGATCAAGGCGCGGATCGTCTTTGGAAATTTCGAGATTGATGCGTTTCAGTTCAGCAATCAGATTAGATTTTCCTGCTTGGTCTGACACCAGAATGCGGCGCGTGTTGCCAACGGACTCGGGCTTCACGTGCTCATAAGTTTCAGGCTCTTTCGCCAAGGCAGAGGCGTGGATGCCGGCCTTGGTGGCAAACGCACTTTTGCCTACATAGGGTGCTTGTGCATAAGGCGAGCGGTTGAGCAATTCATCAAAGCTGCGTGAGATATTTGTAAGTTCGCCCAGATTTGCGCCAGTGGTAAATCGCTCCGTGTACGAAGCTTTTAATCCCAATGTGCCAATGATGGACACCAGATTGGCATTGCCGCAACGCTCGCCAAGCCCATTGAGCGTGCCTTGAATCTGGCGGCACCCTGCATCCACCGCCGCCAATGAATTGGCCACCGCCTGCTCCGTGTCATTGTGCGCATGAATACCCAAATGCGAGCCCGGAATTAATTCGGTAACGGTGCATATAATTCGGTGAACTTCACTTGGCAGCGTGCCGCCATTGGTATCACACAGCACAACCCAGCGCGCGCCTGCGTCATAGGCGGTTTTTGCGCAGGCCAGGGCGTATTGCGGGTTGGCCTTGTAGCCATCGAAAAAATGTTCGCAATCAATCAACACCTCCTTGGCTGCGGCTTTAGCGGTAGCGACGGAGTCCCGAATGCTTTCAAGGTTCTCCTCGTTGGTGCAGCCCAGGGCCACGCGTACATGATAATCCCAGGATTTGGCTACAAAGCAGATGGCTTTGGATTTTGCCTGCAGCAAAGTTTGTAAACCCGGGTCATTAGAAACCGACCGCCCGGCCCGCTTGGTCATTCCAAAGGCTGTGAATGTCGCTTTTGATTTTCGCTCTGTAGCAAACAGCGCAGTGTCTGTGGGGTTGCCGCCGGGATACCCCCCCTCAATATAATCCACACCCAACTTATCGAGCATATCAATGATGACAAGTTTATCATCCAGTGAGAACGTAACACCCGGGGTTTGCTGCCCATCGCGCAGCGTGGTGTCAAAGAGAGTGATGCGTTCACGGGTCATGGGGAAAGTCGTCCTGGCCTTCTCCCCTTGAGGAAGAAGGTGGCGTGAAACGCCGGATGAGGGGGTGGAGGCCATCAGCGCTTGACTTCCCACGTTGTCGTGCCGTCTTTGTTATCTCTAATGGCAATCCCCATCGAATCCAGCTCATCACGAATGCGGTCAGATTCTTTCCAGTTTTTGGTATGACGGGCGAGCAAACGATCATTGATCAGTTCGACAATTGCACCACGGTCGGGTGCATCCATCTTAGTTAGATGCAAACTCTTACGGTCACTGGAGAACAGCCCTAAGATCATTACCGTTGCTGTAAATCGGCGCTTTTGTTCGATTTGAGTAAAGCCAGAGGATCCACTGTGAATTTCTCTTCGCATTTGGTGTAAGCGCACGATGGCTGCATGCGTGTTTAAATCATCTTTCAATGCTTCTAAAAATTCACGATCAACCAAAGTGGGTAAATCCAAATCTTCGGGAATTTCTGTCGAGTTCTTGTAGAAGCTGTCCAACATATCTAGCGAATGGTTCATCCCTTCTACAGTCCAATCAATTGGCTGCCGGTAGTGCGTGCGCAGCATGTTAAACCTGACCACTTCGCCTGGCCAATCCTTTAACACATCAGCAATCGTCACAAAATTCCCCAAGCTCTTGGACATCTTCTGTCCTTCGACTTGCAAAAATCCATTGTGCATCCATACATTGGCCATCACGTCCGAGTCATGCGCGCATCTTGATTGAGCGATTTCGTTTTCGTGATGTGGAAAAATCAAATCTAACCCGCCGCCGTGAATGTCGAAGACTTCGCCTAAATATCTTTTGGCCATGGCGCTGCATTCGATGTGCCAGCCGGGGCGGCCCCTGCCCCAAGGGCTGTCCCAACCCGGCTCTTCAGCGGAGGATAATTTCCACAACACAAAATCTCCGGGGTTTTTCTTGTGCGGTTCCACGGCCACACGAGCGCCAGCTTGTTGCTCATCCAATTTGCGGTTCGACAGTTTGCCATAATCCTTCATTGACCCCACACTGAACAGCACTTCGCCTGCCGCCTCGTAAGCGTGTCCCTTGGTGATCAGTGTACGGATGATATCGATCATGCCTTGAATGTTATCCGTGGCGCGCGGCTCCACCGTGGGTGGCAGGCAGCCCAACGCCTTGGCATCCGCCTGAAACCGATCAGCGGTTTTCGCCGTAACCTTCGCAATGGCATCATTGAGCGGCAGCTCAGGAAAATCACGCAAGGCTCTCGCGTTGATCTTGTCATCAACGTCAGTGATATTGCGCACATATTTCACATGGTCCGGTCCATACACATGGCGCAGCAGGCGGAACAGAACGTCAAACACAATAACGGGCCTGGCGTTTCCGATATGGGCAAAGTCATAAACCGTGGGGCCGCACACATACATGCGCACGTTGGAAGGGTCGAGTGGTTTAAACTCTTCCTTCTGGCGGGTCAGTGTATTGTAAAGGCGCAGTAACATAATATTCCTCAAGGCGTTCTGGCCCGGGAAACGCTTTCGATGATGTTTAGGTCAAGCGGCGCCCTGCCAGCGATTCGGTTCGCTAGATTATAATAATGCTGCAAATAATGCAGATATATGGGCGGGCGACGATCATTTTTACAAAATGCTCGTTTGGCAGCGCTTCGTCAAGGGCAGACGAAAAGCAGGGTTGCCATGCCGTTTATGCCATGGTGGGCCGCAGGAAAGCCTGATACATCAGGCCATGGATCAATCGCAACACCGCCTGGGGCTTTTGCTGACTGCTTTGGCCGCTTTGGCGTGGTCCTCCTCCGGCCTTTTCACCCGAGCTATTTCAGCTGATTTAATGACATTGCTGTTTTTGCGGGGGCTTTTTTCGGGCAGCGCGGTGCTGGCTTGCTTTTTGCTGATCGAACGGGGTAACGCAATCGCCGCGCTGAAAAAACTGCGGTGGCCGTCGCTTGCGGTGGCGTTGCTTTCGGCGGGCGGCATGATCACAGGGATTGGCGCGTTGCGCTATGGATCGGTGGCGGATGCGATGGTCATTTATGCGACCGTGCCCTTTATTACAGCAGGTTTGGCTTATGTGGCGATTGGTGAACGCACGTCGCGCTCTACCATTATCGCCAGCGGTGTGGCGCTGGCTGGTGTCATAATCATGTTGGTTGGCTCAGGCTTTGGCGGCTCTATGGTGGGCAAAGGGCTTGCACTTTTGATGACACTTTGCATGGCCAGTTTTTCGGTTATTCTGCGGCAAAACCGCAATGTGCCCATGTTGCCTGCCATGGCGGGATCTGCTTTCCTGGCTTCGGCTTTTTGCTTTTGGTTCGCGTCACCTTTAAGTGTAACGACGCAAGATCTTTTATTGATGGCAGGTTTCGGCATTTTTCAAAATGCCGCAGGTCTTATATTTTACACTTTAGGGTCTCGGAAAATTCCGGCCGCAGAGGCAACATTGCTGGCGGCCCTTGAAGTGCCCTTCACTCCATTTTGGGTGTACTTGTTTATGGGTGAAGCGCCCGGGCCTTACACCCTGATCGGCGGCCTTGTGGTGATGGCTGCGCTCTTCGGGCATATTACAAACGAGCTGCGCGGGCGAAGTGCACCACAACACGAAGGATTTGAGGTTGGGGTCTAGGCGATCTAGAGGGGTCGTCATTCCTGCGCAAGCGGGAATGACGCTAAGTTCAAGATTGTTTAATCACTTGGCCACTTGGCCAAACAGCACTTTCTTTGCTTCTTCAGTCATGGGTTTTGCAGGCGGTTGAAGCTCGTAGGCTTTCACCACGGCGGGCCGCGCCCTGATGGTGTTGAACCATTTGTGCAGATGCGGGAAATCTTCCAGCTTCTGCTTGTGGGTTTCATAAGGAACAATCCAAGGATAGCTTGCCATATCGGCGATGGAATATTCACCCGCCATGAATTCACGGTTAGCCAAGCGCTTGTTCAACACGCCATAGAGGCGGTTGGTTTCTTTCGTGTAGCGCTCAATCGCATAAGGCACTTTTTCAGGTGCATAAATATTGAAGTGACCGTTTTGGCCGGCCATGGGGCCAAGGCCACCCATTTGCCAAAACAGCCACTGCATGGTTTCGGTTTTCACGCGAATGTCAGTGGACAGGAACTTGCCAGTTTTCTCGGCGAGATATTGCAAAATGGCACCCGATTCAAAAATGCTGATCGGTTTGCCGCCATCTTTCGGCGCGTGGTCCACTATGGCCGGCATGCGGTTGTTGGGCGCAATCGCCAGAAACTCTGGCTTGAACTGGTCGCCCTTGCCGATATCAACTTTATGAATGGTGTAGGGCAGGTCCGCTTCTTCGAGAAAAATTGTAATCTTGTGGCCGTTTGGCGTGGGCCAATAATGTAGATCGATCATGGTGCACCTCAATAATAAGTTTCAGATTTATTTGCGCTTTGATTTTTTAAATTTTGAAATGAGGGTCAAACTGCGCAATGTTTGAATGCAAGCTGCTGCAGCCTCGCGGCCCTTGTTATGGGCATCGTCGCGGCTGCGGGTTACGGCTTGCTCATCGGTGTAAGTGGTGATCACGCCAAACGCAATGGGTATTCCGGTTTCCAGTGTCGTGTGCATCAATCCCACAGTTGCGCCAAGGCTGATAAATTCAAAATGCGCAGTATCGCCTTTGATCACGCAACCCAGACACACCACGCCATCAAAGGCCCCTGTTTTGGCGAGGGCTTTTGCCAGTAGTGGAATTTCGAATGCACCGGGTGCCGAGAACATGGCCTCCTTGGCAACTCTAACGCCCTGCTCTGCCAAATAGGTGAGCGCACCCTGTTGCAAGCCCAGCGTAACAGTCTCGTTGAACTGGCTGGTGACAATAGCGATGCGAAAATTCTCTTTGGTTTTGGGCATAATCAATTCCTGATGGGTGTTGGGATCGTGTGGCCAAGCTTGTCGCGCTTAGTGGCAAGATAAAATTCATTGAATGGATTTTGCGACACATTGAGCGGCAATGTTTCAACAACGTGAAGTCCCAATTCTTCCAGTCCTGCGGACTTTTTGGGGTTGTTGCTGAGCAACTTCAACGACAACACGCCCAAGCTTCGCAAAATCTGCGCGGCGACCCCATAATCGCGCGCGTCTTCGGCAAACCCCAAGGCAGTGTTGGCTTCAAGCGTATCCATGCCTTGGTCTTGCAGCGCATAGGCGTGAATTTTATTGGCAAGGCCAATGCCGCGGCCTTCTTGGTTTCGAAGATAGATCACAACGCCGCCCTCACTTTCAGAAATCATCTGAATGGATTTTTGCAGTTGTGGGCCGCAGTCACAGCGCAGCGAGCCTAATGCCTCTCCCGTCAAACATTCAGAATGTACGCGCACCAGCGGCACAGCGGGCAAAGGATGCTTGACCAATGCAAGATGCTCCGTGCCGTCAACCTCGCTGCGAAAGGCGTGAACTTGCAAGGGCATATCGGAATAAGCACTTGGCATTTCGGCGCGTGCCACTTCAGTCACCAGGTTTTCAGTTTGCAGGCGGTGACGGATGATGTCCTTCACTGTAATCATCGGTAGCCCATGCGTTCTGGCATAAATTTCCAACTCGGGCCTGCGCGCCATTTGGCCATCATCCGACATGATTTCGCAAATCACCCCGGCGGGGCGCAAACCTGCGAGTTTCATCAGGTCAATAGAACCTTCTGTTTGTCCATCTCGCTTCAACACACCGCCCGCATTGGCATGAAGTGGAAACACATGACCAGGCGAAACAATCTCGCCGTCTTTCACATCAGGGTTGCTGGCTATTTGAATGGTGTGGGCGCGGTCGTGCGCGGAAATGCCAGTGCTTATTCCATCACGCGCCTCAATTGACACTGTAAAGGCGGTGGAGCGGCTCGCCTTGTTTGTGGCCACCATGGGCGGTAAATTGAGCTTATCAATTTGATCGCCCGTCAACGTCAAGCAAATCAAACCGCGGCCATGCTTGGCCATGAAGTTGATCGCTTCTGGTGTTGCATGCTCAGCTGCCACCACAAGATCACCCTCATTTTCGCGGCTTTCGTCATCACACAGAATGATCATGCCGCCACGGCGCAACTGCTCTAAAGCTTGGGGTAAGGTTGACATAAACGCTCCACATATTTGGCGATGACATCAACTTCAACATTGATGGGATCGCCGATTTTAACTGTATGCAAATTTGTATTTTCCCACGTGTGCGGGATAATAGTGACTGAAAGACGGGTGGCATTTTCGTGTTGTGTCAACGCATTGATGGTAAGGCTTATGCCATTTAGGCAGATTGAACCTTTTTCCACACAATAGCGCGCTAGGGATAAAGGTATATCAAAACCAAGTTTCCAAGCGTCACCATCATTCACACATTCGGCAAGCCTGGCCATGTCATCCACATGGCCCTGCACCATGTGGCCCGATAGCCTGGTGTCAAGTTTCAGGGCGCGTTCCAGATTAACGGCACTGTCAACGAGGATGTGTTCCAGGTTGGTTTTGGAAAGTGTTTCAGCGCTCACATAAAATGTGGCTTCGCCAGCGGCTGAAATTCCAGTGACAGTCAGGCATACGCCATTGATTGCCACGCTCTCCCCCAAGATCAAATCGGAAAATCCGGTTTCGACTGTGGCGACAATTGCGTTGGGATCACGCGCGATTGCTTTGATGCGACCCAATTTTTCAATGATGCCGGAGAACATGTTTCGCCTTATTGGGATTTTCAATGATTGAGATTTTATCAAAGCCTGATGTTTGCTGAATGATCACATGCTCATCCCAAACGTTAGAGGCGAGAATGCTGGCCGTCAGCTGTGGTCCGGCTTCAACCAAAACTTCAAGCGCTCCCTCTTCGCCCAGCTTTTGCAATGCGGCTTCGATGGAATGACCTTGCGCCACATCAAAGCCGCGCTGCGTTGCTTCCCACATATAATTTTGAGGAACGCGGGCCCGCCGGTCCAGCACGACAAGACCACGGCGCTTGCCCGCGTGATCCTCAACATGGCGCACGTTGAACAGGGGCGCATCAGCCAACACGGTGCCCGACCCGGTGATTATCCCATCGGCGCGTTTGCGCAGCATGTGCGCAAAGCGCAGTGACGAGTCCGACGTGAATGTCTTTCGACCAGGGGGTGGGATCATGCTGCCTTCAAGATTAAGCGCCTCCTTCACGGTCACCCATGGCAATCCCGTGCATTTGTGTTTTGCAAAGGGTGCAATCAAGCGCCCCGCGAGACCTGCAAGATCAAAACTGATTTCAGACCATGCATGAACCGCAAGGCCACCTTTGCGCAGCGCAGCAGCGCCGCCTCCCGTCACATGCGGGTTGGGATCAGCAGCCCCGATCCACACTTCCTTGGCTGGGGTTTTTAGAATCGCCATGGCGCAAGGTGGTGTGCGGCCATGGTGATTGCAGGGTTCTAGTGTCACTACAATGGTGTGAATGCGGGTGAGTGTCCCTGCCCGTTCACAGGCTGCAACTGCCCAAGCCTCAGCGTGTGGCTGCCCCGCTTTTTGGTGCGCAGCCTTGGCCAGTTCATTGCCGTAAGCATCAAGAATCACGCAGCCTACAGGCGGGTTTGGCGCAGTTGCCCCTTCATATTCATGGGCTGACAGCAAAGCGTCGCCAAAGGCGTCCACAAGTTTATCGACTTGCGCCTTGGAAAACTCTTTTTGAAGTGCGGAACCCAAATTTATACCCTCGAATGTTCAGTCTCCAACATTCACAGGGCTAATAGCAGCGCGAACACAGGCCCACCCGAAGGATAAGCCTGTTTGCGCAGTGCCATTGTTCTCTATCATCCGGACTATACCGTCGGCCCCGGAGTTTAACCGAGTCTGCTGACCTCACTTGACTTAAGTGAGCGCTCGCGGGCTGATGGAGTTTCCCCCAAACACCGCCGGTGGGGAATTACACCCCGCCCTGAGAACGTCTCTAACTTCTATCTAGTCAATTTACCTGCCATGTTCAAGCCTACCAATAAAGGCATGACGGCGAAGATCAGTTGAGCTACCACCCCAACCAAACCTAGGGGTGAGACCAAGGATGTCGCCCAGTCAGTGAAATTTTGATCTTGTAAAGATTTTGCCAAAGCAGCCTCGCTTGCCATTGTGAGAGCAAAAGCTGTAGTTCCCGACACCATCAGCTGTACAACACTGAAGGATATATTGCGAAGCAATAGCCGGGCTGCAACCCAACTTACGGCAATCACAATCGGTACTTCGAGAAGCACTGCCTTCGTTTGTCCGATCAAAGGAGCAACTGCGAGTGTTCGCAGAACACCCATTAAAAAAGCAAAACTGAAGACGATTAAATAGTAACGCACTCCAAAGAAAAGTGCGGCTGCCATTTTATTCGGCAGCCTCAGCCGAATCCTCATCTTCCCAAGACTTAGTACGTGACGCCATTTCCTTTTTGAGCTCATCAGCCACCAGGAAAGACAGTTCCAAAGCCTGTGCTGCATTAAGGCGCGGATCACAGAATGTGTGATACCGGTCATTCAAATCTTCATCGCGCAATGCACGAAGACCGCCTGTGCATTCGGTTACATCTTTGCCGGTCATTTCAACGTGAATGCCCCCGGCATGGGTTCCTTCAGCCTGATGGACAGCCATGAAGCTGCGCACTTCCTTTAAAATCGCATCAAACGGGCGGGTCTTGTAGCCAGACGTGGCTTTGATCGTATTGCCATGCATGGGGTCGCACGACCATACCACCACGCGGCCTTCACGTTTCACGGCCTTGATCAAATCGGGCAAATGCTTTTCAACCTTATCAGCCCCAAACCTCGCAATCAGCGTCAGCCGGCCCGGTTCATTATCCGGATTGAGAATGTCGATCAGTTTGATGAGTTCGTCAGATTTCAGCGACGGGCCGCACTTCAAACCAATAGGATTTTTGATGCCGCGCGCAAATTCCACATGGGCATGATCGGGTTGACGGGTGCGGTCCCCAATCCACAGCATATGACCCGATGTGGCATACCAATCGCCACTTGTGGAATCCACGCGCGTCATGGCCTGCTCATAGCCCAGAAGCAGTGCTTCATGACTGGTAAAGAAATCAGTTTGCCGCAATTGTGGTGCGGTTTCAGCGGTTATGCCGCAAGCCCGCATGAAGCCCAATGATTCCGAAATCCGGTCTGCCAATTCCTGATATTGTTCCGAGGTTGGAGAATCTTTCAGTGAACCCAGTGTCCACTTGTGCACATGTTCCAGATTGGCATAGCCACCTTGGGCAAACGCGCGCAGCAAATTGAGAGTGGCCGCAGATTGGCGATAAGCCATGATTTGACGCTCCGGGTCAGGCGTGCGGCCTGCCAGAGTGGCTTCAGAGTCGTTGACAATATCGCCGCGATAAATTGGATATTCCACGCCATCAATGGTTTCAGTGGGAGAAGAGCGTGGTTTGGCGAATTGGCCAGCTATACGGCCAACTTTAACAACAGGCATGCCGGCCGCAAAAGTCAGCACCACAGACATTTGCAAAAACACGCGGAAGAAATCTCTAATGTTGTCGGCAGAATGTTCAGCAAAGCTTTCAGCACAATCGCCGCCTTGCAATAAAAAACCCTTGCCCTCGGCAACGCGTGCCAGCTTGCGCTTTAATTTACGCGCTTCCCCTGCAAAAACCAAAGGCGGAAAGCCTGCAAGGCGGGCCTCAGTTGCCGACAGTTTGGTGGCATCCTGATAATCCGGCATCTGCATGACAGGAAATCTGCGCCAGCTGTCAGGGGTCCAATTCGAATTCATAACTTCAACTCCACACGGTGTTTTAGAGTATTAGAATGATAATTTGTGCATTGCAACCATTCGGCTTTTTGGTGTGCTTTGGCAATTTGGTTTAATTTACCTTGAAATGTGGAAATTAACGCAAGCTCTCAATAATTGTTTAACTGGTCGCGTGTTAAGCCGGAGACGGGCGACTTCGCAGGAAACTGAGGTCAATTATGTTAGAAATGTTCAAGAATGCACGGTGGCATGAATTCTACGACGTTTTGTCGAAGGGAAATCCGCCGCTTGCCTTGCAGTTTCTGTGCATCAACACGCTGTTCTTTGTCATTTTTGCTGTCAGGCGTGCACGTGGAAATGGCAGCAAGAACACCAATGCATCCTACATAGTTCATGGTTTTCTGTTGTTGGTGAACGCTGGCATCATGTTTCAGGGTGATCTGTTGCCGTTCTACCAACGAAACATCCTGTCCTTCTGGTATAAGCTGCACCAGGTTATCTAGAGCTATCGAGATAAGCTTCCTGAGCTGATTTATAGGCCACTTGCTTGTCCACATTCCAGTAGCGCAGATTATCGAGGCGGATAGGGTCCCCGGTCACGGCGCAGCGCACAAATTCACCCTCGCGCAAAATTTGATATTCGCCATCTAGATATTTCAGTTTAGCTTCGCGCTGGGGAGACAGCAACGGATCAAGATAGTTCATATCCCATAGTTAGCGTTTTACACTGCGATTTAAAAGAGTGTGCCTTGCAATTTATTTGGGGTCGTGACGACATTGATCACACCGTCATTCATTTCAATCTTAAGGCTGTGGTTTGGTGATAAGCTTGAAACACCTCTGACAGGTCTATTTGCAGTATCGCGGATAACGGCATAGCCTCTTGCCAAAACAGACCGATAATTGAGCGAAGCAAAAAGCTTGGCCTCCGCTTGCAAGCGCTCCCGGCTGCGCACAAAAATGACCGATAGCGATCGTTCCATCCTGCTGTCTTGATCACGCAAACGGCGGCGCAAATCTGGAACTCGCTGGGCAATGGGTTTCAAGGTTAGTTTTCCGGCATTGCCTGCCATGCGCAGTGCGTGCTCGCGCAAATTTGCCTTCAAAGCTTTTGGCAACCGAGCCGCACCTGTGTCGAGCCGCTGGCGGGCAATCGCCAATACCTCGTCCGGCTTTGGCAAGGCGCGCGCGGCAGATCGAAGACGCAACCTTGCATCGCTGAAAATGCGGCTTAGAGTTCGCTTCTGGCGCGCATTGAGTGAAGCCACTTCCACCAAAAGATCAGCGCGAACTGGCACGGCGCGTTCAGCCGCTGCTGTCGGAGTAGGAGCGCGCCAGTCCGACACATAATCAATCAATGTTGTATCGGTTTCGTGGCCTATGGCGGAAATCAGCGGAATTTTACTTTCGGCAACCGCCCGCACCACTACTTCTTCGTTAAAGGGCCACAGATCTTCGAGAGAGCCACCACCACGCGCCACGATCAGCAGATCGGGTTTCTCCACCATTGCATTGAAGCCTTGAATTGCAGCGGCAACTTCAGCGGCAGCAGTTTCACCTTGCACGCGCACGGGCCACACGATGACATGGCGCGGAAAACGATCATTCAGACGGTGCAGAATATCGCGAATGACCGCACCCGTTGGCGATGTTACAATGCCAATCTTGGTGGGGAGATACGGAAGTTCGCATTTTCGGTCTTGATCGAACAGGCCCTCGGCTGCCAGTTTTCTCTTGCGATCTTCCAGCAGCGCCATCAACGCGCCCACACCAGCTGGTTCAACGTTTTCAATAATGATCTGGTAGTTGGATTTGCCGGGATAGGATGTGATCTTGCCAGTTGCAATCACTTCCAAACCTTCCTGCATTTTTGAACGCAACTTCGAAAATTGGCCGCGCCAGATCACAGCATCAAGTTTTGCGCCTTCGTCTTTCAAGGCAAAATAGGCATGGCCAGAACTGTGGGGGCCACGAAATCCAGAAATTTCACCGCGGACGCGAACATGGCCAAAACGGTCTTCCAACGTGCGCTTAAGAGCTTGTGAAATTTCGGTGACGGATTGTTCACCCAAGTTCACTTTGGTTGCTTCAATGATTTCTCCCGTTTCAGGGTCATATTCGGGCATTGCAGACATTTAATTTGTTTCTCTTGATTCTGGCCAACATCGTGTCAGAAGGCTGATACCACAGGATGGAATACGATGAATGTTCTTTTGATCGGCTCAGGCGGCCGTGAACATGCTTTGGCTTTTGCACTCGCAAAGAGTCCGTTATTGTCCAAGCTTTTTGTAGCGCCTGGCAACCCGGGCGTTGGCAAGCTGGCAGAATTGGTAGGGCTCAAAACAACTGACCATGCGGCGGTGATTTCATTCTGCCAAAACCGGAATATTGAATTTGTGGTGGTGGGGCCGGAGGCACCGCTGGTTGCAGGGTTGGTCGATGACCTGACACTGGCAGGCATCAAGGCTTTTGGGCCCACAAAGTTTGCCGCTCAGCTTGAAGGGTCAAAGGGTTTCACAAAAGACCTTTGCGACAAGTTTGATATTCCGACAGCGCGTTATAAGCGGTTTAGCGATGAGGGACATGCGTTGCGCTACCTGATGCAACATGGAGTGCCAATTGTTGTCAAAGCAGACGGTCTGGCTGCGGGCAAAGGTGTGACTGTTGCCATGACTTCAGCTGAGGCTGAAATGGCCGTGCGAGAGATATTCGCCGGTCGATTTGGCGAAGGCGAATGTGTGATTGAGGAATTTATGGAAGGTGAAGAGGCCAGCATCTTTGCGCTCACTGATGGAGTGAAAGTTTTACCACTGGCGACAGCGCAGGACCACAAACGCGTCGCTGACGGAGATCGGGGGCCAAACACAGGTGGCATGGGGGCTTATTCACCCGCACCTTGCATGACAGATGCTCTGTGTACGGAGGTTCTGGAGACAATCATAAGGCCCACAGTAAAAGCGATGGCTTCGTTGGGACACCCTTACAAAGGCGTGCTCTATGCGGGTGTGATTTTAACAAAACAGGGACCAAAGCTTATCGAATATAACGCGCGGTTCGGTGACCCTGAAACTCAAGTGTTGGTGATGCGATTGCGCGATGATCTCCTCTCACTATTGTTGGCATGCGCAAATGGCATCCCTGATCACATGGCTGTGCATTGGCGGCCAGACACAGCTCTAACGGTTGTGATGTGTGCAAAGGGCTATCCTGGAGAATATTCAAAAGGCAGCCATATCAACGGCTTGGCACAAGACTTTGGCAAAGATGTTGAAGTGTTTCACGCCGGCACGGCACTGGACGGTGAATTCATCGTGGCCAATGGCGGGCGCGTGCTGAATGTCACAGCCCTTGGAAAAACGCCGCACGAGGCCCAAATCAAAGCCTATGCTGCAGTTGATAAAATTGATTGGCCGGAAGGTTTTTTCAGGCGCGATATTGGATGGCGAGCGGTGACTGATTCTGAGCAAATTCTAATCGATCAGACTAAAAAATCTGAACGGAAAAAACTGTGATGAAGATAGGTTTGGCGTTGGGTGGTGGTGGTGCGCGCGGCTTGGCACATATTCCAATGCTTGAAGCATTCGATGAGTTAGGCCTGAAACCTGCAATGATCGCGGGCAGCAGCATGGGTGCTTTGGTCGGTGCGGCCTATGCCGGCGGAATGAGTGGCCGCGATCTCCGCGAACATGCCAATAAGCTTTTATCAAAGCGCATGGATATGGCGCGGCATGTGTTTGGGGCAAAGCAGACCAAGCTTCGTGATATGTTTTTGCTGAAAGGCTTAACTTCATTTCAGCTTGAAGGCGCACATCTTGCGCATATTGCTCTGCCTGATCATTTGCCGCAAAAACTTGAAGATATGGCCATTCCGTTGAAGATCGTCACAACTGACTTTGAGTTAATGGAAGAGGTAGTGATTACATCCGGATCTATGTTGCAAGCTGTTGGTGCGTCTATTGCAATTCCGGGCTTTGTGGCGGCACCGCGCATCAATGGCCGCATTCATGTGGATGGCGGGGTTAAAAATCCGGTGCCATTTGATCATGTCAGTGAAGGTATGGATCTGGTGGTGGCTATTGATGTGACAGGCAGGCCAAGGCCTATCAAACGTGCGCACCCCACCAACATTGAATTGGCGGTGGGTTCACTTCTTATCATGTTCAATGAACTTGCAAGTTTGCGCCGCTTGCAATCGCCTCCTGATATTTACATTACACCCGAGATGGACGACATAAATGGCGGCAATTTTTTCAGGTTGAAAGATATTTTTGCCGCAGCCGAAACAGCCAAACAACAATTGAAACGTGAGTTGGAGCTAAAGATCAAGTCGTTCTCTTAACGGCGCGCTTTAAAAAACTCCTGAAGCAACGCGCGCGCCTCACTTTCACCAATGCCGCTATAGACTTCTGGCGCGTGATGGCAGCTCGGCTGCGAGAAAAATCGCGGGCCATTTTCCACCGCTCCCATCTTCTGATCGCTTGCTGAAAAATAAACCCGGCTCATGCGTGCAAACGATATTGCCGCTGCGCACATGGCACAAGGTTCAAGAGTGACATACAAGTTGCATTGCACAAGGCGTTCTGAATTCAAAACTTTTGCCGCCGTGCGAATGGCCAACACTTCGGCATGTGCAGTGGGGTCTTTGAGCTCAAGAGTGCGATTGCCGGCACGTGCAATCACGATTCCCTTGGCATCGGTGATCACAGCTCCCACCGGCACTTCACCGCGTGCACCTGCTTGGTGCGCTTCGTCCAAGGCTTGCTGCATCGGCTCTGGCAGTTTTTGTTTCATCATGGCAGAGAAGCGGCAGTTGACGCGAAAGGCAAGCAAAACCATGCGGATTGTTGGGGGAAAGTTTCGGGGTAAGGCACTGGCAGGACCAAGCAGTGACGCCACGCGGCCCACGTCTGACCGGGTGCGAGAATCAATTTTCAATATTCTCGCGCATGGTGTTGCTCATTTCACATTTGAAGATGCCCGGGTGATGGATTTGTTCGCGGGCACTGGCGCATTGGGATTGGAGGCCATTTCACGGGGTGCAAAATTTTGTTTGTTTGTGGAAGTAGACGCGCAAGCACGAGGCGTTATCCGAACCAACGCAGAGGTTTGCAATGTCACAGGCCAGTGCAAAATCTGGCGTAGAGATGCCACTGATCTTGGGCCAGCGGCACCGCAATCCCCTTACAATCTGGTGTTTGCCGACCCGCCTTATGGAAAGGGTTTGGGCGAAAAAGCCTTAATGTCATTGGTTGCTGGAGGGTGGTTGGCAGAAGGTGCTGTTGTGGTGTTGGAAGAAGCGGAAAAAACGCAAATTGCAAGTATAGATGGCTTGGCCGTTTTGGATCACCGGGTTTATGGGGATACGCAAGTGCGTATATTTTCATTGGCCCCGTAAGTGACGGGTAAAGACAGGCACTACTTTCGCCCAAACAACCTTTCGACATCACTCAATTTGAGTTCAATGAAGGTGGGTCGGCCATGGTTGCATTGACCTGAATTCGGCGTCACTTCCATTTCACGCAGCAGGGCGTTCATTTCTTCGGGTCGCAATATTCGTCCCGCGCGCACTGAGTGATGACAGGCCATGGTGCCAAGCATACGGTTGATCCGTTCTTCCACAGTGGACATGCCTTCAAGTTCTCTGGCATCGTCGGCCACATCCTTTAGGAGAGCAGGCATATTGGCAGAGCTGAAGACAGCTGGAATTTCACGAACGAGGATAGCACCCTCTCCAAAGGTTTCTATTTTTAATCCCGCTGCCGCAAGCAGGGCCTCAACTGATGAAATTGCTGCAACAGCACCCGGATCAAGGTCAATAACCTCGGGCACAAGCAATGCTTGCGTGATGATCCCCTGCCCCGCGCGCTCACGTTTCAAACGTTCATAAACCAGCCGCTCATGGGCTGCGTGTTGATCAACAAGAATAAAACCATCAACAGTTTGAGAGACAATATAGGTGCCGTGGATCTGTGCGCGGGCAACGCCCAAAGGAAAGTGATGTGGTGGCAGTTCCTGCTCCTGCGGAGCGTGTGGTGGCATTTGCATGGCAAATGCCGATTGAGCAGATTCAGCAAAATGGTTCATGTTCGGAGCATAAGAACCGGGCCTGAAGGCCTGCGCCGTTGCGAAGGAAGCGGCAGTATCCGGCTTTGCAACCGCATGTGCTAAGGTACGGCGAATGGCGGAAACAATGAAGCTGCGCACAAAGCCTGAATCGCGAAAGCGCAATTCCGTTTTGGCCGGGTGCACGTTTACATCCACGCGGTCAGGTGTGCATGACAAATAGAGTGCAATTGCAGGATATCGCCCCGGAGGTAAAACATCGGCATAAGCACCCCGGATGGCTCCCAAAATCAATTTGTCGCGCACCGGCCTGCCATTCACAAAGGCAAATTGCAGTGTGGCCTGGCCGCGCGCGTATGTGGGAAGACTTGCAAAACCTTCAACCTTCATGTCTTCGCTGGCGTGGGAGACAACACTCGAATTTTCCATAAATTCACGCCCCATGATGCGGGCCACACGGGCCGTGGCGGTTTCGCCTTTGGGGGCATCAAGCCAAATCCTGTCTTCGCCTGCAAAAGAAAAGCCGATCTTCTCGTGCGCCATGGCCAATCTGCGCACCACCTCCAGCGCTTCTGTTGTTTCGCTGCGATCAGTTTTCAGAAATTTCAGGCGGGCTGGTGTGGCAAAAAACAGATCGCGAATTTCTATTTCAGTGCCCTCAACCAGTCTGGCCGGGGCCAAGCCTAATTTGCGTCCCCCTTCGATGACCAGAGCGTGCGCATCACTTTGGCCCTGTGCGCGTGATGTCAAACTCATACGAGACACACTGGCGATGGAGGGCAATGCTTCGCCCCGAAAACCAAGTGTGTGAATCTTGATCAGCTCATCGTCAGCCAGCTTGGATGTTGCATGACGTTCAATGGACAATTCCAACTCATTTGGTGTCATGCCGCAACCATTATCGGAAACGCGAATTAAAGACTTGCCACCACCCCGGAACACAACATCAATCTGGGTTGCTCCCGCATCAATTGCATTCTCCACCAGTTCCTTGACCACTGAGGCGGGGCGCTCAATCACTTCACCCGCAGCGATGCGATTGATGGTGCCTTCAGGAAGTTTGCGGATTTTCATAGCGTGAGAATAGCGCGGCTCACTTTACTGGTCGCTAAAAATCGATCCAATGTTCTTGATCGTGCCGTAATTTGGATTGGCTTGGCGCTTCTTGGCAATTATTGCCAGTTTGAGCTCGGCGCGCAATTCATCTGGGGTTTTTGCAGTGCCGTTCGCTTTGACTTTGGAAATTCCATATTGCGCATAAATATCCTGCTTGGCAGCGGGAGCAGCGTTTGAATCTGAATAAAGCGAGGCGTTCTGAACCGGTTGTGCAGGCTGCACCGCATTGAGCCCCGCATCAGCCGCAGCTTGCCCATTGCCTGGATTTGGCTGATAGGCATCTGACGTCTGGTTGGGGACAGCTAACTGCAAATCTGGCGGCATGGCCAGCGGATTTCCCACATTGATCTGGCTGGCCTGCGGCACGGAAGACTTATTGTTGAGCAAAGACGAGGCTGTGGAACAGGCCCCCAATGCAAAAGCACTAACCATTGCTAATGTTAATTTCAACCCAGACTTCATTGGCACAATCCCATTCCAGTCGCACTTATGTTGCGCAAATCCGGCAATTCCAAGGCCTATATCTTTCGTGGTTCTATGATGGATTCATACATCAGCAGCACCACCCCCGCAACAATGCACATATCGGCAGGGTTAAAAATGTACCAGCTCCAATTTTCCCAGTGAAAATAAAAGAAATCGGCTACGGCACCATGGATCACGCGGTCCAGGCTATTGCCCAACGCACCGCCAATGATCATGCCCAGCGCTGTTACCGTTACAGGTCTTGTGCTGCGGCACACCCACAGCCACAAAACCGTTGAAATAACCAAGCTCACCACGATAAGTGCCAGTTGGGTTGGCGTTTTCAACAGGCCGTAAGATACGCCTTCGTTCCACGCCATGACGATATCAAAAAAAGGCGCAATGTTGATCTGCTGCCGCTCCGGCATGTTTACAATATTCAGTAGAAACCATTTGACAGATTGATCTAAACCAAAAGCCAATGCCACGACGGCAAGACCGAGAGCAGAAAGGTTGCCCCATAAACGCGTGGTGGTCATATCAAACCACCTTACTGAAACGGGTTTGCCACTCGCGCACAGCTGCAGCGTCACGCGCGGTGATGTCGGGGAAGTCTTTGTCTTGGCCTATGTCCTTGGAGATTTTCCAAGAGCGGGCGCACTTCTGGCCTTCGGCCTTGATAACACTGACGGCAACTTTTTTAATGTTTTCGACCTGGAACGCATCGGCAGGCGCTTGGGAGGAGATGAGTTCAATTCCCGATGTTATGCACACTTCGGCAAAATCATCCGGAGTGATATCTTCAAAACTTTGAACATAGACCTTTGGTGCTGCTTCCAAAGATGAACCGATGAACTTGCTGGCGCGGGCAATTTCCAAAGCACCTGTCACCACGCTGCGCACCGTTCTGATCCGCTGCCACTTTGCGGCCAATTCATCATTTTTCCATTCAGCCAAAGGCTTGGCGAAGGGCATGACGTGCACGGAAGATTCAGGATGATCAAAGCGGCTGATCCACACTTCTTCGGCGGTGAATACCATGATGGGCGCCCACCAGGTAACGAGACAATGGAACAATTGATCAATGACTGAGCGACAAGATTTGCGCTTTGTGCCGGACCACGGATCACAATAAAGCGCATCTTTTCGGATATCGAAATAGAAGGCCGAAAGTTCTACATTCATAAAGTTAGTAAGAGCTGCTGCTGCTTTCTTGTAATCATAGACATCGTAAGCTGCCTGCACGGTTTCGCCCAATTCATGCAGCAGGTGGAGAACGTAACGTTCCAGCTCCGGCATATCTTTGGCGTAAACGGTTTCCCAATCTTTCAGGCCATCGAGAGCGCCCAGCATGTAGCGGAATGTGTTCCGCAATTTGCGATAATTTTCGACAGCAGATTTTAGAATTTCAGGCCCGATACGCATGTCATCGGCATAATCGCAAGTTGCCACCCAGAGGCGCAAGATATCCGCACCTGAATTTTTGATTACATCTTGTGGCACTGTGGTGTTGCCCAAAGACTTTGACATCTTGCGGCCATCTTCGGCCAGCGTGAAGCCGTGGGTGATCACTTGGTTGTAGGGTGCGCGGCCCCGCGTGCCGCAGGATTCCAAGAGCGAGGAGTGGAACCAGCCCCGATGCTGGTCGGAGCCTTCGAGGTAAACATCAGCTGGCCATTTGAGGTCTGGCCGTTCTTTGAGCACGAAGGCGTGTGTGCAACCTGAATCAAACCACACGTCGAGAATATCGCGCACTTGCTCGTAGTCATCGGACTTATAATCTGGTGCCAAGTATTTTTCCGCGGCGCCTTCAGCATACCAGGCATCGGCGCCTTGTTCGCAAAATGAATCATAAATCCGCTGGTTCACATTGGAATCATTGAGAATTTCGCCAGATGCTTTGTTAACGAAAACGGCAATCGGAACACCCCATGCACGCTGGCGGGAGATCACCCAATCAGGCCGATCTTGGACCATGCCGCGCAAACGGTTCTTGCCAGCGGGCGGGAAAAATTGGGTTTGCTCAATTGCAGTGAGAGCTTTTTCACGCAACTGCTTTTTATCCATCGAGATGAACCATTGCGGCGTGTTGCGGAAAATCACCGGCTTTTTAGAACGCCAAGAATGGGGATAATTTACTTTCGCAGGTTTCACCGCCAGCAACATGCCAGCGGCTTTCAGCGCTTCGACCACGCGCTTGTTAGCATCGCCCCAACGACCATGATGATCAATGACCCGTGCACCTTCAAAGCCGGGAGCATCTGCTGTGTAAAAACCATTTTTGTCCACAGGGGACGGAATGGCAGGTGAAATTTCTCTAAGAACCAAATATGGTTCTTTCTCCACCCAAACCTTATAATCATCGGCACCGTGACTTGGTGCCGTATGTACGAAACCAGTCCCGGCATCGTCAGTAACATGTGACCCTGAAATTAATGGCACTTTGAATGGGTAGCCTAATGTTGCCAATGGGTGCGTGCAAAGTGGCTTGTTGAAACCAAAGCTAATATTTCTGACCAACTTGTAGTCACCAATTTCCAAACCTGCGGCAGCAAAAACTTCTCTGGCTAATTCTTTTGCTACCATCAAGTGTTCGCCTTTAAAAGTGGAGGCATCCGACGTTTCATTCAGAATTTCATAAACGGCATATTGAGCGTCAGGTGAGTACGTAATCGCTCTATTTCCCGGAATCGTCCAAGGAGTTGTAGTCCAGATTACAACTGATAAGTTCTTCTGCCAAGGCGGACTAAACTCTTCACCTTCTAATGCTGGAAAATGCCCCATGTCCGTCACAGGAAACTTTACATAGATCGTACCAACCGTAATATCTTCATATTCAATTTCAGCTTCAGCCAGCGACGTGCCTTCGACCACGCTCCACATCACGGGTTTGGAACCGCGATACAATTGCCCATCGCCTGCAAATTTCAACAGCTCTCTTGCGATGATGGCTTCGGCTTTGTAGTTCATGGTGAGATAGGGGTTGTCCCAATCACCTTCCACGCCCAGGCGTTTGAACTCTTCACGCTGGATGTCCACCCAGCCTTGGGCAAAGTCGCGGCATTCCTTGCGGAATTCGTTGATCGGAACGGCATCTTTGTTCTGCCCGGCGGCGCGGTATTTTTCTTCAATTTTCCATTCAATGGGCAGGCCGTGGCAATCCCAGCCGGGCACGTAAACCGCGTCATAGCCCGCCATCTGCTTGGTGCGCACCACCAGGTCTTTCAAAATTTTGTTAAGCGCATGGCCAATGTGGATGTTGCCATTGGCGTAGGGCGGGCCGTCATGCAGCACAAATTTTTCCCTGCCTTTGCTTTCCTTGCGCAGGCGGTCATAAAGCTTGGTCTCTGCCCAGCGCTTTAAAAGCTCCGGCTCTTTTTGCGGCAGGCCGGCTTTCATCGGAAAGTCAGTTTTTGGCAAGAATACAGTGTCGCGGTAACGGTCGGTTTTCTTTGGTGCGTCGGTCATGGCGCGGCTTGTATCAGGAACGGATTCTGAATTAAAGAGTTGGTATGACCCAACTTCTCACCATTCCCGCACGCCGGGGCAAGGCTGCTCGTTTGGCACGCGGACAGACCGTGAAGATCATCAACACGCATGGCAACCAGGTGGTGGATTTCTGGGCGTTTAATGCGGGCGACTTGCGCGAATATATGGGTATGGAACAGTGCCGCGCCTTCTGGGAACGGCTGTACCCAGTGGCGGGCGACAAGATGATCACCACCCGCCGCCGCGCCATTCTGACCTTTGTGGAAGATGCCAGCCCCGGCCGCCATGACACGCTGATTGCGCCTTGCGATAATGAGCGTTACGGGCTGTTGGGCTGCACGCAGTATCACGACAATTGCCGCGATAACATGCATGCGGGGTTGGCCGAACTGGGGTTCACCATTCCCTACACGCCAGCTTCGCTCAATTTGTTCATGAATATTCCGTGGCGGCAGGATGGTGCGCTTCAATGGGGCAATTGCCAGTGCAAGCCGGGAGACAGCACGACATTTAAGGCGGAGATGGATGCCATCATCGTGTTCAGTGCCTGCCCGCAGGATTTGCTGCCGATCAACAATGGCATCACCACCGAAGCGCACTATCAGATTTTTTAATCAGCGTCTTCTTCCGCCGAGAACCGAGCGAGGATTTTTCTAGACCTTCTTTTCCATCTGTTCATAGATGGTCTTTGATAGCGTCGTCATTTCGTCTTTTGACATTTCACCTGTGACGGCCAGTGCCAAGTTTCCTTCACGCCAGAAGCAGGTGACGAGTTTGTCTTTCCATTTCCATTGCAATTCTTCATCTTTGCCGCCGGGGTTGGCAGCCACAAAAATGGTGATGCGCTTTTTGTCAGCCGATTCATACATCAGTTGTCCAGCTGGGCTGTTTTCTGCCGCCAACAAGCGGCCACCTAAGAGCGGATAGCCCACAGCCGTCAAGTTCGGGATGACGATGTTTTGGCCCACGCGTTTGGACAGCCATTTTTGCAAATGGTCGCTGTCACTGGCAGCCACTTCCACGGCATGGCGTTGATCGCTGGCATAAACCTCGTGGGCCACCAGTGCGCGCTGCTCTATACCAATATTTTGCGCCAGCCCACTTTGCAGGGCCGTAAACCAGCCACCCAAGCCGCCCACCACCACCAAGGCAACCGAGGCAGCCATGGCTGCATAAGGAATATAACCCGTGCCACTGCGGCCTTGCGCTGTGGCCAGCAGGGATTTTGGCAAAGGCTCATGCAGCACAGCACCATAAGCTTTGTGGAGTTCAGCTTTTTGAAAGTTGATTGAGGCAAGCGCCTTGCGGGCGTCCTCATTTTCCGCCAACAGTTTTTCCATGGCTTTTTGTTCAGCACCTTCCAGCTCACGATCGGCAAAGGCATGCAGGGCCCAGTTTTCAACAACTTCAAACATCTTCATTTCACCCGGCGCAAAACAGTGGTTCCGCGCT
Source organism: Hyphomicrobiales bacterium (assembly GCA_038230015.1). Classification (GTDB taxonomy): domain Bacteria; phylum Pseudomonadota; class Alphaproteobacteria; order Rhizobiales; family Aestuariivirgaceae; genus Aestuariivirga. The sequence continues at coordinate 27,990 of JBBRNW010000012.1, read as the reverse complement.
CTTCCAAAATATTCTGCAACTGTGCGCGTGCCCGCGATAACCGTGACATGATGGTTCCAATCGGAACACCAATGATTTCGGCGGCCTGCTGGTAGCTCACCTCTTCTAAACTTACCAAAACCAGCACTTCGCGCTGTTGGGCTGGCAAGGTGTCCAACGCATCGGTGATCAGCGCCACCGAAAAATTACTGTCTTGGCCGGGCGGCACCGACCCTTCAAAACCCTCTAAGTCCTCCAGCTCTTTGGCGCTGGTGTGCTTTGAATTACGCCGCCAATTGCTCACATAAATGTTGCGCAACACCGCATAAAGCCACGCCCGCAAGGGCCGCGCAGGGTCATAAAGGTGACTTTTCATCAAGGCCCGCTCAACGCAATCCTGCACAAGATCATCCGCCAGAGACGAATCACCACATAAGCCCCGCGCAAATCGGCGCAGATATGGCAGTTCAATGATCAAGTCTTTGCGGAAGGATGCCGAAGTCATGTTACCTAATTTACACAAATTTTTGGCAATTATTCCACTGGCGGGTTTTTGAGCAAAATGAACCATTTTGACATGTTGGTGATTGGCAGTGGTCCTGCAGGCAGGCGTGCTGCAGTTCAATCAGCGAAATTGGGCAAAACTGCACTCGTTGTTGACAAGGGTCGAAGATTGGGCGGCGTTTCCGTTCATACAGGCACTATCCCGTCTAAAACGCTGCGCGAGACAGTGCTTAATCTTTCCGGCTGGCGCGAACGCGGATTTTATGGGCAGGGCTACCGCGTAAAACAGGAGATCAAGGCCGAGGACCTGATTTCGCGGCTGCATAAAACGCTCGATCATGAAGTCGAGGTGTTGCAGCACCAATTCATGCGAAACTCCATCAAGCATGTTCAAGCCTTGGCCAAGTTTGCGAGCCCCAACCGGGCCACACTCACGACCGAAGCAGGCGAGACCAGTGAGGTGGAATTCTCCAACGCGCTCATTTCTGTCGGCACAAGGCCCTATCGCCCAGATCATGTGCCATTTGGGCATGAGCGCGTTTTTGACAGTGATGAAATTCTGGACATGACGCATCTGCCAAAAACACTGACAGTGATTGGCGGCGGCGTGATTGGGGTGGAATATGCCACCATATTCTCCGCTCTTGATGTGCCCGTCACGCTGATTGAACCGCGCGCTAGTATTTTGGATTTTGTCGACCGCGAACTGGTGGATGATTTTATGCACCAGATGCGCGACCGCGGGATGACCATAAGGCTGGGCTGTGACGTCAAAGACATTTGCGCAACTGAAACTTGCGTCAACGTCAAACTGAGTGATGGCCGCTCGGTGAAATCTGATATGTTGCTTTATGCGGCAGGGCGCACGGGCAATGTGGGCAGTCTTGGTCTTGAAGACATTGGCATTGAAATTGATAATCGGGGCCGCATCAAGGTAGACCCTATCAATTTTCAAACCACAGTTCCGCATATTTACGCTGCAGGCGATGTGATCGGCTTTCCCAGCCTTGCTTCCACATCCATGGAGCAAGGCCGCGTTGCTGCGTGTCATGCCTTTGGCATGGCGCTGCCACCGCCACCAGAAACTTTTCCCTACGGCATTTATGCAGTGCCCGAAATTTCCACGGTGGGCCAATCAGAAGAGCGCGTGCGAGAAACGGGTGTAGCTTACGAATGTGGTGTGGCACGGTTCCGCGAAACCTCACGCGGTCACATCATGGGCGTGAATTCGGGTTTTCTGAAATTGATCTTTGCGCGGGACACCCGGAAGTTACTCGGTGCCCATATCGTGGGCGAAGGGGCAACCGAGCTCATCCACATTGGACAAGCCGTGATCAACCTTCATGGGACCGTGGATTTTTTCGTAAACAACACCTTTAACTATCCGACACTGGCTGAGGCTTACAAAATAGCGGGGCTGGATGCGTGGAACAGGATGGGTGCCGACTAGACTTCCTGCATGCCCCCCGGCTGGGGAGGCAGAAAGAGTGTCCTAACCCTTCCACTTTTCTCTCATTGTCACCAATTCCTCCGATGCTGTGGGGTGCACTGCCAGGGTCGCATCAAATTGGGCTTTGGTTGCGCCGCACGTGATGGCTATCCCCAAAAGTTGGGCCATTTCACCAGCGCCCTCGCCTGCAATGTGACAGCCCAGCACCACATCATTCTCCGCATTGACAATCAGCTTCATGAAAGTGCGCTCGTCGCGGCCCGAAAGTGTGTGTTTCATGGCACGGAAGCTGGTTTTATAAATGTCGATGTTCGCATGGGCCTCGCGGGCCTTTGCTTCCGTCAAGCCGACGACGCCCAATTCAGGTTGTGAAAAAACTGCCGTTGGGATCAGTTCGTGATCTACGGTTATGGATTTTCCGCCGAACACATTATCAGCAAAGGCATGGCCCTCGCGGATGGCCACTGGCGTGAGGTTCACACGATTGGTTACATCGCCCACAGCGTAAATGTTTTCAACAAGAGTTTGCGAAAATTCATTGACAGCCACAGCACCTAACATAGTACCGTGAAGTTCCACATTCTCCAGTCCCAAACTTTGCGTATTCGGCATTCGGCCCGTGGCAAACATGATTTGTCCGGCACCAATGACACGCTCAGTGTTAAGTGTTACCCGTACACCATCACCAGACCGCTCAATCTTGGCAACGTCGGCATGGGTCATGATCTCGATGCCTTTCTTGGTCATTTCAGCAGCAAGATGCGCACGAATATCTTCGTCAAATCCGCGCAAAATCTGATCACCGCGCAAAACAAGAACAGTTTCAACACCAAGGCCATTGAATATGCCCGCAAACTCCACGGCAATATAACCACCACCCACAATCACCATGCGGCGCGGCAGACGTTCCAGGTGGAACGCTTCATTCGAGGTGATGGCAAATTCGTGACCCGGCAAATGGCGCGGAACAAAGGGAGCAGCCCCTGTGGCAATCAAGATATATTTTGCGGTGACGGTGCGTCCGGAGGCGAGCTGAACGGAGTTCTTGTCCTTGATGACGGCGCGTTCAGAGATAAGCTCTGCGCCGGAAGCTTCAAGGTTTCTGATATAGGCCTTGTTGAGCCTGTCAATTTCCCTGTCTTTGTTTTCGATGAGTGTGGCCCAATCGAATGAGACTTTTTCGGATGTCCAGCCAAAGCCTACGGCATCTTCAAATTCTTCAGCAAACTTTGAGGCGTAAACCAATAGTTTTTTGGGAACGCAACCGCGAATGACACATGTGCCGCCGACGCGGAATTCTTCGGCCACCACAACCTTGGCACCATGTTTGGCAGCAATGCGCCCTGCCCTGACACCGCCAGAGCCTGCACCAATCACGAACAGATCACAATCAAAGCTCATTTGCGCAAAAGCTCAGTCACACCATGAACCCCCGCCACATAAACCACCCCGCAAATGCCAATAAACAATCCGGTTTCAATAACGCCTGGCGTATTGTTCAAAATGCCATCCAGTTTTTCTGGCTCAGGAATTGCGCCCAGTGCACAATCCAGAATCGCATTGCCGCTTTCCGTGTGGAAGGGCGCTCCATCTTTCATGCGGATCGTCATTTTGCCTTTCAAACCCAAATGCTGAAAAGCGCGCTCTATTTTCCAAGCCGTGGCCTTCACGCCAAAGCGCGAGACTTCCACAGGCAGTGGAAATTTTCCCAGGGTTTGAACCTGCTTAGACTCGTCAGCAATCACCACCATGAAGCGCGAAGATGAGGCCACCAGTTTTTCACGGTGCATGGCTCCGCCGCCACCCTTGATTAATCTAAATTGCGGGTCAAACTCATCAGCACCGTCCACCGTGATGTCGATAAATGAGTTTTCTTCAAGATTGCTCATTTTAAGGCCAAACTTTTCAGCCAGCGAACGCGAGGCTGCAGACGTGGGAATGCACACCACATCCTTGCCGCTCTTGGCCAGTGCCTCAATGAAGTAGTTGGCGGTTGATCCTGTTCCCAAGCCGACCTTCATACCGGGGCCGATGTGCGAGACAGCTTCTTCAGCCGCAGCTTTTTTGTAGTCTTCAAGGCTCATGTGTTCAGTCCACCCATCAACATATATTTGATCTCCAGATATTCTTCCATGCCGTGGGATGAGCCTTCGCGTCCAATGCCGGATTCTTTCATGCCGCCAAAGGGCACCTCAGCTGTTGAAATCAGGCCTTCGTTGATTCCCACCATGCCGTATTCCAAGCCCTCTGCCACGCGCCAGATGCGCCCGATGTCGCGGGTGTAGAAGTAACAGGCAAGACCAAATTCGGTATCATTTGCCATGGCGATTGCTTCATCTTCAGTCTTGAATTTGAACAGGGGCGCCAGGGGGCCAAAGGTTTCTTCACGCGCGACTGCCATATCTGCAGTGACATGGGTAATAATAGTCGGTTCGAAGAAATTGCCGCCCATGGATTTTCCACCCAATGCAATCTTGCCACCTTTGGCAACAGCATCGGCAATATGCTCCTGAACTTTCTGAACGGCTGCGGCATTGATCAGGGGACCGGTCGTCACCCCCTCGCTCACACCATTGCCCACTTTAAGTTTGCCAACGGCCACGGCAAGTTTTGCGGCAAAGGCATCATACACGCCTTCTTGCACCAGAATGCGGTTGGCGCACACGCAAGTTTGGCCATTGTTGCGATACTTTGAAACAATGGCACCGGCCACTGCCGCATCCAGATCAGCATCGTCAAACACAATGAAGGGTGCGTTGCCACCCAGTTCAAGGCCCATGCGCTTTATTGTGGGCGCGCATTGCGCCATCAACATGCGACCAATTTCGGTGGAGCCTGTAAACGTCAATGCTTTCACAATAGGGTTGGACGTCATCTCCGCTCCGATTTCGGAAGATTTGCCAGTGATCACTGAAAACACACCCGCCGGAATTCCTGCGCGTTCGGCGAGTTCGGCCAGCGCCAAGGCGGAGAGCGGCGTTTCCGCAGCAGGCTTCACCACAAACGTGCACCCTGCGGCCATGGCCGGGCCCGCCTTTCTGGTGATCATGGCGTTGGGAAAATTCCATGGCGTAATAGCGGCCACCACGCCAATGGCCTGCTTGATCACCACGGCGCGCGAGTTGGCCATGGGCACCGGGATGGTTTCGCCATAAACGCGTTTTGCTTCCTCAGCAAAGAATTCAATAAAGCTGGCGCCGTAAGCAACCTCGCCACGAGACTCAGCCAGTGGCTTGCCTTGTTCAGCTGTCATGATTTGAGCCAAGTCTTCCTGGTTTTCCATCATCAGGTTAAACCATTTGCGCAAAATGATTGAGCGTTCCTTGGCCGTCTTCTTGGCCCAAGGTTTTTGCGCGCGCGCTGCGGCCTCAATTGCTTGACGGGTGTGTGCAGTGCCCAGTCTTGGCACAGAACCAACGACCATATCGTTGACCGGGTTGGTCACATCATTAGATGTTTCACCACTCACCCATTTGCCATCAATGTAACATTGATTTTTAAGCAGCGACTGATCTCTCAGAATATCTCGCAGCATCTGGGTTTTACCAATATCCATTTATATCTCCGACGTGGCTGGAATTTCCGCTGGCTTTAGCATAGAGGTGCGAGTTGTACAAACAGACCAAATATGACGGACATGCAATGCCACTTGACGCGCTGATTTTTGATTTAGACGGAACCATGGTGAACACCGCGCCAGATTTGACGGCGGCCACCAATCATGCCCTGTCGCTGATTGGACGCAGGGAAATCACCCAAGCCGAAGCGAAGAATTTTGTTGGCCACGGGTCTCGTGCCTTGATCAAATTAGGGTGTGAAGTGACGGGAGGCGGAGTGGATGAAGCGACTTTGCAAAAGTTGAATATTGCCTTTCTGGAATTTTATGGCGATCATATAGCAAGCCATAGCGTCGTATTCCCGGGGTTGATTTCAGTGTTGGCGCAGGCACAGCAGGCCGGGCTAAAACTTGGGGTGTGCACCAATAAGGTGGAGCATCTTTCACACAAGCTTCTGGCACAGCTCAATTTGGCTGATTATTTCGGCGCTGTGGTGGGTGGTGACACACTGCCCATCATGAAGCCAGATCCAGTACCTTATCTTGAAGTTGCCCGCCGCCTGGGCGTGGATGCCACGAAAACATTAATGTTTGGAGATAGCGAAACCGATATTCGCACAGCTCAGAACACCGGGGTGCCCGTGATCGCTGTGACGTTTGGATTTACACCATTGCCTGTTGAAACATACAATCCGACCCATGTTATCTCACATTATGATCAGGCGTGGCCTATCGTTTCAAAATATCTTTGAAGAACATATCCACGTCTTCCAGCACTGGCGCAAAGCTTCGCAAAGGCTTTGCGATATCCAGCAATACGCCCACGTGGCTCACATCCTTGTATTCGATCAATTTCGCCTTGCCACCCTTTTCGGTCAGATGTTTCAAAAGAGAGCGGCTGTTTTTGGGATAGACCGTTGTATCTGCTGTGCCGTGAAGCAGCAAAAATGGTGGGGCATTTGCACGCGCAAAATTAATGGGCTGCGTTTGATCAAGGTCAGCCAAATGCCCAAATGTTTCAATTGTAATGGGTGAGTCGAGGGGGAGAAAGTCAAATGGTGCAGCAAGTGTTGCCACGCCCTTTATTGTGCCTTCATCAACTCCTGCTCCTTTCATGAAGCGTTCGTCCAGCACTGCCAAAGCAAGATTATAGCCACCCGCAGAATGGCCCACGAGGAATACATTAGTCGGGTCACCACCTAATCTCTCACCGTTCAGTGTTGCCCATTTGGTGGCCAGCGCCACATCTGTTACAAAGTCAGGATAGGCATGGTCTGGTAAAGCGCGATAACTCATCACCAAAGTGAGGTAGCCTTTCGCGGCAAAGGCGCGACCTGTAAATTCATAATCCGCTTGACTGCCCTTTTGCCATGATCCGCCATGCACAAAAATGAGAATGGGCAGCGATGCACTTTTTTCTATTGGTTCGTAGATATCAAGTTGCTGTTGGGGGTCGGCGCCGTAGGGGATTTTTCGGCTTAAAAATCGCGACGTGGCGTCTTTCGGCACCAACACGTTAAACGTTTTGAGTGCGGCAAATTGATAAAGCAAACCCAATACAAAAACGGCAAACAAAAAAATATAGATGGCTTTGGTCATGATGAGGGATTTGCCGCTGGTGAATTATTCGGGTGACTATAAGTTGCTAGCGTTTAGTTTGGAATGCAGAAGATGTCTCGCATCGCCGTTGCAAGATGCAAAAGATTTTTGGTGAACATGTCCTCGTGTGACTTTGCGACAAGCTTTTGCCACTGTGCATTGGGCACAAAAATGTGTGCCGCATCAGCCTCCGCACGGCTGCGCCCTTGCAGGTAGCCTTGCGAAGACATGATATAGCAGCGGCCCTCGTAAGGCAGTGGGCATGCCCTTTTCAACAACAAAGCATAGGACGATGTCGCTTCCACTGCACTCTCCAGATTATCCGCCCAAAGGGCTGCAACTTCAGCTCTGTGAGCCTCACTTCCTATGAAGCGGCCAGCCACAGGCTGGCTATAAACGGCGATGGGTGGGTTCCAGCGGCCCAATTTTCTCATGACAAGCATCTTCATGCGAATGAATGCCGGCACGGAAAGTGCAAAGGTCTTTCCCGTCGCTCGGCGCTTCTCATAAAAATGCGCCAAAGCCAAACCAAAACTTGGATCTACTAATACCAGTTTATCAATCACAGGTTTACGGTGCCTGAATAATTCCAACATGTGCAATGTCACAACAGCTGTTCCGCAAAATGTCACGAGGTGAATTCGTTCAAAATCACAAAGCTCATTCACAAACACTTGCGCAAGTGCTTCAATGGTGGGCGGCAGGATTGCGATAGTGGAAAGACCCGGTATTTGCAGTGAGTAGACTGGCGTGTCCTTGCCCAAGTGTTCCAAAAAAGCAGGAGCCAAGGCCGTGTAACCCGAGTTGCCTGGTAAAATCACAACAGGCGTTTTGCCCCGTTTTCCGGTTTGGAGACATTGCAAAAGATCTGAATGTTTTGCTTTCTGTTGAAGCATGGCACATAATTTTCGTACTGTTTGATGGCGTGCGATAATTCCAGGTTGCAATACACGATCTATTTTTGCGGAAATTCCGACGCAGATGCGAACTGCAATCAAGGAGTCGCCACCCAGTTCGAAAAAATCATCGTCAATGCCAATGTGATCTAGCGAAAAAGCCTCCCGGCAGATTTCACAAAGGCTGTTTTGTAAACTGTTTTGAGGTGCCACATAGCTTGTGGACAGGTGGAGCTGTTCGCGGTTGATGTGAGCATTTGTGTTCATGGCGCTACTTCAGGCATTCGGTCTTGCACGTGATACCAGAACACTTTGCCCTGAACACTTTGCAATGTCTCGCAAAATCGCCATATGCTAACTCTTGTAAAGGACATCACACATGACACTCAACCAATTCTTGCTCAGTGGCCTGGTCTATTTGGCCGCCACAGTTTTATCTGCACCTTTGGCCAAAAAACTTGGTCTAGGGTCAGTGTTGGGGTTTTTGATTGCGGGCGCCGTCATTGGTCCTTCGGCCTTTAACCTGGTGGGAGATGAAGGAGAGACTGTCAAACACTTTGCGGAATTTGGCGTCATTGTCATGTTATTTCTGGTGGGGCTTGAATTGGAACCCCGCAAATTATGGGCCTTGCGCAATCACATTTTTGGCTTGGGACTTTTGCAAGTTGCGGGCACGGCTTGTGTGCTGGCGGGTGCCGCTTTTCTTTCATACTCACCTTGGCGTGAATCGCTGGTTATTGGTTTGATTCTCGCCATGTCATCAACCGCAATCGTATTGCAAAGCATGCAGGAACGCGGCTTCTTAAAAACGCCAGTTGGGCAGTCGGTCTTTTCGGTATTGCTGTTTCAGGATATTTCCATAATTCCGATTTTGGCTGTGTTGCCTCTACTTGCAATTGCGCCAGCCCCAGATGCCCATGGGCTTTCACTCATTTCGCATTTGCCCAATTGGCTGCAAGCACTGTCAATCCTGACGGTCGTGACCGCGATTGCTTTGGGAGGGCGCTATCTGACAAGACCCCTGTTTCGCCTCGTTGCAGAAACGGGTGCGCGCGAAATCTTTGTGGCGCTGGCACTTCTGCTCGTAATGGGAATCACACTGGTCATGGGGCTAGTTGGCCTTTCTGCAGCGCTTGGCACCTTTTTAGCGGGTGTTGTTCTAGCAGACAGCGAATATCGCCATGAACTTGAAATGGATTTGCAGCCGTTCAAAGGGCTTCTGCTTGCCATATTTTTTATTGCGGTGGGAGCAGGAATTGATTTCAAACTGATCATGCAGATGCCCATGCTACTTTTGTCAGGGTTGGCGGCATTCCTTGTTTTGAAACTGGCGACGCAGGTTGGCCTTGCACGCTTGTTTAAAATGAACTGGCCAGATGCTTCACGATTTTCTGTCTCTCTGGCGCAAGGCAGCGAATTTGGTTTTGTGCTGGTGGGGATAGCACTTGGCCTAGGATTGGTGTCACCCAGCATTGCGGGGTTGCTCACCGCGATCATTGTGCTTTCAATGGCTGCGTCTCCCTTGCTGATGATGTTTGACGACAAGATTATCCAGCCGCGCCTTGGAATGGCGGCACAAGAGCGCGAGGCTGACGTCATTGAACATCAAGGTGTTGACGTCATCATTGCCGGGCATGGACGCTTCGGCATGACCATTGGTCGTGTACTTACAGCGCAAGGCAAGCGCACTGTGGTTTTGGAACATGATGCGAGCCAAGTGGACCTGCTGCGAAAATTTGGACTGAAAGCATTTTATGGCGATGCCTTGCGACTTGATCTGTTGGAAGCGGCAGGTGCCAGGGAGGCCAAGCTGTTAGTCATTGCCATTGATGAGCGCGAGAAGACCACGGAACTTGCAAAAATCGCCCAGAAGAATTTTCCCGGCTTGAAATTGTTGGTGCGGGTGTTTGACCGTACCCATGCGAGCGAATTGTTGCGCATGGGTGTGGACAATGTTTACCGCGAAGTTTTTGCATCCTCCATGGATGTTGCACGCGATGCTTTGATTGAACTTGGACGCAGCCACCAAGACGCAGCCCATATCGTGAATGTTTTTCGCAATCATGACGAAAAATTCATGCGAAAATCAGTGGAGCTTAACGGCGATGAAACGGCGCTGGTCAATCTGGCGCGACAATCACGGGCCGAGATCGCTAAGGTCTTCAGTGCAGATCAGGCCAACAAAGAATAATAAAAAAGGCACCGCAAATGGTGCCTTTCAAATTTTCCCATTAATGTGGAAATTACTTGCTCATCTGGCCTTTGATCAAGCCAACGATGATTTGCAAAATAAGGCCACCAACGCCTGATGCTGCAATGTTGCCAATTGAAACGCCGCCACCAGCAGCTGAAGCAAGAGCCGGAATCAAACTTCCGAGAATTGTACCCCCGCCCAAACCGCCAACTGCACCGGCAATTGTGTTACCCACTGTGCCCAGACTTGCGTTTTTCATGGCTGCACCACCAATGTTGCCGCCTACTGCGCCGCCCACGAGTTGAAGGATAATCGGTAAAAGTTGTTCCATAGTCTACTGCTCCCATTATGATTCGTCCTGCCCCACGGCTGACGTGGTGGGAACTTAACACTAATTCAACAAATCACAACCTGATGCTCGTAACCTGTAGGAATACCGAGGCTTCTGAAATCTAATACGCGTTTTCGCTGCGCAGTAACGCAACAGGCGTTTTGGCTAGAATGTAGAGATCAAAACCCAGCGACCAATGATCGATATAGTCAAGATCATGCTTGATGCGCTGTTCAAGTTTTTCGTGCGTGTCAGTTTCGCCGCGCCAGCCATTGATTTGCGCCCAGCCCGTAATACCGGGCTTGACCTTATGGCGCGCAAAGTAACCGTCGACCACTTCATCGTAAAGCGTGCCTGCAGCCTTGGCTTGCGTGGCGTGTGGGCGCGGACCAACCAAAGAGAGCTGGCCAGTGAGAACGTTGAACAATTGTGGAAGTTCATCAAGCGATGTTTTGCGAATGATGCGGCCAACTGCGGTGACCCGGGGATCATTCTTGGTCACGAGTTTTGTAGCAGTCGCGTCAGTCTTGTCAGTGTACATGGAGCGAAATTTGTAAACTTCGATGAGTTCGTTGTTATACCCAAATCGCTTCTGCCTGAAAATGGCGGGGCCTTTGCTTTCAAGACGAACAGCGATGGCAACTGCCAACATGACGGGTGACAGAATAATAATGGCTGCCAGGGCAAGGGCACGGTCAAGCATGTCTTTGGTAAACTGGTTCCAACTGCTCAAGGGACGATCAAATACGGCAAGCAGCGGCAAGTTGCCGAGGTAAGTGTAAGCACTCGGAGACAATTTCAATTGGGCTGCTTGTCCGCTGACGCGAATGTCGACCGGCAATTCCCACAGACGTTTCAGAATTTGCAGCAAGCGCTGTTCTGCCGACATTGGAATGGCAACGATTATAAGATCAACCTGATTGTTTCTCGCGTAATCGGCAAGGGACGAAATCTTGCCCAATTTTTTGTGCTTACGCACAGATTCAGGACTGCGATTGTCAAATCGGTCATCAAACAGTCCGATAATTTCAATATCCAGGTCTTTTGATTTATCCAATGTTGCAATGGCGTCTTCCGCAACCTTGCCACCGCCTACAATTGCAATGCGCTTGCGAAAATCATTTTGGTTGGCAGCAGGCCTGGTCCATTTCAGAACAGCAGCCCGGGTTACAAAAATGTGCACACCCACAAACAAAAGCCAGATCTTGATCCATGCCGGAGACAACGCCAAGCCCAACCAGCCACTCACCAGGTAAAATCCAAACCCTATAAGTGCAATGATGGAAAACGTGTAAGCCGTAGACTTCACACTATCACCCAATTGGCGGGGTTCGTACAAGCCAAATCCACGAACCGAAAACAATGCCAAAAATGAAACTGTTAATGCGCTGACACCCAGCAAGCCTGGCGTTGCGGCACTTAAATTCAATATGGTGTTCGCGCTTACAAAAACAGTGATCAGGCTCAATGCCAGCCCGTCCGCCGCTTTCAACAAGCGCTTGACCACCTCTCCGTCTGTTTGTCTGGTTTTCATTGCCGCCGCCTGGTTTTCATATTGTGTTTTGGCCAATCTGACTTAATTTTTCTTAAGTTTTTAAACATCTTTTCGGGCGGCGAGGGGCTATTTGTGCGCAAAGGTAAAGGAATAGTTTTTCAGATCTGTAAAATTTTATCTGTTGCCGTTGCGATCATTGCCTATGCGTGACAGTATCAGCTGCGAATGGAAGAAGACCTGATTTATGAACCCCACACCTAATCGATGGAAACGCTATGCCGGTTGGGATGAGCGACCCCTGCGGCTCGATAAATTTGCAGCAGAAGATGCCGCAAATGGGTTTGCCGCATTTACCAGCCCTGCCGATCCCAAACCCGGGCTGGGATTAAACTCAGGGCGTGTGATCAGCCTGGACGGCGTGCTGGAGCATGAGTTTGATATGATCGACCTTTATATCGCGCGTCATCATATCGACCCCTCGATTGCACCTGAGGCCATGGCCATTCCGGCTGGAACACTGGCGCGCATGTTGGTGGACATGCATGTGCCGCGCGAACAGCTGGTGCGACTGGCGCACGGATTAACGCCTGCAAAACTGGCGGAGACGGTTTCGCAACTCAACGCCTTGGAAATTGCATTCGCCTATCAAAAAATGCGCGCCCGCAAAGTTCCTGGCAATCAGGCACACGTGACCAACGCCAAGGATGATCCCCTGCAATTGGCAGCCGATGCTGCAACCGCTGTGGCGTTTGGCTTTGATGAGATTGAAACGACCATGCGGGTTTCACGCAATGCGTGGTCTAACGCCTTGGCCTGCGCTGTGGGCGGAGCTGTGGGGCGGTGGGGCACGCTCTTTCAATGCTCAAGTGAAGAGGCTGAAGAGCTGCGCATTGGAATGGCAGGGTTTTCGTCTTATGCTGAAACAGTTTCGGTTTATGGCACTGAAAAAACGTTCATTGATGGCGATGATACGCCGTGGTCGAAAGGGTTTTTGGCGGCGGCTTATGCGTCACGCGGCATCAAGATGCGCTGCACGTCTGGTGCTGGTTCTGAATTGCTGATGGGGTTTCACGAGTCGAAATCGCTACTCTATCTGGAAGCCCGCTGTTTGTGCCTGCAACGCGCCATGGGTGTGCAAGGCACACAGAATGGCGGCATTGATGGTGCGCCCATCACGTCGACAGTTCCAGGCGGAGTCCGGGAATTGATGGCGGAAAATTTGATCGCCGTATGGCTCGATCTGGAATGTGCATCGGGAAATGATGCGCGCACCACCGAATCTGAAATTCGCGTGGGCGCCAAGATCTGGCCCTATCTGGTTGGCGGGTCTGATCTGATTTGCTCTGGCTTCGGGTCCATTTTAAAATATGACAACAGCTTTAATCCGTCCTTGTTCAACGCTGAGGAGATGGAAGATTATCTGGTCTTGCAGCGTGACTTTGAGGCTGATGGTGGCCTGACACCTGTGAGCGAAACAGTAGCGCTGGATTTGCGGGCGCGTGCGGTTGAAGCATTGTCGGCCGTTCTGGAGGAGTTGCAGCTGGCCACACCAACTGCCGACATGAAACAAAGTGTTGTGGTGGCTTCTGGCTCTGACGACACACGCAGTTTTTCGCCACGCGAAACGGCTGGCATCAGCGAGGCGATAAGAACGCGCGGGCTCACCGTGGTTGATGTCATCAAGGCGCTGGCCAAACGCGGATTTGTACAAGAGGCTGAAAACCTTCTGAAGGTTGTGAGATTGCGTTTGTCGGGTGATTATTTGCAAACAGCAGCCTTGGTGCGAAACGGCAAAGTGTTGAGTGCGCTTAATAATCCAAATGACTACTTGGGCCCGGGCAGCGGTTACCGCCTCAGTGCAGAACGGCGCGAAGAAATTATAAACATTCGCGATGTGCTAGATCAGAAAGAGGTGCTTCGCTCTGAAGGGCAGCATGAAAAAGAAGAAGCCAAGCGCATCCGTTACCAGGTCTTGAAAGCCGCCGAACTGGGCCTGGATCGCACGGAGGTTGTGATTGGCATCAGCCCCGGATTTGGTTTGAAGATTTTTCAAACCACGGCAGGGCACAGGCTGTCAGACGTGCTTGCCGAAATACTATCGGCCATAAAGCAGCACGGCATGACAGCGCGCATTGTTCGCTTTCGACACACGGCTGACACGTCATTTTTAGGATTATCTGCGGCGGGAATTTCAGGTTCGGGCATTGGCATCGGCCTGCAAGCCAAGGGGACAGCAATCATCCACCAGCGCGGGCGTTTACCGCACAATAATCTTGAATTGTTTTCCAACGCACCCATTACAAAACTGGAACACTACCGGGGCATGGGCAACAATGCGGCCATTTATGCCAAAGGTGAAATGCCTGATCCAGTGATTGTGCCGCAAAGGGGAGAGGCCATGGGGTCGCGCTATCATGCCCGCACCGCAATGATTTATGCAATTGAAACCGGGCTGATTGAAGAGAGTGCGCCGCCGCAAGACATCACGGTGATATTTTCGGGACGCAAGATATGACAAAAACCATTGCAGATTATCCGCTGGCCGAAACGCAGCCAGAAACAATCAGTGGCCTCAGCGGCAAGACGCTCTCAACAATCACCTTGGATGCGCTGATCGAAGGCAGCGTGGACATGCAAGATTTGCGCATTGCGCCTGAGGCCTTGCGGTCGCAAGCTGAAATAGCCCAAGCCGCAAACCGACCCACTTTAGCGAAAAATTTTGAACGTGCCGCCGAACTTGTGCAGGTGCCGCAAGATTTGATCATGGCCACTTATGAACTTTTAAGGCCGGGGCGCGCCAAGTCAAAAGATGAAGTAATGGCAGCCGCAAAAAACCTGCGGGAAAATTTTGGCGCTACTTCAATTGCTGATTATATTGAAGAAGCTGCCGAAGTTTATCAGCGACGCGGGCTGTTTAAATTTCGCTATTAAGGAACTGCGATGACTTGGAAAACTGACTATCGCTCGCTCTATTATGCGACTGCGCCTGAACCTGACGATTTGGTCTGGTTACCTCGGGAGACAGCACTTTTGGTGATTGATGTGCAGAACATTTATTTGCAGCGGGCTGACCCAGCAACACTCTCAGCCAGTGATCAAATAAATTATAATTTGTGGACGCCGTTTCACACCCGGATGCATCAGAAAGTGATTCCCAATTGTGCGGCACTTCTGAAATCTGCACGCATGGCTGGCATAGAGTGCCTGTTCGCCCGCATTGCCTGTCATACGCAAGATGGGCGTGACCGTTCACTGTCGCAAAAAATGCCAGGTTGGAACAATCTGCTGCTACCGAAAAACGAGCAGCCTTCACAAATAGTGCCTGAACTTGCGCCTCTCGGAGATGAGATTGTGGTGACTAAAACCACCGATTCGGCTCTGACAGGAACCAATCTGCGCCTGATTCTGCACAATCTGGGAATCAAGAACGTCATCTGCGTGGGCATTTTCACAGATCAATGTATTTCTTCAACAGTGCGAAGCTTGGCTGATGAAAGCTTCAATGTCGTGGTGGTTGATGATTGCTGTGCAGCAGCTTCTGATGAACTTCACGCCAAGGAACTGGAAATCATCAACATGATTTACTGTCATGTGATGCAAGCCCACGAGCTTAAGAAAATGATGGGCTTGGCAAGCTGACGTTTTTCGCCTTTAGTGTGTGAAGACCATGCGGTTTAATTTCGGGGAACACGAGAGATACAGCGTGGGGGGAGTAAACGTTTACAAAGGGAGGGCCACATGGCTCAGGGAAGTCTTAGCGGGACGATAGATGTATCGTCCAATAAATCGAATATGCTGCAATCCAAAGCCGTGGGCTTGATTGGTGTGCTGTTCTTGACAGTCACGGGGGCTGCACCCATGTCTGCTATGCTCGGCAATGTGCCGTTTGGTGCAGGCTCGGGCAATGGGCTTCACATGCCTGCAGCGTTTGCCTTGGCAACGATTGTTCTAACAATATTTTCTGTTGGCTATGCCGCCATGGCCACCCGCATTTCCTCGGTGGGTGGTTTTTACACATTCATTACACAAGGCCTTGGCCGTGAAGTGGGCATGTCAGCGGGGATAACGTCTCTCGTTGCCTACAGCATCTTTGAAGCCTCGCTTTATGGACTGTTTGCTTTTTTCGGCAACAGCTGGATTAAAGCGCATCTGGGCTTTGACATTGCGTGGCCGTGGTTTGCGTTTTTTGCAGTCATTCTCGCCGCCATTTTCAGTTACCGTGACGTCAAGTTATCAGCAGCTATTCTGGGCGTGGCCCTTGTGCTTGAGGTTTTGATTCTGGCCGTTTTTGCCATTGGTGTTCTGTCTGCAAGCTCGGGCACAAATTTCAATACTGAGTCACTCAATATTTTTAACGTTACGCAAGCCGTAGCTGAACAGAAAGTTGGTGATGTTGCGATTGGTGCCGGCTTGGCAGCGGTTGGAATTTTCATGGCTTTCTGGTCGTGGGTTGGCTTTGAGATGGCACCCAACTATGCGGAGGAGTCACGCGATCCAAAAAGCATTATTCCCAAATCGCTTTATTTTTCTGTGATTGGCCTTGGCCTGTTTTATACTTTGATCAGTTGGTGTGCTGTGTCGGCCTATCCGACGGAAGGCGACATGTTGGCCAAAGCTGTTGGTGATTCCAGCAACTTTTTCCTCAGCCCCATTGAAACGTTCGTTGGAAGCTGGGCCAAGGAATTGATGTGGTTTCTGATCATGACAAGCTCGTTTGCGTGCGGCATGGCATTCCACAACACTGCGTCACGCTACATGTATTCATTGGGTCGCGAAGGGGTGTTGCCAGCCGCGTTGGGCACAACGCACGCAGAGTACAAAAGCCCCTACCGCGCCTCGATTGTGCAATCCGTGCTGGCTGCCTTCTGGATTTTGATGTTTGTCTTGTTCATGGGTGCTAATGATCCAAGCGCCCAGGCCTACGTGGGTGTTTATACCATGCTGGCTGTTCTCGGCACGGCCTTGTTGTTGATCCTGCAAGCTGTGGTATCAATTGCCATCATCGCCTATTTCCAGAAAAATGGTGGCGGCAATGTGTTTTCCACCATGATTGCCCCGGCGATTGCATTCGTGTCACAGGCCTATCTGGTTTACCTGCTGTTCAGCAACATCAGCATTCTTGGTGGATCGGCGCAGTTCTTCAGCATGATCCCGTGGATTTCGCTTGCCATCATTGTGGTTGGTCTGATCTGGGGATTTATTTTGAAGTCCGCCAATCCAACAGCCTATAAAAATATCGGCCACATGATCAACAATGGCTAAGTTGCCAGTTTGATTTAGAGGGGACAGCGACACAGTGCTGTCCCCCTTTTTGTTTGAAGGATACTTCCATGACGCACTCAGTTAGCGGTCGATCAGTTCTAGTAACGGGCGGCTCCAAGGGAATTGGTAAAGGCATAGCGCGGGTTTTTGCACAAGCCGGGGCCAAGGTGACCATTTTGTCACGCCATATCGAACATGCCCAGGCCGCAGCCCTCGAAATTGGACAGGGTGCAATCGGAGTTGGGGGAGATGTAACCAGTGAAGCGAGTTTAGAAAAGGCTTGCGAGTTTGCCGCACAGCATCATGGCGGCTTGGATATTGTGTGTGCCAATGCCGGAATTTTTCCGCAGGCCAGATTGGAAGAGATGACTGAGGCTGAGTGGGACGAGGTGAGTGACACCAATCTCAAGGGTACGTTTCTCACCATCAAGTCAGCACTGCCTCATCTGAAAAAATCAAATCAGGGCCGTATTATCATCACCTCTTCAATAACAGGACCTGTCACTGGCTTTCCAGGCTGGACACATTATGGAGCGTCCAAGGCTGGCCAGCTTGGCCTTATGCGCACAGCCTGCCTGGAGGTTGCAAAATACGGGATTACTGTCAATGCCGTGATGCCCGGCAACATCATGACCGAAGGTCTGCTTGGCAATGGAGAAGCTTATATCAAGTCCATGGAGGCATCAGTGCCCTTGGGCCGCATTGGCACAGCGGATGACATTGGCCATGCCGCACTTTATTTTGCGTCAAAAGAGGCCGCCTATGTTACCGGGCAAACCCTGATTGTGGATGGTGGCCAGATTTTGCCAGAAAGCCTGGACGCATTGGCGCAAGCCTGAATGATGCCAAAGCGCTTTCGGCATTTGCGCCGGGATGACATTTTCAAGCAGATGAAATCGGCCGCAGCTTAAATCTTAAAGCGAATCAGTGCTGAAGGTGTCGCAATCCTTCAAAGCCTTGGCAGTTAATCCCTGTTTGAACCATTTGACGCGTTGGGCCGAGCTGCCATGGGTAAAGGTGTCTGGCACAGCATAGCCTTGGCTGCGCTTTTGCAAGCGGTCGTCCCCAATTTGGCTGGCTGCATTCAACGCTTCTTCAATATCGCCTGATTCCAAAATGTGTTTCTTGGCATCAGCTTCGGTAGCCCAGATGCCCGCAAAGCAGTCGGCCTGCAATTCCATACGCACGGAGAGCGCGTTACTGTCAGCTTCGGAAACGCGCGAACGTTGTGCCTGCACCTGATCAGAAATTCCCAGCAGCGTTTGCACATGGTGCCCAACCTCATGAGCAATAACATAGGCTTGTGCAAAATCGCCGGGGGCACCCAGTTTGTTCTTCATGTCCTGATAAAAAGCAAGATCAATGTAAACCTTGCGATCATTGGGGCAATAAAATGGTCCCATAGAGGATTGCGCCGTGCCACAACCTGATTGTGTGTAGCCCGTGAACAACACCAATTTTGGCTGCTCATATTGCTGGCCCATGTCCTTGAACACTTTACCCCACACATCTTCAGTAGAGCCCAGCACCCGCGCAATGAAATCCTTGCCGGCGTCTGTTGTGGTTACATCAGTACCGGGCACGCCACCTGACGTTATGCCGCCATTTACGCCCGCCTGGCCCACTTGCGTGTTGCCAGTGGCATCAGGCAATTGAATTTGGGTTGTGCCGCCGGGGATCGAAATGCCGCCCCCGTTCAAAATATTGATCAAATCAATGCCCAAGCCAAATTTCAGCCCGAAATAAACCACCGCCAGAATCAGCACGCCGCGCAAGCCAATGCCGCGCAACAACAGCGGCAACAGTCCAATCACACCGCCACCAAGCCCGCCGCCGCCGCCCAATCCGCTGGACCCCCGACCACCGCCGAACCCTCCGCCGGAGCCGCGCTGGTCTTCTACATTATCAGATGGCCGCTGTTCATCGAGACGCATGGGAAACCTTTCAAAAGCAATATGCTGAATTTGAAGGTTCTCATGCAAATTTGCAAGGCTGGTTTTGCATTATTTGACAGGTGCGCTATGAGGCCAGCATGACCGACAAACTTATCATAGCGCTTGCCCAGCTCAACCCTACTGTGGGTGGCGTTGCGGCCAATCTATCCAAGGCCAAGGCGGAAATTGCCAAATTGACGGGTGTTGATTTGGTGTTGCTGCCAGAACTTTATCTGGCAGGCTATCCGCCAGAAGATTTGGTGTTGCGCCCGTCCTTTGTGAAAGCCTGCAAAGAGGCTGCCGAAGATCTGGCAAAAGAATTTTCGGAAGGGCCTGCCATTTTGGTGGGTCTCCCATGGCGCGACGGCGAAAAGCTTCACAATGCCGTAGCGCTTTTAAACGGTGGCGTGATTGAAACCCTGCGGTTCAAGTTTGACCTTCCCAATTATGGCGTGTTTGACGAAAAGCGGGTTTTTCAGCCTGGCCCTGCGCCCGGCCCGATTTCCTTCAAGGGCGTTCGCATCGGTGTGCCGATTTGCGAAGACATCTGGACGGAAGAAATTTGTGAAACATTGGCCGAGACGGGTGCAGAAATTTTGCTGTCCCCCAATGGCTCACCTTTTGAGCGCAACAAGGATGATGTGCGTTTGAACCTGGTGGTCGCACGGGTGACGGAGTGTGGCTTGCCATTGGCTTATCTCAATCAGGTGGGCGGGCAGGATGAGCTGGTGTTTGATGGCGCGTCGTTTGTGCTGAATGCTGACCGCACACTGGCCTTGCAAATGCCCATGTTTGAGGAAGCTGTGGCCATCACAGAATGGGTTCGCGGCGACACTGGCTGGGGGATGACGCCGTCCACCATAACCAAACTTCCCGAACATGAAGAGGAAACATGGAAAGCCTGTGTGCTTGGCCTTCGCGATTATGTGAATAAAAACAAATTTCCGGGTGTTGTGCTTGGCTTATCTGGTGGGATCGATTCTGCCGTGGTGGCTGCCATGGCGGTTGATGCCTTGGGGGCCAACCGCGTGCAGTGTGTCATGCTTCCTTATGACTATACCAGCGAAGAGAGCTTGATTGATGCCAAGGAATGTGCGGCCCTTCTGGGGGTTCGCTACGATATTGTGCCAATCAAAGCGCCAGTTGAGGGATTTCTCTCTGCACTTCAACCGCTGTTTTCCGGAACCACCGAAGGAGTGACAGAAGAAAATCTGCAATCACGCACCCGAGGTGCCACACTCATGGCAATCTCCAACAAATTCGGGGCCATGGTTTTGACCACCGGCAATAAATCAGAAATGAGTGTGGGCTATGCCACACTTTACGGCGACATGAATGGCGGGTTCAACCCGATCAAGGATGTTTACAAGATGGACGTCTATCGCCTGGCGGAATGGCGCAACACTCAAGCCCACGTGATTCCACCGCGCATCATCACCAAAGCGCCCACAGCTGAACTGCGGCCCAACCAAACTGACCAGGATTCCTTGCCGCCCTATGCCGTTCTCGATGATATTCTGGAAGGCCTGGTGGAACGCGAACAGACCCTTGCGGAAATTGCCGCGCGCGGCCACGAACCGGCACTGATCAAGCGCATTCAACACATGCTTTATGTGGCAGAATATAAACGCAGACAGGCAGCCCCCGGCGTTAAAATCACGCGGCGGAATTTCGGGAGGGACCGCCGATATCCGATTACCAATGGGTTCAGGGATATATGATGAGCTTGCCAATTTAAAATGATAACCTGCATTTGAGATAATCAGAATGACACGTTAACTTAGCAAAGATAACGCAGTCTTCATTCTACAACTTGATCATGCGATTTATGGTCCCACATTTCGCCAATCTCATATTGTAAATCCATTGGCAGACTTGAATACCCACCATTGGGAGAAAAGGTGACTTCCAATAAGAACAATTCTAGATCCGAGCTAACTAGATAATCAAATCTGGCAAAAGAAATGTTCTTTCCAATCAACAAAGAATACCGGACGATTTTGTTTTTTGATTCATCGTCAGGCAAATATTCGCTTGGCATTTTTTCGGAAATTTCATCTCTGAAATTAATCTGGGTCCAATCTGAATTGAATAACCATTTTTGGTCTCCAGGATCTTTCTGATGGAGGAGATAGGCCTTAACAACACCTCTTACGCAAAACACGTTAATGCTCACAGAAGACCAATGTGTATTAATCTTCTCTTCGATAAGAATCGCACTCTCAAAAGTGTTGTACCACCATTCGCCAATTGCCAATCCATACGTAGAATGCAACCATTCTGTCGCTTTTGACTTGGCCAATTCCGTCTGCGCATAGTTCAATGGAAACTTCAAAAGCAAATAACGTCCACTTCCGGTGTTTGATTTAAAATAATATTCGCCATGTTCAAGAAATCCAGCGGGCGGCAAAGAAGGTGTGTTAGATTTCCACAACACATCTGCTGTTCTAAAAGTGGTCATCAATTCACTTGGAATAAAATAGGGTGTCTTGAGCTTGTTGCCACTTTGCGGCACTTTGAACTGCCTAAAATATTTTGAATAAACCAATTTTTCACCTAAGAACTTGGGATCCAGAATATTGGGAAATTCACCAAATTTGTTTTGAAACACTTTAAAATCATTGGTCATGATTTTTATCAACTCATCTGGATGATAAAAATCTATCCCGCGTAAAAATCCAGACCTTGGCTCTTGGTAAACACTTGAATTTTCATCGGACCAGATTTGGATTATTTGATCTGAAACCTTTTGATTCAGCTGCAACTGTTTTAAGAAATCTTTGGCTCGACTGTTCATAGTATTAGACCTTGTTTCCTCCTCAGTTAATATTTGTATCTCGTGAAACCTTGGAGTTGATTGCTGGCTGGTTGCGCGGCTTGATCCGACAGCAGGGCTATAACCATCATCAAACCTAACAATAAAGCTCCGATGAGCTTTGCTGTTCGGCTGAATAGCGATTGCCATGCGCGAACCCCACTGGCAGAATGGCTTCGAGTTCTGCAAGGTGCGCGGAAGTCAAAACAATTTCTGAAGCGCTGGCATTGTCGGCCAAATGTGCTGCACTTCTAGTGCCAGGAATGGGAATAATGTGTGGCGCTTGGTGCAGCACCCAGGCATTGGCAAGGCTTGCAGGTGTCCAGCCTCTCGCACGCGCATAAACTTTAAACTTTTCGATATAACCCATATTGTAGGCATAGTTGGGCTCGGTGAAGCGGGGCATGGGTTTGCGAAAGTCGTTGTCCGGAAACTTTGCAGGATCCAAGACCACATCACTTAACAGACCCCGTGCCACGGGCGAAAAGGCCACAAAAGTGGTGCCCAAGCGTTTACAGGCTTGCAGTAGGCCCAACTCCGGTAGTCTCGTCCATAAAGAATATTCGCTTTGCACCGCATCGACTTGGCCAATCTTTGCCGCGCGTTGCAAAGATGCTGGCGAAATTTCAGAAAAGCCAATTCCCTTTATTTTGCCTTGCGCTTTGAAGTTCTGCAGCGTTCCCATTACGTCCTCAATCGGGATGGTTTGGTCGCGGCGGTGGATATAATAAAGGTCAACACAATCCACGCCCAGCCGGCCCAGCGATGCTTCAAGGCTTTCGCGCAGAAAGCTTGGCGAATTATCAATGCCCCGTGGGTTAGGCAAAATACCGCCTTTGGTGGCAATGGAGAGTTTGTTTTTGGCGCTGGGGTTCTGGCGCAGATAATCACCGATGATTGATTCGGATGTGTAGGGGCCATAGATGAGTGCCGTATCAATGTGGGTGATGCCCCTATCAAGCGCCATGTCCAAAGTGCGGTGGCTGGTGGCTGGATCAGTTGGCCCGAATGCGCCGCTAAAACTCATAGCGCCCAAACCTATCTCGCCCACCAGTGGTCCGTCTTTTCCCAATTGCCGCTGCTTCATCACTGATCTCCATTCTTGACGGATAGAGTATAGATCGCTAGCGCATTGCGCCATGACTATCGTTCGCTTTGCTCCCTCCCCCACCGGCCGTATTCACATTGGCAATGCACGTGCGGCCCTGCTCAACTGGCTGTTTGCCCTGAAAACAGGCGGTCAATTTATATTGCGTTATGACGACACGGATACTGCGCGTTCGACACAGGCGTTTGCCGAAGGCATTGCCCAAGATGTCGCATGGTTGGGCATCAAACCTCACAAAGTTGAGTGGCAATCCAAACGTTTTGATCGTTATGACGCTGTTGCTGATGATTTGCGGGCCCGTGGTTTTTTGTATCCCTGTTATGAAACTGCGGATGAACTTGACCGCCGCCGCAAACGCCAGCAAGCGCGCGGGCTTCCGCCTGTTTATGACCGGGCAGCCCTGAAACTTAGCGCAGAGGAGATTGCAGCGTTTCAGGCTGAGGGGCGAAAACCGCATTGGCGGTTCAAACTAAAGCATGAGGATGTGACATGGAACGATCTCATCCGCGGGTCAGTTCATATCAATTCTTCGACCTTGTCTGACCCGGTTTTGATCCGCGAGGACGGGACATATCTCTATACTCTGCCATCGGTCATTGATGATATCGATTTTGCGATCACCCATGTTATCCGTGGCGAGGACCATGTTGTGAATACGGCTGTGCAAATTGAAATCAGTCACGCAATCGCGGGGGCTGCGCCCATTTACGCGCATTATAGTTTGCTGACAGGGGCTGATGGCAAAGGTTTGTCCAAACGTCTCGGTTCATTGTCTATTCAGCAGTTTCGCGATGATGGGTTGGAAGCCATGGCGGTGGTGAGCCATGCTTCGCTTCTGGGCACGTCTGACAATATTCATCCGTGTACGGACATGCAGGAATTGATTGATGGCTTTGATTTGGGAAAATTATCAAGGACCCCTGCCCGCTTTGACGAGGCCGAGCTTTCGGCCTTGAATGCCAAGCTACTGCATATCACGCCGTGGGCGGCAGTGAAGGACCGTATTAATGGCGGACCCGAAGCATTCTGGCTGGCGGTGCGCAGCAATATTTCGAAACTGAGCGAGACCAAGATATGGAGCGACGTTATTGCTTCCGGGAAGGGCATTGTCGCGTCAGATGATCAAGCCTTCATCGCAACTGCGCGCGATATTCTGCCACTTGAACCGTGGGACGGCACGACGTGGAAAACCTGGACGGACGCTGTGAAAGCAGCCACTGACCGTAAAGGAAAAGCTCTGTTTATGCCGCTGCGTTTGGCGCTGACAGGCATGGACAACGGACCGGATTTGGCGGCGCTGCTTCCGTTAATCGGGCGTGAGCGGGTGATAGGGCGACTTGGCTCGGTTGATGCATCTCCCCCGTCAAGAGATTGACCGATTGCTTGATCTCAATCATTCAACGAACTTCACTAAGATAGAAAAGGCCTTTGCAGCGTTGGGAAAAACTTTGGCTGTTGAGGTTTTGGATCGCCCCTAATTTTCTGCTTGCACCTTGCACATAACAGCGCAACACTGTGGGCATGATGCTTGTTGGCCAATATGACTCGCCGTTTGTGCGCCGTGTCGCTGTCACGTTGAATCACTATCACATGCCGTTCACGCGCCAGCCGCTCTCGGTCTTTGGTGATTTCAAGGCGGTGGGCGACATAAACCCTTTGGTGCGTGTTCCAGCCCTTGTTCTTGAATCGGGCGAAACGCTGATTGATTCACACGCAATTTTGGACCACCTTGACCATGTTGCAGGCCAGGCGCGATCTTTGACGCCGACACATGGTGCAGAGCGGCGGCGGGTGCTGCATGCTTGCGCAGTTTCAACAGGCTGTTCGGATCTGGTGATCCGCTTGTTCTTCGAGCGGCAATTTCATGATGCCAAAGCCGTCAGCAAAGAGTTGGACAAGCGGATGTCAAAACAGCTCAAGGCTGGTCTTGACTGGCTGGAGCACGAATGCGGTGTGCCATGGTTTATTGACAACAAGATGTGTCAAGCAGATGTAACCATTGGCTGCATGCTTTCGCATTTGAAATTGCGCACGCCGGAATTCTTTCCGCCAACCGCTTATCCCAGATTGCATGCGCTTGCGCGCCATTGCGAAATGATGCCTGAGTTTGATGCCGCACGCATAGGCGCAAACGAAACGGTTCCAACAAAATTATAGCGTTGCTTCCAATTCAAGAATTCTGTCGTAGGCACCTTCGTCTAAAACAGAAACCTCTTTCAGCAAAAGTGCGTCACGTGTTATTTTCAATTCCGGGTCTGCAAATGTATTTTTAAGTGCGTTTGCAAGCAGGTGGGAATCGCCTCCGCGGGTGGTAAACGGAAGGCCTGGCACCAGCGGTGAACGTGCAACTTCAACCAATCCTTCCAGTTCTTCCGGACAGTATTTTTTGGCCAGCGCCACGCACACTGAATCAACCGCGCAGATATCGGCGTACAGCGTGCGAACGGCTGCTAGCGATGCGCGGTGGCCACCAGTCAATTTTGTGCGTTTGAAAAATTGACCGTCTTTGCGCAAAGGAGCGACAACAAGCTGCAGGGCCAAATTTCCCGACATGGACCCAACAGAGTTTACAGCAGCCACGCTGCCGAAGAAATCTGCCATAGATTTTTCCTGTCGCGCAAAAACAATGCTGCAATAATTGGCACCCTCACAGCCATCGGCGTCATAATGTGGTGTCGCAATATATTTCAACAAACCCTTGAATTCATGGGTGAAAGGATAACCACACGTCTGGCTGAACTGCAAGTCTTCGTGCCGCCACAGGGCATCATGGGGAGATGTCCTGTCCAATTTTCCTGAAAGTTTCGCATGCCGTGCAAAGCCCTCCCAAAATGCATCAGTATGCGTGCGAATTTCTGGCCAGTCGTACATGGGCATGGAGGCCACGTTCATTTCTTTTGTAAACCCTTGCGAAACCATCGTTTGATAATATAGAAGGAAGTAACAACGGCAAACCAAAAATCCTTACGCAATGCACACCTCACGCACATCTCGTATTGAATGGATTACCATCGCCCTGATTGGCGCGGTGTATTTGGTTATCGGCACTCTGGTTTGGTTTCATGCACATATTGCGTGGTGGATTACTTTACCACTTGGGGCTTATGCAGCGTGTCTGCATTCATCACTGCAGCATGAAGTACTGCACGGCCACCCAACTCGCAGCAGGCGATTGAATGAAGCTCTGGTTTTCATCGTGCCACATTTGTGGCTGCCTTACGGGCGTTACCGTGACACTCATCTGGCGCATCACAACGATGCAAATTTAACCGATCCGCTGCTTGATCCCGAATCTTATTATGTGTTGCCGGAGAACTGGGCCAAGCTGGCCGGCTTCAAACGTGCGCTTTATAATTTCAACAGCACCTTGTTTGGCCGGATGTTGATTGGGCCACTTGTCGGCATCGTGCAATTCTGGTCGAAAGAAATTGTAGAAATCGCGCGTGGACGCCGCGACATTGTAAAATGCTGGGGCTTTTTTGTTTTGTCGACTGTCCTTCTAGTGGCTTTCGTCATGTGGGCGGGAATGCCACTTTGGCAGTATGTGTTGCTTATCGCCTATCCGGCAGTGTCTCTGGCGCTCGTGCGTTCTTATTGCGAGCACCAGGCCGCTGAGGATGTGGGGGCGCGCACCATCGTGGTGGAAGCGTCGCCATTTTGGTCGCTGCTCTATCTCAACAACAATCTTCATATTGCCCATCACGACAGGCCCTCACTGCCGTGGTATCAGCTTCCAGCTTTTTACCGCAGCAACCGTGAACAATTTTTAGCGCGAAACCAGAACTACATCATGATGGGCTATGGCGAAATATTCCGGCGTTACTTTTTTTCGTCCAAAGAACCGCTTGCTCATCCCAATTTGACATGGCTGGCAGGCAACAAGGTAAAGGCTTGATCCAGCTTTTGCCGCAAGTCATAATGTTGGCATGCCGCTGTTTTCCGTAATAATACCTACACGAAATCGTCCTGAATTTGTTCAAGACGCTGCAAACAGCGTATTGCGGCAAAACTGCCGCGATCTTGAATTGCTGATTGTAAATGATGGTTCGTCTGCTGTTGCTCAAATGGATGATCCTCGGGTGCGCGTTTTGAATAGTGGACAGCGCGGTGCAGTGCCCGCCCGCAATCTGGGCATTGCAGCAGCTTCTGGCGCGTACATAGCATTTCTGGATGATGACGATGTTTGGACAAACCCCAATCATCTTTCCTTGGCCGTTGCTGGGTTGAATGCCAACTGCGATTTTTATTTCGCCGACGGGATGATGATATATCCAAATGGGCAGTTGCGCAGCTTTGCCCAAGATGCCGATGCAAACAGTCTCAAACTCAACAACACCATTTTAATTTCCGCTGTGTGCTACAAAAAATCATTGCATGACCACCTGGGCAATTTTGATGAAGCCCTGCCCTATTATTGGGATTGGGATTGGTATTTACGCGTGGCAAGCACGGGTGCACGCTTGCAGCGTGGGCCCGTCAACGTCGTTGATATCCGCGTGCATGCACAAAATATGTCTGGCGATTCAAACGTTGCAGCGCGCCGGGCCAATCTGGATATGTTGGAAAAAAAGCATTCCTTGGCCCATATCGAACTGAAAAATCACCAAGATTTTACCTGAGATCTGTTGTAACGCTTTGAGTTTACTACATATTATTGGATTAACTGAAACTTAACTGTGTATTTCCTTGATTATCTCTACTCCGATTCAAAATAAGCGCGAAAAATAAGGGTTTTCAGCACCTCCACAGTCCTGTAGTTTTTCGCCCACTGTGATTCGACCCCCGCCAAATAGGAGATAACCATGGCTGATGAAAAAGTACTGACAGTTGCGTTAACAAAGATTTCCGCAGAGCTTGCTGAAAAGCA
>JBBRNW010000011.1:0-100425 GCA_038230015.1 Hyphomicrobiales bacterium | reverse complement strand
GCACCAGCCACATGCTTTGAAATCAAGGCATCATACAACGCATCCTCATTCACCAGGCCGCCCCGCGCGCAATTAATAATGCGAACCCCTTTTTTGCACTTTGCAAGTGCCGCAGCGTCAATCACATTGCGGGTTTTGTCAGTCAGCGGCGTATGCAGCGTAATGAAATCGGCGCGCTTGAAAAGCGTATCGAGATCAACCTTTTCAACGCCAATATCCAAAGCCCGTTCTGGCGACAGGAACGGATCAAAGGCAATCACTTTCATTTTCAAACCCAGCGCCCGGTCTGCAACAATTGAGCCAATATTGCCGCAGCCGATAATGCCAAGCGTTTTGTTAAACAACTCCACGCCCATGAAGCGGTTCTTCTCCCACTTTCCAGCGTGGGTAGAGGCATTGGCCTCGGGAATTTGCCGCGCCAGTGCCATCATCATGGACAGGGCATGTTCTGCCGTGGTGATGGCATTGCCAAAGGGGGTATTCATGACCACGATGCCGCGCGCGGTTGCCGCCGGAATATCCACATTGTCCACGCCAATGCCAGCGCGGCCAATGACTTTCAGTTTGGTTGCAGCCTCCAGAATTTTCGGCGAAACCTTGGTGGCAGACCGAATGGCAAGGCCGTCATATTCACCAATCTTTGCCAGCAGCGCGTCCTTGTCTTTGCCCAGATCAGGCAGATAATCAACGTCGACACCGCGATCCCGAAAAATTTGAACAGCCGTTTCCGAAAGTTTGTCAGACACAAGAACACGAGGGGCCATAATAGATCTCCAAAAAAATCGAAAAAGGAAGACAGAAAATATGACGCGCAAAGAGGGCCGAGCTCTATTCGCTATTCACTTTCTTGAACGCCCAATCCAGCCAATGCGTCAGCGCCACCACATCAGCGGTCTCCACAGTGGCTCCACACCAAATACGCAAGCCTGGCGGTGCATCCCGGTAGGCGTTGATGTCATAAGCCACATTTTCAGCTTCAAGCAGTTTCACCATTTTCTTTGGCACATCTTCTGCCCCATCCAGTGTCAGACACACCGAAGTGTTGGACCGCGTGGCTGCAACTTTAGCCAAATGATGTGCATAAGGTGTTCTGGCCACCCACGCGTCAATCGCGGCCGCATTGGCATCAGCACGCTTGCGCAGCCCGTCAAGACCGCCAATGCTCTGCGCCCATTCCAGAGCCAGAATGTAATCCTCTACGCACAGCATGGAGGGTGTATTGATGGTCTCACCCTCAAAAATGCCTTCAATCAATTTGCCACCAGACGTAAGGCGAAAAATTTTCGGCAGCGGCCAGCTTGGCACATAATTTTCCAAGCGCGAAACGGCACGCGGCGACAGGATCAGAACGCCGTGCGCGCCTTCCCCGCCCAGCACTTTTTGCCAGGAAAAAGTCACCACATCCAACTTTGTAAAATCCATGGCTTGCGCAAAAGCAGAAGACGTTGCGTCACAAATCGTCAGGCCTGCACGGTTTGCAGGAATCCAGTCAGCATTGGGTACGCGCACGCCCGAGGTTGTGCCATTCCAGGTAAACACCACATCATTGTCAAAGTTGATCGCGGCCAGATCCGGCAGTTCACCATAAGGTGCCAGAATTTTGCGGGCATCTTTCAGTTTAAGCTGTTTGACCGCATCAGACACCCACGTTTCGCCAAAGCTTTCCCACGCCACCATGTCAACGCCGCGCGCGCCCAGAAGCGACCACATGGCCATTTCCACAGCACCTGTGTCTGAGGCTGGCACAATTCCAATGCGGTACTCAGCAGGCACCTGTAAAACATCACGCGTCAAGGTAATGGCTTTTTTCAAGCGAGCCTTGCCCAGCGCCGATCGATGTGATCGGCCCAGCACAGCATCTTGAAGTTTAGAAGGGGTCCAGCCCGGAAATTTAGCGCAGGGGCCGGAAGAAAAATTGGCGCAATGCGGGCGTAGGCCCGGCTTCAGATCTGTCATGTTGTTCTCCATCCACACAGATGGACAGGCCCTCGGGGGGGAGGGCTCGCCCAGCGCCGCTTTTGAATGAATTAGAGTCGCGGTGCAAGCAAAAAAATGCGCCCTCTGTTTTCACAAGAGACGCATTTTCAGAGATCACGCGCGATTGCGGATCAGAACTTGAAGCGAATACCTGCAGTAACCTGGTGTTCGCGAGGATCATTGCCATTAACCATAATGGTGCGGAAGCGGTAGCCAACATCAAGTGCCAAGTTTGTCGTCATGTCGACTGACACACCAGCCGCCAAACCAGCAGCAAAGCCGCTGTCGTCTTTATAGCCAGACCCTTGTGCCCAACCATAACCCAATCCGCCACCCACGTAAGGCGTGAACATGGAGTCGTTTTTCAAATCAAAATAGACGTTGCCCAAAAGAATTGTGGTGTCGAGCTTTGCACCCGGAGCGATGCTGTAATCTCCACTGAAATCAGCTGTCATGTCGGCGCGGAAGTTATCATTGAACTGATAACCAAAACCACCGCCAGCCACAAAGGTCGTGTCATCATCACCGCCGCTCCAGTTCAAGAACGAGGCGCCAGCATCACCGCGCAGGTAAAAGCCAGATGTGGTGGAAACTTCGCTTGGAACAAAAGCGTTTGCATCAGCTGCCTGAGCTACCGAAAGCATGGGCGCAGAAACCAGACCTGCCAAAATAACCATTTTCAAGAACTTCATAATATCACCTCGTTAAACTTCACAGACCATCCCGTTGGATGTTCAATGTTTGCCGGGAGGGTTTGTTCCAACGCAGGCGGGAAAAAGGCGCAAATGTGACTGATTTGAAATGTTGCAACAATACAACAAAATCTGTGTTGAATTGAAACAGAGTGGAGACGCGCAAATTACCATACCCAAAAGGTCTGATATTTAAGACTTCTACGCCGCCGACTTCGAAATCACGCCGCACAATTCATCTACAATGCGCCGCACCATGCTTTCGTCTTGCCCCTCTGCCATCACGCGGATCAAAGGCTCGGTGCCTGAGGGACGAATAACCAACCGCCCGGAATTGCCCAGCATCACTTCGGCATCCTTGATGGCAGACAGCACGTTTTTATTATCCAGCGGAGCGCCCGACAAAAATTTCACATTCTTCAAAATCTGCGGGAATGGCGTGAACATGTTGCACACTTCACTGACAGGTTTCCCCTGTCGCACAACTTCTGCCAGCACTTGCAGGGCCGCCAGCAGACCATCGCCAGTTGTCGCATAATCCGACATCACGATGTGGCCAGATTGCTCGCCCCCCACGTTAAACCCGTGCTCTCGCATATGTTCTACAACATAACGATCTCCCACCTTGGTGCGCGCCAAAATCAGGTTTTGTGATTCCACATAGCGTTCCAGGCCCAGATTGGACATGATGGTAGTTACTAACCCGCCGCCTTTCAGCTGCCCGCGCCTGGCCCACGCCGTTGTAATAAGCGCCATGATCTGATCACCATCAATCACCTGCCCGCGCTCATCACAAATAATCACCCGGTCTGCATCGCCATCCAGCGCAATCCCAATATCGGCCCGCGTTTCGCGCACCCGTTGGCACATGGTTTCAGGATGGGTTGAGCCGCATTTGTCATTGATGTTCATGCCATCTGGATCATCGCCAATCTTGATGATCTCTGCACCCAGCTCCCAGAGCACAGGTGGTGCAGTGCGATAGGCAGCGCCGTTTGCGGTATCAATGACAATGCGCAAGCCATCCAAACCGCTGTCGCCAACATAAGTGCGTTTGGCAAACTCGGTATAGCGCGCACTCGAGTCTTCAATGCGCTTGGCGCGGCCAATGAAGTCTGACTCAGCCAGAATGATCTGTGATGGATCTTCAACCAGAGCCTCTATCTTTAACTCCTGGTCATCGGAAAGTTTATAGCCATCAGGCCCGAAAAATTTGATGCCGTTATCGTAATAAGGATTGTGAGAAGCAGAAATCATCACACCCAAATCAGCGCGCATGGAGCGGGTGAGCATGGCCACGGCTGGCGTGGGCGCAGGCCCGAACAAGAACACATCCATGCCAGCAGCCAAAAGGCCAGCCGTTAACGCTTGCTCAATCATGTAACCAGAAAGGCGCGTGTCTTTGCCAATCACAACCCGGTGGCGGTGCCCGCCGCGGCGATGCAATTGACCGGCCGCCATGCCAATCTTCATCACAATATCAGGCGTCATTGCGCCCGTATTTGCGCGTCCGCGAACTCCATCTGTGCCAAAATATTTGCGAGCCATTTATCTATCCTCCCCGAAAGTCCCGTGAGTGATCTAGCACAGAAGCTTAAACATCCATTGAAGCGGGGTCGAGTGTTCCTTGAAATACTGCCAAAGCGTCGACAGTTTGCTTAACATCGTGAACGCGCAGTATATGGGCTCCCATCATGGCAGCTTGCAAGGCCCCACCAACCGACCCTGCCACACGCAGCGCTGCCACTTTTTCACCCGTTAAAACGCCAACAAAATTCTTGCGGGAAAGCCCCACCAGAACGCCCACGCCAAGCCCCTGAAACAAAGTCAGTTGCCGCAACAGTGTCAAATTGTGGTGTATGGTCTTGCCAAACCCGATGCCTGGATCAACACAAATCCGGTACTTTGGAATTCCTGCCTTCACTGCAAGTGCAATGCGCTCGGCCAGCCAATCATAAACATCCAAGACAACGTCGGTATATTTTGGGGAAAGCTGCATGGTGCGGGGCTCCCCCTGGGCATGCATCAAAACCACTGGAAGATTAAGTTCCGTTAGCGTGGCACCACTGTGGGGGTCAAATCCAAGCGCTGAAACATCGTTGACGATGCGGGCACCCAGCAGAGCCGCCTCCCGCATTAAAACTGATTTCCGCGTATCCACCGACACCACATGTGTTTCGGCCAGAGCTTTGATCACCGGCAAAATCCGCGCGCGTTCATCGTCAAGCAAGATCTCGCTCGAACCTGGGCGGGTCGATTCTCCCCCCACATCCAGAAGATCAGCGCCATCATCTGCAAGCTTTTGTCCATGCGCAATCGCACTATCGCTTTCGTTATGGTGTCCGCCATCCGAAAAGCTGTCAGGCGTGACGTTGACGATACCCATGATCTGAGTGCGCGTAAGGTCCAAGCCGCCGAAAGCACTTCGAGGCGCTGTTACATCAGCCATTAGGTGATGATCTTTTAAGTCTGAAAATGGTTTGATTAGGCGTTCAACGACGTTGCCATTGCGCGTAATCATTTCAACTTGCGAAAAAGCAACGTGTGAAAAACCGCCAAGCGCACCAGCGTGACCTGTATCAATCAGGACACGAGCGTCTTCACCAAAAACCAGCGAAAGGGGGCGGAAATATGTTTGTGTGGCCACGCTCAGTACTTTCGACCGTCACCCTGGCCTTAGCCAAGATGACGGTTATCAGTCAAATCTCAACCTTGCGGCTGGGGTGCAAGTCCACCGGAACGCTTGCCTGTCCGCGGCACACTGGGTGTGCTGCTCACAGTTGGCCTGCCCTTGGGCTTGTCATCACGCGTAAGCGCCTTGCCCGCAAGAACCTGCTTCACGTCCTCGCCCGACAGTGTTTCATACTCAAGCAAGGCTGCAGAGACATCGTGAAGACCTTTGCGAAATTTCGCCAAAATCTTCTTGGCCCTCATTTCGCCCGCCTGAATAAGCTTCCGGGTTTCTTCATCAATCAGCCGTGCCGTTTCTTCCGACAGGTTTTTGCTCTGCGTAACGCTATGACCCAAGAACACTTCTTGCTCATTTGCGCCGTAGCGAACGCGGCCCAGCCGTTCAGACATGCCCCATTCCATGACCATTGAGCGTGCCAGGGATGTGGCCATCTGAATGTCGCCCGTTGCACCATTCGTCACGTTCTTTTCGCCACCGAGAATAAGCTCAGCCTCGCGGCCGCCAAACAACACCGCAAGCCTTGACTCGCACCATTCCTTGCTCAGCGAGTGTTTATCGCCGTCTGGCAAGTTCATGGTGACACCAAGGGCACGGCCACGCGGAATGATTGTAACCTTGTGCAAGGGATCATAGGGAACTTGCAAGCCAACAATGGCATGTCCTGCTTCATGATAGGCAGTGTTCTTGAGTTCAGCTGGATTCATTACCAATGAACGGCGTTCTGCACCCATCATCACTTTGTCTTTGGCATCCTCAAATTCAGCCTGCGTAACCATGCGCCTGTTACGGCGTGCTGCAAGCAACGCAGCTTCATTCACCAAATTCGCAAGGTCTGCACCAGAAAACCCGGGCGTACCCTTGGCAATCACTTTTGGATCAATATCTGGAGCCAACGGAACGTTCTTCATGTGAACAAGCAAGATTTTCTCGCGGCCCTTAACATCAGGATTGCCAACGGTAATCTGGCGGTCAAATCGGCCTGGCCGCAACAATGCCGGATCAAGCACATCGGGGCGGTTTGTGGCCGCGACAATGATCACGCCTTCGTTGGCCTCAAAGCCATCCATTTCGACGAGCAACTGGTTGAGCGTTTGTTCGCGCTCATCGTTACCTCCGCCAAGGCCAGCGCCACGGTGACGACCCACAGCGTCAATTTCGTCGATGAAAATAATACAAGGCGCATTCTTTTTGGCTTGTTCAAACATGTCGCGCACGCGGCTTGCACCAACGCCCACAAACATTTCAACAAAGTCCGAACCTGATATTGTAAAGAACGGCACACCAGCTTCGCCAGCGATAGCGCGGGCGAGCAACGTTTTACCTGTTCCGGGAGGGCCGACTAGCAACGCGCCACGCGGAATTTTTCCGCCCAGGCGCTGGAACTTCTGCGGGTCTTTCAAAAATTCAACGATCTCCTGCAGGTCGTCCTTGGCTTCATCAACGCCCGCCACATCCTCAAATGTCACGCGGCCCTGCTTTTCGGTCAAAAGCTTGGCTTTGGACTTTCCAAAGCCCATGGCCTTGCCGTTGCCAGACTGCATCTGGCGCATGAAAAAGAACCACACACCACCGAGCAAGATCAAAGGCAGCCAATACACCAAGAAATTTGACAGCATGCCTTCGCCCTGTGGCGCACGGAATGTCAAATCCACATTCTTGTCGCGAAACAGTTTCAAATCAGCTTCGCCAAGAACCAGCACGGGACCGGTTGTTGAAACACTTTTGCCATCGCTTTGGGTCGCCGTAATGGCGCCTGACGTTGAATAAGCGACAGTTTTAATGCTTCCACTGTTCACTTTGTCAAGGAACTCTGAATAGCTCAGCTCGGCTGAGCCCCCGCGCAAGGCCTGACTTTGAAACAGGCTGAACAAGGCCACTAGAAGCATGGCGATTACGATCCACACGGCAAAATTACGAAATTGATTCACTTTTCCCTCGATTCAGACCGACAGCTTCAAAAAACTTCGGCACCTTTAACTCTTGTGAGCCTACTTAAGCCTTACACTCTACTTTTCCAAGCCTAACACAACACTTAATGTCTTAAAAACTTAACGCTAACCCCGCTACCCACGTTCAAATGCGGAATAGCTGCAATCTGGCCATCTTTACGCAACGCCGGAAGACCAGATTGCACGAAGGCCGGAATATCCTTGCGCCGCGGCAATTCGCCTAAAGCGGAAACCGGCAAGATTTCACACCCGGGCGCTGCTGAAATTTCAAACCTTTCGTCCCATATCGCCACTCCGGATTGCGGAATTTTGACAGGCAGACCAGAAATCCGACCAGGCTCCCGTCCGACCACAAGAACAGCTTTTCGGTTTACAAAAATCGCCCCGCCTAATGTGCGCCGCGACATGCGCCCTTTTCTGATCCATTCTGCCAAAACCATCCGTTCAGCCCGTTCAGCTTTGGGCATTGCAGGCGCACACAGCCGCAACATGCTCTGCACCACAAAATCTGCCACACCTTCTGGAAGACTTGCAAAAGCAGAGTGGTCCAAAGTCAGAAACCCTGTGTGGTGAACCACAAACTGTGCAGAACACCAAGTTTTGGCAAGTCCGCAATCTTGCGTCACAGTCAATTGTGCTTTGGCAGCCTGCTGTGCAAAACCTTGGAGCTCACCCCCCAGAGATTGCCTCACACGAACCCGTTCAAATTGAATATTTGCGTTGGAAGGATCTTCCACCCAAGCCTGGCCCACACTGACAAGAAATTCTCGAAGATCACTGCGCCGCAAATTCAAAAACGGCCTCATCACTCGAATTCCGTTCCACTGTCGCTCTGGCCAAATACCTGCAAGACTGGCAGCAGAAGACGTTCGTTCAAGCCGCATGGCAACTGTTTCAGCTTGATCATCGGCGGTGTGGCCTGTCAGCAAAATGGGAATATCTTGTTGCAGGCACCACTCTGTCATCAAGTCATATCTTGCGGTGCGCGCCTTGGCTTGAACACCCGTTGCAATGCCACCGTGGTGCCAAAACAAAATTTTGTGGGCAATGCCTAGCGACGCGCACCAGGCTGCAACATGGGCGGCTTCCTGGCCCGCATCCGGACGCAAACCGTGATTTACTGTGACTACAAAAATTTCGGTATCGCGCGCTGCCCAGTGCAGCACCATCCGCAACAGGGCCATGGAATCAGAACCGCCTGACACCGCAAGTGCCAGGCGTTTGAAACCGCTCAAAGATGAAAAAATATCAGAAAATTGCGTTTCAGCAACCAGCACGCTTGTATTCTGCCTGCGCC
The DNA here is from genome assembly GCA_038230015.1 of Hyphomicrobiales bacterium. GTDB lineage: Bacteria > Pseudomonadota > Alphaproteobacteria > Rhizobiales > Aestuariivirgaceae > Aestuariivirga. Next base: position 91,818 of record JBBRNW010000011.1, on the reverse strand, counting down.
CGCTTGTTGGCTTCCACGGCTTTCGGAAACTCACCACCAACCGAACCAAGTGCTGCACAGCCCTGATCTTTCTGACCCAGTTTATTCAAGGATAAGCCCAGCTTTAACAAACTATCAGCAGCACGGCGGCTTTTTGGATATTGCTTGTAACCCGTTAGATAATTTTGTGCGGCTTCGCTGTAATTTTGCTGCGCATAAAACGTTTCACCCAATTTGAACTGAGCGCTACCTGCCAAATTATGATCAGGATATTTAGTCAGAAAATCTTTGAAGCCGCTTTCGGCATCCTGATACTGCAACTGCAACAAGGATTTTTCCGCTTTCATGAAAACATCATCCGGAGTTTCAGGTTGCAAACTCACTTGCTCCACGCCAGAACTGGAATCTTGCGCAACAGGCGCTTCTCCAATGGCCGCTTCGCCATTCACCGGAGGGTCAATAACCACTCCCTTGAATCCTCCGTCACCAACCTTGGCAGACTTGTTATCCAATGCCCCCAAAATCTTGGGCGGCGGCGCAGCGCCATAAAGGGAATTCTCCTGAACCGGTGCGGCTGCTGATGCGTCTTGGTTGAGCGGCGTTTCTTGAATAGTCTCTACACCCGCTTGAGAAACCTGACCCGACATTTGCGGTTGCGCCGGAACTTGCAGGCTCAATTTTTTCTTGGGCGAGGCGAGAACAGCTGGCACTTGCGCTTCCCCAGTCTGGCGCGGTGCTGCGGCAGTCTGTGCTTGCAACTGTTTGACTGTGTAATTCAATTCTTCAATTTGACCAACCAATTGGCGCACCTGATTTTCAAGTGCATCAACCCGGTTGTCAACTTCATCAGCATGTGCAGGCACAAAAGCTGCACACATCATCAACGCAAATACAAAAATAGATTTTTTATACATGGCATAAACCCAGGATTTTAATTTCCCCATAAGTGCCGTTCAAACGCGTTAGAATTGAGGCCTCAATGGGGTGATTTTAAATTGACAATGGCTGTTGCATCTCCGCAACAGTTAAGCGTCAGTTGGCTCCACCGGTAATAACCGTAACGGCGCGGCGGTTCTGGCTCCAGCATTGTTCCGAATCACATAAGGCCACGGGCCTTTCCTTGCCATAGGCGATTGAAGAAATGCGACTGGCAGCAACACCTTGGCTGATCAGAAAACCCCGCGCCGCTGTGGCGCGTCTGGCGGACAGGGAAATGTTGTATTCTCTTGTGCCGCGTTCATCGGCATGGCCTTCCACCTGTATCGTCACTTTGGAATACTGCTGCAGCCACTGCGCTTGCTTGGTCAGAATATCGCTTGCTTCAGGCGACAATGTTGTTTGATCATTCAGGAAGAAAACGCGGTCACCCACTTCTTTGGTAAACTGATCTTTAGACCCTGGCGCTGCGGCTCCCACATCAACACCGCCATTGCCGCCATTGCCAAGTCCTGCATCAAGGTCAGGGGTGTTCTTCTTTGAACAAGCTGCCAAAGCCAAAAAACAGCAGCACAGTGCCGCCCACTTGAAACCTGCCATCCGCGTCATCATCGTCACCACTCCTTCTGATAGTCCCAAAGGCTCGCCTGCCCGGACCAGAATCCTTTTCTTCAAAAGCGCCATGGCGCAAAATGCCACCGCACGCAAGTGTGGTGGCACATGGTTAACAAACAACAAATAGCTGCATTTGCACTAGCTGGCGTTCGCCCCGCCTGTAATAACGGTAACAGCACGGCGATTTTGTGACCAACACTCTTCTGCGTCACACAATTTTACCGGCCGTTCCTTGCCATAGGCAATTGTTGAAATACGGGCTTTTTCAATGCCTTGCGCAATCAGATAAGCCCGAACCACAGTGGCCCGGCGGGCCGACAATGAAATATTATACTCGCGCGTGCCACGTTCATCAGCGTGACCTTCAATTTGAATCGTCACCCCGTCATATTTTTTGAGCCACGACGCCTGCTTGAACAAAATATCGCTGGCTTCAGCCGATAAATTTGTTTGATCATTGTCAAAATAAACGCGGTCACCCACATTTTGTTTGAGGTCATCTTCGGAACCTGCAACAGCAGAACCCGCCACCTGTTCGCCGTTCATGCCGGAGTTTAATCCGCCACCATCCAGGCCAGCTGCCGTATTGCTTTTCTTTGTACACGCCGAAAGGGCCAGCACCGAAGCAATCGCAATCACAAATTTAAATCCAATATTTTTACGCATACTCTTAACTCCACACCAGAGCGTTGTGACTTTTCAAAGGAAAGTCAAAATCGCTTAAAAAGGCCCCCCGGCCATTTACTTAATTTCATATCTCAAATTTTAGTTAAGAAGAGGTGACCAAGCAGGATCAGATGAAAACTCGGGCGTTGGAACTTCCTGTTCATTGTATCCTGAAATATCCACTGAATAGAGTTGAGGCCCGCCACTTTCGCCCGGTGTTTCGCGAAAAAACATCACAACTCTGGAATTGGGCGACCATGTCGGCCCCTCATTATGGAACCCTTCTGTCAAAATGCGCTCGCCTGACCCATCAGGATTCATCACACCAATTGAAAACTTGCTATCACTCTGTTTGGTAAACGCAATCCATTTGCCGTCAGGTGACCACACCGGTGTTGAATAGCGGCCCTTGGCAAAACTGATCCGGCGCTGGTTCGATCCGTCAGCGTTCATCACATAGGCTTGTTGCGAGCCTCCGCGATCCGACTCAAACGCAATCTGTCCCCCGTCTGGTGAATAGCTGGGTGCCGTGTTGATTGAATTCTCATTGGTAATCTGGCGCATTTGTTTTGAGCGCAAATCCATTTCAAAAATATTTGAATTGCGGCCATCGTCACTTTGCAAACTCATCACCACTTTTTGCCCATCGGGTGAAAAGCGCGGTGCAAAACTCATGTTCGGAAAATCGCCGACAATTTCTTTTTGTCCCGTATCGATATTGTAGATGTAAACCCGCGAGGCTTCTGTGCCAATGGCAGCATAGGTAATTTCCTGGCTGTTGGGTGAAAATCGCGGTGTGAGCAAAATCTCATTGCCCTTGGTCAAAGTGCGGGCACCGTTACCATCCTGGTCCATGATTGCCAGTTTCTTGATGCGCTTGTCCTTCGGCCCTGACTCGTCAACGTAAACAACACGCGTGTCAAAATAGCCGGGATAACCGGTGATCGATTTGTAGATGAGATCAGAAATTTTATGTGCAATGCGGCGTGCCACTTTGGGTGTGGCCGTAAAACTAGTGCCAGTCACCAGCTGTCCTGTGTTCACATCATAAAGTTTGAAGCCAACCACCATCTTGCCACCTTGCATCGTCACTTGCCCGGTCACCAGATTTTTGGCCTGCACCTGCTTCCAGCTTGAGAATTGTGGCGTGGCATCAAAGCTGCCAATCTGCTCAATATAGGAGTCAGGCGGCAAGGGTTTGAAATAGCCAGACTTTGCCAAGTCATTGGCAATGACACCAGCAACCGTAGCCGAAACATCGCCAGCGCCTTCACCTGAAATGAACGGTGCAATAGCGATGGGCAAAGGATCAATCTGTCCACCCACCACAGTTCCATCAACGGCCCATGACGGAGCTGCGGTACAGACTAAGATAAAGGATAGGAAGAAGGCCATCACCCAGCCCCCACCGTCTTCGCCACGAAAGCGGAAATTGAGCTGTGGTCGTTTGCCGCTCAAACACAACTTAATCCCTGCCTTGGCAGGGATGACGGACTTGGAAGGCATGTCATTCATAATTTTTTCCATCACGTTCCAAACAGCAAGTTTGGATTAAAATCCAACGTATTATCTTTCCACAGATCATATTGATCTGGCGGCAATTCATAATTCTGGCATTCAAGAATTGCCGACACAGCCGCGCGTGCCGTGGCGTCAAAAACCGGATCAGAATTCAGGCTCGCCACATTTGGCTGGCCATTGACCGATCCATCCGGGTTGAGTGAAAAATGAATGCGAACTGAAATATCAGCATCGCGTGCCGCTGGCGGCACATTGAAACATTGCTTCACCTTGCTGGTGAGCGCGTTGATCAATGTCGCGGTTACAACTGCGTCCACACCTTGCGCATCTTTTGCGGCAAGTTTTGGCGAGCCTGTTTTTTCGGAAGCCTTTTGCGGAGCGGTTTTCTCACCTTTCTGCTTGTCCAGAAAGGCGGCAATATCATCAATCTTCAATTCCGGTTTTTTCTTCTCAGGTTTTTTCTCTACAAGCTTTTCAACTTTTGGCTTTGGCTGTTCTGCCTTAGGCTCTGGCTCTTCGGTTTTCTTCAGCAGGTCAGCCAAGGCTGTAGGGTCAGGCGGAACAGCTTCAACAGGCTTTGGTGGCTTTGGTTTTGGAGGCTCTGGCTTTTTCTCAACCACAGGCTCTGGCGGAATGACCGGTTCCCTGGCGGCTGTTTTAACTTCGTCAGCCACTTTGGGCGCTGGCGGCACGTCTTTCGCAATTTTGGTTTGCTTGGGTAAAGGCTTATCAACTTTAGGCTCTGCTTCCTTGGCAGTAGCCATCTGCTGTGTCTTGTCGCTGATCTGGCTGATATCCACTTGAATGGCCTCAACCGGTTTTACCTCGAAGGGTTTTGGCGCTGGCAAAACCACCAGCGTGGCCAGTAAAATCGCGGCATGAAAACCAACTGAAATGACAACCGGTTTCTTCATCAGTTTGCTTGCGGGCCCTTGTCAGCAGGCGATGTTACCAAGCCAATCTTGCTATAGCCCGCCTGGTTCAACACACCCATCACTTCCATAATGGCGCCATATGGCACATTCGTGTCACCCCGCACCATCAGCTGTTCCTGATTGCCATTTTTGGCCAGGGCCTGCAGCTTCGCGGTCAAATCGCCCAAGGCAATTTCAGTTTTATCTAAAAACACCTTGCGGTCTGCCTGAACAGATATGGTAATCGGCTCTGACGGCGTGTTCAGTTGTGCAGCTTGCGTCTTTGGCAGCTGAATAGGAACACCCGTTGTCATCAACGGGGCTGCAACCATAAACACAATCAGCAGCACCAGCATAACGTCCACCAAAGGTGTCACATTGATATCGCTCATGGTGCCATGGCTCGAGCGTCTGCGCGAATTGCGCCGTTGATATCCGCCAGCCCTTGCGCCACCTGCACTCATGTTTAAACCCGTTCATCCAGTTGCCGCGAAATAATCGCAGAAAATTCATCGGCAAAATTTTCCAGCCGCATGCCAATCTTTCCGGCATCAGCCGAATACATGTTATAAAAAATTGTCGCGGGTATGGCGGCAACAAGGCCGATGGCCGTGGCAAATAGTGCTTCTGCAATGCCGGGCGCCACAACGGCCAAATTTGTATTCTGCGAACTGGCGATGCCCTGAAACGACGTCATGATGCCCCACACCGTTCCAAACAAACCAATAAACGGTCCAGCCGACCCAACTGTGGCCAAAAACAGCAGGCGAGACTCTAGCCCGCCCATTTCTTTTTGAATGGCCACATCCATCACTTTCTCAATGCGCTTTTGAACGCCGGCAAATCCGGCACGCATGGCAGCCCCTTGGCTGCGCTTCCATTCCTGCATGGCGGCTGTAAAAATGGCGGCCATGCCCAAGGTGTCGCGGTTGCCCACAGAATTATACAAGTCCTCCAGCGATTGACCTGACCAAAAAGTCGACTCAAATTTATCATTTGCGGAATTCATGCGTCGAACAGAGTAAAATTTTTCAAATATGATCGCCCAACTCCAAACAGAGGCCAGCGCCAATCCAAACATCACGATCATGACAGGCCAAGAAGCCTGTGACACCAAGTGCCACAAGGAAATCTGTGGCCCGCCACCGGTAACCGGAGCAACTGCAATCGGATCCATAAGTCTATTTCGTCCCTTGGGGCCACCGAGAGCCCATCTTCCCCCACGGAAGAAGTCCTCAACAATAGCAAAAATCTGTCAAAACTACGGCAATTCAAGGCTTTGTCGAATCACCACAGCGCTACCCCTCGTATAGCTCAGCGCCAGCTTGCTGTTGAAAGCTTATGGTTAACACTTTCTTATGGGCCATCACTGTGCCGGTTTAAAAATAGCCTTCAACTGATTCGGCACTCTGAGCGGCCTGCCGTTCTTGCCGATCATGGCGACAGCGACTTGGGCTGAAAATATGATCGCACCCCGGCACCTGATCACCTGTGTCAACTCAAAGCGCGCGCCACTCATGGCTTTAAGCGCAGTTTCAACCAACAGCTCATCATCAAATTTCGCGGGCCGCAAAAAGTCACAGTCCATCTTCCGCACCACAAAGGCTTGGCCCGCGGCAAACATGGCATTTTGATCAACGCCTTGCTCCCGTAAATAGGCTGACCGCGCACGCTCGCAATATTTCAGATAGTTGGCGTGATAAACGTGGCCTGAAAAATCTGTGTCTTCATAATAAACCCGCAGTTGAAATTCAGACATCAAGGCTGCCTTGCGAAAGGTCATCGCGCTGCGGAACGGCCAGCCCCAAATGCTTGAAGGCATGATGCGTGAGCAAGCGGCCGCGCGGCGTGCGGTTGAGAAATCCAAGTTGCAGCAAATAAGGTTCCACCACATCTTCAATCGCATCGCGACTTTCAGAAAGCGAGGCCGCAATCGTGTCAATGCCAACAGGCCCGCCCCCAAAATTCAGCGCGATACATTTCAGGTAACGATGATCCAGCATATCCAGACCCGCATGGTCCACATCCATGGCGCGCAGCGCTTTGTCGGCAACCTTGGCATCCACTTTCTCAACACCATCAACGCTTGCAAAATCACGCACCCGGCGCAGTAAGCGCCCCGCAATGCGCGGCGTTCCGCGAGAGCGCTTTGCAATTTCTCGCGCACCATCTTGCGTGATCGGCATTGACATGATGCGCGAACCACGGTGTACAATTTGCAAGAGTTCTTCTTCGGTGTAAAAATCCAAGCGCACCGGAATGCCAAACCGGTCGCGCAAAGGCGTTGTTAAAAGTCCCGTGCGCGTGGTTGCCCCAATCAAGGTGAACCGCGCCAAATCAATGCGCACTGATCTGGCCGCTGGACCTTCACCAATGATCAAGTCCAACTGAAAATCTTCCATCGCGGGATAAAGCACTTCTTCCACAGCTGGTGAAAGGCGGTGGATTTCATCAATGAACAAGACATCACGGTCTTCAAGATTGGTGAGCAAGGCTGCAAGATCGCCGGCCTTGGCAATCACCGGTCCAGACGTCGCCCTGAAATTAACGCCCATTTCACGCGCCATGATCTGCGCCAGCGTGGTCTTGCCAAGCCCCGGCGGCCCTGCAAATAAAACATGATCCAACGCTTCTTTGCGCGCTTTTGCCGCTTCAATAAAAACCGAAAGATTTTGTTTATTCTTGGTTTGCCCAACGAACTCAGCAAGCCTTTGAGGCCGCAGATGCGTGTCGAGAGCGTCTTCTGGTTTAGGAGCGGGGGTGAGTATGGCGCGCGTCATCCCAGTGCCAACTCTTTAAGCGCGGCTCTGATCAATTTCTCCGTAGGCGGATCATCACCGCTCTTCTGGAGCGCCGCACTCACAGCCTGCGCTGCTTGGCTTTGCCCATAACCCAAATTAACGAGTGCCGACACGGCATCCGTGATAGCCGTGGGCCGTGCTGCTGCGAACTGTGCGGCCACTTGGCCTATGCCAACATCGGCCGTTGAAAACGCGGGCGCTTTGTCTTTCAGCTCTAACACAATGCGCTCAGCCAATTTTTTTCCAACCCCATTGGCCCGGCCAATCATCGCCTTGTCTTGCAATGCTATTGCCGATGCCAATTCGGATGGAGACAATGTCGATAAAATGGCCAGCGCCACCCTGGCGCCCACGCCTTGCACCGTTTGCAAAAGCCGGAACCATTCTTTTTCAAGGGTGCTGGAAAAACCAACCAACCGAATGTTGTCTTGCGAAACCAACATCTCGGTATGAATTTCGGCAAACTCTCCGAGTGCAGGCAGCGCCGATAATGTACGCCCAGAGCAAGAGGCAAAGTAAACCACGCCGCCCACATCAATCATCAACCAGTCCGCTCCAACGGAATCAATTCGGCCCTTGAGCTTTCCAATCATGGGTGTGTGTCCGGGGCGATGACTGTTACTTCTGGAAAATAGGTGCGGAACCTCGCCGCATCGCGCGTCAAAATACGGTGGCCTTTAACTGAAGCATGCGCACCAATCATAAAATCAGGCAACGACGTGTGTTTCAATCCGCCCCGTTCCCGGTAAGCCTCAAAAGCTTTGCCAGCGCGGAACGCAGCCTCCCAAGGCAGGTCTTCTCGCTGCATCCAGCCTGCACCCATCACCGCGTCAAAGCCCTCGGCTGTTTTGTAAGGAATTGAAACTTCGCAATAGATCACTTGATTGATGATCAATGGACCGTCCTCTGCAAGTTGAGCAAAGGCCTGTCTCACCCATTCGAGAAAGGGTTGGCGCAGTTCCAGCACATCGATCAGAATATTGGTATCAATGAGCGTCGAGGTCATCAAACGGGCCGCGGGTGATTTCTAACAATTTTTCACTCGTCAATTCTGGAAGCTCGCCCCTCAAAGCGGGCCCTTTGCCCAAGAGTTGCTGAAACAGCATTTCACCAGCGTTCATTTTTTTTCGCCGCTGTTTTTTCTCAACTATGACAGCCTGGCCTTCTTCACGAAATCCAATATCATCACCAGGTTTTATATTCAGCCTATCGCGAACAAATTTGGGAATAGTAACCTGGCCTTTCGATGTGATGCGCATGGTATTACCTTCGTTTCAGAAAGTAATACTTGCACGACAATGCGAACAAGTCAAGAACAACGTCTTGATTGAGTGAACTGCCTCGCCCTTGACGACATAAGTCGAAAGGCATTTGTAATCCTCCAGATATGATTGGTGGAGGTTGGCTGAATGTGAGATTGCTTAGGAGGTAAGGTAAATTATTTTTTCGTCCCACCATCAAACATAGACCGCAGATTGCGTTGAATTCCCAAACGTTACATTTGCTGTTCGGTCCTGTGCCGCAGATTTATAGTTTGCAAAGCCTGCAAACGCGGGGTCCAACAAAGAAACTAACGGTGGCAAGCAACAAAAAAACAATTTCATAAAACGTCTCCTGAAAGACGATTGAGCACGTCTTGTAACTTACGACTGCCGCGATGATGCGCATGACAAATGGCAATCGCCAGGGCATCCACCGAATCAGCTGTCTTCAGCGCGGCCCTTGGCAAAAGGATTTTCACCATGTGCTTCACCTGGTCTTTCTCCGCATGGCCATTGCCCACTACGGTTTTCTTGATCACGTTGGGGGCATATTCAGCCACCCCAATTTTTCGCAGCACGGGTGCAAGCATGATCACGCCGCGGGCCTGCCCTAGCTTTAACGTGGCTCTGGCATCCTTATTGACGAAGGTTTCCTCAATCGCCGCCTCATCGGGCTTGAATTCATCCAACACCGCCAAAATCTGCTGGTGAATTTGCAACAGTCGCACGGCAAGATCATCGTCAGTAACGGAATGCACAGCCCCATCTGCCACATAGGATAGATGTGAGCCTTCCGCTTCAATGATCCCCCAACCAGTATGGCGAAGGCCAGGGTCAATGCCGATGATGCGAACCCCGCTCATTCTGGATTCAGTTGCGCCATCACATCATCAGGAATATCGGCGTTGCTGAACACCACTTGCACATCATCATCTTCATCCAACATATCGATCAATTTCATAAATGTTTCAGCTTTTTCAAAATCGACAGGTGCCATAACATTTGGCTTCCAGATGATCTTGACACTTTCAGCCTCACCAAATTTTGCCGCAAGCGCAGCTGAAACCTCGTTCAAACTTTCAAACGAGCAAATGATGACGTGCCCATGCGCGTCAGAAGATGCATCATCAGCTCCAGCCTCAATTGCTGCATCCATAATGGCATCGGCAGTTATTTTGCCCACCGGATAAACCACTTCACCCACACGGTTGAACATGAAGGAAACTGAATTCGACTCGCCCAGATTGCCACCAAACTTTGTGAAGAACGAGCGCACATTGGACGCTGTGCGGTTGCGATTATCTGTCAGCGCCTCGACGATGATGGCAACACCGCCCGGCCCATAGCCTTCATACCGCACATTATCATAATTGCCCGCATCAGCACCCGATGCCTTCTTTATGGCGCGTTCGATATTGTCTTTCGGCAAATTTTCCGCTCGCGCATTTTGAATAGCTAAACGCAGCCGCGCATTGGCTGCAGGGTCTGGCAAACCGGCCTTTGCCGCTACGGTAATTTCGCGAGCAAGTTTGGAAAAAATCTTTGAACGTAATTTGTCCTGCTTGCCTTTGCGGAACATGATATTTTTATATTGTGAATGGCCAGCCATGAAAACCTCAAATGCAACGCAGAACTGTTCATGCCTTATAGCCAGCCCAAATGGCTGCCGACAAGCGTTCGTCTTTAACCCGACTTTAACGTTAATTGTCCCATGCTCCATCAATATGTGTGTCAGTGTGTGGAGTGAGTATAATGAGTTTCAAGATGGCTTCGGTTGAAACATTCTCGTTTGACGGCGAGAACTTTGGCGCCTCAGGTGCTGCAGCATTGCGGAAGGTTAAATCTTTGGCTGATTCAGCTCCAACAGGGCGTTTGTTTGCGTCTATTGCAACACTAACCGAAATAAGCAGCGCTGCCACTGCCGCACTGGAAAACAACCAGCTAGAAAAAGCCACGCATATTGCAGCGAAATTGACGCAAAAAAGCGAATTCAAACTGCCAAGCTTTTTCAAGCGTAAGGCCTAGCCAAGTTCGTAAACGATCAGACCACATCAGGAGGCTTTTGACAGGCCCACTTTTTCCATGAAGTCTGACAATGTTTTTCCGGTAACCCCGTCGTGCTCCAGCAAGGGCAAATCCTTTTTCCAACTTTGCCCTTGCATATAGATCAAGAAATCTGTCTCCGACATGGGCTTGGCAAAATGATAGCCTTGTAAGTAATCACACCCCAACTCTGTCAGAATGCGGGCGTGTTCCGCAGTCTCAACCCCTTCAGCGCATACCTCAATGTTTTGTGACAAGCCAATTTCGATTAGCGATTTCACAAGCTGCCGTTGCGACGGGCTTTCAACTATGTTGCGCGTAAGTTGCCGATCAATTTTCATTCTGTTCGGGTGCAGCCGAAGAAGGCTTATGATTGAGGCATGACCCGTACCAAAGTCATCCACGTCAATTCCAATACCAAGATTTTTAATTCCACTTATATTTTTAGCATTCACATCGTCGAATTCATCCAGAAAAATTGATTCCAAAAGTTCAAATGAAACACGCCCGGGCTGAATGGGCAGGGCGTTCAGGCTTTCTAGCAGGCTATCACTACCCAGCCTGCGTGCCGACACATTGACAGAAATTCGGGGTATCTCAATGCCTGCATCATCCCACATCTGCAGATGGCAAAGCGCTTGCGCAAGAATGGCGCTATCAATTGCGTTCATTAAATTGAATTCAGCTGCAACTGTTAAAAAGGTGTCGGGTGCAAGTAAACCCCTGACGGGATGACGCCAACGGGCCAACGCTTCAACCCCTGCTATATCAAGTGTTTTCGTGTGAAAGATCGGTTGATAGAACGGGATAAATTCCTGACGTTCAATGCCTTTTAAAATATCGTCTGCATTTTCTTTTTCGGCAATCACTTCTGCCTGCAGCCGTGCCGTGAAATAGATGGCGCAATTGCGTCCCGTATTTTTTGCCCGGTACAATGCAATGTCCGCATTGACGAACAATTGCCTGGGATCAAAATCGCCGGCAGCCTCGGCTATTCCGATGCTGATACCGCACCTGCATTCATGGCCCTGCCAATTAATGGGCTCGCGCGCAAGACCAATCAACCGGTCAACCATCCCTCGCAATTGGGCATGCTCAGGCGAAGGAGACAAAAGAACGACAAATTCATCGCCACCGATTCGCGCAACCAAATCACTGGCGCGAAATTGCTTGCGCAACAAGTTCGCCATGTAAACCAGCACGGCATCCCCAGCGGCATGTCCCTTTGTGTCATTGATCTGCTTGAAGCGATCCAGATCGATGTGCAACAGCGACAGGCTTTGATTTTTACCGCTTGGGTTTTGAAATTCCAAAAGTGCCTTGTCGAGATGTCGGCGGTTTGGCAATCCTGTCAGGGAATCATGCAATGATGAGTGTTCCAAATGGCCGCGCGCAATTTCAAGATCAAAGCTTTTGTTTTCGGCCAGAAGCTTCGCCATTTTGAAGGCTTCAGCTTTTGCGATATCGGCTGTAATGTCCCAATTGACGCCAATCATCGTTTCCGGACCTGTATCACTTTTGGGAAAACTTGCCCTCGCCCTCACGTGCTTCAAAGTTCCATCATTGAGAATAATGCGATAATCCATAGAAAAATCTTGGCGGCTCAGAACTGCTTGTTTGCAAACTGTTACAACGCGCTCGCGATCTTCCGGATGAATCGAATTTTCCCACGTTTGCGGGGGTAAGGCCTCATCCCCAGGCGGCAGGCCGAAAATTTCCCGGGTGCGCAAATCCCAATAGGTTGCCGAATTATAGACATCATATTTCCAGATTCCCACTTGCGATGTGGACAATGCCATTTCAAGTCGGTGCGAAACATCTGCAAGTTCAACTTCCCTGCGCCTTATTTCGGTAATGTCTGTGTCTGTTCCAATAATGCGTTTTGGCTTGCCATCTGGAAAAAACTCAGTGCAGCGGCCTCGCGCCAAGATCCACATCCAATAGCCATGCCGGTGCCGCTGCCTGTACTCATAAGAAACCTCAGACATGCCGACGCGAAAACGCTCAGCCATCTTTTCGAGAACAAGTTGGTGATCGTCTGGGTGGATTTCCTTGATCCAGTTTTCGTCGTCAAGCAAAATGCTTTCATCTTCGGGGATGCCGCGCATCTTTTTCCAACTTGATGAATAACTCCAGGTGTCAGTCAGAACATCACAGTCCCAAACCCCCTGACCTGCACTATCAAGGGCAAAGTTCCACCGGTTCAAGGCCTCTTCGGTCAACTCTTCGGCTTGTTTCTGTTTGTCAATGGATGTCACTTGCAACAGATATTGCGGCATTGCAGGCATTGCCTTCTTGGGTAAATGCGAAACTGCAACAATAACCCAAACGATTGTGCCGTTCTTGTGAAGATAGCGACACTCAACTTGAAGAGATTTTTCTTGAACCGGGGTAAGCACGGTCAATTTTTTGGACGCAGCACTCCAGTTATCCGCAGCTATGATCTGGCGGATGGATTTTGCAAAAAGTTCGTGTGGCGCGTAACCCAAAAGCTGGCAAAGGCCTTTTCCAACGCGCAACATGTGAAATTCACTGTCGAGTAAAATCAATCCGTTAGCTGAACTGTCAAAGATACCTTCAAACAATTCATGCCCAAAAATCGTTGCATGGGTGCCATCAGTCTTTGTAATCGATTTTTTCAACACCCAAGCCGTCCGCTGCAGACGACGGCACATGCCGCTATCTAATCAAATTGTTTGTATTTAGAAGGGACACTATGCGATTAATCTTACGGACAGCTTAATCCTACAAATATCCAGTAAGGGTAAACCTGTTAATTCTCTACACCATTGCTGAATTTTGGAACAGCATCCCGTCAAGCCGTAACCACTCGGGACACATGCTTCCAAACCATCAACTTTTCCGCATCACTGGCTTGAATGCGGCTGCTCTGTCTTCAGCCTGTTTGCGCAAATTTTCTGGCATTTTGGCCAAGGCATCATCGAGGGTTGGATCACTGCGCCCGCCTGCTTTTGCCAGAATGGCCCACTTGGCCGCTTCCAACGGATCGATGTCAACCCCGTGTCCGGTGGCATAGAGTTTTGCCATGCGGTTTTGCGCCACCGGGTTTCCGTGGTTGGCAGAAATCAGCAGCCATTTGGCACCCAGTTTTTCATCCTTCTGAACGCCTTCACCGCGAAATACCAGCACGCCATATTCTAGTGCTGCCTCCGGCATGCCTTGAACAGCGGCTTTGGAAAACCATGTGGCGGCCTTGACGATGTCTTTCTCCACCCCGCGCCCATCAATAAACAACAACGCCAAATTGTATTGCGCCTCTGCAAAACCCTGATCGGCAGCTTTTTGAAACCAGAAAGACGCATCCCCCCAGCTGGGTTGGGTGTTGTAAACGCCGCTGTAGAACAATCCAAAATTATATTGAGCCTGCGGATTTCCGGCAACCGCAGCTTTTTCCAGAAGTGGCGCTCCCTGATCCAGATCAACCACTCCCAAAGACCCATCCAGAAACATCATGCCCAGCGCAAACTGACCTTCAACATTGTTTTTGGCAGCGGCTTTTTGATACCAGTCCTGTGCTTGCTTTGGGTCAGCGTCCACCCCAAGCCCTTTCTGGTAGAGCGTGCCAAGCATCACCATGGCGCGGGCATCATCCTTAGCCGCAAAATCCTGTGCCAGCGGCAAGGCATCAGAATATTTGCCATCGTCAAAAAGCGCCATGGCCTCTTCAAATTTTGCAGGGTCGGGCGCTTGCGCAAATGATCCGGAAAACAGCGCTCCCCACACCAGGACGATGAACAAAAATCTTTTCATGCTTTCATAAGTTTGGAAAACGCCGCAATCACTTTTGCCGCCGCCTCTGCACTCTCCCACATTTCGTCTGCGGGCCTGATAAAGTCAGGCTTCTGCGGCAGCAGTATGGTAAGCTCGGCAAAGGTCACAGCATCAAACGGCACACTGGGAAGCTCTGCAATATCATTCCACCACTTGATCAGCGGTTCACCGCCTGTTTGTTTTTTCTGGTTGAAGGCAACGTAATCAGCGCCCTGCTCAGAAGCTTCCATGGCCGCGTGCCGCGAAACACCACAGCCCACACCCAACATCGCATCGCGCGGCAATGACATGCGCAAATCCACCACCGCGTGTTCCATTGTGGTGATATGAAGTCCATCTGCGCGAAGGCGGCTGACAATGCGGGGCTCCACATCTTGCAGAAACACGGCAAGACCCAGTGCCTGCAAGGCCGCTACATCTTCCTGCTTGACTGAATCTGGCACAATGAGAGAGGCGCAATCCCCAGCGGCACAGGCAGCAGTGGCACAAGCAATGATATCGGCTGCATCAAGTGCGACAGGTGCCACGAGATAAAATAGCATCACTTCACAGTCAACGCTGCAACGCCAGGAAGCTCCTTGCCTTCCAGCCACTCAAGAAACGCGCCCCCCGCTGTTGAAATGTATGTAAAGTCATCGGCCACCCTGGCAAGGTTAAGTGCTGCCACAGTGTCGCCACCACCGGCAACAGTCACCAACTGCCCGGCCTTGGTGCGTTTTGCTGCATGCTTGGCAATGGCAACAGTTGCTGCATCAAAGGGCTGCATTTCAAATGCACCAAAGGGGCCGTTCCACAACAATGTGTGTGCCTGATCAACTGCGGCATTCACCCGGTCCACCGACATCGGTCCCACATCCAGCATCATGCCATCGGCAGGAATGGCATCCACGCCATAATCATGCGACGGTGCATGCGCTTCAAACTTATAGGCCACAATCGCATCAACTGGCAGGATAATGGCACAGCCGGCTTTTTCTGCGGTTGCCATGATGCTGCGTGCCGTATCTGCCAAATCCTTTTCGACGAGAGATTTTCCAACACCCATGCCTTGCGCATAGAGAAATGTATTTGCCATTGCCCCACCAATCACCAGCGCTTCCACTTTTTTCACAAGATTGCCCAGCAGATCAAGTTTGGACGAAACCTTGGCCCCGCCAACAATCGCAATAACCGGGCGCTTGGGCGTTTCCAATGCGGCTTGCAAGGCCTTAAGCTCGCCTTCCATAGCACGGCCCGCATAGGCTGGAATAAGATGTGCAATACCTTCTGTGGAAGAGTGTGCGCGGTGCGCCGCTGAAAAGGCATCATTCACAAAAATATCTCCAAGTGAAGCCAACATTTTAGCAAACGCCAAATCATTTTTCTCTTCGCCAGCATGATAACGCGTGTTTTCCATCAGGATCACATCACCAGGTTTTGCTTCGACATGGGGTGCTGTCTGCCAATCCGTAAACATGAATTGCACAGCATGGCCCAGCGCTTTTTCCAGCGCCGCGGCCACAGGCTTTAATGACATCTCTGGAACCACCTTGCCCTTGGGTCTGTCAAAATGAGCCAGGATGATGATGGCGGAACCTTTCTTGAGAAGTTCGCGCAAGGTGGGCACCACCCGGTCAATGCGCGTGGTATCCGTCACCACGCCACCCGAAATGGGCACATTGAGATCAAGCCTGATCACAACGCGTTTGCCTGAAACATTGACATCGTCGAGGGTTCGAAAAGCGGGCATGGCAAGCTCCTGAATGTGGTTCAGGCGGGCCCTACATCATGGCGCGATTTGGCGCAAGAAGCAGCGCATCATCACTCGTAAGCATGCAAAAGACCGAACCGCCACCGGTTTACAAATTTGTAAATTGGGCCGCCTCAAAACTTCTGGCATGAGGGCTCACATCACAGTTGAACCAAACTTTATTCAAAAATAACTCGTGAAGGAAATCGGATAGATGAAACAATTTTTATTTGCCTGTTTTTTGATCGCTGTTCCAGTCGCAGGCTTCAGCGCCTTTCAGGTTTACTTTAATTCAATACCTGCCGTCGCTGGCCAAGCGCCTTTGGGCGATCTTTCAGCCATGCAGGCCGTGATTGCAGATACCGCCGCCATCGCAGAAAAAGGTGATCTTGTTTCGGCCGAAAAGCGCATATCCGACTATGAAAGCCTGTGGGACACTGCTGAGCCCACCTTGCGCCCCATGAACAAGGAAGCGTGGAGCACAATCGACGAGGCGTCCGACCATGCGATAAAAGCCTTGCGCGCCAAAGCTCCCGATGCGGTCAAAGTCAAAGAAACACTTGTCGCATTGCTGGGTGCACTCACCGATCCTGCCAAACCTCTCAACTGAGTTTTAATCATGACTGCAACAACAGCCTTTAACCGCGTTCCAAAAGTCACGCTTGATTTCTGGTTCATCAAACTCATGGCCGTCACCATGGGTGAAACAGCTGCCGATTACCTGGCAGGCCGCATGGGCCTTGGCCTCACCGGAACATCATTGGTGATGGCCGCCATTCTAGCACTTGTGCTGGTCGTCCAGTTTGCCCAGAAACGCTATGTGCCGTGGAGCTATTGGTTGGCCGTGGTGCTCATCAGCATCGTGGGCACCTTGGTGACGGATAATCTGGTGGATAATTTCGGCGTCAAACTGCACACAACCACCATCATCTTCACCATCGCGTTGGCTGCCACTTTTTTAGTCTGGTATATGAAGGAGAAAACCCTTTCCATCCATTCCATCTTCACAAACCAACGCGAGGCATTTTACTGGCTTGCAATTTTATTCACATTTGCACTGGGCACTGCATCAGGCGATTTGGTGGCTGAACAATTTCACCTCGGCTACTTAAGTGCTGGCATCTTGTTCGGATTGATTATTGCATCGCTCACCCTGGGCTATTTCTACCGCGGTTTGGATGCAATCCTGGCCTTTTGGCTGGTCTACATCTTCACGCGGCCTCTTGGCGCATCATTCGGCGATTTGCTCTCGCAACCGCACGAATACGGCGGCTTTGGCTTAGGCACGATTATCACAAGTGCGATTTTTCTCGGAGCGATTGTGGCGATTGTCGCTTATATGACAATCACCCATGATGGCGAGGAGAGCGCTCCTGCAACCAGATAGTTTTGAAAATTGTCACCGTATCGTTTCATCCGCGAAGAACGACCTTACTTCCCCGCCGCCTTCACCACAGCCTTCGCTGTAATTCCAAACTTCTCATACAACACCTCAGCAGGTGCACTGGCGCCAAAGCCTGTCATGCCGATGAAGTGGCCGTCTGCTCCGATGAACCTGTCCCATCCCGTGCGAACGCCCGCTTCCACGGCGATGCGGATTTTTTCGGTGCCCATGAGTGCAGCCTTGTAAGCTTTGCCTTGGCGTTCGAACAATTCCATTGAGGGAACCGAAACCACGCGGGTGGGAATGTCCTTTTTATCGAGAGCAGCTTTTGCATCCATGGCAATTTCAACTTCTGAACCAGAAGCAAAAATCACTGCCTTGGATTTCTTCGGCGATGCTTGCACTTCATAGGCTCCAAGCTTGCACAGGTTTTTGGCTGAGTAGGCGATGCGCGCAGGCCTCATCTTTTGGCGTGAAAGCACCAAAATGCTGGGGCTTTTTTCTGACTCCAGCGCAATCTGCCAGCACTCGGCGGCTTCAACCGCATCGCATGGCCGCATTGTGATCAGATTGGGGATCACGCGCGTGGCCGCCAGATGCTCAACTGGCTGATGTGTTGGCCCATCTTCGCCAAGGCCAATCGAATCATGTGTCATTACAAAAATCGAGCGGATGCCCATGAGGGCTGCAAGCCTGATTGACGGCCGACAATAATCTGTAAAACAGAAAAATGTGCCACCGTAAGGAATAACACCACCGTGGAGCGCCAAACCATTCAGTGCTGCTGCCATGCCATGCTCGCGAATGCCATAATACACATAACGCCCGCCATAATCAGCAGCGTTCAGCGGCTTCAAATCTTTCGACTTTGTGTTGTTCGATCCGGTAAGATCAGCCGATCCACCCACGGCCTCCACCACGCAAGGGTTGATCACATCCAAAGCATTTTGTGATGAATTGCGCGTGGCAATATGCGGAGGCTTTGCGGCCAATTCCTTTTTGTAAGCCGCCACTGTTGCATCAAAATTTGCGGGCAGTTTGCCGCTCATGACGCGGGTAAATTCGTTCCTGTGCGGCGAAGCTGCAAGCCTGGCTTGCCAAGCAGCCCGTGCCTCTTTGCCCTTGGCACCCACAGCGCGCCATGCCGAAAGAATGTCAGCTGGCACCACAAACGGTGCGGCATGCCACTCCAGAATGTTTCGCGCCACTGCAATTTCCTCAGCCCCCAAGGGTGAGCCATGCACACCATTCGTGCCTTGCTTGTTCTTGGCCCCAAATCCGATGATGGTTTTGCAGGCAATCAGTGTGGGCCTGTCTGAACCTTGCGCGGCATGCAAAGCACTCACAATTGCAGCATGATCATGGCCATCAATCAAATTTGTGGCCCAGCCGGACGCTTCAAACCGTTTCAATTGATCTGTTGAATCAGACATGCCCACCTTGCCATCAATGGTAATCCCGTTGTCATCCCACATCACAATCAAGTTTTTCAGTTTCAAATGCCCCGCCAGTGCCAGGGCCTCTTGGCTTATGCCTTCCATCAGGCAGCCGTCCCCCGCCAGCACATAGGTTTTGTGGTTGACCAGACCATCGCCAAAGCGCGCATTCAAGTGCCGCTCAGCAATGGCAAAACCAACTGCATTGGCAAGGCCCTGGCCCAGCGGCCCCGTGGTCGTTTCAATGCCTGTGGCATGGCCATATTCGGGGTGGCCAGCCGTAATTGATCCCCATTGGCGGAAATTCTTGATCTGCTCCATGGTCATGTCTTTATAACCGGTCAGATGGAGAATAGAATAAAGCAGCATAGACCCATGGCCCGCTGACAGAATGAACCGGTCCCGGTCAGGCCAATGCGGTTGAGACGAATCAAATTTTAAAACATCAGAAAATAACGCGGTCGCCACATCAGCAGCCCCCATGGGCAATCCGGGATGACCAGAATTGGCTTTTTGTACAGCATCCATAGAGAGGGCCCGAATGGCATTGGCCATCATGCGGGGAGACACAACTGGGGAATCATTCATCATCAGGATCCTGCACTTAAAAAAATGTCTTATATGCCATTGAATGCGCCGTTGCCAGCACTGTCAATCGCCAGCAAGACTAGATGCTTGACCAGTTTTGCACACCCAAAAAATCAGTTATGTGACGCAAAGAGTTGTGCTAAAAGGGAATTTATCACAAACCAGGCGGGTTGTGATTGAGGGCCAGATGACAGACATTAACAAACTTGATGCAGCTTTTGCGCGCTTTGAACAAGCCTTAGGCAAATTTGAAGTTGCAACGCGCCGCGGTGTGGAAGAAACCAGCCGCTTGAAAGTCTTGGCGGGTGAGGCTGTGATCATGCAGCGCGACCAGCAGCGTCTCACCAAGGAGCTCGACCAAGTGCGCGTGAAAGCAGCCGAACTCGTAGACACCAGCAAGCAGGCGGCTGGCAAAATTGATACAGCTGTGGGCCGCATTCGCTCAGTGCTCCATTCCAACAGCGGGGCTTAAGCGCCATGGCCAATGTCGTTGTTACAGTCGCAGACCGCCCCTACACTATGCAATGCCCCGATGGGGAGGAAGCCCACTTGCGCGAACTTGCGCAATTGCTCGACACCGAAGTGGGCCGCATCAAGCAAAGCGTGGGTTCAATTGGCGATATCAGATTGCTGGTGATGAGCGGCCTTATGGTTGCTGACCGTCTCAGTGAAGCCATCAAGAAAATCGAAGCCTTGGAAGATCAAGTCAACGGCCTGCGCGAAAGCCGCAATCTGGCACAATCGCAAATGAAAACCATAGAAGCCAACCTGACCACGCAACTGGATTTGGCCGCAGGCCGATTGGAAGCTTTGGCAAAGTCGATGACCGATCAATCAGTTTGAACTGATCTTCACAGAAAATTGCGGCGACGGTTCCCAGATGGTCTGCACCAGAACAGCAGGCCCATCTGCTTGGGTTTTAAAACTGTAGTTGGAAATCAGTTCAGTTAAAAACAATGTTGCAACGCTGATGACGATGTCCAATCCCAAACACCTGTGAATATCAAGCCCAAAAGGGGCATAAGCTTCAAGCGCTGGCATGTCGCCCTGAAAGCGAGACGGAACAAACTTAAACGGCTCGGAAAAATAGCTTTCATTTTTATGAGCTTCCCACAGGCATACGCGAATGTAAGTTTGTGCCGGTATTGCCATGCCGTCAAATTCTAGCGCATGTTTTGTTTTGCGAACCAGCGCAGCACTTTGGTTAAGCCTCAGCGTTTCAAAAATAACCGCACGCATGGAATTACTGGCCTTTACAGTTTGATCGGCCTGTAATTGGGTCTGAATTTCAGAAATCAATTCACGGTTCTCACCCAAGTATTTTAGCATCCAGCGCAGCAGGCCTGACACATCATAGCGGCCCATTTCAACCATATAGATGATGTTGCCAATCACAGCATCAGTGTCATGGCCAAGCCGCAGCGCTTCTCGCAAAAAACAATCTGCAACCTGATCTCGTTGGCTGTCCTGCGAATCAGGCTTCATGCCCGCAGTTATGTTTTTGATCGCTGCGAATGCTTCTTTTTGGTCCGCCCCAATTTTCCAGATGATGTCATGCGGGCCAAATTTTGTGTAACTTGCTTTCAGTGCATCATGAACCTCTGTGCCTTGCTCCACCCCAAAAAACAACCTGATCATGCAATCAAGCACAATGGTGCCCAACAAGGATTTCAATGCCCTTGGCGTTTGGGTTTCGGGCGCAGCTTTGGCATAAGCCTGCAAATGTGATGCAATCGTTTTCTGAAGATCCGCTTGAGCCGCAGTTACGATCTCAAGTCGAAATATTTTTACCAGCTGCTGTTTGCATTGCAGATGTGGTTGCCCATCCATATTGCGAATAATCCCTGGCTGGAACAGCGGGGTCAAATCCACCGACACACCCTGCAGATCCTGTTCGTGAGCTTTCAGAAACCGTCGTCCAAGTGCATTTCCCACAATGCAAATCATCAAATGCCTTGACCAGATCACTTTGAAAATTGGGCCAAAACGCGCGGCGCTCTTGAGAATAAAAAGCTGATCGTTAAACATAGCGCGCTCTGCCGGATTGCAAATTCCAGGTGGTAATTTTTTGGACCATTTCATGGCCGCAAAAAAATTCGCTTTCAGCACTTTCGCCAGTGTATTTGAAACTTGCACAATGCGCATCTTCGGCCTGTCCTACTGATCGAATTTTCAATTGCCCCGTAAGGTAACCTACCCTGTTCTATAAGCTCTGGCCTTGTTTGCTAAGACTGGTGTGTAAGCACAATCTATGTTAGATTTTTATCTCGGGGGTATGAAATAAACTAGACCAAGGGAGTTTGCACATGTCAGCACCACCAGTTTGCTATCTTGAAGGAACCCACATCAAAACAGCCAACGGTGAATGCAAGGTAGAAAACCTTGCGATTGGCGATAGGGTGGTCACAGTTGAAGGACATCTGCGACCGGTAAAATGGGTAGGCCGCATGTCTTACAAAAAAACCAGCCGCGCCTGGCAATCATCAGTATTGCCCGTCCACATTTCTGCTGGCGCTCTGGGCAATGGGTTACCAGTCAGCAGTCTTTTTGTGTCACAAAAACACAAGTTGTTCATTGATAACAGGCTGGTGTCAGCCGAAGATTTGCTGAACGGCGATACGGTTAAAATTGCAAAATGCAGCGACATGCTGAAACTCAATTATTTCCATGTGGCCCTTGAAACCCATGATGCAATTCTTGCCGAAGGGCAACCTGCCGAAACCTTGCGTGCGGACGCTGCAAACCGTGAAAAATTTGAAAACTTCGTGGAATATTTGCGCCTTTATCCGGATGAAGATGGCAAGAAACTACAGCCCTTTGCCCCATTGGCCAAGCCTCGTGGGTTTCGCAAACTGGCTCTGGCCCTTGGCCTGTCTGGCTTTGTCACCGACCCTCGTGACGGTGCCCGCAAAGCGGTGAACAAGGCAAAGTCAGAACTTTCACAGAATTGAGCCTGTCATAGGGGGCGACTTATGGGGGCGAGGTCTTTTCAGCCGCCCCCTACCCTTAGGTCGCTTTCCTTGCTAAGCGCAGCGCTTGCACTCACCAAGGAACCTGCCCGTGACCACACCTATCATGACTGTTATGATTGCCGCCGTTCGAAAAGCTGCACGCGGCGTGCAACGCGATTTTGGTGAAGTGACCAACTTACAAATCTCGGTCAAAGGCCCCGGCGATTTCGTGACCAATGCCGATAAGAAGGCAGAGCAGATGCTGCGTGAAGAGCTAGGCAAAGCCCGCCCTACTTACGGTATGCTGGGCGAAGAAGAAGCCGAGTACAAGGGAACTGACCCTGACCATCGCTTCATCATCGATCCCATTGACGGCACCTTCAATTATATGCACGCAGTCCCCTATTTTGCCATTACCATTGCGTTGGAGCGCAAGGGCGAAATTGTGGCGGGCGTGACCTATAACCCCATCAGCGATGAGCTTTTCCACGCCGAAAAAGGCACCGGCGCTTTTGTCAACAACAAGCGCATGCGCGTGGCCGGAAGACGCGACTTGCTGGACAGCATGATAGCCACCAGCTTGCCCTCCCGCGGCAGCAAGAACCACAGCGCGCACCGCGCGCAGATGGACCAAATGCAGGTGAAAACCTCCGGTATTCGGGCCCTGGGGTCTTGTGCAATGGACATGGCCTATATCGCCATGGGCAGACTGGACGGTGCATGGTGCGATGGCTTGAATGCCTGGGACATGGCCGCAGGCGTTCTACTCATCAAGGAAGCTGGCGGCTTTATAGTGGGGATAAAAGGCGAGGCAAACCCGTTGTTCAGTGGTGGCTATATTGCAGGCAATGCAGATTTGTTGCCGCAGATTAAAGCCGTGCTGGAAAGCGCAAAGACGTAAGACCTATTATTCAAACAAAACTTTGCGTTCTAGATAAAAAAGCCGCTGATTTCTCAGCGGCTTTTTCACATTCAATGTGAGATAACTTAAAAAGCCGCGCCACTGCTCGGCGCACCAAAGCGCTTGGGCTTTTCGATTTTCTTGGGCATGGGCAATAGGCCTTCACGTTGCAACTTCTTGCGGGCCAACTTGCGCGAGCGGCGCACAGCTTCGGCTTGCTCGCGTGCGCGTTTGACTGAAGGCTTTTCAAAAGCGCCACGCATTTTCATTTCACGGAAAATGCCTTCACGTTGCATTTTCTTTTTCAGAACCTTTAAGGCCTGTTCAACATTGTTGTCCCGAACGATAACTTGCAAGAAAAACCTCGAACCATAAATGAAGTGAAAAGCGCCGCTGGCGCCCTTGATTGGGCCAGTCCCTAACACATGCTTTTAGCCCTGTCGAGGGGTGATCAGGTTATAATGCGCCATTTTCCGCCCTGGCCTGCTTTCGCCTTTACCGTAGACGTGAACTGCAATTCCGGCCCGGCCAGCCAAAGCCTGACACTGCTTGATGTCATCGCCCAAAAGATTGGTCATGACCACATCGGAGTGCCTCAAAGTAGCCCCCAAGGGCCAACCTGCCACGGCGCGCACATGCTGCTCAAATTGTGAAATGGTGCAGGCATCCTGCGTCCAATGGCCTGAGTTATGAACCCTTGGGGCAATTTCGTTCACATAGATCACGTCTTGCCCCACAAAAAATTCAACCCCCATCACCCCGACATAATCCAGTGTTTCGGCCATGCGCTGAGCCACAAACACAGCCTCTGCGGCCAGTATGGGATCAATGTTGGCAGGCACCGTAGAGGTGTGAAGGATGTGGTTCAGGTGCACATTTCTTGTAGGCTCATAAGCTGCAAAAGCACCATCAGCACCGCGCGCGCAAATCACCGACATTTCCATGTCAAAATTCACAAAACTTTCCAGAATTGAAGCCTGATTGTTCATGAGAGCCCAGGCAGATTCATCATCAGTTGCCGCCATGATTTTGGCCTGTCCCTTGCCATCATAACCCAGGCGCGTGGTTTTCAGCACAGCAGGAAGTCCGATACGCTTTATGGCATCACGCAAATCTGCCAGCGAATTCACCGCGGCAAAATCGGCAGTCATGGCGCCCATCTCGCGGGCCAGGTTTTTTTCAGCAATCCGGTCCTGCGCCACGCGCAACGCTTTTGAGCCGGGCCGCACACTCACCAACGCCTCAAGAAACCTCACAGTTTCAACCGGCACGTTTTCAAATTCATAAGTCACAACTTGAACCTGAGCTGCAAAAGCGGCCAGCGCTGTTTTATCATCATAAGCGGCTTGTGTGCGCGCCGCTGAAACCTGAAATGCGGGGCTACTTTTTTCGGGCGCATAAATGTGACACTTCAAGCCCAATTGTGCTGCAGCCAATGCCAACATGCGCGCCAGCTGCCCGCCACCCAAAATGCCAATGGTGGACCCGGGAGGAAGTGCGCTCACGTTTCATCCTGTGGCACAACACCAACCGATGCGGTTTGTACCCCGCGCCAAGCTGCAAGCCTTGTCGACAACGCTTCATCCGACAGTGCCAGCACAGCTGCCGCCAACAGCCCGGCATTGATGGCTCCTGGCTTGCCAATCGCCAATGTTCCCACCGGAATACCCCCCGGCATTTGCACAATGGAAAGCAGAGAATCCTGGCCACTGAGAGATTTCGACTCAATTGGCACACCAAACACGGGCAAAATGGTCAATGCCGCAGTCATGCCCGGCAAGTGTGCCGCTCCGCCCGCACCTGCAATGATCACCTTTAATCCGGCCGCGTTGGCCCCGCGCGCAAATTCATAAAGTCGTTCCGGTGTTCGGTGCGCTGAAATGATCTTGGCCTCATGTGAGACCCCCAGCACGTCCAGAATATCAGCCGCATGTTTCATGGTTGCCCAATCCGATTGGCTGCCCATGATGATTGCAACTTGCGCTGTCACTGAAATATCCTCACGCAATGATATCGGGAATAAGCATGTTCTCGATCTGCAAGATTTTATCTTTAATGCCAAGCTTCATTTTCTTCAAGCGCTTGAGCTGCAAGGGATCAGCCCTGCCGGAAGCCTCAAAAGCAATGATCGCTTGATCAAGATCACGGTGTTCCTGATACAGAAGATGAAGTTTCGAGCGCATTTGAACTTCGTGCAATGTATCCATGGTAAGATGTCATTAACCCCGCGCCAGTCTGAAGCCCCAGTTTTCCACTATGCGTTCGGGAAGCATTCGACAAGCCCCCATTTTTATGTCATCGTTTGGTTACAAATCTGTGAGTGATTTGCACGTCTGTTCCCTTAACTCTCTGGAGACTGGAATGAGCCTTAAAAACCACCTGAATGAATTGATCTCAAAACACCGCGCTTTGGAAAAAGAGCTGAGTGATGCGGTGGCACATCCTGCCACAACTGATGCCCAAATTGCTGAAATCAAACGGCGAAAGTTAAAGATCAAAGACGAGATTACCAACGTCGAACGGCAGGTTAAAATCGCCGCTTAAACTTTTGGTGTGGGCTCAATCAAATCCCACCCATTGCCATAGAGATCTTCAAACACCGCAACCGTGCCATAAGGTTCGTGGCGCGGGGCCTCTCTGAATTTAACTCCCATTGCCAACAACTGAGCATGGGTGTTGGAAAAATTATCAACCTGCAGAAAAAAAGCCACGCGCCCGCCAGCAGCTTTCCCAATTGCAGCGATTTGCTGGGGCCCTTCGGCCTTTGCCAACAGCAGATGACACCGACCCGCATCAACCAAAACCCACCGTTTGCCCGAACCCATCTCAATGTCTTTGACAAGAGAAAAGCCTAGCGTTGATTGAAACCACTGAATGGCTTCGTCATACTCTCGCACCAGATATGAAATGGTGGCAAGGTTCAAGAGATCACCACATAATCAATCTCCATGAATTTTTCGACTTCCGGAATCCACCGGCCTTGCACAAATGCCTCATGGTCAGGGTGTGTTGTGTAAAAATCATGGGCCGTCTGGTCTACAAATTCCATCGAGAACCCGAAATCATAGTCATTTTTGACACTCACCTGGCGCAGCTTTTCAAATTTTTGAACTGTGGAAATACCAACCAAAACATCTGCAGCCCTGAGAAATTCAGCTTCGGCGGCCGAACCTTTTGCATGTTTCAAGCGAAATACAACGGTGTGGCGGATCATGTGGTTTTTTCCTTTTGCAGATATTTTGTCTTCAGTAAAAATAGCACCAAACCAACCATCATGACAGCAGAAGAGGCAAAAAATGCAATATCAGGCGAAACAACAGGAGCCGTAGGCAACAGGAAAAACCCAAACATCTGGCTGAAAACAATGGTACCCAAAAGCATTGCCAAGCTTTGCACTGAGGCTATGCCACCCTGCATTTCCCCTTGCGCGTCAGCAGGCACCTCATTGGACATCATCGCAGTCAGCATCGGATGCACAAATCCTTCTGGTCCGTGCAACACAAGCAATATGAGCACCATCGTCAAATTTGCAGCCAAACCATAACCTGCAGCCACTGTCACCGCTATGACAAGCCCAAACAGCGCTACACGCCACTCGCCAAAATTTTTCACCGCCCAGCCTGTCAAACCCGCCTGAAAAAGCGCGTTGACCAAACCAAAAGCCGCGAGGGTTGCACCAATCATTGCCGCACCCCAGCCAAATTTCGCCGTGGCCCAATAAGGCCAGATTGCGGGATAAACCGCTGTTGAAAAGAAATAAATTGCCATCACCGCACATAGTGGCAGCACACCGCGATAGGTGCCAAAAATTCTGAATGTGCCAAGCAGATTGGCGCGCGACCATTTAAAAATGCGGCGTTTGTCAGCTGGCAAAGTTTCCGGCACAACGAAATACCCAAAAACCAGATTGATCAGCGAAACTAAGGCCGCCACATAAAACGGAATGCGCGGGCCAAACGTGCCAAGCAGCCCACCAATGGCTGGTCCAATTACAAAGCCCAACCCGAATGCAGCACCCATCATGCCAAACGCCTTGGCCCGGTGTTCAGGCTCTGTCACATCAGCAATGTAAGCATTGGCCACAACATAAGACGCGCCACAAAATCCAGCAAATAAACGCCCCACAAACAACCATGCGATCGTAGGTGCTAGCGCCATGATCAAATAATCGACGAGCAATCCACCCACTGCCAAAAGCAAAAGCGGGCGGCGGCCGTAGGCATCTGATAAATTGCCCATTGTCGGGCCAAACAAAAATTGCGTAACGGAAAAAGCTGCAAACAGCCACCCTCCAACAAGTGCCGCATGCGCCACATCCATCTTCCCGACACTTTCGATAAGCTGCGGCAGCACAGGCATGATCAAGCCAAATCCCACCATGTCCAAAAACACAGTGATGAACACAAAAGCAATCGCATATTTATTGGGTGGTGCGGCAGTCACATTCAATTCCTTGCTCTCAATGCGGAGTTTTAAGGGCTAAGCTTTTTTAATGACACATGCTCCAGCAAAAATTTCAAGAGCGCGTTGGCTGTGCAAGCGCAAGAGTGGCCTCGTTGAAACGCATTAAAACTGATTTATGGAAGACCCGAGAATGACAGAAAACAAAACGCCCATGCCGTTTGACTGCAAACGGATGAACATGGGTGGATTTGCAACGGTGATTGAATCTCTGATGTAAAACTTAATCTACGCAGATGATTTGACCCGTCACGGCCCCCTCGACGCTTTTTGCAACCGCATAGCCAACCCGTTCATTTGAAACGGGCATATGCCCAGGAAAATAACCGTCATATTTCTGGACAGCATCGATAAGCAACCCGGGGCTTACGGCATTGATGCGAATGCTGCGCGGCATTTCTATTGCAGCGCCAACAACAAAGGCATCGAGCGCGCCGTCGCATGCGGCCGCGTTGGCACCTTGGCGCACAGGGTCGCGCGATAAAATTCCGCTTATCAGCGTAAATGAGCCCCCCTCATTTACATATTCATGGCCAAGCAATACCAGGTTGATCTGTCCCATCACTTTGTCTTTCAGGCCATCGAGAAACTGAAGTGGTGTCATTGCTGACACGGGTCCAAAGTGCGAATGCCCAGTGCACGCCACAACCGCATCCACCTTGCCAACTTTTTTAAACATCGCCGTAATGGATGCCTCATCCATGACATCCACCTGCACATCGCCTGACTTTCGACCTGCTTTGATGATTTCGTGGTTCTTGCCCAAACCGGCAACAGCCGCTTTGCCCACGGTGCCTTCAGCACCCACCACGAGAATGCGCATCAATCAGCATCCTTTTCGATCTTGATGTTCTTTAATTTGGCAAACACTGAATCCGCATCATATTGCTTCTGGTCATCTTCACGCGTGGGTGCGGCTGATTGTGCCTCGAGTGAACGCGCCGCTTCAGCCACGGCCAAGGCCGCAATATTGGCAGCCGTTCCAGAAACTTCTGATGCGGGAATAAGCGTGCGCGGTGCTGCGGCATCAGGTGTTATTTTCTTGGTGCCCTTTGAAGCTGCCTTTGTCACCGCCATGTCAAGCTCAAGCTGCGAGCACAGGCCCAGGGTCACCGGGTCAACCGGTTTGATGTTGCTGGCGTTCCAATGATCACGGTCCCGCACCGAAGCAATCGTGTGCTTTGTGGTGCCCACCAGTTTCATGATGGCCGAATCCGGCATCTCAGGATGGTAGCGCAGCAACCACATGATGGCATCTGGCCTGTCACCACGGCGCGACACTGGCGTGTAACGCGGTCCCTCAGTGGCACGTTTCACATTGACGCTGACCTTGGAAACTAAAAGCGAGAGCCTGTAATCGGCGTTGGCTTCACCTTTGGAAATTTCGTCACGAGTCAATTGTCCACCAGTCACAGGGTCCATACCCTTAATGCCAGCTGCCACATCGCCATCCGCAATGCCCTTCACTTCAAGTTCGTGTAAAATGCAAAGATCGGCAATCTGCTTGAATGTAAGGGCAGTGTTTTCAACCAGCCAAACAGCAGTGGCTTTTGGCATCAGCGGTGCGGACATGTGTTTTTTCTCCTTCAGAACCGTATTCCGGCCCTGTATTGTTTGACATAACGATGTCGGGGATATCGCGTCTTTTAGAGGGTCGGAGGGCAACTTGCAACGATAAAACTCAGGCTTTAAAACCCAATGTTGAAAACAGTTTAGCAAGCACACTAGACCACCAAAACAATCTTGCCCGTATGCGTGCTGCTTTCCATCAGCGCGTGCGCTGCGTCAGCTTCCGCCAGCGGAAACGTCTTGAAAATTTGGGGCTTGCATTTGCCCTGTGCCAGCAACGGCCATAATTGCTCTTCAAGCTCTCTTGCAATGAGGGCCTTTTCTGCAACACTGCGCGGCCGCAAGGTTGAGCCGGTGAAGGTCAGTCGCTTCAGCATGATCGGCATAAAATCAGCCTCAATTTTTGAACCTTTTTGAAAAGCAATTTGCACAATGCGCCCGTGCAGAGCTGCCACCTGGAGATTGCGGGCCAAGTAATCACCACCCACCATATCCAGAATGACATCGGCTTTCAGATTTAAACGTTCCATTTCAACTGTGAAATCAGATGTTTTATAATTGATGGCTACGTCTGCACCGAGTGAGCGGCATGCCGCGCATTTGTCATCGCTGCCAGCTGTTACAATAACCTTGGCCCCAAATGCCTTGCCCATCATGATTGCCGTTGTACCAATGCCGCTCGAACCGCCGTGAACCAAAAGTGTTTCACCTGCTTTTAATGCACCGCGCTGAAACACATTGGTCCACACTGTGAAAGTGGTTTCCGGTAATGCTGCTGCTTCAACCATTGAAAATCCTGTGGGCAACGGAAGAGCATTATCTTCAGCGGCAACACAATATTCTGCATAGCCGCCACCGGGCACCAAGGCACACACAGGGTCGCCCAGATGAAAACGTTTCACCCCTTCGCCCAGCGCCACCACCTCGCCTGCCACTTCAAGGCCTGGTGTTAGCGGCGCGCCCGCAGGCGGCGGATAGCCCCCTTTTCGTTGCAATATGTCAGGCCGATTAACCCCAGCCGCCGCCACCTTGATGAGAAGTTGGCCGGCTCTTGCAATAGGGCGTGAAATTCGTTCCACCACCAGTTTCTGGTCAACAATGGCAATGGCATTCATATGGGTCATTTCTGGATTCCCGGATCATCACTTGAGCCCGAATTGGGACTGGTGCAATGTTCTATCAACATCACGGAGAAAAGCCCATGGACCTTGAAAATGAACCACGCCCAAAGCCCAAAATGGTTATTGGCGAAAATCTTGAATCAATTTCTGTGGCCGAATTGGAACAGCGGATTATCGATTTAGACTCCGAGATTGCACGTCTTCGCGCCGAGATTGCAAAAAAACAGGCGGGAAAGGCTGCCGCCGCTGCATTTTTTAAGGTCTGAGCGTCAAAAGTATAAAATCTTAACCAATTGGTAAGTCTTAACGTTTACCTTAATACTCATCCCAGAGTTTCTGGGTTTCTCCGAGTGGGTTCTGTCCACTCTGTTTGACGCCTCCCTGTTTAAACTCAAAGCCGCGTTTTCACGCGGCTTTTTTTCTGGCCTCAAACTTGCTGACGTTAAACCCAACCGTCCAACTTGACGCGTGCTGCATCTCGCGCCATGGTCATAAAGTGGGTAAAAAAGTAAGTTTGTGGGTAAAGGGATGTTAAGCATGCGCGACCATCAGGCCATCACGTCGGGGGCGATCGATTTTCTGGCAAAATTCACTGATTCAGGGCAATTTGAAAAAACCTTCAAGGAAGGCATGAGTCTTGTCGAGGAAACTGCCAATTATCTGGATGGCGAAGGCCGGGTTGACGCGCGTGTGCTGGACCGTACTGGGGCAATTGCCTACGCCACTGAATCGATGCGCCTCACCACCCGCCTCATGCAAATGGCATCCTGGCTGTTGTTGCAGCGCGCCATTGCATCTGGCGAAATGAACGGGGATGAAGCATTACGTGAAAAGCACCGTATAAATTTGGCCGAAATAGGTCGCGGGAATGATCTTAAAGGCGGAGAACAAACGCCAGAGGGTTTAAAAGCCCTGGTTGATAGATCATTGCGCCTCCACGAACGCATCAAAACTCTCGACAGCATGTTGCACCGGGAACCCGCCACCAACGACGACGTGCCCATGAGCCCCATAAATGCCCAGCTCACACTGCTGGAACGCGCTTTCAGGGTTGGCTGATTTAAAGAGTTTTGGGTTGTTGATTTTGGCTGGTTAACGCTTTGTAGTTATTTTAGCTGTCATGCAATTGAACATTTTTTTAGAACTGCCATTGATTTTATGCGCTAATTTCATTGTTCTTTAGGATGGGTCACATTTATTATCATTAGAAAACTGCTTTTAACCTCGGCCACCGATTAACCCGTTCCGCTGCCCGCAGCATTGCCTCTGATGTTGGCGGGGCTTGGTGCCTTAGGTGTTGCAACCCTCCGGCGCAGGAACAAGACTGCAGCCTAAATTTCTTAATCAGATTTTTGATAACGGCGGCAGAAATGTCGCCGTTTTTTTATCTGGTGTAGCCCGCTTGTGCCAACCGCGATGCTTTGCCCGCCGCATGAAGCCAAAATAAAAAACCCGGCTCTGGGCCGGGTTCTTGAAATTCGTAAAAACCAAATTATTTCTTGAGAAAGCTATACTTATCATTAAAGCGCGATACCCGGCCACCGCGGTCAAGAATGGTGGTCTGCCCGCCGGTCCATGCGGGGTGAGAGTTTGGATCAATATCCAAGTTCATCGTATCACCAGATTTGCCATAGGTAGAGCGGGTCATAAATTTTGTACCATTGGTCATCACAATGGTGATGGGGTGATAATCGGGATGGATGTCAGCTTTCATGGTCAGAACTCTTAATTAGATGCAATTGGTTTGAAGCGCGGTCTATAGGATAAATAAAGAGGGCACACAAGTGCCCAACGCAACCGAGGCAAGATGTCGAACACAACTGAACAAAGCTCAAAATCACGAGCCAAAAGCAAGAACTTGCGGCCTCTGATCAGGCTATTGCCGTTTTTGACGCGCTATAACAAACAAATTGCCATCGCTCTTTTGGCACTTCTGGTGGCATCTGTGGCCACACTCATCGTGCCGGTTGCCGTTCGCCGTGTGTTGGACAATGGCTTCAGTGCTGAAAATGTAAATCTCATCAATCAATATTTTCTTGGCATGTTTGCTGTTGTTGCGGCACTGGCAGTTGGCTCTGCTGTGCGCTTTTATTATGTGATGTGGCTGGGCGAGCGTATTGTGGCTGACATCCGTGATGCACTTTTTCGCCATCTGATCAATCTTACGCCGTCTTTTTACGAAACGCAGAAAACCGGTGAAGTTGTCTCGCGTCTGACGGCAGACACCACACAGATCAAGTCTGCTTTTTCGTCCACAGCATCCATTGCCTTGCGCAATCTGGTCACACTGATAGGCGCACTCGCCATGATGGTTTATACCAGTCCTCGCCTGTCAGGTCTGGCTGCACTTGCCATTCCCGCTATTGTATTACCCCTCGTGTTTTACGGCCGCCGCGTGCGCGCATTGTCGCGCACCGCGCAAGACCGATTGGCAAGTTCCGCAGCCTTTGCGCAGGAACGTTTGACGGGTATCACCGCCATCCAATCCAACACCCAGGAAGTGGCAACCGCTTCCACTTTTGCCATTGCAACGATTGAAGCGTTTGAGGCTGCTCAGTCACGCACCTTTGCAAGGTCGATTCTCACCTTCGCCATCATCTGTGTGTCTTTGGGTTCAATTGTCACGCTGTTATGGTTTGGCGCGCATGAAGTTTTGGCAGGCCGAATTACCGGCGGCACATTGGGCCAGTTTGTTTTATATGCTGTGTTTGCATCCAGTGCGCTGGGCCAGCTTTCAGAAGTGTGGGGTGAAGTGCAGTTGGCCGCTGGCGCAGCTGAGCGCATTTCAGAACTTCTTGATGAACAGCCCGCAATCACATCTCCGGGTTCGCCCCTTGAAATTGCAAAACCTGCGCTTGGCCGTTTGAGTTTTCGCGACGTTGATTTTACCTATCCTTCTCGCCCCGATGCGCCGGTTCTGAAAAATATTTCATTTGCTGCAGAGCCAGGCGAAGTGATCGCAATCGTTGGTCCCTCTGGCGCAGGAAAATCAACCTTGTTTGTTCTGTTGCAAAGATTTCAGGATCCCCAACATGGCGAGATCACGCTAGACCGCGAAAACATTGCCAATTTAAGTTTGCCAGACTTGCGCGGCAACATTGCAACAGTGCCGCAAGACCCCACAATTTTTTCGGGCACCATTGCTGAAAATATTCGTCTTGGCCGCCCTGACGCAAGTTTGGAGGACGTAATTGCTGCTGCCAAAGCCGCCCGCGTTTCGGAATTTGCCGAGAAGCTTCCACTAAAATATGAAACCCTGCTGGGCGAGCGCGGCGTGACGCTTTCTGGCGGCCAGCGCCAGCGCTTGGCCATTGCCCGCGCCATTCTGCGCAATGCACCAGTGTTGCTGCTTGATGAGGCCACCAGTGCTCTGGATGCTGAAAGCGAAGCTCTCATCCAGGAAGCACTTGAAGGGCTTACAAAAGGGCGCACCACGTTGGTGATTGCCCACCGGCTGGCCACGGTGCGCGGTGCCGACAGGATCATTGTGCTGGAGCAAGGCAAGATTGTAGGCATGGGCACCCATACACAACTGCTGAAGAAAAGCCCGCTCTATGCAAAACTGGCAAAGCTGCAATTCACTGCGCAATAAAGGTGGGCAAAGGCCGGATGAAGGCTCTACCGCTCCGTCAGCTTGAGCTCAATCCGCCGATTTTCAGATTTCGCCTCTTCCGTGTCGCCTGGCGCCAAGGGCTGAAATTCACCAAACCCTGCTGCCACCAAATGATTGGGCGACACACCCTGCGCCACCAGAAACTTAACCACAGAAATGGCCCGTGATGCTGAAAGCTCCCAATTCGATTTAAAAGTGTTGGAGGTGAAGGGGTCACTGTCCGTATGTCCATCCACACGCAGAACCCAAGCAATATCAGGCGGAATTTCCTTTTCCAGCTGCTTTACAGCATCAGCCAGTTTCTGCATCTCACCTTGCCCGGCCTCGTTCAGATCAGCATTGCCCTTGGGAAAAAGAACCTCGGCCTGAAACACAAATCGGTCTCCCACCACCAGAATATCAGAGCGCTGTGACAAGATTTGCCGCAAGCGCCCGAAAAACTCAGAGCGGAACTTTGAAAGCTCCTGCACTTTTTGGGCAAGGGCCGTGTTCAACCTTCGGCCCAGATCGGCAATTTGAGTTTCTGATCCTCGATTGCGTGTTTCACTCTTATCAAGCAGAGCCGATATTTGCGAAAGTTGCCTTCGCATCGCTGCAATCTGCTGGTTCAGCAGTTCCACCTTTGCCAATGCAGCAGACGAGATTTGCTTTTCATCATCCAGTGAGGTCTGCAAACCTGAAATGGTGGTGCCAGCGGAATCACCCTTGTTGTTTTCAGCTTGCAAACTTTCCAGCACATCTGCAGTTTTGATTTTCTGCGCATTGAGATCATCCGTCAACGCCAGAAGCTGGGCATCGGAATCAGCCTTGCCTGCTTTTTCCAACGCCAGCAATTGCGTAAGCTCCGCAATTTTGGAATTCAATTGTCCCAACATGGAATCTTGACCCGAAATTTGCCGTGCCAATAAAAACTGCGCGATCATGAAAACTGACAATAGAAAAATGATCACCAGCAAAAGCTGCGCCATGGCATCCACAAAGCCTGGCCAGTAAGGTGCTTCTTCAGCGCGGCGGCGTCGTGAAAGGGCCATTAATCAACACGACCCTTGCTGCCGGTACTGCGAATGAGAAGCCGTTGAATTTCACTCTGCTGCACCTGTTGCGACTGGATCCACTGGCGCACCATTTTCTGTTCTTCGCGCATCTGCTGCACCAGATTGGCAACAGCATCTGCCAATTGTTCAGTGGCGTTGTCATCGGCTGGAACACCCATCGTTGTGCTCTTGCGCCCAGTTTCCAATTGTGTGCCAAATTTTTCAAACGACTTTTGCAGGTTCTGTAAATCAATGCGCAAGAAGGCAGGCATCATGCTGCCGCCGCCGTCAGCGGCTTGCACGTCAGTAATAGTGGAAAGCCAGTCTTCAAGATTATGATAAAAACGGTTCTGCGCTTGGCCAGCGTTCAAATCCAGAAACCCCAGTATCAGTGATCCAGCCAAGCCAAAAAGCGAAGATGAAAATGAAAGCCCCATGCCTTCCAGAGGTTTTTGCAAGCCGCGCTTCAATTCATCAAACACCTGGGCCGATTGCGTTGATCCCACATCAAGGTTCTTGATTGCTTCTCCCACTGATTGAACGGTCTGCAGCAAACCCCAGAACGTGCCGAGCAGACCGAGAAAAATTAACAGCCCAATCAGATATTTCAGCACGTCGCGCGACTCATCAAGCCGTGATGCCAACGAATCTAATAGTGAGCGCATGGTCTGGGGTGACAACACAGTCCGCCCTGATGCATCCCCTAAAATTGTAGACATGGGCGCCAAAAGCCGTGGCGGCTCTTGCTCATTGCCCTGCCCAACCTTGAAATTGTTCAGCCAGTTCACTTCCGGTATCAGTCGCCAAACCATGGCGAACGCATGAACAGTTCCCAGAACCAATGTAATGACAATCAACCCATTGAGGCCCGGATTGGCCATGAAGGCAGATTTGATTACGGGGTATAGCACGGCAGAAATAATGGCCATAATCAGGATGAAAACCAGCATATGAACGATTTTCAACCGCGGTTGCTCAACGATAATCGCCTCTTGCGCCATAAAATGATTCCCGCCTTTTCAATGCCTCTTGAAGTTCAATCTAGACGAATAGATGGCAAAGGGGGAGAGGAGAAAAAAGCAAGCCGAAGACTTGAACCCAAATTGGGAGTACGCGTGGTTTGCTGAAACCAGCAAAGCAAGTTGGAGAAATGCTGGTGAACTAAAGAAAAATTATGCAACTGCGAGTGTGGTATCAAACGAGAGAATTGTATTCAATATTAAAGGCAATGATTACCGCCTTGTAGTCGCTATTGATTTTGAAAAATCGATCGTGTGGATCAAATGGATTGGCACACACAAACAATATGACCGCATTAATGTGAAGGACATAAAATATCATGGTTGATGTAAAACCAATCCGCAGCGAAAAAGACTATGGCGCGGCCATGGCAGAGGTTGAAACGCTTTGGGGTTTCAAGAACGGAACGCCCAAAGGTGACCGCTTAGATATTCTGGTTACCTTAATAGAAGCATGGGAGTCGGAAAATTTTCCGATGGACCAACCCGACCCAATAGAGGCGATTAAATTCCGTATGGAGCAACAAGGTCTAAGCCGCAAAGATTTGGAAGGTATCATCGGCAGCCGCGCCCGCATTGCAGAAGTTTTGGACCGCAAGCGCGGACTTTCGATTGCGATGATCAGACGGCTGAATGCGGAGCTGAATATTCCGGCTGAGGTGTTGATCAGACCATCGAAGAAACGGGCGGCGTGATGGATATGACCGGATATGAAACTGATTTCGGTCTGATAACTCTTACCACTCGTGAACTCCTAACAATACCAGGAGATTGTCGAAATTTTCTGATAGCGGCTTCATTTATTTCCAACGACATAAAATTCTACTGGTCAATGATGGTACGTTCGCCCGTTGATGCAATAGATGGTAATATAAGAGCCCTGCAATTAGTACGTTGGTTTTGGTGCTCTCGTAAACTTGCGAGTGTGATTTTTGAGGCTCAAGATGCTCTGGGCAACCAATGTGGAAAAATTCCACTCTTGAAGGAAATCAGCAGCAGAAAACCCATTCTCAGCAAAGAGAACCGGAAAAGTAAATTTCTCCAAGTTGCAAAGGAATTCAGGAATAAATCTACCTCTCACTATGGGCATGGAGAACTGTCAGAAGAACTAGCCGGTTTTGATAGTGAGGCAAATCATCGGATTTTCGCCCACACGCAACAAGGAAACAGCATCAGCGAATTGGCGGAACAGATTTTTACACTTCCAACCATCAAAAAAATTGCCCAAGATCCTCAATTTGACGGATTCAATGCATGGTGTTCACAGTGCTCTGGGTCAATTATGGAGTTTTGTAATGTTGCAACCGCCGAGGTGATTTTAAAATTCTTTCCAGATAAAATTCACACAATGATTACCTTGAAGATCGATCAAGAGTCCGAGCCCAAAGAACACCGATGGCCTCTGTTTCTCGTAACGTAAAATGAACCCTCACCCCATGCCCTTGTTAATTTCTTCCGTCATCTTCTTGGCATCACCAAACAGCATCAGGGTGTTGTCACGCCAAAACAGCGGGTTGTCTACGCCAGCATAGCCGCTGGCCATGCCGCGCTTGATAAACATGACAGTCTTGGCTTTCCACACTTCCAGCACCGGCATACCGTAGATGGGGGATGTGGGGTCGTCTTTTGCAGAAGGGTTCGTCACGTCATTGGCACCGATCACGAAAGCAATATCGGCCTGTGCAAATTCGCTGTTGATGTCTTCCAGTTCAAAAACTTCATCATAAGGCACATTGGCTTCAGCCAACAGCACGTTCATGTGGCCAGGCATGCGGCCTGCCACCGGGTGAATGGCGTATTTCACGGTAACACCAGAGGCCTTCAAATGATCTGACATTTCCCGCAGTGCATGTTGCGCCTGGGCCACGGCCATGCCGTAGCCTGGAACGATGATCACGCTGCCGGCATTCTTCATCATGAAGGCCGCATCTTCGGCACTGCCTTGCTTGACGGGCTTTGACTCGCCAGCCGAAGATGGGCCAGCTGTTGCCCCACCAAAACCGCCAAGAATAACCGAAATGAACGAGCGGTTCATGCCCTTGCACATGATGTAAGACAGAATGGCGCCCGACGACCCGACCAAGGCACCCGTTATGATCAGCGCGGTGTTAGCCAGCGTAAACCCAATGCCAGCCGCCGCCCAACCTGAGTAGGAATTAAGCATAGACACAACCACAGGCATGTCAGCACCGCCAATCGGAATGATCAGCAGAAAACCCAAAGCCAAACTCACAGAAACAATCAGCCAGAATATGATTTGCGTTGGCGACACAAAAAACAAATAGAGCAGCGCCAGCAAAGCAACGCCCAGTGCGATGTTGATCAGATGCCGCGATGGCAGCATGATGGGGGAGCCAGACATACGGCCATCAAGCTTTAAAAATGCGATGATTGAACCTGTAAAAGTCAGGGCACCAATGGCCACACCCAGCGCCATTTCGATCCGGCTTTCAGGATGGATGACGCCGTCGGTCGCGATGCCAAAAGCATCGGGCGCATAAAATGCAGCCGCTGCCACACACACGGCCGCAAGACCTACCAGGGAGTGAAACGCCGCCACCAATTGCGGCATCGCCGTCATGGCAATGGTGCGCGCCAGATAAGCGCCAATACCGCCGCCAATGGCCAAGCCACCAATGATCAAACCCCATGCGAGCGGATTGGTGGGCGCCGAAATGGCAAGTGTGGTCAGAATGGCAATCGCCATGCCCACCATGCCATAAATGTTTCCCTTGCGCGAAGACGCAGGCGATGAAAGCCCGCGCAACGCCATGATGAATAGCGAACCGGACACAAGGTAGAGAAGTGCGGCTAAATTGGCGCTCATTTATTTTTCTTTCTTTTTATACATGGCCAACATGCGGCTGGTGACCAGAAAGCCACCAAAAATATTCACCGATGCGAAGATCAAGGCCAGAAACCCGAAGATCATGGCAAGTGTGGACCCTGATGAAGCAGCCTTTACACCAACCGCCAACAGCGCGCCCACGACGATGACTGATGAGATTGCATTGGTCACCGACATCAGCGGCGTGTGCAACGCCGGAGTCACATTCCACACCACAAAGTAGCCCACAAAAACAGCCAGCACGAAGATGGCAAAGAGCGAAAAGAAAAGATCTACCTGTTCCACTATTTTGCTCCCTGATACATTTTATGAACCAGCAGGCCATCTTTGGCGATCATGGTTCCGCTGATGCACTCGTCAGCTTCATCAATTTTCAGTGCGCCGTCCTTGCTGATCATCAGATCCACAAAATTCTGCAAATTCTTGGCAAACAAAAGTGAGGCATTGCCAGCAAGCCTTCCGGCCAAATTCAAGGTGCCCACGATCGACACCCCCTGGTGAACGACAATCTCATCGGGCTTCGACAGCGGGCAATTGCCGCCGCGCTCAACCGCAAGATCAACAACCACCGAACCAGGCTTCATGCTTTCAACCATCTCCTTGGTGATAAGCACAGGCGCAGGACGGCCTGGAATAAGCGCTGTGGTAATCACGATGTCTTGATTTTTTACATGGTCGGCCACCAGCTTAGCCTGTTTGGCTTTGTCTTCTGCTGAAAGTTCCTTGGCATATCCGCCAGCAGTGGTGGAATCTGCAACATCCGCAAAAATAAATTTGGCACCGAGTGATTTAACCTGTTCTTCGGTTGCTTTGCGCACATCAGTGGCAGACACAATGGCCCCCAACCGCCGCGCCGTTGCAATGGCCTGCAAGCCAGCAACACCTACACCCATGATAAACACTTTGGCAGGCGGCACAGTGCCAGCCGCTGTCATCATCATCGGAAAAGCCCGGCCATAAAATGCCGCCGCATCAATCACAGCTTTGTAACCCGCTAGGTTTGATTGTGATGACAAAATATCCATCGCTTGGGCGCGCGAAATTCGCGGCATAAGTTCCATCGCAAAAGCCGTAACGCCTGACTTGGCAAAAACCTCAAGGCCGTTGACATCACTGTAGGGGTCGAGGCCGCCTGCCAGCACTGCACCTTTTTTCATCGCTTTCATAACGGGTGCCTCAGGCCTGCGAATGCTCAATATAATATCGGCATCTTTCACAACGCCAGCGCCTTTGACAATGTCAGCACCGGCCGCTGTAAATTCTGCGTCGGAAATATTGGCCCCTGCTCCAGCACCTGCTTGCACTGAAACCTTCAAGCCCTTTTTAACGAATGCCTTGACTGTGTCTGGGCTGGCCGCAACGCGGTTTTCCCCAACTGCTGTTTCCGACAGAACCGCGATTTTCATGTAAATTTAAAATCCATCAAGACATTTGGGCGTTTGCAGCAACAAACACGCCGAACAAAACCAGGGGAACAACGGCCACGGCCCATTTCCCGCCCAAGCGCATGGCAATCACCGCGGTCAGCACACCCAGCAAAATGCCGCCAAAACCCGCAATCAAATTCATCGGATTGCCGATGAAACGAAAGGCAACCAGTGCGACCACGATGTAAAGAGCCACAATGGTACCCGCGACCGAGAAACTCAGAAAACCCTGATAGGTTGCATTATGCGCTTCAATTCCGTGTTGCGGGGCAGAGGGCGAGGAACCGTGTTCGGCCATTACAGAATCCTTAAAATACAGTGGACGGTAAGCCTTACTATCCAATCCTTGTTAAAGCTGCAAGACGTGTGGAAAGTTAGGGACGGCTGAATGTCAAAAAATTTTGATATCACATCAGGTTGCAAAACGTCATAACTTTGCGGTGCAACAAAGGATTTAATGGATGATTATGAAAGATAAAGTTTGCATCGTCACTGGCGCTGCCTCTGGGATAGGCAAGGCCATTGCCAAACGTTATGCGCGCGCAGGCGCAAAAGTGGCCATCGCTGATTTAAATCTGGAGGCCGCCAAAGCCACCGCATTAGAGATTGTTGCAGGCACTCAGGGTGAAGCCGTGGGTGTTTGCATGGGTCTTTCCATGGACGTGACCAACGAAGACCAAGTGAACGCAGGCGTTGCTGCTGTGGTTGAAGCTTGGGGCAAAATTGATGTGCTAGTCTCTAACGCCGGAATTCAAATCGTGCACCCGCTTGAAAACTACCCATTCGCCGATTGGAAAAAAATGTTGGCAATCCATCTGGATGGTGCATTTTTAACGTCGAAAGCGGTTCTTCCCTACATGTACGCCAAAGGTTCCGGCTCCATCATATTCATGGGCTCCGTGCATTCAAAGGAAGCCTCACCTCTGAAATCAGCTTATGTGACGGCCAAGCACGGCCTTATTGGACTGAATAAAGTGATTGCAAAAGAAGGCGGCAAGCACGGCGTGCGCAGCAATGTCATCTGCCCGGGCTTTGTTAAAACCCCGTTGGTGGAAAAGCAAATTCCCGAACAAGCCAAAGCATTAGGCATCAGCGAAGATGACGTGATCAAAAAAATAATGCTGGGCGGAACTTTAGATGGCGAATTCACGACGGTCGAAGACGTGGCTGAGATTGCATACCTTTTCGGCACATTTCCCAGTAACGCCCTCACAGGGCAATCTCTGGTGGTGAGCCATGGCTGGTTTATGGAATAGGCGAGTATAAATTTTCCATCGCAAAAATGCAGTTGCGCTACGCAAAGCCAACCCTCTGATGAGTGTAGGGTGGCAAACTCTGCTAAAGCGTTTCCAACTCATCAATTAAGCCAGAAATCACGCTCAGACCGTTCTGCCAGAACTGCGGATCGGTTGCATCCAGTCCAAAGGGTTTTAGCAATTCTGAATGGTGTTTGGTGCCGCCCGCTTTCAACATGTCAAAATATTTCTCTTGGAACCCAGCTTCGCTCTCGCGGTAGCGTGCATAAAGTGAATTCACCAGACAATCGCCAAACGCATACGCGTAAACATAAAATGGCGAATGGATAAAATGCGGAATGTATGTCCAGAAAGTTTCATAACCGGGGCCAAATTCAATGGCATCACCCAGGCTTTCTCGTTGAATTTCCATCCAGAAGGCATTGATCTGGTCTGGCGTCAGCTCACCCTCGCGCCGTGCCGCATGCACCTTGCGTTCAAAAGTGTAAAACGCAATCTGCCGCACCACTGTATTGATCATGTCTTCGGCTTTTGACGCGAGCAGAATTTTGCGCGATGCCTTGTCGGTGGTTTCCCGCAACAAAGCTTGGAACGTCAGCATTTCACCAAAGACGGAAGCGGTCTCAGCCAAAGTCAACGGCGTGTTTGCCATCAAGGCACCCTGTTTGGCGGCCAGCACCTGGTGAACGCCGTGCCCCAGCTCATGTGCGAGCGTCATCACATCGCGCGTTTTGCCTAGATAATTAAGGAGCACATAAGGATGGGCCGATGGCACCGTAGGATGTGCGAATGCCCCTGGCGCTTTGCCAGCGCGGGTTGGCGCATCAATCCATTTTTTATCAAAGAAGTCTTTGGCAATTGCAGCCATCTCGGGTGAGAATGCGCCATAAGCTTTCAACACCAGATCACGTGCGTCCACCCACGGCACTTCGCGCGTGTCCTCGGCAGGCAATGGTGCATTGCGGTCCCAATGCATCAGTTTATCCTGGCCCAGCCACTTGGCTTTCATTTTGTAATAGCGGTGTGAAAGCTTGGGATAAGCTTCACGAACGGCAGCCACCAAAGCATCAACCACCGCAGGCTCGACCCGGTTTGAAAGATGCCGTGCTTCGGAAATGTCTTTAAAGCCCCGCCACCGATCTGAAATCTCCTTGTCCTTTGCAAGAGTATTGGTGATGAGTGTGAACAATTTCACGTTCTCACCAAATGTTTTTGCCAAGGCTTCGGCACCCGCTTTGCGCTGCGCCACCTCAGGGTGCTGCATCAAATTGAGCGTAGGCTCCAGTGTCAAGGCTTCACCGTTCACATGAAAGCGTAACCCCGCCATCGTTTCGTCAAACAAACGGTTGAACGCCCCAAACCCTGTTTGTGATTTTTCAAGAAAAAGCTGTTCAATCTTGTCATCAAGCTGAAAGGGCTTTTCCATGCGCAGGTTTTCAATCCATGGCCGGTCATGCGCCAATGCAGAATCCTGCAGAGCTTTTTCCAAAGCC
This sequence comes from Hyphomicrobiales bacterium, assembly GCA_038230015.1. Classification (GTDB taxonomy): domain Bacteria; phylum Pseudomonadota; class Alphaproteobacteria; order Rhizobiales; family Aestuariivirgaceae; genus Aestuariivirga. Next base: position 48,459 of record JBBRNW010000011.1, on the reverse strand, counting down.
GTATTATCTATCTGGTTCATTTCTAGTTCAAAAAACAAAAGGCCGCTGGAAATGTCAGTGATCTTCGAACTTACATCACCATAAAACTTTGAGCGTGAGGAATCCGTAGTGTCACCAACGTAGTAAAGCTGCGCATAAGAGCCAACACGGCCGATAAGATCAGACAGTGCTTCATACTCTTTTAACGCTTTGGCCAGGTGTGCACCGTCCAGCAGCGCCAATTTACCCTTATAGCTTGCCGTGAATGCCGTTGCATTTTCTGCACTCTTGCCAAGATCGGCTTTGAAGGCAGGCGAATCTGGCCCTTCATAAAGGTCAGCAAGGTTCCATTCCGGCAAATTTTCAAGTTTGGGCAAGGCTGACATAAAATAATTTCCTTTAGCTGTTCAAACCAGCATATGGCGCACGTTTACTGGAAAAACAACCAAAACAGCGCCATTCAAACCAGCTGTAAAATTCTCAGCTGTGTCGAAATACGATACTGCGTTAATCAGGCTTTTACCACTCTGCGCCAAAACCTCATTCCAACAAGTGGCCAAACAGGCCCGGAACATTGGTGAGTGAATTTGAGCGCATGACCTCTCGCGTACTTATAGTTGAAGACGAACCTGCCCAGCGCCGCATTCTGGAAGAGATGGTCAAGCGTTTTGGTTTTGAAGCCATAACAGCTGAAAATGGCTTTAAAGGGCTTGAAGTTTTAAACGCACCGTCGGGGGCTGCAATTGAACTTGCAATCCTCGATCTGATGATGCCGGGCATGGACGGTTTGGAATTTCTGGAGAAGCTGCAAACCATCCGCGGCGATCTCAAAGTCATCGTGCAAACATCGCAAGGGTCAATCGAAACAGTGATCAAGGCAATGCGCGCCGGTGCCGATGACTTCGTGGTAAAACCCGTCTCACCCGAGCGTCTGCGTGTTTCAATTCAAAATCTTTTGAAGGTCAGTGCGCTGACGGAAGAAGTTAAACGCCTCAACAAAAAAGTTTCGGGCGCTCTGAGTTTTGCCGATCTTGTTGCAAGCTCACCTGCAATGGCCCATGTGACACGCCTGGGTAAACGCGGCGCTCAGTCCAACATCCCCATTCTCATTGAAGGCGAATCAGGTGTAGGCAAGGAAATGATTGCGCGCGCCATTCAAGGCGAAAGTGAACGCGTGGGACGCCCCTTCATCGCCGTGAATTGCGGTGCTATTCCCGAAAATCTGGTTGAGTCAATTTTGTTCGGCCACGAAAAAGGATCCTTCACCGGAGCAACCAGCAAACATCTTGGCAAATTTCAAGAAGCTGATGGTGGTACATTGTTCTTGGACGAAGTGGCCGACTTGCCACTTGATATGCAGGTGAAATTACTGCGTGCCATCCAGGAAGGCGAAATTGATCCGGTCGGCTCGCGCAAATCCGTAAAAGTGAATATCCGCCTCCTGTCAGCCACCAATCGCAACATGATTGAAATGGTGAAGGCGGGAAAATTTCGCGAAGACCTGTATTACCGTCTCAATGTTTTTCCAATCATGGTTCCCCCTTTGCGGGACCGCAAGGAAGACATTCCCGCACTGGTCAGTCATTTTATCACCAAGCTGTCGGCCGAAGAAGGCCGCAGGGTGCACGGCATTGCCAAGCACGCGCTGGACATGCTGCAACTTTACGCATGGCCGGGCAACGTGCGTCAAATTGAAAATACCATCTTTCGCGCCATCGTTCTGTGCGAAACTGATACGCTCGACATTCAGGATTTTCCGCAAATTGCAGCATTGGTGGACGGATTTGAAATCAAAATTCCGCCAGCTCCCGTACCAGCACCCCACACATTGCGCAGGCCAGATGGCAACAACCAGGTTCAGCTAAAATCGGCCAACGGTCAGGTGAGCGATGGCAATGCGATTGGTGTTTCAATCGTCACAGAAGGTGGACATATCCGAACTTTGGAAGAAGTGGAAGCCGATATGATCAAGCTTGCCATGCACAGATATCGTGGGCAGATGTCTGAAGTTGCACGCAAATTGGGAATCGGAAGATCGACCCTCTATCGCAAGATGCGGGATTTGGGATTGGAAGAAGCGGCCAGCTGATTTATAATTTTATGCGGATGTTGTTCTCACCATTGAATTGCCATAGACAGTTGTATAGCTGAAGTTAAATCAAAACTGGGGAAAATTGCATGTCGCGTTGGGTGCTAAAATCAGTCGCGTGCTCTGTTGCACTGATGCTGTTTGCCAGTGTCGCCGATGCCGAACAGGCAAAACCTTATCGTCCCCGCAATTTTTTCGAAACACTGTTTGGTGTAAAATCTAGCCGCCAACCCGATATCTATGTGACGCAAGATGGCCAAGTGATCAGGCCTCAAAGAAACAGACGCCCCGCCTTTGATGTTTTCGGCAATATTATTGACTATAAAGACAAGACTAAAAATGTGGAAAGCTTTTACGGACAGGTTCCAAAAAAGCGAAAACCGCCAAAGGTTGAATATGCAGAGCCAGAGCCGCTGCCTGGTCTGGGCATAGGCACTGTTGTGTATCAACCGCCTCTGGTCATTCCGGTTTTTGATCCTGCCTTTGCCAAGCGCCAGACCGACAATGCGGCAACCGAAGCCATCAGACTTGTCCTTGCCGATAAATCCACAACAATCCGTGCGGTCGATATTGAGCGCAAGGCCGTGTTGGCTTTCTATGGTGCCAGTAATTTTAACCCTGTCTGGACCAGGGATGGTCACGTTACTGACCGTGCGATTGCTGCGCTGAAAATTTTGAGCACCGCAAACCAGGAGGGGTTGCTTGCCGAGCGTTATCTTCCTGCTGTGCTCTCAAATTTTGAAAACGTCGATCAAGTGTTGCAAGATGATCCACTGAAACTTGCGGCATTTGATGTGGGCCTGACGGTTAAAATAGTGAAATATGCCCGCGAGCTTTCAGGCGGCCAGTTTGATCCTGCCCGATTGTCACGTTACTATGATATCAAAACCAGTCCAGTTGCCGCCGATGCGGCTTTGCGTGTTTTGGCCAATTCTCCGTTTATCGAATCTTATCTGGCGGGTTTGGCACCCGCAAAACCTGAATACGCTATGTTCAAGGATGCGTTGAGCAAACTTGAAGAAAACAAAACAGCGCCCGTAATTGATGAGATTGCAAGCGGTCCGCGCGTTAAGGTTGGAAAATCGGATGCGCGCATTCCCGCTGTTCGCGCACGGTTGGCAGGCCTGGGCATGATCACTGCAGATGATGCTGTGAATAGCGACGAGGACACGCTTGATAAGCCGCTTTCAGAAGGCTTGAAGAAGTTTCAGTTGGCCAATGCAATCAAGGCGACAGGTCAACTTGATGATGTAACTGTCAAATCTTTTAATACTGACCATACCGAAGATGAACGCCAACGTCTGATCTACAATATGGAAAGACTTCGGTGGTTGCCCAAATCGATGGGCAATCGTTATGTATTCGTCAACCAGCCCGCTTTCGAAGTGAATGTGATGGAGGCAGGAAAGTCCGTGTGGCAAAGCCGCGTCATTGTCGGACGTCCCCTCACGCAAACCTATTCCTTCTACGACCAGATTGAAACTGTTGTGTTCAACCCGTCATGGGGCGTTCCCGCCTCCATCATTGTGAATGAATACGGACCCAAAAGCCGCAAAGACCCAGGCTATCTGGACAGGCAGGGTTTTAAAATCGTGGATTCAAATGGCAATCCAATTTCGTCACGGTCCGTCAACTGGTGGACCATGGGCCAGACGCCAACGATTGGTGTTCAGCAACCTCCAGGATCAGACAATGCTTTGGGTGAATTGAAATTTCTGTTCCCAAATTCGCACGATATCTACATGCATGATACGCCCAGTCGCAAGCTTTTCGCAGAATCGATGCGCGCCTTCAGCCATGGCTGCGTGCGGGTGCAAAACCCGCAGGAATTCGCGTCAGTTTTACTAGGGTGGGATGCAGCAAAAGTAGCAGCCAATGTTGAAACGGGCGATAGCCATTCGGTAAATCTGACGCAAAAGGTTCCGGTTTATCTCACTTATTTCACAGCTTGGCCTGCAGCTGACGGTAAAATCCAGTATTATTCCGATATTTATGGCCGCGATGCTGCCATGGCCAAGGCCCTTGCATTTGGAATCCGCGCCAAAGGTCAAGTCAACCCTGATAAAATTGTTCAAACTGATAATATTTCAGGCAGTTTGAATCAAAATTGATGTATTTAAGCTACCATTAATGACATTCGGGCACATTGAATTAACGATATGGCTGCCTCATAGGTGCCGCAATCTTGTTTGATGTCCCGTTTAAGGCTAAGGCAACAGTTCTTACCCGCACTAAACGGAAATCTTGGTAGGGAGACGGGTTTCCGCCCGGTGTGTGTAATGAGTATGGGAATGAGTTTTTTGGACGTCAAACACCGTCAGTCACTGCAATCTCGATTTAAAAAGGCGTTGGTGGCTTCGACTGTCGTGGCAAGCCTTGTTGTTGCCGATTTGGTCCTGTTGGGCTCATCGCTCATTGCCGGTGGCGAAACCCGCACCATCCAGCTTTATCACATCCATACGGGCGAAAGTCTTTCGGTAACCTACATGCAGAACGGCCGCTATGTGCCGTCGGCCATGAAACAAATCAATTATCTGCTGCGCGATTGGCGTAAAAACCAGGTGATCAAGGTTGATCCACGCAGCATTGATCTGGTCTGGGAGCTGCATGAGGATTTGGGCTCTAACCGCCCGATCCATATCGTGTGCGGTTATCGTTCGCCGCGAACCAATGCCTTGCTGAAGCGTATTGGCCGCAACGTGGCAAAAAACAGCCAGCACATGGTGGGCAAAGCCATTGATTTCTATTTTCCGGATGTGCCAACGGTAAAAATTCGCAACAGCGCGCTGGTGCGGCAAGTCGGTGGTGTGGGCTATTATCGCTCGTCTGGTGGTCCAACCGGGTTCTTGCATGTCGACTCTGGCCATGTGCGCCATTGGGGTCCCGGCATTAGCAATTCGCAAATGGCTCAAATTTTCCGCGACGGTAAAAAAACCGTAGGTCGCCGGATGCGCCTGAACAATGGCAATGACACGCCTTCAGCCACGCCAACTGAAACCGGCAGCGGTGGTGGTTTGCTTGCCGCACTTTTTGGAAAGAAAAAACCAACTCCTGCAGTTGAAGCCGAACAAGTAGCCGCAGTGCAGGCACAGGAAGTGCCTGAAGCAGCTGCCGAAACGGATTACACCAGCACTGAGGGCGATATGGCAGCCTTGAGCGAGGATGCGGCATCCGTTCCCGCTGCTGCTAAAGCTGCGGTGGCAAAGCCCAGTATGGTCGCTGAATTGTTGCCAGATCCTGCTGTTCCAAAAGATCAAAAGATAAAATTGAGCGCAATGGCTGCAAGCGCCGTCATTCCGCCAGAACCACAAATGGCTGACAATGGGGCCGCTGAACCTCAGGTGCGACATGGGTATCCCATCCCTCGGCCAAGGTTGCGTCCGCCTGAAATTCTGTTGATGGCGGCTGCAAACATTCAAGCTGATCCGAAGTTTGTTCGCATTTCAGCTGCCAGTGGTTCTCCTCCTGATCTTTCAGGTGGCGGCAAACCATCACCAGTGGCTGACGGTCTATCAACTCTCATTGAAGCCAGCGCCATGGCTGACGAAGACATTGTGGCATCGTCTCAAACCAACCAAAAAGCCAAAGGTAATTTTGCCGCAGAACTGCGCAGCGGAACCACCAATGATGCGCCTCTTATCAAACCACTTCTTGCATCTGCCGGTGGCAGCGATATCAATTGGTGGCCACAGCTGTTTCTCAACGGAGACGCAGCAATTCGCCGGGACGGTGCCCCGGCCTTGATCGGCACCACAGACGAAGCCCCCTTGCCCAAAGCGGCAAGCCTGGGCGATGAAGGGGTCTATTCCGGCACACAGACCTCGGCTGAAGGCAAAGGCGATCTATTGGTGGTCAACCGCGAAGGCAAAGGCAATCTTGATGCGCCGACAAGTGGAAAATTGAATGTGACCCAGCAGATTGGATTGGTGACTGAGTAACTCAAGCCGCTTCTTCGGCAACACTTGGCGCCATGCCGAGTGCTGCCAGATAGACATCGATCATTGCTTCTTCTTCCTGGCGCTCTGAGGGCTCTTTCTTGCGCAGTGAAACCACCTTGCGCAAGATCTTGATATCAAAACCAGTACCTTTGGCTTCTGCGTAAACTTCCTTGATATCTGCGGCGATGGTTTTCTTTTCTTCTTCCAAGCGTTCAATACGCTCGACAATAGCCTTGAGTTGACCATGCGCGAAATGCGGTGTTGTTTTATCAGCCACGTGACGTCTCCGAATTAATGTTTTGGTGGTGCAATGGTTTGGGCAGGGCCGGATTGGTGCTTGGCCTTCCACTCATCATAAGGCATGCCGTAAACAAGTTGCCGAGCGTCATCGCGCGACACATCCACGCCTTTTTCACGCGCTGCATCTTCAAACCAGTTTGACAGACAATTCCGGCAAAATCCTGCCAAATTCATCAAATCAATATTCTGCACATCTTCACGCCCGCGCAAATGCAAAACCAGCCTGCGAAAGGCTGCGGCTTCAAGTTCCGTTTTCATGTCATCGTCAATTTTCATGGGCCTTACATAGGCGCTGAAATGGCAATCGCCAATGGCAGAAGTTCCGTCATCCACAGTCCTCAACACTTGTACACGCCCAGATAATGCCCTAGTTTCTGCGCAACTTGCGGGGAATAATTTTCATGATAGACGGCAGAGTGAGTGAAAGCGAACACATGATTGATTCGAACGGATTCTGGAGGCGAGCGCATGAATCGTAAAGACTGGATTGGACTTGGAGCAACAGTTTTGTTGGCACTTGGTGTGTCGCCAGCCAAGGCAGATCTGAAACTTTGTAACAATACTGCAAGCAAGGTGGGAGTTGCCATCGGCTATAAAGACAAAGAGGGTTGGGCCAGTGAAGGCTGGTGGACAGCGGAGCCACAAAAATGTCTCACCTTGCTTAAAGGTGCTTTGATCGCACGTTATTATTATGTTTATGCGGTGGATAAGGAAAAAGGTGGCTCGTGGGGCGGCAAGTCACAAGTTTGTATCAGAGAGAAATTATTCACGATCCGCGGCATAGACAATTGCGCCGATCGCAATGCTCAGAAACAAGGTTTCTTTGAAGTCGACACGGGTGACGAAGCGGATTGGACTGTGTCGCTGTCCGGCGATAAAACCACACCAAGCCAATAAATTTATAGGGCATTATTTTGCGCAGAAAACGGAAAGTCAAAATCCTGGCCACGCTTGGCCCGGCATCTTCAAGCCTCGAGATGATCGAGAAGCTGTTCATCGCCGGTGTGGACGTGTTTCGCATCAACATGAGCCATACGGACCACAGTTTGCTAAAAACATTGCATGGTCATATCCGTGCAATTGAACACAAACTCAACCGCCCGATCGGAATCTTGGCCGATTTACAAGGTCCTAAAATCCGCATTGGAACTTTTGTTGAAAAGGAAGTGAAAATCGTCGCTGGTGACCAGTTTGTATTCGACACCAATCCAGAGCCTGGCGATGCAACACGGGTTTTTCTTCCGCATCCCGAAATTTTTGCAGGTGCGAAAAAAGGCGATAACCTGCTTTTGAATGATGGCCGTTTGCGTGTTGAAATTACCGAAGCCGCACCAACGCGACTCGACACCAAAGTTATCTACGGCGGCGTTTTGTCAAACCGCAAAGGTGTAAATCTCCCAGACACGCTTCTGCCCATTCCAGCACTGACGGAAAAGGACCGTGCTGATCTTGAAGCTGCGTCTTCACTTGGTGTTGATTGGATCGCACTTTCATTCGTTCAACGGGCAGAAGATGTGGCAGAGGCTCAAAAGCTGGTTAAAGGCCGCGCTGGCGTAATGGCAAAGATTGAAAAACCGTCGGCACTGCCCGTGCTTGATGAAATATTGAAAATCTCTGATGGCATCATGGTGGCGCGTGGCGATTTGGGCGTGGAGCTTCCCCTTGAAACTGTGCCCGCCCGCCAAAAACATATCACGCGGTCTGCTCGCCGTTTTGGCAAACCCGTTGTTGTGGCAACACAAATGCTGGAGTCCATGATCACCGAACCTGTGCCCACGCGTGCTGAGGTTTCCGACGTGGCCACAGCTGTATATGAAGGTGCTGATGCAGTAATGCTGTCTGCCGAAAGTGCGTCAGGCAATTGGCCTGAAAAAGCAGTTCAAACCATGGACAGGGTTGCCCAGTCCGCAGAGGGCGATATCTATTACAACGGAATTATTCACGCCCAGCGCAATGAAACAGAATCGACAGCCGCTGATGCGATTGCGTCGGCCGCAAGGTCAATTGCGGAAACTCTGCTGGTACCAGCCATCGTGTGTTACACAGGATCAGGCTCCACCGGTTCAAGGCTCGCCCGTCAACGCCCCAGCATGCCGATTTTGGCGCTGACACCGGTTATTGAAACCGCACGTCGCTTAACACTCACCTGGGGCTCACATCCCGTTCTGGTGGCGAATGCCAAAAGTCTTGACGACATGATGAGCCAAGCTGGAGAGATTGCATTCAGGGAAGAATTTGCAAAACCCGGCGAAAAAATCATCATTACAGCAGGTGTGCCCATCGGGGCACCGGGAACCACAAACATGATCAGGATTGCCACGATAGGACCGGGCGGAAAAAGCGTCTAAGGTCATAAGCAAATAAACAATAGTCTCAATGCCCAACAATTGGCTTGAACAAATCCACCAGATGAAACAGTGCTAAAAGCCCCACAAGTCCGGCCACCAGCATAATCAGCGTCGTCGGCAAAAGCCGGGGGGTGAGCGACTTTCGAGGATGTTTTTCCAGCCAAGCCATCCAAGCCACAAGTGCGCCAGCCGCAATCAGCACAGCAAGGGTGATTAAATCTTCGGTGGTTAACATGTTAAATTCACGGCATTTCCGGTGGTTGACATCACAATATGCCATGACTATGGTCCGGCCACAAATCAAGGGGCAACTTACTGTTCCCATTAGGTGTATCTTATGAAAGTCCGTAATTCACTGAAAGCGTTGATGAAACGCCACCGCGACAACAAGCTTATTCGTCGCAAAGGTCGCGTTTATATCATCAACAAAACCAATCCTCGTTTTAAGGCCCGTCAGGGCTAATTCCTGTGATCACGGAAAATTGAGCCGCGCTGGAACTATTCCTGCGCGGTATTTTCTTTACTGGATCATATTCCCTGATAGCGTGTGATGATGCGTATTTTAGTGTCTCTTGCCCTTATGACTGCTCTGCTGTTGCCAGCCGCTGCCGAAGACGCCAGCAAAATGCGCGAACAGCAACTGGATCAGCTGTTTGGCAGCTTGCACCAGACATCCGCAACCGCCAATCCTGAAAAGATTATCAGTGATATTTGGGCCATTTGGGCCCGAAACGACAGCCCCACCGCCGAACTTCTCCTGCGCCAAGCGGTGGCCGCAATGAATGCAAATGAACAGGATGCTGCGGAAAAAACCTTGATCCAGCTTGTGGAAACTTATCCCACTTATGCCGAGGCCTGGAACAAGCGCGCAACACTTTACTACATGGAAGGCCGCTACGATGCCTCCCTTATTGATATTCAAAAGGTTCTTGATCTGGAGCCTCGCCATTTTGGTGCGCTTGCCGGCAAAGCAATGATATTACGGGCTCAAGGCAAAAACATTGAGGCTTTGAAAGTGCTGAAGGAAACACTCTCCATCAATCCGCACATGGCATCAGTCATCCAAGCCATCAAGGATCTGGAAAAGGCTAATCCAGACATCTGAGGGCATCTGATAGTTTGGAACTCGCCCCCGCATGTTTAGCAATCCAAGAATTTCCGCGGACATGCCGCCACCTAGACATCTCTGCTATTCCTCCCTACATACATGAGTGGCGTTGCTGCTGGGCAGGTGTAGGAACCATTTTTCCCAGGGCCTATAATCGATTTCTTAGGGAGCTGTCCCTGAGCTGGACCGTGGTCTGGTTCACACGGCCCCCACCTACGTAAGTAGGGACCAGGGATCGTCAGTTCCCACGGCTTCGGCGGCACGCCACTTTTCTTTTGCCAATCATCTGTTATGTGCAGCAGATGACAGACACTTTGATCGAACTTAAAAAACGAGCGCGAACAAATGCCATGGCGATTCGTGAAGTCGCACATGCAGCACATTTTGAAACGGCGCCTTTGAGCCTGGCTTCGCACTCATTTCCGGTGCAACCTCATCTGGATCAAAAAATCATCTCCGCTTTTTTCCCTTATCAATTTGAGATCGACACCAGGCCACTTCTCGGCAAGCTGGCGGGAGAAGGTTGGACCACGAGCCTGCCTGTTGTTTTGGCAAAAGGAGCTCCACTAGAGTTCAGGCGGTGGCTTCCGGGAGAGCCTACTATCGCAGGGCTATGGGGAATTCCGCGACCACCTGAAGATTCACCTATTGTGCAGCCTGACGTGTTGATCATCCCCTTGCTGGCGTTTGATCGCAAAGGCCATCGCTTGGGGTATGGCGGCGGGTTTTACGATCGCACACTGGAGAAACTACGCGCCATCAAACCTGTAATTGCAATTGGGGTGAGCTATTCTGCGCAAGAAGTTGATCACGTGCCCATAGGGGCCCATGATCAACCGCTAGATTATGTGATAACTGAATCTGAAGTAATCAGATTTAAAGCTTAGCCGGTCATTCCCAACATCTTCATCAAATCACCCGTGGCCGTGGTGCAGGCGGAGTCGTCTTTGGCTTCAGATGCAGCCTTGGCCTTGGTCATGGTATCGGTTGCGGTTTTCATGCCAGCTTCATCCAGCTTGGTGGTCTTCATCGCTTCTTCAATCTTGGTAATGTCGCCCGCACAATCGGCAAAAGCGGGGGCTGCGGCAAAGGTCAAAAATGCAGTAGCTGCAATAAGAACGGATTTCATGTGTCGTCTCCTGTTATAACAGTTCGAAATTTGAGCGCGCTTCCGTCCACACATACTGTCTGGCACACTCCATGATGCACCCCGGTAAAGCGGTGCGTTGTCAATTTCTCACCGGAATGAAACGATTGCTGGGCAGGAATGTGATGAAATGTGGCATGCCGGGTGGTGATCTGTCGCACCTGAAAGAAACACACAAAGCCGTTTGATTTGACAGCCGCTTGTTCTCCGCTCATGACAAATCTCTATTTAAGGGAGATTTTTTTGCGCTTGATATTTTTAGGTGATGTGGTGGGAAAAGCCGGGCGGGAGGCAGTTTATCACCAACTGCCTCTTATGAAAGAACGCTACAAGCCGGATCTCGTCGTGGTCAACGGGGAAAACGCTGCCCATGGGTTTGGCATCACCGAAGATATTTATTCAAGACTGCGCGAAGCAGGTGCCGATGTTGTAACCTTAGGCAACCATTCGTTTGACCAAAAAGAAGCGCTCGTTTTTATTGAACGTGAAAGCCAAATGATCCGCCCCCTGAACTGGCCGCAAGGCTGCCCAGGAAGGGGCACCGCCCTGGTTGAAACGACAAAAGGCGGCCGCGTGCTGGTGATCAATGCCATGGGTCGTGTGATGATTGATCCCGTCTTGGATGATCCTTTTCCTGCAGTGAACCGTGAGCTGGAACAATGCAAATTGGGCCGCGACTGCGATGCGATACTGATCGATATGCATGCCGAAGTGAGTTCTGAAAAAATGGCCATGGGTCACTTTTGTGATGGCCGGGCTAGCCTTGTTGTGGGCACACACACGCACACGCCAACCGCCGATCATCAAATCCTGCCGCATGGCACAGCCTACATGACCGATGCTGGCATGTGTGGCGACTATGATTCAATCATCGGTATGGATAAGGCCGAACCGTTGCAACGTTTTTTGCGCAAACTTCCAGTGGAACGCATGCGCCCGGCTGAAGGGCCTGCAACAGTATGCGGAGTTGCTGTCGAGACAGATGACAAAACAGGTTTGGCGCTAAACATTTCACCTCTCAGAGTGGGTGGCCGCTTGAGCCAAGTTGAAATTTCAATCTGGTAAAATCCACTCATCCATCTGGATGACGACAGGGCTTTTGGTTTGTTGCACTGTGGCATTAAGGGAGCAACGTGCAGGATGAAATCAGATGCGAGGCTACAGTGAATTTAAAGGCATAATCTATCGCTTCGAATTCGACAGCTCGACGCAAAGCTTCATCTACTGCGCCCTTAAAAGTTCTCCCGTCTCCCCTGCTGCACAAGGAGAGACATGGCATGAAGGCGAGGGGAAATCGCCCCCGGTCTCCCTCGCCTTCATTCCAAAACAGAGCCGAATAGGGCAAAGATCAAAATTCCCCGTGCGAATTGCAAAAACTGGTTAAACGCGCCTCATCCATTTGGATGACGACAGCATCATTCGACGTGATCATAATGTTGGCGTTGAACTACGTGGGGTTTCCCTCACATCGTTCCGTGACACTTAAACTTCAAAACCTGCCCGCCGAAATATGCGTGGCAGGTTTTTTAAAACGTGTCTCTACGCTACAATTGTTCCTTCTGTTGCAGCCTTGATCTCCGCCACCGATACCCCTTCAGCGCATTCAACGATTTTCAAGCCCCCTTGCACAACATCAAGCACCCCCAGATTGCTGATGATGCGGTTGACCACCGCTTTGCCCGTGAGCGGTAGAGTGCAGGACTTCAAAACCTTGCTCTCGCCTGCCTTGTTCGTATGGTCCATTACCACCACCACGCGGCCAACACCGGCCACCAAATCCATGGCCCCACCCATGCCTTTGACCAGTTTGCCGGGGATCATCCAATTGGCAAGATCGCCATTTTCCGCAACCTCCATGGCTCCTAAAATCGCCATGTTGATCTTGCCGCCCCGGATCATCGCAAAGCTTTGCGCTGAATCAAAAAATGCAGTTTGTGGCAACTCCGTAATCGTCTGCTTTCCGGCGTTTATCAGATCAGCATCTTCTTCCCCTTCAAACGGAAAAGGCCCCATGCCCAACATGCCGTTTTCTGACTGCAACGTAACTTCTACACCTGCGGGAATATAATTCGCCACCAATGTAGGAATGCCGATTCCAAGGTTCACATACCAGCCATCTTGCAATTCAAGCGCTGCGCGCGCGGCCATTTGGTTTCTATCCCAAGCCATAACTATGCCACCCTCTTGCGTGTTGTGCGCTGTTCAATGCGCTTCTCGTGTTTGCCTTGAATTATTCTGTGAACATAAATTCCCGGTACATGAATGGTATCAGGATCAAGCGAGCCCAGTGGCACGATCTCCTCAACTTCCGCCACGCAAATTTTCCCGCACTGCGCCGCGGGTGGATTGAAATTCCGTGCCGTTTTGCGAAACACCAGATTGCCAGAAGGATCAGCCTTCCACGCTTTCACAATCGAAAGATCAGCAAAAATACCCCGCTCCAAAATATAGGTCTGGCCGTTGAAGTCCTTGTGTTCCTTGCCATCGGCAATCACCGTGCCTACACCTGTCTTGGTGTAAAATCCAGGAATGCCAGCACCGCCTGCCCGCATGCGCTCTGCCAAGGTTCCCTGCGGATTGAATTCAAGGTGCAATTCACCCGCCAAATACTGCCGCATGAACTCGGCATTTTCACCCACATAAGACGACATCATTTTCTTGATTTGTTTTGACTCAAGCAAAATCCCCAAGCCAAATCCATCAACGCCGCAATTGTTGGAAGCGACCGTCAAGTTCTGCGTTCCTGCGTCTTTAATGGCAGCAATCAACAATTCGGGAATGCCGCATAGGCCAAAACCACCAGCGGCAATCAGCATGCCATCAAACATAACACCTTCCAGCGCTTTGCCTGCATTTGCATATATCTTTTTCATTGCGTCTCCCTCAAACGTTCCGCAGCCCTAGAATATTGCGCGCCTGCTGCCAAGTGGCCACAGGTCGATTGTGTTTATGGCAAATCTCAACTGCACGTTTAATCAAGGCCGCATTGGAGGGTACCAAGGTGTTTTTATCAAGCCTAACATTGTCTTCCATACCGGCGCGCGTATGCCCACCTTTGGCGATGGCCCATTCATTGATAGTCAACTGTGAAGGACCAATTCCCGCCGCACACCATTGCGCATCAGGCGAAAGCCGCTTTAGGGTTTCAATATAAAAATCAAAAATCCTTTCATCAGCAGGCATGGCGTTTTTCACACCCATGACAAACTGCACGTAAAGCGGTGATTTCAATCGTCCATCCGACGCCATGGTGGCAGCCTGCACAATATGCGACAAATCAAAGGCCTCTATTTCAGGTTTGATGTCAAACTTGAGCATTTCAGACGCCAACCAATCCACCAGATCGGGCGGATTTTCATAAACCCGTGCGGGAAAATTATTGGAGCCGACCGAAAGCGATGCCATGTCCGGCCGGAGCGGTAACATTCCTCCCCGTGCCTGGCCAGCACCAGAGCGACCACCAGTTGAAAGTTGCACAATCATGCCCGGGCAATGCGTCTCCACCCCCTCCTTGAGACGCGCAAACCGCTCCGGATCTGACGTAGGCTTCCCCTCATCATCGCGCACATGACAATGCACAATCGCGGCACCCGCTTCAAACGCCTCGTGTGTCGATTCGATTTGCTCTGCAATTGTAATCGGCACAGCGGCATTATTCTGTTTGGTGGGCAGTGAACCCGTAATCGCAACGCAAATGATGCAAGGGTTTGTCAAAATCAAAATTCCTATGTCTTAAGGGCATCAATCAGTTGGTCGCGTGTGTCCAACAGCAATTTCTGAAACATGTGTTTCTTTTCTGCAAACCGCACGGCAGGCATGGGGATTGAAATCGCATAGATGGCCCCTGACAATGTTTTAAGCGCTGTTCCCAGCGCACAGATACCAGCTGAGTGTTCTTGCTCATCAATTGCAATGTGAGAAATTTTGATGCGCTGCAGTTCTGCTGAAATCCGAGTGCGGTTTTTAACAGCACTTTCCATTTGTAACAGGTCCAAAACGTTATCCACCTCTGCTGCAGTCAAAAGTGCCAAAGCCGCTTTGCCATTGGCCGCACTTAACATCGGAAACCGGTCGCCCACAGCAGACATCGCACGCAGCCGCTGCGAGCCTGAAACCTGATCAATAAACAACATGTGGTCGCGTTTGAAAACCGAGAGATCCACTGTTTCGCCCGTCTTTTGCGACAGGTCCTTGAGAAACGGGTGGGCAATTTCCAAAATACCCCCCTGCACATCCTCGGCCAATGCATAAATTTGCGGGCCCAGCCTGATCGTGCGGGCGGTTCCCGCACTTTGTAAAAAACCTTCCACCACCAAGGCTGCAACAATGCGCTGCACGCTGGAGCGCGGCAGATCGACATGCTCTGCAATGTTGCGCAAACTCAACCCCTTGTTGCTCTGCTTGCAAAAACGAAGAATGGCCGCCGCGCGCGCGATCACCTGTATGCCTGTATCAGCCATGCGGTTTTTTATTTTGTACCGCATGACAATGCAAGGGCAAAGGTCCTGCACTTTGCCAATCTATTAACGTCCATTAACGTTTCATTGCAAACCTTGCGTTAAACAAACTGAATTGATTCTTGTAAACAGATGAGGCTGCGCATGACCGTGGAACTTTCCGCCCGACAAAACACCTCGACACTTGTTCCGGCCTATGTGTTCACTATGCTGCTCAGCGCCAGTCTGCTGTTTCTGGTGCAGCCCATGTTTGCGCGCATGGCGTTGCCATTGTTGGGCGGCACACCTGCTGTGTGGGCGATTGCCATGTGTTTTTTCCAGGCGGTGTTGCTGGGCGGTTATTGCTATGCCCACCTCCTAAAAAAATATTTGGCCCCCGCCAATGCCGTTCTGCTGCATCTGGTTTTAATGGCCGCCGCATGGTTTTTCCTTCCCGTCAATCTGCCGCCATCTGCCGTGCCATCGGGTGGAGCAACCGCTGGCCTGTGGCTCATCGGCTTGATGGCAGAATCCATTGGTTATCCGTTTTTCTTTTTGTCAGCAACGGCACCCCTGTTGCAAAGCTGGTTTGCTCGCACCACCCATGAAGATGCGGGCAACCCCTATTTTCTCTACAGCGCCAGCAATATTGGCAGTTTGAGTTCGTTAATTGCCTATCCCTTTGTGGTTGAGCCTCTGCTCGGCCTTCACTCTCAAGCCATGATCTGGAGCGTTGGCTTTGGCGTGCTGGCTGCCTGCATTGCGATGTGCGGATTGAAGATGATGACAAATCTGGCTCCCGCCAAAATCGTTTCCATTGCTGAAACACCAAGCCACGTCACCGCAAAAGACCGCGCGTGGTGGATTTTCATGTCCTTCGTGCCATCAGCACTTCTGGTGGCGTGGACCAACCACATCACCACCGACATTGCTTCGGCCCCTTTCTTGTGGCTGCCACCTCTCGTGTTGTTCCTGCTCACATTTGTGTTGGTGTTTCGTGAAAAATCTTTGGTCCCTCTCTGGCTTGCCCGCATCGTGCAGCTGGTGTCCCTGCCCATTGCATTCATTGTGCAGTTCGCTCTGCCGCTCAATCTTGCAGTGCCGGTCATGATCATCGGTGCTCTTTCGTTTTTTTCAACCGCCATCATTTGCCATCGTCAGCTTTACGAAAGCAGGCCCGATGCCAGCCACCTGACTGAATTTTACATGCTCATGTCTCTGGGTGGCGTATTGGGCGGCTTGTTCGTTTCGCTCCTTGCCCCTTTGGTGTTCACGAAAGTGCTGGAATATCCGCTTCTGCTCATCATCGGCATTGCGGCTTCGCGTGACATGCTGACGGACGATAAATTGCGCGCCACGCTGCGCAATCCCCTTTTGCCACTTGCCATTTTTGCGGGCCTCGTGGTGCTCACGGCATTTGCGGCAAAAGAGGGGGGAACCCACTTGCTGTTCACCGTTCGCACGTTGGAAATTGCCTTCTTCGGCATGTGCGCTTTCATCCTGTTGCGCGCCAAACGCATGGGCCTTGCCATTCTTGCAATTTTGATGACCGCATTTGTCAACTTTACAGGCCAGCCCAACGAACGTGTTGCTTTGCGCAGTTATTTTGGGGTGCTGACAGTCTCAGATAACGGTGCCGAGGGCCCCTTCCGCCTGCTCACCCACGGCACCACCATGCACGGCGCGCAGCGCCTGAGCGAACTTGCACCCGACTATAAAGAAAAGCCGCATCCTCTGACATATTACAGCCCCCAAGGCGGCATGGCGCGGGCCTTGCTTGCAACACAGGAACGTCTTGCTGGCCTGAACGCAAATGGCGTTTACCGGGTCGTGGGTTTGGGCACAGGTTCGTTGGCATGCTATTCAAAGCCCGGTGAAGACTGGGCTTATTATGAAATTGACCGCGACGTGATCCGTGTCGCACAAGACCCAAACCAATTCACCTTTCTTTCAGCCTGTGCCCCAAGCATGAAAATGATTGAGGGGGATGCCCGCATTACCTTGCAAAACGAGGTCGCTCAAAAAGCAGATTACCTGCTGGTTGATGCATTCTCTTCAGACTCAATTCCGGTACACTTAATTACGACCGAGGCCATGCAGCTTTACACGAGCCGCATCAAGGATGATGGCATGCTGGTCATTCATGTGACCAACCGTTACATGGATTTGGCCCCTGTAGTGGCAGCCAACATGACTGCCATTGATAAGAACTTGCAAGGTCGCATCATTGATTTTGTGCCACCCACCAAAAATGATGTCAGCGCCATGCACTCCATCGCTATCGTGATCACCAAAAATACTGAATCCTTGGCAAAGCTTGATGCGGGCGGAAACACGGCGCTGCTCCTTGCCCAAGATGGGGTTGAAAAATGGACTGACGATTTTGCCAATATCCCCGGTGCCATCCTGCGGCGGGTGGCGGTTTCTAAATATTGAGAGAAGCGCTCCCTCACTAGACTCAATATGTCCATGTGCTAGGCTCCCTCCCAACTAAAAACCAAGGGAGTAAACACATGTTTCAAGCAACCATGAAAAAATTTCTAGCTGGAGCCGCCATCTGCGCCTTGATGTCAACGGCGGCCTTTGCCGAAGTTGTTTTGCAGCGCGGCAGTGCGGCTGATCCTGAATCTCTGGATCCGCACAAAACCTCAACCACCTATGAAGCTGATATTCTGCGCGATCTGTTCACGGGCCTCATGGCGCAGGATATTGATGCCAAGGTTATTCCCGGCGCCGCCGAAAGTTATGTCATGTCCCCTGATGGCAAGACCTACACATTCAAATTGCGCGCCGATGGCAAATGGTCTGATGGCTCGCCTGTAACTGCACAAGATTTTGTATTCTCCTGGCAGCGCGTGGTCAATTCTGAAACAGCATCTGAATATGCCTATATGCTGGCTCCCGTGGTAAATGCCGAAGACATCACCGCCAAGAAAATGAAGCCTGAGGAACTGGGCGTCAAAGCCATCGACAATCTGACCTTTGAAGTTCAGTTGAGAGCCCCCACACCTTATTTCTTGGAAATGCTCACCCACCAGGCAACCTATGCCGTGAGCAAGGCCAATGTTGAAGCCAATCCGAAGGATTTCACCAAACCCGGCAAAATGATATCCAACGGCGCTTATATTCTGGCCGAGTTCGTGCCCAATGATCACATCAAGCTCGTCAAAAACGCCCAGTTTTTTGATGCCGCCAATGTGAAAATTGATGCTGTCAACTATATCCCGAATGAAGATCGCAGTGCTGCCATGAAGCGCTTTGAAGCAGGTGAGCTTGATATGTATGGCGATTTGCCAACCGAGCAGCTGGCCGACTTGCGCGCCAAATTTGGTGATCAAATTAAAATCGGCCCCTATCTGGGCACCTATTACTACGCCTTCAAAACCACCAAGAAACCCTGGGACAATGTAAAACTTCGCCAAGCGATTTCCATGGCGGTGGACCGTGATTACCTCGCTGAAAAAGTCTGGGGCAATTCCATGATCCCCTCTTACAGTTTTGTGCCGCCGGGCGTTGCAGGTTACGAAGGTCCCAAGCTTGAATATGCCGGCATGTCGCAACTCGACCGTGAAGATGCTGCCAAAAAGGTGTTGACGGAGTTGGGGTATACGCCTGAAAAACCGTTGAAGATGGAAATCCGCTTCAATACTTCTGAAAATCACAAGAACGTGGCCATTGCCATTCAATCACAATTAAAGCCACTTGGCATTGAAGTCACGTTGCTCAACACCGACACCAAGACCCACTATGGTCTGTTGGAGCAGCATGGAGATTTCGATATTGCGCGCGCCGCCTGGATTGCCGATTACAAAGATCCTGAAAACTTCTTGGCCCTGTGCAAAACCGGAACTGGCAATAACTACGCAGAGTATTCCAACAAGGATTATGATGCGTTGCTCGCCAAAGCGGCAGCGGAGGCCGACCCGACTGCCCGCATGAAAGACTTGAGCGATGCCGAGGCCATTGGTGTGACGCGCGATGCGTGCGTCGTTCCCCTGCTCTATTACAGCTCTCACAATATCATCTCCCCCAAAGTGAAGGGCTGGAATATGAACGTGATGGACAGCCACCCCACGCGTTGGATGAGCAAGGAATAGTACCAAACAAAGAGCCCCTCCGCCTCGCGGGCAGCTTCCCTGCAGGGGGGAGGGGTTACTTTCGTTCCACCCATTTCAAGCCAAAAGGTAACCCCCCTCATGCTGCGCTATGTTTTGCAGCGCTTTCTCACAGCCATTCCCACGCTTTTCATCATTTTAGCGTTGTCTTTTCTGTTGATGCGTATTGCACCCGGTGGCCCCTTTAATCAGGAGAAGGGTTTGAACCCCATCATCAAGGCCAATCTTGAGAAGCTCTATCGTTTGGATCAACCCATCTGGAATCAATTCACTGATTACGTGTGGAACCTGCTGCATGGCGATTTTGGCCCCAGCTACAATCTGCCGGATTTTACCGTGGCTGAAATTCTCAGCAATGGCTTGAAGGTTTCAATTTTGCTGGGTCTTGTCGCTCTCACTTGCGCTCTGGTGTTTGGTGGAATTCTGGGCATCATTGCGGCCCTCAATCAGAACCGCTCCGCTGATTATGCCGTTGTTGCCACCGCCACGGCGGGGAGTACCATTCCCACGTTCGTGATAGCGCCCCTCTTTCAATTGATTTTCGCACTGGGCCTCAAATGGTTCCCGGTCGGCGGGTGGACGGGCGGCGGCTGGAAAGTGATGGTGGGGCCAGTGATTGTTCTCATGTTGCCGCAGCTTGCCATCGTCGCAAGACTGATGCGGGGCGCCATGATTGAATCACTGCGCGCCCACCACATCAGAACCGCGCGCGCCATGGGCCTGTCCGATTTTTCGATCATCGTGCGCCATGCGCTGCGCAGCGCACTTCTGCCCATTGTTTCATATGCAGGCCCCGCTGCTGCAGCCTTGGTCACGGGCTCTATCATTGTTGAAACCATCTTTGCCATTCCAGGAATTGGCCGCTACTTCGTCGATGCAGCACTGAACCGTGACTACACATTGGTGATGGGAACCGTGGTGGTCATCGCCGTGTTCACCATCGTGTTCAATCTGATCGTCGATCTGCTTTATGCAGTACTTGATCCTCGGGTGCGGTATGACTGAGGCACCTACCAAAGGCCGCTCGCTATGGGCTGATGCGTGGTTGCGCCTGAAAAACAACAGGGCCGCAATGTGGAGCAGCTATTATCTGATCTTCATGGCGCTCATCTGTATTGCGGGCCCCTGGTTTGCGCCACATAATTTTGATACGATTTTTGAAAATTACAACCGTGTTCCTCCCAGTTTCGAGGCCTACCCGAAGGCTGACAAGATTGAGGAGGCTCTTAAAGACGCCGTAAAAGCCGCGCGGGTGGAATATGGCGGGTTTGAGGAAAAAGACGGAAAGATCTTCGTCACCCTCACATCGCCCAAACCGATCGACGAGCGCGTGACCCGTTATATTGACCGGTCAGATTCTTTTGAAGGTGCGACCGTCACCCAGAAATCAGCAGATGGCCTGAAACTGATTGTCAGCACCACAGTGAAAAAAGAATACTTCTATTTCGGCACCGATATTTCGGGGCGCGATCTTCTCACCCGCACACTCATAGCAGGGCGCGTGTCATTGGCCATTGGCCTGCTCGCCGGATTGGTTGCTGTTTTTATAGGTGTTCTTTACGGCGCAACATCTGGTCTCATCGGCGGCAAAACTGATGAAGTGATGATGCGCGTGGTCGATATTCTGTATGCCCTGCCGTTTACATTTTTTGTGATCATGCTCGTGGTGTTTTTCGGTCGAAACTTTCTGCTCATGTTTTTTGCCGTGGGTTGCGTGATGTGGTTGGATATGGCGCGCATTGTGCGCGGTCAGGCACTCTCCATCAGGCGGCAGGAATATGTGCAGGCTGCAGAAGCCCTCGGTGTGAAAAGTGGCGGCATTCTGCTGCGCCATGTGGTGCCAAATCTCTTGGGGCCAGTGGTCATCTATATGACGTTACTGGTGCCACAAGTCATTATCCTAGAAAGCTTTCTGTCTTACCTAGGCCTTGGTGTGCAGGAACCCATGTCCAGCTGGGGTGTTCTCATCTCGCAAGGTGCACGCAACATTCCCTATGCCAATTGGCTGCTTCTGTTCCCGTCCCTGTTTCTCACCTCCACGCTGTTCGCGCTCAATTTTATCGGTGATGGCTTGCGTGATGCGCTGGACCCGAAGGACAGGTGACATGAAAAATCCGCTGCTCTCAGTCGAAAATATAAGTGTCACGTTCAAAACAGTTGATGGCGTTGTTGAAGCCGTCAAGGGTGCAAATTTCACAGTGGCCGCTGGCGAAACCATTGCCATTGTGGGCGAGTCAGGCTCAGGCAAAAGCCAGTCGATGATGGCCGCCATGGGTCTTCTTGCCAGCAATGGCAGCGCCACAGGCAAGGCGCTGTACCAAGGTCAAAACCTGTTGACCATGACCAAAGCCGAATTGAATAAATTTCGCGGCTCCAAGATCTCCATGATCTTCCAGGAGCCGATGACATCGCTTGACCCCCTCTATACCATTGGCAATCAGCTGATAGAACCCATCGCCCAGCATTCGGGTTTGGACCCGAAGGCGGCCCAGGCGCGTGCCCTTGAAATGTTGAAGCTGGTCAAAATTAAAGACCCCGAGCGCCGCATGCGCTCTTATCCGCATGAGCTTTCAGGCGGCCAACGCCAGCGCGTGATGATCGCCATGGCACTGGCCAACAAGCCTGATCTGCTGATCGCTGATGAACCCACAACAGCGCTGGATGTGACAATTCAGGCTGAAGTGTTGGAGCTGCTGGCCGAATTGCAAAAGCGCCTGGGCATGGGCATGATCTTCATTACCCATGATCTGGGCATTGTGAAGCGCATTGCATCGCGCGTTTACGTCATGCGCAAAGGTGAGGTGGTGGAAGAAGGCTACACCAAAGACATATTTGCCAACCCCAAACACGAATACACCAAGGCACTTTTGGCAGCTGAGCCAACGGGCCACAAATTGCCACCTGCTGCAAATGCAAAAGCAGTGCTGGCGGGCACCGATATGCAAGTCACGTTCAACATCGGTGGCGGCTTCATGGGCGGGGCCAATCTGGTCATCAAAGCGGTAGATCATATCTCCGTCACTTTGAAGCAGGGCCAGACGATTGGCATCGTTGGTGAATCAGGCTCAGGTAAATCCACATTGGCGCGAGCCCTGCTGCGCATGGTGCCAAGCACAGGCCATGTGCGCCTGCTGGACCAAGACATCACTAAACTGTCGCGCGCCGACATGCGGCCCCTGCGAAAGCAGCTGCAAGTGGTGTTTCAAGATCCATTCGGCTCACTGTCGCCGCGTCTCACCGCTGGTGAAATCGTCACTGAAGGCTTGTTGGTGCATGATCCCTCACTGTCGCGGGCGCAGCGTGATGAGCGCGCCATAGCAGCATTTGCGGAAGTGGGAATTGACCCTGCATTGCGCAACCGTTACCCGCATGAATTTTCAGGCGGCCAACGGCAACGCATTGCGATTGCACGCGCTATTGTTCTGAAACCCAAAGTGTTGGTCCTGGATGAACCCACATCGGCACTGGATCGCCAAGTGCAAAAACAAATTGTCGATCTCTTGCGCCACCTGCAATCCACCTACGGCCTCTCTTACCTGTTCATCAGCCATGATCTGGCGGTGGTGCGCGCCTTGGCCGACCACATCATCGTGATGAAAGATGGCAAACTCGTCGAGCAAGGCAGCCCCGATGAAGTGTTGAACCACCCCCGCGAAGAATACACCAAGCGCCTGATGCTAGCAGCCTTTGCCGTTTGATGGCTTGCGAAAGGGCACCCATCGCATTACATTCTGGCCAACTGAAATCTGAAAGCACATCATGAATCCGTTTATCTGGCTACTCTTCCAAATTATTGATCTCTACTTTTATATTGTGCTGGCAACCGTTATCATCAGTTGGCTTGCCGCCTTCAACATCATCAATTTTGGCAATCCTTATGTGCGCCAAATCAATAATGTGCTGCGGCAACTCACCGAACCAGTGTTGGGCCCTATCCGCAGCATTTTGCCAAATTTGGGCGGGCTTGATATTTCACCTGTAATATTGCTTTTGGGCCTGCAATTCTTGAAGCGTGCAATACTGTATTATGTATACGGCGTGTGAGGATGTGAATTGAGGCTGCTTGGTTTAGGCCTATTGCTTTTGATCAGCAGCAACGCCCACGCCGAAACGGCTTCAAGCCTGTACTCTGATCTTGACATCACCAAATGCAAAACCCTTTCAAAATTTACCGAAGATGGCGGCGGGCTTGACGTTTTGTGCACAGGCATCAAAGGCTATGATGTGCGTTACACTGAAGGCGATTTACGCGGCACCGCCAGCTTTGGCCCCAACGCCAAAACCCAGTGTGCTGCAACGCAAACATTTGGCGCATTCAACAGCATAGGCAAAAAAGTAGAATGGCGGATGGTGAAAGGAAAGCCCGTGGCCACCATTGTGCGCTGGTTCACTGATAACGGCGAACCGGGCGGCAAACAAAATTGGCTGGTGGTGACAAAGCTGGGCACCAAAGACTCATGCCGCACTGCCATCATCGACACCAAAATGCCAAACGCCAATAGTGTGGCACAGCAAAAAGCCGATAACGCTTCGAACTTCAATTGCGAAAACGATATATTGCAAGTGATAGGCAACACTACTGTCAAAGCCAGTGAAGCCGTAACCACAACACCCTGTGGCCTTGGACCCTACGGGCAATAATCAAGGTCCCTCTGTTGCTGCGCCACACCTCTCCCACTCCGGGGAGTGGTGACTTCCATTCACGCCACTGCGTCGGCTTCCTTGCTGCGGCTCATGCGCTTACGCTCGTTTGGATCAAGATAGATCTTGCGCAGGCGGATGGATTTGGGAGTGATTTCCACAAGTTCATCTTCACCCACGTAAGCGAGAGCTTTTTCAAGCGACATTTTGATGGGCGGCGTCAAGACCACAGCCTCGTCCTTGCCAGATGCACGAACGTTGGTCAGTTTCTTGCCCTTGATCACATTCAGTTCGAGATCATTACCTCGCGTATGTTCGCCAATGATCATGCCTGCATAAACCTTGGTGCCATGTTCGATAAACATGGGCCCGCGGTCTTGCAAATTGAAAATCGCATAGGCCACGGCATCCCCGTCAGAGTTAGACAGCAGTGCCCCTGTGTGACGGCTCGGAATGTCTCCGACATGAGGCGCATAGGCATGAAACAGGCGGTTCATGATGGCAGTGCCGCGCGTATCGCTCATCAATTCGCCTTGATACCCAATCAACCCGCGTGTTGGCGCATGAAACACAATGCGTTGGCGGCCCTGGCCTGAGGGCCGCATATCGCGCATTTCAGCGCGGCGCTCGGAAAGCTTTTGCACAACGATGCCAGTGTACTCTTCATCAACATCCACAACAACTTCTTCGATAGGCTCCAGTTTTTCGCCTGACGCTTCATCTATTTTGAACACAACGCGGGGGCGGCCCACCGTAAGCTCAAAGCCTTCGCGGCGCATGGTTTCAATCAGAATGCCCAATTGCAATTCACCTCGGCCTGCAACTTCAAAGGCATCGGTTTCTGATTCAGAAGCTGACACTTTCAAAGCCACATTGCCTTCAGCCTCGCGCAACAAGCGGTCGCGAATGACGCGGCTTTGAACCTTATCGCCTTCTTTGCCCGCCAAGGGCCCATCATTGATACGGAAGGTCATCGTCAAAGTGGGGGGATCAATCGGCTGGGCTTGAATAGGCTCTGTCACGGCAGGATCACAAATTGTGTCAGCTACAGTTGTGATCACCAAACCTGATATGGCAACAATATCACCCGCAAAAGCTTCTTCAACCGGAATACGCTCAAGCCCACGGAATGACAGAACCTTGGAAACACGGCCAGTTTCAACAATCGTGCCATCGCGTGCAAGAGATTTCACCGACTGGTTTGTTTTAACCGAGCCAGATCGAATGCGGCCTGTCAAAACGCGACCCAAAAACGGGTTAGCTTCGATCGTGGTCACCAACAGACGAAACGGTCCAGGCTCAATCACCGGTGGCTTGAAATGCGAAACGATCACATCAAACAAGGCTGACATGTCATCGGCTTGTTTTTCTGGCGTGGTGCTCATCCAGCCCTGCTTGGCAGAGCCATAAATGATCGGAAAATCCAGCTGCTCGTCGGTGGCTTCCAAAGCCGCAAACAAGTCAAACACTTCATTTACAACTTCAACATGACGGCCATCTGGCCGGTCAATCTTGTTGATCAGCACAATCGGCTTCAAGCCCAGCTTCAGCGCCTTTTGCAACACAAACTTGGTTTGCGGCATTGGCCCTTCGGCGGCATCCACAAGCAGCACGGCACCATCTACCATGTTGAGAATGCGCTCAACCTCACCGCCAAAATCGGCGTGTCCCGGCGTGTCGACAATATTGATGCGTGTGTCTTTCCAGTTGAGCGACGTCACTTTAGCCAAAATCGTAATGCCGCGCTCGCGCTCAAGATCGTTCGAATCCATGGCGCGTTCGGCCACTTTCTGGTTTTCACGGAAAGACCCCGATTGCGAAAGCAACCGGTCAATCAATGTGGTTTTGCCGTGGTCTACGTGGGCAATAATCGCAATATTGCGCAAATTCATGAAGCGCCAACTCTCATTAAGCGTGGAAGGAATAGCCAGCAGTTAGCACGTGCAACATCCAGAAGCAATTTATCGCTTTGCAATTGTTTCAAGTTCCATGAACGAGTCAAATGCGGCCAGAAATTTCTCGCGTATCGTATTGTTTTCCATCAGAATTTCGTGGCGCGAATTGGCAATAGTCAACACCGAAAATCCGGGCACACGCTCCACAAAGCGTCTGCACGCCACATTATTTACAACCTTGTCTTGCCCTGCCATTACAATCATGGTCGGGCATGCAGGCCCTTTTCCCTTAGGCCACTTCCGCAAATCAGCAAAACTTTTCAGGGCGGCGCGCAACCATCCAAATGTTGGCCCGCCCAAAGTGATTTCCGGAAATTTTTCGATAGTGGTCACGTCGCGGTTCCATCTTCCCCGGTCAGATGTCAATGGATTGTCAGGAAACTCTTCCCGTCTGATGGGCCCTCGCGCGTAACCTGGAAGATACATCCAGTGCGTGCGCGTCAGCCAGGTAACAAAGTTGAGAAGATGCACAACAGGCAGCGGCCAGCGACCATAGTGAAATCCCATCAACGGCGCCGTAATCACAGCGCGCTTGAACCAACTTTTGTTGCGTAAAGCCCGCAACAGAATCTGCCCTCCGGTTGAATGCGCAAAAGCATAATAGGGCTCCGGCATATCCAGCCTTTTGGCCAGCCCGATGATGGCTTCCAGATCCTTGTCAAAATCAGCAAAGCTTCTCACAAAACCGCGCAACTCATCACGCAACAAACGTTGCGAACCGCCCTGCCCGCGCCAGTCAAATGACACCACGCCAAGCCCGCGCCCCAACAACTCTTTCATGAATTCAAAATAACGCTCAGAGAAATCAGCACGGCCATTGAGAATAAACAGTGTTCCCTGCGCCTTGGTTGGCCGCACCACTACAGCACGCAAAAGCACTTTGTCAGACGTGGTCACGTCATGACACATGGCTCCCGCAGGCGCTGGATTTTCTAACGTGGGATGAATTTTCATGAACCTGTCCTGTAAGCCGCGGGGGGTTTACCCGCTCATAACTCGAAGGACAAGCAGCGGCAGTTTAGAATGTGGACTCAATGTCAGTAAAGAACTTTAATTTTAGACGGCTTGAGAGGTTTAGCACTGGCCTCTCAAAACTTATTTCACTGAAAGTTTCGCCTGCAAGTTCTGGTCAGAGCCTTTTCACGTTGGTTAACTCACCACTCGCCGCATTCACCTGAATCTCAAAGTTTTTGCCACTGCGCTTGGCCGCAAATGTCAACGTGTCGCCAGCGCAGGTCTTGGATGTCACTTCTGAAAAGCCGTAACCTGAAACAATGGACGCACCCTTGCTGCAATCGATTTTCTTGGGCTGCGCCTTATCATTCAACCGATTGGCGATTGAGGCAACTTGCACCGGCTTGTCGGCTGGCGCTGGTTTTACCGAAGCAACAGCCGGGGCTTTCATCACAGGCTTTGATGTTGCCACCTTCGCCACCGGCTTTTTCAATTTGTAGGCTGGGGTTTTTTTGTAAACGGGCTGTTCCACCTGCGGCTCGTAATAGGCATCCACGGCACGGTTACGCTTTGGGTGTTTCATCTCGCGCATGTAACGGTCATATTGATCTTGGTTGAATTGCGCGGCAACGTCGACGTCTTGCTGATCGTTATAATAAGGGTCGTCATAGGAATCATAAGGCAGAAATTCAGACTGCTGTTGTTGCTGCCACCAATGATGTAATCGCCTGGCTTCGGCAGGTTGAGACAACATAACGCATCCAAGCAGGCTCGCGCACGCTGCAGCTGCAATTGTTTTGATCATCTGGCCCACCTTGTCATTAAAATCAGGTAATCTTTCATGCTCGCAAATTCGAGCAAAATAACGGCACGATTTTGGCAAAACAAAAAGGCAGCGGGGATTTTCCCCGCTGCAGTTGATAACATCAATAGACGGGATACGCTGCCGTTATCCGGCCGCGTGAATTCACCGTCACCTTGTACAAATCACCATGGCGCCACGCGTTATAACCATAGGTAGGGGCGCTGCAGTCATATGCGCTTACATTGCGGAAACCCGCATTGCGAACCACGTTGCGGCCAGCACCGCAGCTGATGCCATAATTGATGACTGGGTGATAATCATTCCAGTCATGATAACGCCGATGACGAGGATAATAATCATTATTATAGCCATAGCCTGGATAAAATCCGCCCAGACCAACGCCAAAGTTAATGTCAACATCGGCTTTGGCAGATGTTGAGGCTAATGACACAACTGACGCGACAGCGGCAGCAGCAAGAAGAGTTTTGGTAAGCATGATATGCTCCTAATTTTACTGATCGATGCCACCCACCGATCTTCAGATCACTGCCATTAGCCAACCCAACTTGAACAAAAGCAGAAGCTCTCGTTCATCTGGCGTTCATTTTCAGGAACGGCCCCCTTGAAACCTGAAAATGCCAAACCCATCTCAGTTCTGTGGATGCCATTCCGGGTCCACATCGTAAAAGTTTGTATTGCTTCAAGGAGAATATGACATGTTTGACTATACCCCCCTCTATCGCTCATCTGTTGGTTTTGACCGCCTGTTCCGTCTTTTGGACGAAGCTGCAAGCGTGGAGACCAATTCCTATCCGCCTTACAACATTGAGCGGGTAACCGAGGATGAATACCGTATTACCATGGCAATTGCAGGCTTTGGCCCCAATGATGTGCACATTGAAGCCAAGGGCAATACCCTGACGGTAACCGGCAAAAAGGCCGACAAGCAGGCCAATGCAGGTGAAGTTCTGCACCAGGGCATTGCCGCACGCGGCTTTGAACGCCGCTTCCAGTTGGCCGATCATGTTGAAGTGAAAGGTGCCGACATGGACAATGGCCTGTTGCACATTTCGCTAAAGCGCGAAGTGCCAGAAGCTTTAAAGCCCCGCCAGATTCCTATTGGCAATGGCGGAGCAAAACTGAAGGCCATTGAAACCAACAAGGCAGCCTAACTCAATCACATGCTTCACCCGTCATTCCGGCGAAAGCCGGGATGGCGGTTACGCTATTTGGCCACCGCAGCCTCTGCCTTGGCAAAAGTTGCAATAATGATAATCAGTGCCGCTGTGGAAACCAAAGCAGAAGCGGCAAACACCGCTCCTAATGAATACGTCTGCGCAAGCCACCCCATCAGGAATGGCAGTGTGACCCGCGGCAAGCCGCCGACCAGCCCTACATACCCCATCGCTGCCGCTTTCCCTTCAGGCACCAATTTAGCCGCCAGTGAAAACAGGCACGGAAACACCACCGCCAAGCCAAAGCCAACTGCGGCAAATGCAACGACGGAGATCAGAAATCCCGGTGCCATGCTCAAAACAACAAACCCTGGAATGGCAACCGCAAGACAGCTCAACATCACAGTGCGGTCACCAAACCTGGCCCGCAAACGATCTCCAAACAGGCGCATCGTACCGCTACACACACCGTAAAACGCAACGCCCAAACCCGAATAGGCAGCCCATTCCGGTGCAATCGATTGCAGCAATTGCCCCGCCCACTGAATGCAGACAACTTCACTGGTCACATTAAACCCGGCTGCCAGCCCGATAAACGTCAACAACCGGTAAGGCAGCACAACGCGCACTTTAGTTTCATGGTGCCGAACCACGCCACGCTTTGGGATATTTTTGTTAATCGCGGCAAGTGCCAGCCCGACCGGGATTGCGGTGAAAACCACCACGCTTAAGGGTGAAAGCCACACTGAAACCATGCTGCTTAGAATTGCAAAACCTGCAATCGCCAGTGAAGCACTGCCATGATAGGAGCTGAAAATCGGCCTGCCTGTTTCCTGCTCAACCGCAGCGCCCTCGGCATTCATGAACAAATCACACGTGCCAAGCGCCAGACTGATCAAAATGGCTGACGCCACAAATGTAAAAGGTGAATACGAAACTTGCGCAAAACATAGCGCCACAAAGCTGAGAGGCAAGACAACCAGCAACACAGTGCGGTGATCTGCATGGCGATTGATGAAACCGCCAAGAGACATTGCAAAAATATTGCTGAGCATACCAATGCTGCCAACCAGGCCAAACACCCCCAGCGACACGCCGGAATTTTGAATAATGACGGGAAAGGCACCAACATTGCTGCCCACAACTGCACCAAAGGCCGCAAAAGTCAGCAGAATGGTTCCCCGCGCCGATAAGACCATGAAGATCAGCCGCGGCCCACCAATGGCATTTTGGTGGCCATCACTGTCATGGTCAGCACATTGGAATCGAGCGGCAGCGAAGCCATAAACACCACAGAGCGCGCCACATCTTCCACATCCATTGTGGGTTCCGGCATAAGAATTCCATTGGCTTGTGGCACGCCGCCACTCATGCGCGCGGTCATGGCTGATGCAGCGTTGCCGATATCAATCTGACCTGCCGCTATGTTATATTTTCGTCCATCAAGTGATGTGGATTTGGTCAAGCCCGTAATCGCGTGTTTAGTTGCTGTGTAAGGCGCTGAATTGGGCCGCGGTGCTTGTGCAGAAATTGAGCCGTTATTGATGATGCGGCCACCTTGCGGGTCTTGCGCCTTCATGATTTTAAAGGCCTCCTGTGTGCACAAAAATGGCCCCGTTAAATTTACATTCACAACCGCCTGCCATTGCTCAAAAGTCAAATCTTCCAGCATGACAGTGCCTGGTGCACCCGTGCCAGCATTGTTGAACAGCACATCAAGGCGCCCAAATTTTTCTTTCGTTGCCGCAAACACATGAGCCACCGAAGCCGCATCAGCCACATCCGTGGAGACGCACAAGGTTTCACCGCTCATGCTTTCTGCTGTCTGTTTAAGAGCATCCAGGCGCCGCCCTACCAGCACAACCGCATAACCTGCTTTGCCCAACGCAATGGAACAAGCCCTGCCAATGCCAGACCCCGCACCTGTGACCATCGCAACTTTCATCTCAGTGCCCTCTCGCAACAAGCCAAGCAGAAACCAGTTTGCCCGCGGCCTCGTGCACGGTCTCCACAGTCATGCCGGGTTTGAACAAATTAGATCCAATGCCAAAGCCAGCTGCGCCAGCAGAAAGCCAATCTGCCATGTTATCTGGCGTCACGCCCCCTACAGCAAACACCTTTACGTCCTTAGGCAACACAGCCTTCCAGGCTCTGATAGTGGCAGGGGACGCAGCCTCTGCCGGAAAAAGCTTTAAATGTTTTGCACCAGCGCCAAGGGCCGAAAAGGCCTCCGTCGCGGTAAACACACCGGGAAGCGGACTTATGCCAAGCTCAATGGCGCGCGCAATTACGTTGATGTTGCAATCAGGCGAAACACTGATCATGCCCCTTGCCGCCTTCAGCAAATCAACATCTTTAATACTAAGCACAGTGCCTGCTCCCACAATCAGGCGGCCAGCAAAAGCGTTTGCTAAAAGCTCTATTGATTTGAAGGGTTCAGGTGAATTGAGCGGCACTTCAACAACCCGAACCCCTGCATCATAAAGGCCTTGCGAAACAGCAACCACCTCTGTGGGCGATACCCCGCGTAAAATTGCAATAATGCCGCAAGCGTCTAAGGCCTCATCCAAATTCATCAAATTACTCCTGCAATACGCGCCACTTCAGCTTCACCTTTAATCACCGCCAACGGATTACCCATTATCACATTGAGCCCCGCATGCGTCATCGCCCGAACATAACGGCCCCCAATACCAGCCGAAGCAAGCACAACATAACGCGCTTTATGATCATTGCTCAATGTGGCATGCGCCACTTCGGTTCCAATCACAATGCCAGATAGATATGACGAAAGACCGCCAGCAGGAATGGTATTGAACAAGCCAAGACTCCTCACTGAAAAAAGCGAATGCAAAAACCCTGCAGGATCTTTCATGGCGCGGTCAACGCCTTTTAGAAAAGCCGTCTCATCATCAGCATCAGATGTCATCAACCGGCCAAGAATGGAATGGTTGCGCAACAGCGCAAACATTTCGCCTGTGATATAGGTTGAAAAATTTGTGATTTTGCCACCAGCCACATCAATCCATTTGCTGTGTGTGCCCGGTGTCACAAAATGATTGGCTCCCAAATCAAGCGAGCCAAACACTTGCGTCTCCTCACTTCGCATCACGTCATGACCAAGGTCACCGCCCGCCAAATGAAGCCCGGTTAAAAAATGAATCTTGCGTCCGCTTGCGGTATTATGCACATGAATTTTCTGCGCCAGTTCTAAAGCTCCGGCCGGGCACTCCGCATAAGGCACTTCAATCCAGCCCTGTCGCGACGTTATCATGCCTGCGGCAACCACGGGAAGTGATTTATCCCAGGTTCCAATATGGCTCTCAAGCACCCTTTCAAAATCACCGTCCTTTACGGCAAGAATGCCTTCAGAATCGGCGAACTGATCGGTGACGGAACCATTGGCCCCCACAAGATAGGCACGAAACGAAGTGGTGCCCCAATCCAGCGCAATGAATGGTTTGTGCATTATAAAGCTTTAACACCACCAGGTTTGAACGTTTGCTTTATTGCCTTCAGCGGATTGCGCAATGCTGCACCAAACGGCTTGGCTTCGATTTCAAACACATCGCCGTTTTCTGTTGCAATGCCATCGGCAATGCTGAGCGTGGCAGTACCGAAAAAGTGAATGTGAATATCGCCCGGCACGCGAAAGCAATCATATTTAAAATGATGATATTCCAGATTGGCAATGGTGTGGCTCATATTACCCTCGCCGGTCAGAAACGGCTTTTCCCAGATCACGTGTCCCTTCCGCAAGATGCGGCTTCTGCCCTCAATATGAGAAGGTATCGGCCCCACAACCAATTCGGGCCCCACCGAACAGTGCCGAAGTTTGGAGTGTGCCAGCAGCAGGTAATTCTGCCGCTCTGTAACGTGGTCGGAATATTCATTGCCCAATGCAAATCCCAGCCGCACGGGGCGCCCCTTGGCATCAATAAGATAAAGCCCCGTAAGCTCTGGCTCTTCCCCGCCATCCAGAGCAAATGAAGGCTTTGGCAACGCGGCACCCGGAGAAACAAGCCAGCGCCCGTCACCCTTGTAAAACCACTCGGGCTGCACGCCAGCCTCACCCTTGGCGGGCTTTCCGCCCTCCAGGCCTTGCTTAAACATGCGAAGCGAATCCGTCAGCGCAACCTCGCCATCGAGCTGCTTGTGCATTGAGTCACGCGCTGCAGCAGATCCCAAATGCGTGAGGCCCGTTCCCGTGATGATGCAATGTGCAGGATCATCATGCGTGAGTGGCGCCAGCACACGGTGTTCGGAAAGCAGGGCTGCATAATCCTCACTGGCTGAGGTGGCCAGCTCCTGTCCCATGCGGCTGAGAGATTTGCCATCCTTCAGAGCCAGTGCTGCCAGAGATGCCATGGTTTTTACAGTCTTCAATTTGAATATTTTTCCACTGCTGACCCAACCAACAGCGCGTTTATCCTTGGCATCAATAAATTGTATGAGGTTCATGCGTCAAATCTCCAGATCACTTCTGATACAGTTAAACAGCTTCGCTCACCTTGGCAAAGGGCTTACCTCGACCTTTAATCCTACTTGGCCCAGAGCTGCTCCAAATAATGAAAAAAAATTCATGGCGGACCTTGCAGATTTTCAACTGTCACACTAACTGCAATGTATCAGCGCCGGGCCCCTCTGGCGCAATGGCCCAGCCATTGCGTGATGTCGGAGCTGATTGGACCAAAAAACCAATCAAAGAGGCCCGCGATGGAGCTGATACAAGCAACCCTTTCCTCAGATTTTCTAGGAACCCCCACTTATTTCTGGGTGGCGTTTTTGGCCGTTGTTATTGGCCTTCTGACATTCGATTTGGGCGTGCTTCACAAGCAAACGACCGAAATTGAAGCCAAGGAAAGCTTCAAGCTTTATGCAGGTTATGTGGCCATTGCCGCACTATTTGGGGCATGGGTGTGGTGGGCAAGGGGGGCACAAAGCGGGCTGGAGTTTTACACGGGCTACATCATTGAACAGTCCTTGGCGATGGACAATGTGTTCGTGATTGCCACCATCTTCAGTTTCCTGGCGATACCGCGCGAATTGCAGCACCGTGTGCTCTTTTGGGGCATTTTAGGTGTTATCGTATTCCGCGCAATTTTTATCGGCTTGGGAGCGGCCCTCGTCACGTCATTTTCGTGGATCCTTTTTGTATTTGGGGCATTCCTGGTTTTCACGGGCATCAACATGTTCCGCAAAAGCGATCATGCCCCTGATCTTGAAAACAATGTGATTTTGAAATGGCTGCGTCGTCATTTTCCAATTTCGAAGGAGCTGCACGGCAACAAATTTCTGGTGAAACAGAAAGATGAAACGACCGGCAAGATCAAAACCTATCTCACACCCCTGCTGGTTGCCCTTATTCTGGTTGAAGCCATTGACATTGTGTTTGCGGTTGATTCAGTACCTGCGGTTTTTGCGGTTACGCAAGACACATTTATTGTTTACACCTCCAACATCTTCGCAATTTTGGGGTTGCGTTCACTCTATTTTGCGCTTGCTGCCGCTATGCACCGTTTCACCTATTTGCAAACTTCCCTGGCCATCATTTTGGTTTTGGTCGGAATAAAGATTTTCCTCGTGCCGCTGGGAATAAAGGTAGACACCGCGATTTCCCTTTTCGTCACAATTGCGATATTGGCAAGCGGCATTCTCTATTCACTCTGGAAAACCAAAGATGCAGAAATCAAACCTGAAAAAACTTGAGCACGCAGTTGAGGCTGTCATTCTTGCCTCACGCTGGCTGTTGGTCGTTTTTTACTTGGGACTTACCGCGGCACTTGGATTGTACTGCATTTCTTTCGTCAACAAACTGTGGGAGTATTTTTCTCATGTGCTTGTTATTTCCGAAACGGAATCGATCCTCAAGATTTTGAGCTTGATTGATGCAAGCTTGGTGGCCAGCCTCGTAGTCATGGTCATCATTTCGGGCTACGAAAACTTCGTCAGCAAATTTGACAATGCGGAGGGGGAGTTGAGTTGGCTTGGCAAAATTGATGCAAGCTCTCTCAAAATTAAAGTGGCCTCCACCATTGTGGCCATCTCATCCATCCACCTGTTGCAGGTGTTCTTGAATGCCGATCAATACAACAGCGAAAAACTGATGTGGCTCACCATTGTGCATATGGCGTTTGTTTTGTCAGCCCTTTTACTCGCCTATATCGACCGCGTGATGACGGGAACGAAAAAAGATAAATCAGAGGAATGATATGTTCTAATCTAGCGAAACCTATTCATTATGATCCATGAAGATTTCAGCGTGAATTAATCATTTGCCGTCATTCCCGCCTTCGCGGGAATGACTTTTTAATGTCCGCTCAATTTAAACCGTGCGCAGATACCATTCAAAATCTCGAACAGTTGGCTCAGAGAAAAATCTGTCCGCTTCCACTTCCTTCAGTGTTGCAAAAGTATCCACAAATTCCTTGCCGAAATACTCTTTCAAAATTGAAGCCCGAAAAAACGCATCAATGGCCTCAAACCAATTGCCGGGAATATGCTTGGCACGGCGCTCATAACCATTGCCCGTGATGGGTGCCCCCGGATCAATCTTCTCGGTAATGCCGTAATGCATGCCAGCCAGAATGGCCCCCATCACCAGATAAGGATTGGCATCAGCGCCAGAAGGCCGGTGTTCAATGCGGCAGGAATTGGCATTACCCGCAGGTACGCGCAAAGCGACCGTGCGGTTGTTGATGCCCCATGTCGCAGCAACTGGCGCATAAGACGACCTGCGAAAGCGACGGTAAGAATTGGCATTGGGTGCAAAGATGAGCATCGATTCCGCCATGGTCACTTTCAACCCGCCAATGGCATTGAGCAGCAGTTCATTTTGCGTAGGGTCTTCGGCAGCAAACAGGTTTTTCCCGTCTTCATCTTCAAGGCTCACATGAATATGCATGCCGCTGCCCGTCCAATCCGCATAGGGCTTGGCCATGAAGGTGGCGCACAGACCATGTTTTTCCGCAGTGGCCTTGATCAGCCGCTTCAGCATAATGCCTTCATCACACGCATCCAGAATATCAGTGCGGTGGCGGAGAACAATTTCCATTTGCCCTGGGCCATATTCCGAAATCAAGGTTTTGGCCGGCAAATCCTGAATGTCGCAATAGGCATAAAGGTCTTTAAAAAACGGCGCAAAATCATCGGTGTCCTGCAAATGATAGGCTTGGTGGTGCTTGGGCCGGTGTTCATTCACCAGAGCTTTGGGCGAAGCGGGAATGCCCTCATAAGCACTCTTGCGGTCCAGCAAATAAAACTCAAGCTCAACTGCCCCAACCGGGTTCATGCCCAGCTCTTCCTTGAAGCGCTTCACAATGCGCTGCAGCGCATTGCGTGGATCGGCATAATGCGGGGTGCCATCCAGATCATGCACATGGCCTGTATATTGCGCGGTGGGTTCTTCGAGCCAGGGTACCCGCACAAAGGTGCCGGGCACAGGCCACAGCACCATGTCGCGGTCCCCTTCGTCAAACACCAGTCCGGTTTCCGGAACATCTTGCCCCGTCACATCCAGCACCAAAGCCGAGATAGGTAAAAAGCGGCCATCGTTCCACGCAGGAATCACTTCATCACGGCGCAGAACCTTTCCGCGAATGACCCCGCACATATCTGTCCAGATGACTTGAACAGAAACAATATCAAGATTGGCTTCCAGAAATCTTTGCGCTTCGGCTCCAAGCTTTGGCGTTACGATTGGCATTTTGGTGTCTCCAGTTCTAAATCAGTTCTGAAAGGCAATGATCCAACTCATTGATCAGTGTACTGACATTGTGCTCTGTTGTCGCTGGACAAATGAGCATCATGTTATGAAACGGCGTGATAATCACGCCACGGTTAAGTAAATAGTGGTGAAGGGCCAGGTCTGGAGGCTTGTGAATGACCCGTGAGGCTTCAAGGCCATTGCGTGGGCGCTGCTCGCAACACATGAATTCGACGCGCGCACCCACGCGTGTTACATGCCAGGGCACACCATGTTTGGCGATCACATCTGAAATGCCGCGCTGCAATTTTTGCGCCAGATCAATCAGCGGCGCAAAGGATTTCTCCGTAAAAAACTCTGTTAAAACAGCCTTGATCAAAGCCAGTTGAATGCGCGATCCTGAAAGCGTGGTGCCAATGCCAGATCGTCCTTCACCGCGCTTTGCCAAATGATCTTGAATGCGTTGCGCAACCTCAGCTGAAAACCCATATACTGCAGCAGGAATACCACCGGCAATGGGTTTACCAAACACCAAACCATCAGGCTGCAACCCATAAGAATACCCACGCGGGCCAGATGAGAGCGTGTGTGTTTCATCAAACACCAGCAGCGTGCCGTATTTAATCGTCAGTGCACGGAGCTTTTCGAGGAAACCCTCATCCGGCAGCACCATGCCCACATTGGTCATCACGGGTTCTGCCAGCACACAAGCTACATCACCTTCTTTCAAAGCGGCTTCAACGGCAGCCACATCGTTAAACTCAACCACCTTGGTGTGCGCGGTCAAATCACGAGGCTCGCCCACCAAACCATCAACCATCCGCACCACGCCATCATCCGCCGTCACGAACGTATCGTCTACGCAGCCATGGTAACAATGATTGAACACCAAAATCTTGGAGCGCGATGTGATAGCACGGCACCAGCGCAGTACCGCGCGATTGGCATCAGAGGCCGTGGCTGTCACTTGCCAAAACGGCAAACCAAACCGGTCCTGCAACAATGCGCCCACTTCAATTGCATCAGGTGAAGGCAGCATGGTGGTAAATCCGTTGTATGCCTCGCCCGCCAAAACATCCGCCAACACCTGAGGCGCATGCCCAAACATGGCACCCGTATCGCCCAGGCAAAAATCCACATAATCGTGGCCATCCACATCTTTCAGGGTCGCACCTTGGGCACGTTCCACAAACAGCGGAAACGGCAGCTCCCAGTCCACCATCCAGTGCATGGGAACGCCACGCAGCCAGTTTTGAGAAGCCTTCACGGAGAGCGCCTGGGATGTGGGGTTGCGTTGGACATAGAGCTTTTTTTCTCGCTCCAACATGGCCTGAATGGCACTGTCCGTTATGTTTGACTTCACGATGGCCTTGCGCGTTATTGACGTTGCGCTTGCTTCTAGCGGGCGGCAAAGGCTAAACCAACCCCCAAGCTTCGCACTGCACCATAAGGGGTTAATATGAGCCGCATCGCCTATGTAAATGGAGAATATCTGCCGGAAGCACAAGCCAAAGTGTCAATCTTCGATCGCGGCTTTCTGTTTGCCGATGGCGTTTATGAAGTCACACCCGTGGTCAATGGCAAGCTTGTGGACCATGACGCCCATAATGAGCGCCTCGACCGGTCTTTAAGCGAACTCAAAATGGCGTGGCCTTGCAGCAAGGAAGAATTAACCAAAATCCACACCGAATTGATTACGCGCAACACCCTTAATGAAGGGATAATCTACATGCAGGTGACACGTGGCGTGGCCGACCGCATGTTCAATTTTCCAAAAGATATAAAATCGTCGCTCGTGGCCTTCCCGCAAGTGATGAAACTGGTCGATAACCCCAACGCCAAAACTGGTGTGAAAGTGGTCACCACCCCAGACATTCGTTGGCTGCGGAGAGACATCAAATCCATCATGCTTCTAGCCCCTGTGCTGGGCAAGGAAGAAGCCTATCAAAAAGGCGCTGCCGAAGGCTGGATGGTGGAAGATGGTTTCATCACCGAAGGCACATCTTCGAATGCCTACATCGTGGTTGGCAATAAAATCATCACGCGGCCTTTAAGCAACCGCATTCTAGCAGGCTGCACCAGACGCGCCCTGTTCCGCATGGCAAGTGAGCATGGCGTGGAAATCGAAGAGCGCCTGTTTACGCCGGATGAGGCTTATAAAGCTGACGAAGCATTCCTTACATCAGCCAGCCAATTCGTAATGCCCATCACTGAAATCGACGGCCACCGTATAGGCGGCGGCCAGGTGGGGCCAGTGGCGCGAAAAATGCGCGAGATATTCTTGGAGGAAGCGACGAATTAGGAGGTTAGAATTGAACGTCTTTTTTGCTCAATTCAACCACCATATGCTTGCATTCAGAAACGCCGCAAAACTCACCCAAGCCTGATAGGGCACCATCAGCCAGCCTGCCTTGCGGTCAACCTTCCAGAAACCAATCAAAGTTGCCAGGACGGCGCTCCACAAAAACACAATTTCAATCAGCGCCAAACCCGGCGATTGTTGATTGAAAAAAAAGAACGTCCACAAGAAGTTCAACGCCAGCTGCACATAAAACAACACAAGCGTTCCTTTGCGCAACCATACGAGCCACGCGGCGACCGCCATAATTATGAAAAGCACTGTCCACACGGGCGCAAAAAGCCATGAGGGCGGGTTAAACCACGGCTTCACCAAAGTGGGGTACCACGTGAGCACCGATTGCGCCGTCATATATCCCGCAGCACTGCCCACAGCCAAACACAGCCCCACCAGCAAAGCCAAGACAACCCACTTGTTATTCATCATTTTTCCGCTCACACTTCCGTCACAAAACAAAACTACGGGAATGTCATAGCCTAAATTTATCTTGTGAGACACCTCAAACGGGCTTACTTTAACGTTTCAATTCACTGCTTGATAAACGCCGCACCTTTCCACTAGGGACATTGATATGAGACCTGCGAATAGTCCGACCTCCTTAACAGTGATCATGATCAAGCCTTCGCGCTATGACATTGATGGCTATCCGATTACATGGGTGCGCTCCATCATTCCGTCAAACACGTTGGCTGCACTCTATGGTCTGGGCCGCGACAGTGCTCGCCGCAATGTGTTGGGTGACAATGTTTCAATACACCTCAAAACATATGACGAGACAAACCGCCGCATTCGGCCACAGAAAATCATCAACGACATCAAAGCCACGGGCGGCAAAGGCCTGATCTGTCTGGTTGGTGTGCAGTCAAATCAGTTTCCCCGCGCCATTGATTTGGCCAAACCCTTTCTGGATGCGGGCCTTCCCGTGGCTCTGGGCGGCTTTCACATTTCAGGCTGCATTTCCATGTTGCCAGAACTTCCACCTGAAATCGCGGCCGCACAAAAATCTGGGATTACGCTGTTTGCGGGCGAAGCTGAAGAAGGCCGTTTTGACGAATTCCTGCGTGACGCCTGGAATGGTGAACTAAAGCCTCTCTATAATTTCCTCAATGATCTGCCGAGCCTTGAAGGCCAGCCCTTCCCCACATTACCAGCGTCAGAGTTGCGGCTCAGTGCCGATAGCCGTTCCAGCTTTGATCTGGGCCGCGGCTGCCCTTATCAATGTTCGTTTTGCACTATCATCAATGTGCAGGGCCGCAAGAGCCGTTTTCGCACCCCTGACGATCTGGAAGCCATTGTGCGCGAAAATCACGCACAAGGCATCCATCTGTTTTTCGTGACAGATGATAATTTAGCACGCAACAAAAACTGGGAAGCATTTTTTGATCGCCTGATCGACTTGAAAGAGCGCGAAAATCTTGGCGTGAAAATGATCATCCAGGTGGATACACTTTGCCACAAGATTCCAAACTTCATTGAGAAGGCTGCCAAGGCGGGTG
Source organism: Hyphomicrobiales bacterium (assembly GCA_038230015.1). GTDB lineage: Bacteria > Pseudomonadota > Alphaproteobacteria > Rhizobiales > Aestuariivirgaceae > Aestuariivirga. The sequence continues at coordinate 7,909 of JBBRNW010000011.1, read as the reverse complement.
TCCGCCGCGCCTTCATCGGGCTCGAAAACATCAATCCGGATAATTTGATTGCTGCCAAAAAGCGCCAAAACAAAATCACCGACTACCGCATCATGCTGCAAGCCTGGCGCGCCGTGGGCGTTTATACGTGGGCGGGGTACATCACCGGTTTTCCTGCCGATACCAAAGAGTCAATCCTGCGCGATATTGAAATCATCAAGGCCGAGTTACCAGTGGATCTTCTGGAATTGTTTTTCCTCACCCCTCTGCCCGGTTCTGAAGACCATCGCAATTTGCTCCGCCAGGGCGTGTGGATGGACCCTGACCTTAACAAATACAATCTGCACCACCGCGTCAGCCACCATGGAAAGATGAGCGATACGGATTGGGAAGAAGCTTATCACGGCGCGTGGAAAAATTATTACACCAGTGCTCACATTGAAACCGTGGCCCGCCGCCACGCTGCATTTGAGGGCCGTGACCCCAGCAAGGTTATAAACTACATGATGCAGTTTCGCGCTGTGTTTGAAATTGAAGGCATTCATCCGCTTGAAGGCGGTTTTGTTCGCATGAAATACCGTGCTGACCGCAGGCCCAGCATGGGCATGGAATTGCCTGGCATCTTCCATTTGAAAATCCTTGGCGAAACCTTGCGCAAGTTGTCGAGCTATGGCGGCATCGTTCTCGAAGCCCGCAGAATTACCAAAAAAGTTCGCAACGATGCCACCCGTTACAGCTATAGCGATTTAGCAACCGCACCGGTGGTTGATGAAGATTACGAAAATCTGGCATTGTTCACAGAAACCCAAGGTGCAGACGGTGCCATTGCCAGAAAGCGAACTGAAAATCAGCGTCAGGTAGAGTTTGTAACTTCAAGGCCAGCTCAGCCTGCGGTTGAAGTATTGGCCGCAGAATAGTTATCAGCTCCTTTGCATCTTTTTCTGTGTGCAATGGGTTCATAGGCTTTACCTCTGACTTGTCCGCCATTTCGGGTTGATCCAAGGCTCCAGATTTTCAGGGGCCAGCATCGGCTTTCCCAGAATGTGATCAGACGATTTTTCACCAATCATCAGAGTGGGCGCGTTCAAGTTTCCATTGGTCACTTGCGGCATGATACTTGAATCAACCACCCGCAGATTTTGAATTCCAATGACGCGGCATTCCGAGTCCACCACCGCCATTTTGTCTTTCACGCTGCCCATTTTGGAAGTGCCGCAGGGATGATAAGCACTTTCGCAATGTTGGCGGATAAAGTCGTTAATTTGTGCATCCGTCACAGCACCACCACCTGGCTGAATTTCTTCACCAGCATAAGGCATCAGTGCGGCTTGTTTCATGATTTCACGGGTATGGCGAATACAAGCGCGAAATTCTGCCCAGTCATCCTCATGCGACATGTAATTGAATAAAATCTTTGGATGAACGTTGGAGTCATTGCTCTGTACACGGACAAATCCGCGCGACTTGGAACGCATTGGCCCCACATGCACTTGAAACCCATCGCCATCAAAAGCGGCCTTGCCATCATAGCGCATGGCCGCTGGCAGGAAATGATATTGAATATCTGGATATTCAATGCCCGCACGCGAGCGAATGAATGCACATGATTCAAAATGATTGGTTGCCCCAAGGCCGGTACCAAAAAACAACCATTGCGCCCCAATCTTGGCTTTTGAAAGTAAGCCAAGATCGCGGTTAAGCGAAACGGGAGAGAGACAGCGCAGCTGAAAATAAACTTCCAGGTGATCATGTAAGTTCTCGCCCACCCCGGCCAAATGATGAACCACGGGAATTCCCGCATCTTGCAAAACCTCTGAGGGTCCGATACCAGAACGCTGCAAAATCGCAGGCGAATTGATGGTAGAAGCAGCGATAATCACCTCCCGGCGCGCCATTGCGGTCACCGCCTTGCCGCCCACCTCATAGATAACGCCGGTGGCGCGCTTGCCGTCCAGCACCACACGTTGCGCCATCGCACCTGTCACCAGTTTAATACGTCCGTTTTTCAGGGCGGGCTTGAGATAGGCATTGGCTGCAGACCAGCGCAAGCCCTCATGCACTGTCATTTCAAACTCGGAAAAGCCTTCCTGTTGCTCGCCATTATAATCGGAGGATACCGGATATCCCGCCTGCCGGCCCGCCTCAATGAACGCATGATAAAGCGGATTTTTCAAACGCCCGCGCTTGACATGCATGGGCCCATCAGTTCCGCGCCAACCTGCCTGCCCGCCTTTCACATTTTCCATGCGCTTGAAATAGGGCAGCACATCGGCATAACCCCAGCCTGCAGCACCCAATTCTGCCCACGCATCAAAATCGCGCGCATGGCCGCGCACATAAACCATGCCGTTGATGGAGGATGACCCCCCCATCACCTTACCCCGCGGGGTGACCAAGCGCCTGCCGTTCAAATGCGGTTCCGGCTCGGTCTCAAAGCCCCAGTTGTAAAGCTTCATGCTCATGGGATATGAAAGAGCCGATGGCATTTGTATAAGCGGCCCGCGATCAGTGCCGCCAAATTCCAAAACCAAAACCGTGTGGCCAGCTTCCGAAAGGCGTGTTGCCACCACGCTGCCAGCAGAGCCTGAGCCTACAACTATAAAATCAAAACTTTCAGCCATTTGCGCCCCGAAATCACTCCGCAAAATGTTGTGAACCGCCGCAAAACAAACGCCGCAAATTTTACGACGCTCTATGCAGCGCTTGCGGCAGAGCCAAACCACCTGCGATTTATCCAGTGCCCCACCCCTTGGCAGACAGAGCCGCATCTGTGATGATGCGACAAATATGGAACTTTTAACGATGCCTGAACTACTCATGCAAGGTGAAGCGGCAGCTGGCCTTGTTGTTAATGAAATTGGCGCCTCACCCTATGTCATTATTTGCGAACACGCCTCCAATTGGATTCCCCAAAGCCTGGGCACCTTGGGCCTCAGCCAGATTGATTTGCAGCGACATATTGCATGGGATATTGGTGCCGAAGGCACGGCGCGTATGCTGTCAAAGTTGCTTGATGCACCACTGGTTTTGCAAACCTATTCGCGGTTGGTTTACGATTGTAACCGTCCTCCTGAAGCTGAAAGTGCCATTCCTGAAATCAGTGAGGCAACACCCATTCCGGGCAATGCATATTTATCACCTCAAGACAAACAAGCGCGTGTAACTGAAATTTATCGGCCCTTTCAAAATCTGATTTCAACCTTTCTCGATCAGCGCGCTGTTCACGCTAAGCGTGCCATTCCAATTTCCATTCACAGCTTCACCAAGGTTTACCACGGCAAGCAAAGGACAGTAGAGCTAGGGCTGCTGTTTGATCGCGATGCATGGTTGGCCAACCAATTGGTGAAATCGTTCGCAGGCATCAACACCCAATTGAATGAGCCCTACGGCCCAAAGGATGGCGTGATGCACCTGATGAACCTGCACGCCGCACCGCGCGGGCTTCATCACCTCATGGTTGAAATCCGCAACGACCTGATTGAAACAGAACGTGGACAACAAGAATGGGCCCAACGCCTGTCAGTGCCGCTCATTCAGGCGGCCACCAAACTGGGAGAAAAGAAATGAATAACGGCATGCTCACACTCGATATGTTAAAAGCCGAAGTGAAGGCAGGCACCATTGATACAGTGGTCGTCGCCATGACAGATCTTCAGGGCCGCTTGATCGGCAAGCGTTTTCACGCGCAATTCTTTGTGGATGGCGGTTATGAAGAAACCCATGCCTGCAACTATCTGCTGGGTGTTGATATCGAAATGGAACCGGTACCCGGCTACAAAGCGACCAGTTGGGAGAAGGGTTACGGCGATTTTGTATTGAAGCCCGATATGTCCACCTTGCGCCGCACACCGTGGTTGCCAGGTACTGCATTGGTGCTGTGTGATGTGCTGGATCATCACAGCCATGAAGATGTGCCACATAGCCCTCGCGCTATTCTCAAAAAACAGTTGAAACGCCTGGAAGCCATGAAATTGAAAGCTTACATGGCGTCCGAACTGGAATTTTTTCTTTTTGACGACAGCTTTGAAACTTGCAACACCAAGGGATACCGCGATCTCAAAACCTCTGCCTATTACATTGAAGATTACGGCGTGCTCCAAACCTCCAAGGAAGAGGTTTACATGCGTGCCCTTCGCAACGGTCTGGCGGGTGCTGGCATTTACGTCGAAAACTCTAAAGGAGAATGGGGTCCCGGCCAGGAAGAAATCAACGTGAAATATGATGAGGCCCTGGTGATGGCTGATAATCATGTGATCATCAAAAATGGCGCCAAGGAAATTGCCTACGGTGTGGGCAAAGCAATCACCTTTATGGCAAAGTGGGATTATGGCATGGCGGGTAACTCTTCTCACATCCATCAATCTTTGTGGTCTGCCGATGGCAAGACCGCACATTTTTATGACAAAGCCGGCCACCACGGCATGAGCGAGATGATGCAACACTATCTCGCCGGGCAATTGGAACACGCCAGCGAGCTGACCTATTTTCTGGCTCCCTATATCAACTCCTACAAGCGTTTCATGGTCGGCACCTTTGCGCCGACAAAAGCGGTGTGGAGTTTTGACAACCGCACAGCAGGTTATCGTTTGTGTGGTGCAGACACCAAAGCCATCCGCGTGGAGTGCCGGGTGGGTGGGGCTGATCTCAACCCCTATCTTGCCTTTGCCGCACTCATTGCAGCAGGTCTGGATGGGATTGAGCGCAAATTGAAATTGGAACCTGTGTTTGCGGGTGATGCTTATAATCAGCAAAAGCTAAGAGAAATTCCAAAAACCTTGCGTGATGCAACCGAGCTGCTTGATCAGTCAAAATTCCTGCGCCGTACCATGGGCGACGAGGTGGTCGATCACTATGTCCACACCGCCAAATGGGAACAATTCGAATTCGACCGCCGCATCACAGATCTGGAATTAAAACGCGGCTTTGAAAGATATTGACACACATAAACACACATCTTACATTGTGTGTGTTTATTTGAGGTAAAGATGGGGAAGTATGAACCACTTGGCCAATACTTGCGCAAACAAAAGCGCAATCGCATCCCCATGACCTTTGCTGAGATTGAGCGCGTGCTGAACTCCAAATTGCCCCTATCTAAAAGCAGCCGCGCCTTTTGGAGCAATAACCCAGACAACAATGTGATGACGCGTGTGTGGATTGAAGCCGGATTTGAAACCGAAGATGTAAGTCCACAATCAGGCAATCTTGTTTTCAATCGCAAAAAGCAGGTAGGCAATGAACTGGCGAAAGTAACTAATGATTGGAACAGTATTCGAGGTAGCATGAAGGGCATGATAGCTTATGCACTAGGATATGACGCCAATTCGCCACCATATTCGGCGCAAGAATGGGATCAAATTGAACGCGAGTGGTCCGAAAATTGGGACCGTTTGATGCAACGATGAACAATCCCGGTTTATTACTAGATACATGCGTGATAATTTTTGCGTTGAGCGGAATGGATTTGCACCAGGACGCTGAGATTAAAATTCAAGCCGCCGGCAAATCAGGCTGCTTGTTTCTAAGCCCCGCCAGCGCATGGGAGATTGGCAAATTGGTCTCAGCAAATAAGCTTAAGTTACCAGTTGAGCCTCTCGCATTTTTTGAGGCCTTTGCATCAACACAAGGCATCTCCATTTGCCAACTAAACACAGAAATTATGATCCGCTCCTCGTTTTTGCCCGACCTTAAACATAAAGATCCAATGGACTGCATTCTCATCGCAACTGCCCGCATTAATAATCTCACCCTCGTCACCTCAGATCACACAATTCTGAACTACGGCCAACAAGGCCATGTTAAAACTTTAGCTTGTTAGGAAACTTCAATGACTATTCCAAATCGCAACATCAATTTTCCAACCACGATAAAATTCGGATCAGGTCGCATTCAAGAATTGGCCGACCTTTGCAAAGCCAATGGGATCTCGCGCCCGCTCTTTGTCACTGATCCTGGCCTTGCTGGAATGCCCATGGTCAAGTCCATCATTGATGATGTGCGCAAAGCTGGTCTTTCTATTGAGCTTTTTTCCGATGTGCGCCCCAATCCTGTGGAAGCCAACATCATTGCGGGTGTGAAGGCTTACAAAGCTGGCAAGCATGATGGCGTGATTGCCTTTGGCGGGGGCTCTGGCCTTGATATTGGCAAGATGATCGCACTGATGCATGGCCAATCGATTTCAGTATTTGACTTGGAAGATGTGGATGATTGGTGGACGCGCGCTGATGCCACAAAAATTTCTCCCATTATTGCCGTGCCCACCACAGCGGGCACAGGGTCTGAAGTGGGCCGCGCCGGGGTTGTCACGCATCCTGAGACCCACGAAAAGAAGATCATCTTCCATCCCGCGATCATGCCCAAAGTGGCAATTCTTGATCCAGAATTATCGTTGGGCCTGCCCCCAAAACTTACAGCAGCAACAGGCATGGATGCACTTGCCCATTGCATCGAAGCCTATTGTGCACCGTTTTATAATCCGCTCGCAAAGGGCGTGGGTCTGGAGGGCATGTTGCTGGTCAAAGACAATCTCGCCAAGGCCGTGAAGAAAGGCAAAGATATTGATGCGCGTGGAAACATGCTAATGGCCTCCACCATGGGAGCCACTGCGTTTCAACGCGGCCTGGGTGCCATCCACGCACTCTCGCATCCTTTCGGCGGGTTATATGATGCCCACCACGGAATGTTGAATGGCATCATCATGCCCTATGTTCTCAAAGCCAATCGCAAGAAGATCGAAAAAGATATCGAGCGCGCTGCGGCTTATCTCGGCATCAAAGGCGGCTTCAATGGCTTCGTGAAATGGGTGTTAGCGCTTCGCAAAGAAATCGGCATTCCGCACGCGCTCAAAGATATCGGCATTGATACCAAGCGTCTCGATGAAGTGGCCGCCATGGCCGTGCGCGATCCCTCAGCAGGCGGCAATCCTATCCAGTTTTCGGTAAAGCAATATAAATCACTGGCCAAGAAGTGTGTTGCGGGTGATCTTTAATTGACCAGCTTCGCAGATGTTGTGAGCGCAGCTACTGCCTGCAACATCTGCCAAGCGCATCTCCCCTTAGGGGCCCGTCCGGTCTTCCAAATTGATCCACGTGCCAAACTCTTGGTGGTAGGCCAAGCGCCTGGCCGTCGCGTGCATGACACGGGCATTCCCTTTAATGATCCCAGTGGTAATCGCCTGCGCAATTGGATGGGCGTCACACGCGAAACATTTTACGATGCAGGCAAAATTGCCATTCTGCCTATGGGGTTTTGCTATCCTGGCACTGGGAAGTCAGGCGACCTTCCGCCCCGCCCTGAGTGTGCCCCCAAATGGCGACACGAATTGCTGGCCCTCATGCCACATATCGAATTGACTTTGGCCATCGGTCAATATGCTCATGAATGGCATCTAGGCAAAACCCGAAAAGCCACGCTCACTGAAACTGTGCGAAACTGGAAGGAGTATTGGCCAAGACATCTGGTTCTTCCACATCCGTCTCCGCGTAACAATATCTGGCTCAAGATCAATCCATGGTTTGTCGAAGACATCATTCCCGTCTTGCAGCAGCGAATTTCTCAATTTAATTTTTAATGAGATTTAAAAACGAGTGAATATCACTTTCTGGGGTTGCCCAACTTAACACGCAGCGTGTGTGCACTTCATCCGCGGCCAATCCGTCAACAGGCCATTCATAAAAATGCACACCAGCTGTCGTCAACTTCTCAAACAAAGAACGCGGCATGATTGAAAGCACTTCGTTCGCTTGAACTGGATTGCTCACGCGAACCACATTTGATCTGCCCAAACCCTCTGCCAGCATTTGCGCCAGGGTGTTGGCGCGCTTGGCATTGGCAAGCCACAGCCCGTCCTTCAAGTAAGCATTGCCTTGAGCCGAAAGATAGCGGCCCTTGGACAAAAGCTGCCCTGCCCGCTTGCGCCGATAGAGAAAAT
>JBBRNW010000010.1:0-112880 GCA_038230015.1 Hyphomicrobiales bacterium | reverse complement strand
TGAAGTCGAACACCTTCCAAATTAGCCCGCCCGCACAACCTATGCCAAGACTTGGAAAGATTGTTTAGGGGTTTGCCCGCTGTTCGACCCGGCAGAATAAAAGCGCTAGAAGGATCACGCCCGTGTGACTTGATCCAATCCAAAACTTTCAATGCTTCTAAACTCAAAAAAATGTCTTTCTTTCCAGTCTTGCTATCTGGCAGCATGATTGTGCGCTTTTCAAAAGAAACCCACGCCCACTGTGCTTGCAGCACTTCATTGAGCCTGGCCCCTGTTAGCAAAAGCAACTTTATTGCGGCTGCAGCTTCTGGATAAATATCGCCCGCAGCAAGCATCCTTTCAATTTCTTGACCTAAGCGAGTAAGTTCGGAACTGCTCAAATACCGTTCTCGTGAACGTTCTTTAAATCGTTCAACATGTTTGCAGGGATTTGATCCCACATCCCGCATCCCCCAAGCTTCGGCAACACTGAACAGACGCGACAGCAATGCCAGTGTTCGATTGGCGGCATAGGGCGTCGAAACCAACTTTTTATGCAAACGATCAATCTGATCCCCCCGAATATCTTTCACAAATTTTAAGCCAAGTTCTGGCCCAATTACATCACGCCAAACTTGCTTGTAATCCCGTGCAGTTGAAGCCTTCTTTAAGGGAAGCTGCTCAGCTTCAAAACGTTGCCAGATGTCATTCAATCGCGGTGCAAGCCTCTGTACAAATTTCTGGGCTTGAGGATCCTCACCTTTCGCAATAGCGGCGAGTGTCTGCTGGGCCAAGCTTCGCGCTTGATCACAGGTAATGGCCCCATGTGTTCCAAGCGTTGCCCACCTCTGTGTTGCAGTACGCCCGCCTGCCCCTGCCCTGTATTTGAGAACATAACGTCTCGAACCTGAGGGAAGTACCTTCACGCCAAAGGATGGCAACAAATCGTCCCAAAGATAAGAAGGCTTGAGGGCATTAACGGAAATTGCTTCCACCACGGTTTTGGTCAATTTTGTCAAATTCATCACCTCATGATTTTCAAAGATAATATCATAAAGCAAAAACTGCCGCAATCGCGCAACAACCACCCAACAACCACCAAAATTAGAACTGGATAGTAAACAGAAGGAGATTTAACTAAATTAAAATTCTATAATATACTGTTTTAAATAGATAATATACCATTACAACGGAATAGGTAGGAAACCATAGTAAGTGATAAAAATCCTTGTATTCCTGACTTTTAATCAGAGGGTCGCAGGTTCGAATCCCGCTGGGCTCACCAAGAAAAATCAAATAGTTAATTTATATCTTAGCAAGGTCTACCTCTCACTGAGGGACTATTTAGCTATATTCGATTTGTATGGGTGCTATTATGTGTACAGATCAGAATTTCTGCCAAGTGAGCCTGTGGCTCACGGCAACGCTCTAATGCGTAATGCAATCAAGGCACATTGGCAATCGATATGGTAAATACAATTAGCAAAGTCCGACGCATCACTCGTAATCCCAAACCACATCTGCAAGAGCCTACGATTAAAGGGCGTGACCGCCCCACCTCGTACCGCCCTGTGAATAGCCCCTAGTTTTTCTGACACTTTGCGGGTTGGTTTTTGTTGTCTCTCAAACTCTACGGGTATTAGCCACCCGTTTCTAACATGTTTACGCTGTTGATTGTGTGATATCTCCATATAGTCGAAAATATCCTATCGTACAAGACGGCGGGCTGGTTTTGGAAAATGCAGCTCAAGAATTGCGAATTCTTAATCATTTGAATCAATCAAATTAGAAGATGCTCTTTACGCAAAACATCTGACACTGTTTTGATAATCCAATTCAACATTTTGAATTGGTTTGACGCGCCAGTCAAAGAAGCAAAAACACTCCGCAGCAAATACAGTCGTTTTATGTCACGCGTCTTTTATCTGAGAAACATTCGGGAGCAGCCAAAAGTTCGGCCACGGCAGTCCAAAGGTGATAATGCGAACTGGAAGGTATTGAGGTGGCAACGGAGTTTCCATTGAGGTCAAAACAGTCGTGCCATGTACCCGTTTTCGGAGTTTGAGCCAAATAAGTTGTGAACAATTGTTGTGCAATCTCGTTAGCGAGATGAAGGTGGGCGATGTCCTCTGTGCCTTGGTATTGTGCTATGAGAGCCTTGATAAATTCTGCTTGAGGCCAAAGGCGACGGCTGCTCTTGAGGATAGCACCTTGCCCCGATACTTCATCCACCAGAAAACCGCTCTTGGTGTCAGCGCCGAGTGTTTGGGCCGCATGCAGCAGGTTTTTGCAAAGGCGGTTCACATCTGCTGATTCAACTGCCGCATAGCGTCTCAGCAACCAGACCCATTCCGCCATATGACCGGGGTCAAGTCTCCCCGAGCCATAGGTATCACCCACTTCCCATGCGGGACCAAAATATTCTCGTAAGGCTTCGATGTGGAAATCATAGAAGATTGACTTGAACAAGCTGAAAAGTTCGCTGGCGCGGGCCTTGTGGGCGGACTCGCCTGTGACCTCGACCAACGCCAAACATGCTTCGAATAAATGCATATGGGGGTTTTGACGTCGCGGGGTTGTACCTTCGCTGTCTTCAGACCAGCCGCCGTGGGGTGCTGCCAGTGTCACATCAACCGCGTGAAGAGTTTCATCAATGCGGGCGCGGTACATGTCTTTGCCCGTGGCTTTCAAGAGCCATGCAAGGGCGAGCAGCACGCAAGCGTGGTCATAGAGATCGCGCGAAGGGTCCGTCACCTGCCCAGTGAAGCGGTTGAAGGCACGGGCATAGCCCGGTCGCTCTCCGGATATCCATGCACATTTCCAGAGATTGGCAAAGGCGGTTTCGGCTTTTGCAAGACCATCAATCGGGGCCACTCCAAGGGACGCGCTTTGGGCAAATACGTAGATTTGCCTTGCTGCAGAACGGGTGCGCAACTGCCCGCTGGTGTCCGGTGTGCCATCGAGCTCAAGGCCTTCCACGAAATGGCCGCTGTGCTCATCAAAGCCCGTTGTGGCCCACCGCGGAAGGGCATCATCGATGAACCATTTCTTCAACTGCGTGAGGCCAGTAACACGACTTTGAACTTCATTCACAGCAATCAACTCCGACGCGGAACCATGCTTAATTACACGGTCACGTATTGCTGGAGCAAGGAAATTATAGCAGGCCGAGGGCTACCAATTGCAGGGGACCTGCAAAATTCCTGTCTATGAAATGTACGTTTTGTTTCAAACCTGTGCGTTCGTTGATCGCATCAGAATTTTTGATCGCCGCAAGCGTCTGGTTTCGCAATCGCTTCAACCCGCCATTACATTCATTTTCCAATTTCTGGCCTTGGCTTGCCGCGAGCGTCGCCAGCGCCTGGAGCGGACGCAGCGAATAGACATGGTAATTAAGCGCAAGGGCACCGCGCGAAAGCTCCAGTGGCAAGTAACCCTCAGCATCAACTTGGCACACACCTAACTGATAGCTGCGCTTGCCCCAGTCTTCATATTTCGCATTGTCGAGGAAGAAGCCTGTAGCACCCACGGAAAGCCCCGCCCAATAGCGATGATTGTTGATCTTGGATTTCCGGCCTGCACGGTATTCATAATATTCAACTGTGGATTCAGCGATTGTGATGAGCCATTTGGCGACGACATCGCGGTCGCTTGCGGCCATTGGCTGAACTTTCGCCGATGACATTAGGGTGAGCAGAATTTCACCCATGAACCTGTCCCGCGTCAGAAACGCATCAGCTGTGTTCATCTGTGTTAGCGCCCCTGCCCTCGCCCAGCGGATCACGTTTTCATTGACACAGACTGCTTTGGCTTGAGCGAGTTGCAGCACATCCTGTGCGTCAAACCTAAAATGTACCAGCTCGGCAACAGATCGTCTTATTGGATTTAGTATGTTGTTACGCTCGTCAATTGCATTTTCCGAAATTGTAGAGCGTGAGCTGTCATTCTGGTCATACTTTGATAATGTCGCCAAAGTTTTTGCAGGAGCTGTGATAGTCGGGCATTCTATACTGGCGGCCACTACGTGTGCGCTGAACGACAGCCACATCGCCACTGAAACCATAAAAACCGCCCGTCGCGCTCGTCGCATCATGTCACCCTTTAGTCAGGTAGACCACTAGGTCAAAGCGGCTAAGCATCTGTTGATCAGACGTTTAAATTTTTAAAAGTATCACAACAAACATGGTGTTTTGATCAATCGTTCGAATGTTGGTCAATCATTCGTTCACATGGAGCGTCATAGTTTGGGTGCGATTTTATGAAATGTTTAGCCCCGCCAGTATTACTTCGTTAGTGATGTCACAAAGAATAAAAGAAAACGAGTGCTTCCCGCTAGCTCTCCGTCAATTATGCCCGACAATACAAAATTCGATTTTTTCGCGGGGTGACATATGTCGACATTCAACATCCAAGATTTTGGCGCGACGGGTAACGGCAGTACCGACGACACGGTGGCGATACAGAAGGCGCTTGATGCTGCCGAAGCGGCAGGCGGTGGCACCGTTGTCATTCCTGCCGGCACCTACATGGTCAGCGGCACGGGTGTGGCGGCAGAAGGTGCATTGCATGTTGGCTCCAACATCAAGATCGTTGGTATGTCATCAAGTGACACAGTGATCAAATTAGCAGACCACTACGACCAGAAGTTGACGGGCCTGATCCGCACCGTGAGCGGCCAGGTAACCACCAATGTGGAGATTTCAAACCTCACGATTGATGGTAACCGCGCCCACAACGTGGGCGAGATTGACGGTTTTTTTTGCGGGGTAACACCAGGCTCCACAGCCAAGTGTTCGGACATCACGCTTTCGGGGGTGACGATCCAAAACTGCGCGCGTTATGGTTTTGATCCTCATGAGCAAACCACCAACTTGACGCTGACAAACTGCACTGCCCGCAACAACGGGAATGGCTTTGTGATCGACTATTGCTCGAACGTGATCATCAGAGAGTGTAAGTCGTATGACAATGATCGCAATGGCTTTTCGATCGCAACTTCTAGTCATGATGTCATCATCCAAAACTGCGAGGCGTACGGTAATGGCCAAAACGGGCTGGGGGTCAACAAGGGGTCTGATGACCGTGTCTGGATATACAATGTGGATGTTTCAAATTGCAACTTTCATGATAATGGCGCCAATGGCATTGAAGTTCAACTTTCGCAGGGTGTGACCATCACAACCTCAACGGTCACCGGAAACGGAAAGAACGGCATAAGTATTTTGGGCTCCAACACTGTCATTATCGCCAATAATGAGATCCATAACAATTCCCAAAGCAACGATGGCTATTACAACGGAGTTAACATCGACCACTATGATGATACACTTGGTACGCAAGGCACATTTAAAGTTTGGGCTTCCTATACAAATACCATCTTTGGAAACACTATGTCCGATGCGGGCACGACCATGACAAACTATGGTGTGTCTGCAGGACCAGGTAATGCCTATAACAACAGCGTGTTCGCAAATCTCATTAGCAACACAGTGCGAGGGGAGTATCACGGTATCGATGCAGGCCACATCAATGGCAGCACTGTAATTGCCGGTGGCGCATCGAATGATCTCCTCGTGGCTGGTAGTGGCCTCAACGTTGTCGATGGTGCAGGTGGAAGTGACACTGCGGTCTACACCTCAACAATCGACAACTATACGATCCACAAAGCGGCGAATGGCACTTGGGCAGTTATCGGGCCTGACTCTCTGGATGTCGTCAGAAATACCGAAAATTTCAGCTTTGGAAACGTTGTATTTTCAGCTGCCATGCTTGATGTATATCTAGGCAAGATGGGGATTTTTGGCATGAACGATACAGGCACAAATTCATCAGAATACATATTTGGATCAACTGGAAAAGACATTCTTGGAGGTTCAATCGGTAGTGACACGTTGGTGGGCGGTCAGGGCGATGATCTTTATTTTATTAACGGTTCAGACAAGATCATCGAGCACGTAAATGGCGGAACTGACACCGTCATCAGTTCAGTTACCTTTGCATTAAATGCGAATGTCGAAAATCTTAACCTTCAGGGTAGTGCCCTCAATGGCTATGGCAATGAATTGGCGAACCGCCTAACGGGAAATGATGTTGCCAACTATCTCAAAGGTTTGGACGGCAACGATATTTTGGATGGTGGTAAAGGTGCAGACACACTGATTGGCGGTGCCGGAAACGATATCTACTTCGTCGATGATGCAGGCGATGTGGTGACCGAATATTTCATCAACGGAACACAAGGGACAGATCTGGTCTATTCCAACGTATCTTACGCCCTGTCGCTCAATGTTGAAAATCTAACCCTCACGGGTTCAGGCGACCTGAATGGCACGGGCAACACACTCATAAATATCCTCATTGGCAATGCCGGAAATAACACGCTCGATGGCGGCGCAGGCGCTGATGTGATGTCAGCTGGCAATGGAAATGACATCTATATAATCGACAATGTAGGTGATACGGTTTCCGAACTCCAAGACGCGGGCACAGACGCAGTGTGGTCTTCAATATCCTACCGACTTAGCAACTCTGTTGAGAACCTTGTCCTTACGGGCAGTGCAAACATTAATGCCTATGGCAATGAGGTCGCCAATAACATGACTGGCAATGCAGGCTAGAATATTCTTGACGGCGGTCAGGGAAGTGATGTGCTTTCAGGGGGTAAAGGCAACGACACCTATTATACGGATCGTACCTCAGACTTGGTCATTGAAAAGTATGCCGAGGGCATTGATACCATCGTCAGCTCAGTAAGCTATACGCTGTCAGCCAATGTCGAGAATATCTCACTTCAGGGTACGGCCTTGAATGCCGTTGGCAACGATCTTGACAATGACATCAAAGGTAATGAGCTTGCCAACAACCTTCGCGGCAATGATGGCAATGACAACATTGATGGTGGCGCGGGAGCCGACTCGATGACTGGAGGTGATGGAAATGACTCCTACACGGTGGACAATCGAGGGGACGTCATCATTGAGTACGCGAACTCAGGTCGCGGCGGAACGGATCAAGTCTTTTCAAGTGTCAGCTTCAGCCTACCAATCAACGTGGAAAATATAAAACTGATCGGAACCAGTACAATTACCGCCACGGGCAATGGATCGGCCAATACACTCATCGGCAATGCCGCATCTAACATATTAGATGGTGGTTTTGCCGATGATTTACTGACAGGCGGCGGGGGGCAAGACACATTCATTTTCAAGAGTGGTACGGGCCATGATACTATTACAGACTTCTCTTCGGACGACACCGTCAGCATTCACGCCGCAGGCGTAAATGATTGGGCTACCCTTCTCACTTTTGCACAGGAAAACGATGGAAGCACGACCTTTACCCTGGGCAGTGACAGCCTTTCACTCACCAATGTAAAGATAAGTGATTTTAACAATGGAGATTTCCTGTTTGTCTGAATCGTGCGACCCAAAAGCTAATTGTTAGCTTAACAGTTTCACAGTCAGTATGGGGCTTACGTGTATGGACCCAGTTAATGCCGTCGCTTGCACCACCCAAAGCACTATCCAAATGATAGTATTATATTCGCATAGATGCTGTTTGGAGCAGGGCATGGGGTCTACACGAAGTATCAGTTGGGCAAGATGTTGCTCAAAGTCTTGCTGAAGTCCAAAGCTGTTGAAAGGCCACGTCTGAGAAGATCACGGGACGCAGCATCGGAGCTTGCTTCGACGTAGCAGCGCAGTTCTGGCGCATTGCCGGAAGGACGATAATGGAGGATGTTACCATTACTTAACGTCACTCTTAAGCCATCAACGTGGCTGATCTCAGCTACTGTTCCAATCTCGTTAAAATAAGCCGAGAGATTTTCCGGTGACGATGTCAAATGGCTCATTAGGGCGGTTGAATTCTCAAGTGAAAAATTTTCCAATCTATCGCTGTCGGCAGATGCAAACTGACGCTTGGCTAAACTTTGAGAAAGAGGTTCTTCTGCTGATTTGCAAAAACTAAGCATTGCCAGAATAGGCAAGAAACAATCACGCGTTGGCAAAGCGCTGAGTTGGCCCCCTGCGACTTTGAATTTTGAGCCCGTAAGCACACCACCATTTGCTTCAAAACCGATAACCCCTTCGGCGGTTTGGGCGAGGACTTCATGCATTCCGGCAATGACATAAGGTGAGCCTACACGAGTACGTATCACTCTTGCAGTAGCCAATTTCTCAATGCTGGAATTGGAAGTGACTGGAGTTACAATTGTCTGCGCTCCTAATAACTCCGCAGTTAGCAGACCGACAGTATCACCTCTCACAGGTTTACCAGTTTCATCAGCTACCAATGGCCGATCACCATCTCCGTCAGCAGATACAAATACATCATATTTTGAAGTGGCAGCCCACGATTTCAACAAAACCAATGTTGCTTCCGAAACGGCCTCTGTATCCACGGGAATAAAGCTTTCGGATCTTCCGAGCGCCGTGACTTCGGCACCATAAACACGCAGTATTTTCAGCAGGATGTCTCTTGCCACACTGCTGTGTTGATAAACTCCTACACGCAAACCTGACAACGCATTTTCAGGAAGAATGGAGATGTTGCGCTCAATAAAAAGCTTTTCCGCAGCCTCACTCTCATCTTTAAACGCAAGATTTGCGATCTCAGGCGCTGACGCTAACTTCATAATTTTTTCTGCATACGAAACAATCTCAATTTCATTAGACTTATCGATTTCTCCATCAGGCCGGTAAAATTTTATGCCGTTGCGGTCGGCTGGTATATGAGAGCCTGTGACCATCAAGGCTGCTGACGCATTTTTCATTGCAAAATCAGCGAGTGCCGGTGTTGGCAGGGTTCCACAATTGATTGGAACAAGTGTTGCGGCATGCAGCGCCTGCATGGCAGTTTGTACGATTGCGGGACTCGACACTCTGAAATCCCGGCCCACAAAAACTTTAGATCCTTTCGTGGCTCGCCCGCTGCTGAGCAGATACTTGGCAAACGCACTGACATAGACAAATGTGGTCTGGCCCACGAGATCAGCTGAAAGTCCGCGCAACCCACTTGTTCCAAACTTTACACTCATATTTATCCCCGTCTTAATTTAGTTGCGGAACGTAGTGTCAAATAACACCGTTACCCTGCCGCCAATGTTTGACGAGTAAAGCGGCCGCTTCACATTCAAATTGTAGGTTGCGCGTTTTTCCGGAAACCGCGCGAAATAGGCATCTGTCCATGCCAATCGATCGCCGCGTAAAAAAGCACCATCTTTTGGGAAAGCCTCCATTTTAGCTTGCGTAAGCTTTTCAATTTCGGCTGGATCTTTCATCGCTCGCAAATCAAAGTCCACGAGACGGTGAATGCTGCCATCATGGGCAGAATATAGATCGGTACCATTTGCAAAGGCCAATTCCGCAATCATCACAAGTGGTGATGTGGCATGCAAGTGATAATCACGCGCTCGCTTTTTCCTTGCGAGTTCCAAAGGCAGCGTGCCGTCTGGTTGAATCTGGCTTACGCCCACTTCGTAGGAGTCTATGCCAAATTTCAAATATTCAGTTTTGCCTATTGCTACACCAATTGCCGCAACGGCAAGGCCGCCCCAATATCGGTGGTTTTGTTTGTTAGAACGAGTATCACCTGTTTCGGTGTACACCGGAATAACAGCGGCAGCACGCCGATTTAACCACGCATCAATTTGAGTTGTATCGAACTTCAGAAGACTTATAGCCTCACGCACTTGAAGATAAGCCAATGCTGTTCCTGCCAAAATACGCGTTGTGCTTAATGCCGACTGGCGCGTTTTCATTATTGATAGCGCATCAGCCTTGGCCCAAATATCCATATATTCAAGAACGCAGGCTGCATCCTCCAACCTGTTTCCATCCGATTGAACGTAATTGCTCGAATATTTCGTGATGTTGCTTGAAAAAACCCTAATACTTGCAATCGCAGCATCGTAAGTTTTTTTACGCGTTGGGTCTATGGTAGAACGACTTTCATCATCCTGATTGTAGACGCTCAGTAAATCAACTTCGATGACAGGTTTGGGCACAGCAACGCTGCATTTTTTTTTCCCGTCATTCTTAAGCGGATACCGTGCCGCAACAAAAGGACTCTTTAATCCTTCTGCAGCATACCCAGAAACGACCATACCCTGAGTGGCGACGATGAAAGTGAAGAACATGACCTGCAAGCTCTTTGGTTTAAAGTTAATCATTCAACATCCAGTACAGAGAAATTTCAAAAATCAAATTGCAGAATTTCAGTTTCAATTAAGGCTAGAGCGGATCCAAAGCCTTGGCTCTCTTCTTCCAATATTCCGATTTAACGAGGTCTTTTTCAAGACCAAAACCTGTTTGATATGCAATAGACAGGGCCAACGCGGCCCCCGCATTTCCAACATCAGCAGCTTTTTGTAACCATGAAATTCCAGTCGACACGGAACGTTCAACGCCCACGCCGTTGAGATAAGCATTTGAAACGGCTAACATTGCATTCTGATCACCCGCATCTGCTGAGAGTTTCAACCACTTCAAAGCCAATCCCTCTTCTTTTGGACCAAGCTTGGCATCCATGTTCAGTCGAGCCAGTTTAAACAAATTTCTTGAAGATGACGTCGCTTGCCCCTGCAGCTTGGTAACAACGTCATCGACTTCAAAATTGGTTGCTGCGATGGCGGCGTTTGCATATTCATTCAACAACTTGTTCCCTGCCGAAACATCGCCATCATTGAGCAGACCGATCAAATAACCCTTCGCCTTCTTAGGATCAGGTTTGGTCCAGATTTTTCTAAGATGGCCGTTGGCCAAATCAAGTGCTGCCGATTTGCGGCCCAAGTCCAGGCTCCGCATGAAATAATACTCGGCACGGAAACGAGCGGTAGCACCACCCACACCATCGCGGAAAGCCGCCCCAATTTGATATAAGTCGCCGGTATTTTGTAGCGCAATTGCAGCAGCGTTTTCAAGCCAAAGTTTAGCTTTGGCACTACCAGCGAGATCCGGAATCGATGCATACTTGATGGCCAACGTAACCATGTGATCGACCTTGCAAATATGGCCGGAAATCGCCATTCTATCCAACTCATTGCGGGCTGTTGGTGCGTCCGCGTCCAGAAACTCCAGTTTGGCTTTGATGTCGCCCTTTCTCGCGGCCATGCCAACCCAAAGACGGCCAAGGTTCACATCTTTTGTCGTGTCACTCAAGAGGTACTTGCCATAATTTCGCATTCCACGCGGGTCGCCAGCATCAGCTGCTATTTTCATCAGTGCTGCGGCCTCCTCTGGCTTGCTCATTCCGGCTTTGTCCAACATTTCGGCCTTCATGACGGCTGCAGTGCCGTCACCACCTGCAACTAAAGTTTCAATAGCCGCCAATTGCGCCATGATCTCTTGCGGAGTGGATGCCACCTCAAATCTGGCTGATATCGTTGCAATTCTGGCGTCGTGCCTGAAAAGCGGATCGGCATTTTGTTCAATAAATTTTACCAGCCGTTTGGCTTCCTCCAAATCCTTTGAAAATCCATTGGCACCGTTTTCAATGCGCGAGATCAGATATCCTATTGCTTTAACATTACCCCGAAGTGCTGACTGTTTTATAAGGTTGCGGCCTTTCTGCTGCTCTTTTAGATCGTCCGATGACAGAGAGCGAAGTCCTGTTGACCATAAGTCACTGTCTGACCCCAGTTTGGCCGCCAACAGATGCCACCTATTAGCCTCACCTACAGAGACAGGCAAACCGGCACCACAGGTATAAAGCTCTGCAATATTGCTGGCACCACGTTCTTCTCCAAGACGCGCTGCCAGCCTTAGATATTTTTCGGCGAGAGGATATTTGGCAGCATCGGAGCTCGCTAACGTTAAATAGAATTCACCAAGATTGCGTGCCGCAGTCCCTGAACCCGCATTTGCAGATTGTATTAAAAGATCCACGGAATGGCTGATCTCCAGCGGGGTGGAACCATATTTTGCCAGAAATTTGCCGTAAGGTTCACGAACCGTAGTTTCACTGCGGGGCTTTGATTCGAGATTGGCAAAGAGCTGTTTGGCCTTTGCGGTGTCTGGTATGAAATTGAACTCTCCAGCGTAAATGAGAGCGAGCCAGTAGGAAGCACCTTCTACTTTGCCTTTTTGAGCTGTTTCTAAATACGCAATTGCCCTGTCGCGGTTTTGCCCGAGCGTGACACCAGTGGCATAAAGCTTGCCAATACTGAAAGCGGCCAGTGGGCGACCAGCATTAGCGGCTTGCTGCAAATACTGCATGGATTTTTGAATATTTATTTGATCAACCCGAACACTTTGGTAGACGTTTGCTAGGTACTCAGCTGCCGCAACGCTTCCGATTTCCGCAAAGTGTTCAAGCCACTCAAGACCAATATTTGTGTTCTTCTGTACAATTTCTCCGTTCATATAAAGATAGCCAATATTGTCCATGTTGGAACAATTACCCTGCTGTACGTTCCCTACCAGGGTGATCAAGGCGTTGTTGATTTGATTCATTTTTTCTTCAAACGGCGTCGCCGGGTCAGCTCCTATAAGACGGGCGTATGCCAACTGGCCATCAACATCGCCGGATGCGGCTGCACGTTGAAGATATTTTTTTGAAGCCACCAAGTCACGCATTTCTGTTGGGCCGCGCGAGCCATAGAGTTGACCAAGATAAAATGCAGCACCGGCATCACCCTCTGAATAAGACTTTAGCAGCATTGCCTCAGCCTTCTTAAGATCTTCGAGACCAGAGTCACGCTCAATCAGGGCGCGGGCAATGAACCGCGAAAATTTATGACCAGACGTCGGGTATTGCTTACTTAATACATCAAGCATCTTCAGTGACGTCTGCGGTGACGCTTTTATGCGATCACTGCCATTGGTGTACTCACCAATGAGCGAGAGAGCTTCTTTCAAAGGCAAATCTATTTTTGTGCCTTGCCACTTCACCCAATCACGATCGAGCTTTGCCGCTATTGGCATTTTGCTCTTGCACGTTGTTATATAGTCAAGGTTAGGTGGGCGGAAAACTGCAACGCCAGTTTCAGCATGGGTTGCACCTGCCATCAGCGCTGCAATGAGTATCGCAAATGCAGCCGTGCGAAACCGTGTGATGAATTTTGCATCTGTCATCACCTTATATAATCCTGTGTGATTTTTTTAAATTGCAGCATTCTAAAAGCCCCGCTATTTCGTAACAGTATTGTCGATTGAATCTGCCGTCACAGTGCCATTTGCAGTGGACACGATGATCGAAATGGCGTTACCACGTACAAATGTTTTTTGCGGAATTGAAGCAATAACCTTACCATTTGCCAAAACGTCAAAAGCGACCTGAAAGGGTTTGACTTCCTTGAATTCACGGGCACCGGGGGCAACTGCCTTGAATACCGGGCCAGTTTTGCCGTTCACATTTACCTGCAGATCAACGGGCTGAGCTGCATAATTGTAGAAATATAGGCCCGAGTGTGAAGATGGATCGGTCAAGCCCTTGTCTTCTATAATATCGATTGGCTTCAGACTACCAACCACATCACCCACCACTATCGTGTAAAACTTCCCGGCCACTACAGTGGTCGAAATCCTATCCGTATTAAACTCAACATCGATTTTCCCCTCCTTCACGTAATTGTAGTCAGATATAACCGCAACGGTTTGCGCGTAGGCCACGCCAGATAATTTTACAACAGGGCTTTGCAGCCTGCTGCGATTCAAGAAGCGCACATAACTTGTGCCCTCCGGCGGTGGCGCTTCATAAAGACCAGCATCTTGTGCTTTCAGAGACATACTAAAGCCCATTAACAAGTTTGCGCAAAAAAGCATGATTACAAAAAATGTACGCAATTTCATTGTCATCTCCACACGTTTTTCATATATTAAAAATCTAGTTTGATGCCTGTTTGGTCACGCTTGTCGGATATTTGCAAATAGCCAAAGTTCCTGTTTCAGTTTTTGGGGACTCAAATTCAACAGTCACCGATTGCAGGTTTCCCGGCAAAAGGTCTGAAATTTCCCAAAACAACTTGTTGGCAAGTTGCACCCGTTCCGGGCGATGCGGCGAGACATCTTCCTGTTGACCATCGTCATAAGTCAATCTTAGGGTTGGTGCACGCATGCTAGGATCAGAAAGATCGGAGGCTATATAGTAATTTGAACCGGTAACACCCTTTCCAGCAATGTTCATCACCAGTTTATTCGTCTTGTCGAATGACATTTGCTGCACAGCGTTTTTTGAATTTGAGCAAAGACCACTCAGAGCCGGCACAATTTGCCTCGCTGATTGTTCCAAAAAAACTGGAAGACGATCAATGTATGGAAACTCCCACAACAGAACTTTTGGAGGCGAATTGATCCAATCACCTTTGTGCGCCCAATCGAAAAGGGACTGATCCATTCCACCTGCTGTGAGCGCGTAATCAGCCACATCAACCTGCAAGGCGCTACGGAGAAATCCTGCAAAATTGAACTTAAATCTTTCGACGCTGAAACTCGTGCCCACCAGATGCACTAGAGATTTTAATTGCGAATTATCAGCCAAGAAAGCATCTAGATTTTGCGAATTATCTTTGTTTTCAAAGGCCAATAACGTTTCATGAGGAAGCTTGTCTGTACAAACTTGGTTCAGAGCGAGATTAGTAAATGACGTAACGATATTTGTTTGGCCCGTCATTTCCGTTACAAAATTTCTTGTTTCATCTTTGGTAAATGTGACCCTCGATCTGATTATCTCAGCTGCTGCTTCTGCAGCCCAAGACGCACCCGTTGTTTTCCAGTGGATATCCCGTTTCAAATAAAACTCTGATCGGTCGAGTTCGGGATGCTTTTCCATGTAACCCAAAACGTCGACAACAGCCAAACCATGACTCGTGAGTGTAGATATCAATTCTTTGAATTGTTGCTCCGCAAACGGTTCATCATAAATGTACTTGTTTTCAAAGATACCATCAGCTTGGGCAAATTTATTTCCCATTATTCCACGCGAAGGAACCGGCAAAAGAAACAAATTTATACCTCTAATCTCCAAAAGCGCATTGATCTTTTTGAGCATAGTGACATTGGAATCGGTTAGCGCGAACTGATGCGTTAAATCGCCCCTCCTAAAAAACCAACCGTCTCTACCTTGATAAACGGGTTGCGCGAAGCTTGAAGCCACTGCCTTTTCCGATAGATTGGGACAGAGATATTGAAAATCATCCGCAATGGCTTCGGGCGGAAAGAACGCACCATAAAAAATTAGACTTGCGACAAATACCATTTTTGCCACAAAATGTTTGCACACTCTCAGGAAAGACAAAAAACAGCTTGTCATTATTTCAATCTATCCTTCTCGATCTTGGCTTTGTAACGGCGACTGAGGTTTTGGCCCTCTGCGATTGACTGATCCAAAAGCGCTTGGACTTCGGTGGCATTACCAACCGAGTCTTCCGTGTTAAGCAGTGCAGCTTTCCGCACCAGCGAGGGGGAATGGCCAAAAGCAATTGCCTTATCCAGCCAATAGCGGGCCTTGCCGTTCTGCACTGACGGAGCCTGAACCGCATAATAAAAATACAGCTGAGAGGCGGCAAAAGGGCTGCCTTTTCCCGCAGCCTTTTCAAGCCACGTCAGACCAGCAGTCACATCTTTTTCCACGCCCGCGCCCGCCATGTAGGCACGGCCCGTTTCGATCATGCCAGCCAAAGAACCGGCTTCAGCCGCTTCCTGGTTTTTGGCAAAAGCCTGAAACTCACTGAACGTGCTCCCAAAGGCTGCGCCGTTCAAACGTCCATCGGCAATAAGTGCACGGTTTGAATTAAACAGCGATGCAGCGCCCAAAAGTGTTTCGGCTTTAGGCACGCTGCGCTGCACGCCAATACCATAGAGATAAGTGGTACCTATATCAAAAAGAGCAGACGGGTTTCCAAGAGCAGCAGCTTGCAGGCTATAAGACTTTGCTTTGTCCAAATCGACAGCAACACCAAAGCCGTTTCTGTAAGCGATTGCTAAAATATTTCTGGCGCTGCCACGATCACCCATTTTATCCATATTGTCTGTAATCGACTTTACCAATTTTATATTGTTTTCTTGACCCGCAGCTTTGCCCAGCTGTTTATCAGACAAAGCCAAAAGCAGGTCTGGTCGGCCATCCTGCGCTTCCTTGGTCACCCAGCTGATTGCACGGATCAAGCGATCCGAATGGCCACTCATATCTGGCATCATATATTTCAAAGCCAATGCAATGGCATCGGAGTTTCCACGATCAGCAAAAGACGACACGATATCCAGAGCATCGACATCTATGAACCCATCTTTCTTCTTTTCTGTTAGTATGTAACGCGCATACTTAACCAATTGGATATTAGTTGGTGCCGTAAGAGATATCGCTCGCTTTACTTCGGCGATGGCCATGTCTCGAGGAATTTTTTTCGCGTCCATACTGATTTTTGAGATCATGAAAATCGCTTCGGGATCATCTTCAGAGTTGAACCTTTTTAAAAGATCAAGAGCAGCGTCAGGCTTTCCTGTAGCGCCATAAACTTGAGCAAGCTCAATGGTTACTGCGCGCGAAGGGTTATTTGTGTAATCATGTTCCAACATCCCAGTCAGTCGTTGTAGCAAATCTTCGCGTTTGTTGAGTGTCGCATATTTTAAAATACGGCTGCTGGCGGAAAAATAGTCTTTTTCAACGTCGTGAAACAGGAGCGCCACGCCCTCCTCCGAACGGTTGGATGTGATGCCTTTATTATCAAGAAGCAGCGAACCGTATTCTTTTTTTGCCCATAAGCTGTCACGGTCAGCTAGAGCTTTCAGCTTTTCGATATAGAACATATTATCGTCGCCTGAATGGACGTTGCGGCGAAGCATTTTTGTTAAGGCTTCGTCGGCCTGAACAGCAAGAGCAGGATCTTGGCTGCCTTCCGAAACTTCATTATAATATTGATGGGCCTTGCCAACATTGGCCGAAACAACGAGACCCTGTTCAAAAATATCTCCCAAGATCAAGCCACTGACCCAGTCGCCGGCGGCGTAACTCTGTGTGAGCTTTGCTACCAATGTGTCTGCACCTACCGGTAACTCTTTGGTAGAGGCAAAATAACCTTCGCGCATCGCCATATTGATAAGGCTGGCAACACGGTTTATTGCTCCCTTCTTTTCGGAATTAATCAGACCAAGGAAAATTGGCAAAGCGTGCGTGTAGTAATACTTAGACGGCATATCAATATTCAATATGCGCCTACCGATGGCAAACTGATATTCACCGACATAGGCGGAGACGTCACTCATTTGAGCCAAGAGTTCGTCGGCTTTGCGCATATCAGGCACGACCAACCTGCCTTCAGCAAAAAGTTTTGCATTGACGTAAATTGCACGTGGGCTTTTTATTTCGTTAAGCAGCGCCAAAGCCCAAAGGGCGTCTTCCTCCTCAAACCCATATCTCAATGTATCAGCCTGGTCCAAAATTAACATTTCTGCGGCTAAGTCAGAACCAGAAATCAGAGCGTTTTCAATTAACGCTTTCATCTGCGGTCGCAAATCTACAAAAGCCAGATCATCAAAATGACTGTCCATCACTGTAAGTGCTGAATTGGATCCATTTGAAACTGCAAGCGCAAAAGCCTCCATCGCTTTGGCTGCATCTTTGGTTCCAGCCCTTCCATCAATATATATTGACGCCAGAAACATTGCTGCTGAAGGGCTCGACTGTGCGTTTAACGTGGCAAGATAGACACCTTGTTCGCGATAAGTCTTGGCTGCGGCTGGTCGGCTTTTTTCATAGAAGTCAGCGAGCATAAATGCGGCCAAAGGCAAACCCTGCTGCAGACGCAGCTTCAAATCAGCAACTTGTTTGCTGTCTAGCTTGGTCACATCTGTGTCGAAGGATAAAAACGGACCATCGACAAGTAGTGGTTGCTTAGCGAGCATGACTGCTGCCTTTTCAACATCAGACTTAACGTTTGAACGTTTCAGAAGCTCAAAAAGAACTTTTTCAACCTTGAACTTGTCATCATCCGAGGTGGTTGAAATTAAAACTTGTAGACTGGCAATCGCTTCAGCGCTGTTGTCCAGCTTTAATGGATTTGTGGGATTGCGCACGAAGCCAAAGCTCAATTGTCTGATGAGCTTGAGATGCTCTCCAAGTTTTTTGTCAGTTTTCAACAATAACAAAAGCTCTTTCTGTTCGGTAAACGCTTTGGTTGCCGCAGCCTCGGCTGCGATGCGCAAGTCACTTGCGCATGCCGGGAGTGCACCATTCAAAATAAAGCTGACTAAAATTGCGACGAGAACCAAACTCCAATGTTGTGGGGGTTTCTGCGGGCTTTTTCTTAAATCTGAAAAAAAAGTCTTCATCTCAATTCACCGACTTCATTGGCGCTATTTCTGTCGCACCTTTTTTTGCGACACATTGTCCCGCACTGGTTGATTGGCCGGTGAAACTTCTGTTGGTGGAATGTCCTACGATAAACCCATGCTCAACAAGCGGGCAGGTTTTTCGGTTTACAATTTTTGGGACACAAATTGACACAAGTGTTACTGGCTGGGCACTGCTTCTGGCAAACAAGTCGATGGCCAAATTTTTTGCATCACCCGAAAAGAGTTTGGGAGCCTGATTTACAAAGTGATTGTCAAAAAGGGTGGTCGCAGCCACACCATGCGTTTGAATTGCAGTTGGATTGTCCTGCAATTGATTGCGAACCACTGTCATGGTTGAAATAGGTGAGTAAGGATCCTGTCGGAAGTTCCGGGACTCGCTGCCTTTGGCATCTTCCAAGCGATCTGTATATCCCTCAATACCAGCGCCCTTGTTTCCGCGCACGAGGTTAGCTTCAATCTGAATATCCCAGCTGTTGCGCACTTTTATACCAACGCGTCCATTAGCTTCAATTACGTTGCTGGAAACCAATGCGCATGGGCTTTCTAGAGCCGCAAATCCGTCACCCATGTTGTTCATTAAAGTATTGGCATATACAATTGTACCCATGCTTTCACGGTCTAGCATCACGCCCGATCCGGCATTGTCGAATGACAGGTTCCCGATGATCATACTATCATCAACTTCGCGTGAGATGATTATGCCGTGTTTTTTGTGCGTGCCATACGCACTGTTAAAGGCCATCAAAAGATTGACTGAT
Source organism: Hyphomicrobiales bacterium (assembly GCA_038230015.1). GTDB lineage: Bacteria > Pseudomonadota > Alphaproteobacteria > Rhizobiales > Aestuariivirgaceae > Aestuariivirga. Next base: position 93,853 of record JBBRNW010000010.1, on the reverse strand, counting down.
CGATCGTGCGGATCAAGGCCATAGATGACACCGTCACGGTATTCATTACCAACCAATTGTACATTTGCGGCCTCGAAAGCATAAAAGCCGTAATACAAATTCTCAAACGAGCTATCAACAATCATACCTGTCGGCGCTGCGGAGCGTGCTGCCCTAAGAATTTCGTCTGCAGGTCCTGAGGATAGGGAGAAACCATAAGCGCTGCCGGCAGAATACCCCAAAGCCTCGAATTTTGAATTGGCTGCAAAGGTCTGGCTGGCGCTCAAACTGAGGATGAACGGCCTGAAATTCATGCCAGGATTTCCAATGGGCAGCGTTGCAGGCTTTTGGGCTTCATCATCGAAGCCCGTAACCTCCACGTCAGAAAAGTATATTTTACCCGCATTGACGATCAACGCGCCTTTTTGCTGGCTCAGCCGCAACACTTTGAATTCCGCTCCACTCACCACCAGCGTTGCATCAGGGCCAACTATCAGCGGAACCCGCAAGACAATATTTCCGTCATTTTCAGAAATCATTTCGGGATTGAAATGACCTATCTTGGCCAAAAGCTGGCCCATAGAAAGCACTCCCCCGCGGACGAAAATAAACTTTGGCGTGATGTTTCCTGTAGAAGCGTAAATATGTTCTCTCACACCAAGATTGGTTGCGCCTTTATAATGTTCAGAGGCAAAACGGGTCAGGCGGTCCACACGGCTTTCCCCACCGATCGTCGCATCAGCTGCACCTTCAAAGGGCATAGGCAGTATTGAATATACATCCGTTGAGCTGGGATAGTGGTTCGGCAAATGCGGGCGTTTGGACGAGGCAAGGAGGACGCCTTCATCGGTATTTTTGATCGCTACCAGATTGTTCGAGGCTGCAGCGGGCCCATCGGTTTGAACAATAGTCGTAGGCGACATCGTTCTGGCATCGATTGCAGTATCATTTGCGACATTTAACCATTGAGCTACGTCGAGCCGCTCAGCTCGCACTTCGGCCAGCTCCCGAAAGGCGGAGACACGTTCTTGGTAATCAGAAATTTTCCTCAGTTCTGCAGTCTGACTCAAGAAATCTGAACCTTGATTTTGCAGCGCATCGAAGCGTGAAGCTCTTTTGGTGTATTCAAGATTAAGATCACTTTCTGCAGTCAAAGATAAAAGTTCGCCTGGATCTTCAATTTTTTGCCCCAAGGATGCCGATACGAGAATTGCATCCACGCTCCGCGGGCCAATTGATTTCTGTAGAATTGCGCTTGCCTTCAACGCTTCCATTAACTTTTTACTGGCCTCCTGTTCCACATGAAAACCAGAATCCAATGTGGCGCCACGCGCCAATGCAAGCTTCAATGGAGCAGGGGCAGCGCTGTTTTCAAATTCAACAACCGATAAGCGATGTGCCTTTTCCCTCCAAAGCAACTCTCCAGCGCGCACCCAAAGATCAAGATCAGCAACTTTATCAACCACTATATCAGGAGCGCTATCTCCGGCACGCCCTTCGATCAGACCGGCAAGTGCTCTCAGGTCTTTCAAACTTTCCTTAACTTCAATTGACCGAGGTATGGATCCCTGAGCCAGACCACTAAGTGCGTTATTGATCTCCGCAACGGCAAGAGTGCGGTCTTGATCAACTGTTTCTCCCAGAAACAGCTTCGCCACAAACAGGCGTTGCAGTGTTTCTGTCTGTCCTGCTCGTGCCAATGCTACTGACAGTGCAGTCCGTTGTTTATCAATGAGTTTCAAGTTGGTAGCCGTTAGTTTTTTCTCAAAAACTTTAGCAAGGCCTTTCACCATTTTTAAATGATCGCGTTTTGCAAAATAGGTGATTAGGTCTATATAACTTTGCGTGTTCACACTGTCGCTTGGCAGGGTGGAAAGAAGCTGCACCCCTCTCAAAGCTTTGTCTTGCGCAATATAATTTCTAATGACATCGCCAATAATTAAGTTCTGCTCCGCCACTCCATAACCAGCCACTAGTACAAGACAAAGATCAGTATCTATAAATTTTGCGTAAGCGTTTATCTGCTCCGACTGCTTTTCACCAAAAATAGGATTTCGCTGATGTTCAATCCGCTGTGCCCACACTTTCGAAATGTCGTCGGGCAAATCAGCAACGGTTGGAATACTAGTCCAGTTTTTAGAAATGACATCGATAATCCTCCGCTGGTCAAGTGTAGTGTTGTTCTGCACTAAAAGAGTAAGTAACCCGAACCGTCGCTGGTCTGACAATCTGATTATGTTTGACGCAAGTTTAATTTCAACATCAACTCTGGTATCTTGTGCCGCTATCATTTTGGCCCATTGCGTCGCTTCCCTGAACCGGTCAAAAGAAACACTGCTTTTGCCTAGGCCACTATAGACGTCGGCCAAATTCAGATTGGCATTTGCAGCCAACACAGGGTCTTTGACACCACCAATGAAAACGGCGCTAGTAACCTCGAAATTTTCCATTTCTTTAGGGTCAAGCTTTGACCAATCCCCACGATCAATTACACGCAAGCCTATGAGAGCTATTACCTGCGGAGTAATGCCGTTTTCAAGAAGCTGAGTCTGGAATTTGGAAATTTTTGCATAGATTTTACTATCTGCGTTTGGCAATACAGTATCAATAGCCGATATGTACTGTGTGAATTGGGCGACCAGTTCGTAAAGTTCACGGATGCGTTGCAAATCTTCAAAGCGAGGAAACGACTGGTCACCCGATCGCACTTCTTTGATAAGTTCACTCAGTTGCTGCTGTGATATGTCAAATATTCGAGTTGGCAAAACAGAGTAAGACTTAGTCGCTTGTGCCAAAACATACCGTGAGTTCACTATCGCGTCTGTCACAAGCAATGGAATGGCCAATAAACCAGCTGCCATCGCCAATGAAAACAACGCACGACCACGTGCCGTAGTTACTGCTGGCCACACGTTGATTACACCTTTGACGGGCGCTTTCATGAGCGGGTATCCCTTTTTGTAGATAGGTTCTGCAGAACACTATCAACTTGACGAATGGGAAAGCTGAAAAAATCCGTCGAATGATTTTTAAATTGCACAGCCACTCTTTGCCCTGGAGCGAGCGCCGTGGAATTTGGCAATGGCAATCGCACTTCAAACAACGGAATGCCATTTTGATCAGTGTACTGAATATCGCGCGAGATGTCAGTTGCAACTATTGATGGTGATGTGAAAGAATGCGAGGTGGTTGCGTCGCCGACTTCAATTTCAGCTCTGTAACCATCCGGCAGCTTTACGGCAGTGGCCGTATTCACATAGGCCTTTACAAAGAGCTTATCTAACGGAATTGAGACATAAGCCAAGGCGTTGCCTTTCAAAATCCTGCCGCTTATCTGGGGACCCGCATTTTGTATCTTGCCAACTGCACTCGATTGAAGAAACACAGGCCGACCTGATCTCGTGCGGACAGCTGCATAGACTTCACCTGACCGCACGACGACATTGTCGGCCAGATATTCAAGGATTCCCGATGAGTTACTTTCAAGTACCAGCGCATCAGTTGCCACAAAAGCAGCAATAGCAGAAACAGTGCTTTGTTGAACGTTCTCAAAATATGATATCAATTCGACAAGAGCAAGGCACGTGGCTGCAATCATAGCGGTGCTGACGAGTTGCACAGATTTCGTAACAGCTGGTGCGACGGTCTTAACTTTGTAAAGAGATTTAACAACATCCTTGGTGTTTAAATTTTCCTCCACATCGAAAAGCGCACGAAGAGCAGTGCTTTGCGCCCCAGAAAATTCAACTGGAACGAAAGAGCCTTCTGGAGTTGCTTTCACATATCCGGAAACAGGAAGTTCTAACGCAATTCCGTTGACATCAGCACAAAACAAGAATGTCACTTGCCGCCCAGCATCGCCAATTGACTCAAACAAATAAATACCCTCGCGGGTAAATTTCCTGACCTTAAATGACTTTTTACCAAGAACGGCGGTGAAGATCTGGTTCATGGCTCTTAAGCAACTCTCAGTGCTATTTCATCAGCCTGAATTTTGCTGGAGAAAATTTCTGTTAATGACAAAGGTTCAGGTGGCAACTTGCAAACCACGACACAGGAAGCCGGAAACTTGCATGCCGTGATTGCTACAGTTGTGCCATCGTCAAAAGATATGCTTTTGCCCTCACCCAAAACAAAAGCGTGGTTGGCGCGAATAAATTCAATCTCGCCATTGGCCACCGTCCATGTTTCGGTAACAGTTGCGATGGAAGAACGATCAAAGGTGGTTTCAGCAGCAAAGTTCAACAGCGCTACCACAACTTTACCATTGTTGGTGATCTGCTGAATTTCCCCCCAAGGCATTGTCACATTCCGTGTATCAGACACCTCCAACTCGCAGGAACTTTTCAGGGCATCGACAACATGCTTCACCTCCTGTGCTCTGCTGCGCGGGATAACAATCAATGCGTCACTTGTGTCAACGATCATAAGGTCTTGAAGATGACTTCCAACAATCTTACGACCACCAGCCGAGTAAATCAGAAGCCCCGTAGAATTGTGCGCAAAACCAGAACCTATAACGGCATTTCCATGCTCACACTTTTCAGCTATTTCCCACAGTGATGAGAGTGAACCCACATCGTGCCAGCCAATTGTACCACAAGGCATTACCGCGACATTTAAACTCTGCTCCATGATTGCGGTATCAATCGGCAAATCGTTCGGTACCTTAGCGAAATCTTTGGTAGACAAGTAGTGGTATGTAATCCCAGCCCTGCTCATTTGTGTCTCAGAACTTATAGCACTTGAAACTGCTAACAGAGTTTCCATTGCATGATTCTGGAACTCGATCAGCATCGTCGATGCCTTGAATAGAAAAATACCTGCGTTCCACAGGTAACCCTGTTCGATAAATTTCTGGGCCGTTGCCAAATCGGGTTTTTCAAGAAACCCGCCAGGGTACGCCACTTCAAATCCCACCGGCTGGTTTTCAACATGCAGTGGTTCACCCTGCCTGATATAACCATAACCAGTTTCAGGTGCCGTCGGCACGATGCCAAAAGTCACAATTTTGCCTAGCTTGGCCAGTGGTACGGACCGCAAAACCGCTTCGCGAAAGAGATCAGGTTTCGATATCAAATGATCAGCTGGCATCACCAGAATTATGGCGTCAGGATTATTGCCGCCGATGAGTTGAGCAATTGCCGCAACAGCAGCGGCAGTTCCGCGCTGCACTGGCTCAACAATCACCCCGGCAGGTGCGATTCCGGTTTCGGCAAGTTGGGAATTGATATGCATCAGCGCGTCATCATTTGCCAAAAGCCAGGGGCGGGAAAATCCACTGGCCTCCACCCGCAAAATTGTCTCCTGAAACATGCTGTTTTTACCGTCCAGCACTAGAAACTGCTTTGGCTTATTTGGGCGAGAAAGTGGCCATAAACGTGTGCCAGAACCACCAACCATTATCGCGGGGACTACCATATCAATCATATTGCTTTGCCTCTTGCTCTCGATCTTGAATTTGGTCGTCACCACGGACCCGTGTCAACAAGCGCGTAAACCGGTTGCCCAACTTGAGAAGGGGTAAGCAGTCTGCCAGGCTCCACGTAAATAGTGACTAGTGAATTGTGGTCGTCAAAGTTTTTTTCCATTTCTCTCATCTTCGCGCCTTTGATGGCTGTTCCATCAAGGAAGAGCAGATTGACTGATGCTCCTTTAACAACACGCTCAAGATGATGAAATGCAATCCTGACGGAAACCACTGGCTTGGCATTGGACTTGACAAGATTGATCAAAGTCTCGCCTGCGCGAACAAACGAGCCGTTTCGTTTGATGATCGAAACAGTTTCGCACGCGCAAGGACTCACAACCACTGAAGACTGTCCGGAAGGTAGCGTTATCGTGGAGAGAGTCTGGCCCTGTTTCACAACACCCGGTGCAATAATGTTTTTAATAATTCCTTCTGCCGGCGAAGTGATATCGGTTGTCTCGGAAAATATGCTTGCTGACGCCGCTTCGAACACAAACAGGCGGTTGTAAAGCATGTTTGCAAGCAACAGCAATGATCCAACGCCGATTGCCGCAAAGAGCAAAAGGCCGATGATACGCTTTACTTGTTCGAGACCTGAACTGAGCTTTGCCTGTTCCAGATCCGCTTTGACGATCCCAAAAGTCTGCTTGGCATACATTTTGTCGGATAAGCTCAAATTGATATCCATGAGTTCATTCATCAGAGCAACCTTTTTTGGTTCAGGGTTTAGGAACACCATACCGCATCTTTTTGTACCCATATTTCGCCAGATAATTTCGGCTGTCAGATCAATCCGGATGTTTGCTTCGTCAGTTTTAATCAGCAGCACCAAATGGATGACATTTCCTACCGCAATGTCTGAGGGAATATTAATTACCCCGAGGCCCTGGGTCGACCAATTGAAGACCTCATAGTGCTCGTCACCAATGCGAACCTGCATGGGTGTCGTGAAGCGCGGAAATGTACGGGCCTCACGCGGACCTTTTACTGGAGACAGAGTGTTTGCGCCAAAACTCATTGCATTGTTTCCAGCTTGACAATTTGCTGAACTGGCAATGACGACACCTCATGCTGCGACAACCCCATCAGCACCGCGAGCAGGCTCACATAAGCCGCTGCCGCCACCATCGTCATAAGCCTTGAGGACCACACATTCACAAGCAGCTGACGAGATGATGATTTGATGCTGAGGCTGGTTTTTTGGCGTGTCCATTTCTGCCGGTCTAGTCGGAAAAAAACATAAATTTTCATTATGGAACCGAATATCTGGTTGAAATAGAGCAGTGGAACGTAAATGAGAGAAACAGACGGTCGAGACACGAGCAAGGATAGAGTGAGGATGTAACGCGATACCAAAACCCACACCACGTAGTAGGCAATCATCCAAGGTGAAATGATAATACAGGCCAATAACGTTAAGACGAGCCCGGATAGGCAAGTCCACATGGATAGTCTTTGATCAATGACAGACCACCATGTAAATAAGCTTATCCGCATGGGCCCAAGCGCTATAGCCCTAGAGTTGGTGCGCAGCATATTTCCAAACCAGCGTGTCATCAAAGCCGCAGCAGAAGCGATAAAACTTGCATGGGGCGGTTGTTCAATCGTTTCTATTTGCACATCTGGTACGTAGAGCGTTTTGTACCCGCGGGACAGCAACCAATACCATGTTGATTTATCATCTCCCGTAAGCATGCGAATTCGTCCAAGGCGCCAATGATCAATAAAATCATTTTGTATTTGATCAATAAAACTTGGATCGCAGGCAATACTTGCACGGTACATTGACATTCGGCCAGTGAGTGTGAGTACACGACGGGCCAATCCATGTGAACTCATCAGAATATTACGTTGAGCAAACCGCAGTGAATACCAGTATTTAAATATGTCAGCGCCTTCAACAGTACAAATTTCGTCAGTGGTCAGCGCGCCAGTTTCCCTATCAAATAAAAGAATACTCGCACATTTTTCGATAACATTTGAAGGCACGATGCTATCACCATCAATAAATGATACGGTATCGTTCGGCCCGGGATTGAATCCAATGATTGCCAGCATTCCATTGGCCAGTGCGTCACGTTTTCCTGTGCCTGGAATACGAACAAATTTAAGTCGGAACGGCTTTCTGTCACCATACGACAACTCAGCGATACGCAGGATCAGGCGTTCATCACTTATTTCAACAATAGACGCGACAACAGTGGCTCCCCCAGATGCCTCCGCCGCGGCCTTAAAAGCCGCCTGATAAACTTTCGTTGTCGTTTCGGCGTCAATGCGAAAACTCGTCACAAGAAGAAATGCATGGCCCAAGCCAGATTTCTGAAGTGAACGGTCAGCAGACCTGCGGATTTTTGGAAAGGCGATAAATTTGAACCACAGACACCTTACAAAGTGCAGTAGACCCCAAGCGTAGCGCCACGTGCCAATGACGCCAAGAACCACGATGGCATCGCGCGGCTTATCGCCAAGAGCGTCATTGGGAATAGTCACCGCAATAGCAACGATGAAAAGTATGAAAGCAACATGCTTGAGTAAATTGAGCACGTTTACACCCAATTTCTACCAGACCAAACCTTCGTAATGCAGTTCTTTCGGGATTTTCAAGGCTACGCGCACAAGGTCAATAATTTTCTTTCCATGCTGCGCGCCCAGTAATGCCGAGTGATTCTGTTTTGCATTATTGCCGATAACAATCGTATCAGAGGAAGTTACCACTTCTCCAGCTGTTGATTTTATGAAGCTGGCAAGATGCGGTATGAAACTTCTGCCTCCAGAACTGTTTGTTGAAACATTCGGGTCGTAAATTGCAAGCTCATATCCGGTTCCGAGCAGCGATTCTGCCAACGACACCATCGGGCTTTCACGCAGATCGTCCGTGTCTGCCTTGAACGTGATGCCCAGAATGCCGATCTTGCGATTGCCCGCATTTTTCACAAGTTGAATGGCCCGGTTGAGCTGATGCTCATTAGCCTCAACAGCGGCATCAAGCACCGGAGTCGCGACATTGGCCATTTTACCGAAATGGCGCAAGGCCCTGAGGTCCTTGGGGAGGCATGAGCCGCCATAAGCAAAACCGGGCTTCATGTAAGCCTTCGATATGTTGAGCCTTGTGTCTGAACACAAAACGTCCATAACCTCATGACTGTCAATTTTTGCCGATTTGCACAAATTGCCGATTTCATTTGAAAAACTGATCTTAACGGCGTGCCAACAGTTATTGGTGTATTTCACAATTTCAGCGCTTCGCAAGGGAATAACCCGGGGTTCGACAGGAATATTTGCGCACAAAGCGTGAAGCTTCTCAATTGACCTTACATCATCATTATATTGGCCAAACACGATTGCGCCGGGTTGTCGATAATCCGCGATCGCTGTGCCCTCACGTAAGAATTCCGGGTAATAGGCAACACCAAAGTCCACCCCGGCCTTCTTGCCTGAGTATTTCTCGAGTGCGGGAACAACTACACTCTCCACCGTCCCAGGCAATATTGTTGAGCGTACAACAACTGTGTGAAATTTATCTTTGTATTTGAGCGCGCTTCCGATTTGGATCGCAACTGTCTCCACATAATTCGTCTCCAGCGAACCATCTTCGCGACTTGGTGTGCCCGGACAGCACAAGGAAATGTCGGTTCCAATGATCGCTTCTTCATAATCGCTAGTTGCTTGAAGTTTTTTACTCGTGATGCCGCCACTTATCACATCGTCCAATCCTGGTTCGTAGATTGGAGACCTGCCATCCGCAATTATTTCGATTTTACGTTTGTCAGGATCAACAATGATCACCGAAAACCCATCACTCACAAGGCAAGCAGCCGAAACACACCCGACGTAACCGGCACCAAAAATACTAACGCGCATGATCCACTCGCTTCCCGAAAAAATCTCAACGTTCATTATGTGGGAGCTTGCTTGTTCGGAGTACATCCACACGACCAAACTCAGTTTTGAGGTTGGCGAACATCGTGCTGCGACGCAACATATCTTAATGATTAATTAATGCTCTCATCAGAATTAATCCCGTCAATGCGGTGTGAGAAATACTTCGTGACGATTAATTTGACTGCATCAGCGAGCACGCAGTGTGCGAATATAACAATCAGCATTTCGTGTAGCGGCTGTGCGAGCTATTTGTTATCAAGCAAAAACTTCAGTGGAGTTCCACGAGACTCATTTTATGAGCAGCCAAAACTGCTTCGGTACGATTCGATACACTGAGTTTTTTCAAAATATTTCTAATATGAATTTTAATTGTGTTTTCCGCGATCCCCAATTGAATCTCTATGACCTTGTTGGGCTGTCCCTTTGCGAGGCAATCCAGCACCGCGCGTTCGCGTATCGTGAAGGGATCAGCCGTTTCTAAAACCTTGTTCATTGTCAAACTGTTGTTAGACAAGCTGCGGTCAAATATATCCTCGCAATAATGTGATTCACGTCCCCCTGAAGCACCAGGCAAACTTTTCAACTCCTTGAATTTGGTTGGAAAATATTGTCCACCTGCAAGAATGAATTTCAGGCCTGCTATAAGTGTATTGGTGGGTGTATCATCGGGAAATACTCCTTTTAAATTGAACTGCTCAAGAAATTGCAACGAGGCATCATCCGCAGCATCACCAAGCAATGCAACTGGCACCTCACCAAAACAATTATGCGCCAAATCCCGATTTTTTAATTTTTCGTGGACATTCAGCAGCATTGAATTTGAAATCACAATCAACTTCAACTCAGGGCTGAAATTTTCCACATCAACGAAGTTATCACCGCATTCCAGAATTGCATGGCAGCTGAATTCCACCCTTAATATGTTGGAGACGGTTTCACTGACGAAAGCTAGCTGCTCCACCAACAGTATTGATGGCTGGATAGAGTTATTGGTCGACGGCAACATCATGACAATGTTCCTTTCTGCAAATTATTACTTACTAAGCCGTCCCAGCTAGGTTTTTCTGCACCGCAATATAGACATACACGCTTGCAGTTGTTTGCCAACCCAAAAAATCAAAAAAACATGATGAAATATCAGTCAAAATTGAAATAATTCTGCACGATTTGAGTGCACTAATTCTTTTGGATTATGCAGCGTTGGTTGCTTCAACGTCGATAATATTTTGCAAAAAGAATCGAAAATATTCTCGTGTTCCGAGCAAAATTAGAACCCTTTATTTTTTAAGGTTGCTGTAAGATACTATTTCCAAATTACTTTTCCGTCATGAATATTTGAGCGTAGAATTGTTTAACAGCGTAGAGTATTTTATTGTCGCAGGCCGAAATAAACCCGATTTCAAATTATTCGAGGTCTTTACTTAATCATTTTGTGTGAGAGATTTCAGCGACCAGATACCGCACCGGAATTTCCCATATCACAACGTGGACATTATTCAGATTGCTGTCTGATGACTCGAGGAATGATTTCATTGGGGCAGCGTAGCCTTTGCCCTCTTGAGCGTAGTTGCGTATGCTGACGCCTAATGACAACTCCAACTGCGCTTGAAAACTCCACATTGAATTAGCACTATAGCTAGTGCCAACAAGTGCCACCCCTTCTTGCTGTTTTATCTCGTCAGTTGACGCGAGAAACTCATCCACGGATGCTTCGGGAACTGTGGCAGTCACAGGAACAATTGTTTCATCTCTTACAGGCAAAAAGCTTGACCAAATCCCGAGATCAACAAATTTCAGCAGGTCTCCAGGATGCTTAACTGGTGTAGTGGCGACGCGTTTTAGCTGTTTTGCTTTTCTCAGCAATGACTGGGGTATTGATTTTGCTATAATCGTGGCAGCAACCCCTGCCCCGTTTACAGTCCAATGCGTATCTGTGTGTAAAAACATGTCGTCGCCTAATTTTCCACTCATTAGTGCGGATTTAACGTCGGGTAATATGAGGCGTGTGTGCGCCAATAGTTTTTCACGCACGGTATTGTATAGTTCAATTTGTTCATTTGGTAAACGTAGTTTGCCCAGTCGCTCGCCATACACAACGGATTTTTGGGGCACCAGTGCTACCACCAGGCGTTTTCCTTGCTCTTCTAATTTTGCCTCCACATCCAATATTTCGCTAATGTGTGCGTCCACGCTCCGCGCTGAATCTGCTCTCCAAACAAATTCTTCATCCGAGAAAATCCAGCCATCCAAACCTATAATTGCACCCTTTCGCGCTTCGTTGAAAACTGTGTAATTTATGGCATTCAACAACGTCACCGAAAAATCCTTTAACGGGAAAGCCTCTTTGAACAGTTTATCGAATTTGCCAGTTGGTTCGCCATTCAAATATCCGCTTTTTTCCTGCGGCAGGAAGTTGACAAGCGTATAGTGTTCAGCTTGGAGAAATAAGACAAAAAAGGGCACGCCAGTTACGAGCAGAAATATAAACAAATACGCGGAAATTCTGCTGGTGAGAAACTTGATCATTCATCCACCTAAAATTGAAAATACAAAAACGGAGTTTCGCTATCTGCCACCAGTTTGAGGATTGCCAACACGCCAAGCGCACAAGCCGTCACACCAAGTAACAAGTTAGCTTGACGGGGCTCAACCATTGACGAAGTTCTCCCACCGCTCAAAAAATTGATCATGCGCGGCTCTGAGAATGAGATGACCAGTCCTATAGCGAGGATCATGAGTGAAAAGCCCTTGATCTGCCAAGCATTGGCCGCCCGAAGATAAATGCCGTTAAAGCCCAGCATGCCCTGAATAAATTCGTTGGCTGCGGCCAGTGATGATGACCGAAAGAATACCCAACCAAGGGTAACAAAGAGCAGTGTTGGCAGCCAGAACATCTGATTTCGCGGCAGCTTGGGGTTGACGCCACACACCCGTTCCGTTGCTAACATCAGCCCATGCATCAAACCCCAAATGACAAACGTCCAATTGGCACCGTGCCACAACCCGCCAAGAAGCATGGTCACGAGCAGGTTTATATAAGTCCGCAACGCGCCAAGCCGATTACCACCGAGCGACACATAAAGATAGTCGCGAAGCCATGTGGACAGGCTGATGTGCCACCGTTGCCAGAATTCGGTGATGCTGCGAGCGAGATAGGGCGATTTGAAATTCTCGATGAAATGAAATCCCATCATCAAGGCAAGACCGACAGCCATTGAAGAATAACCGGAGAAATCAAAATAGAGCTGTACGGTGTATGCAACGGCACCGAGCCAAGACTCGGATACCGTTGGATCATTCAGCGCAAACATTGCATCAGCTATCGGAGCTACAGAATCAGCTATCAGCACTTTTTTTGCTAGACCCAGAAAAAATCGCATGGCGCCATGGTTGAACTTTTCCCATGTGTGGGTGCGGGCCTTGAATTGCTCCGAGAGGTCTTTGTAACGCAGTACCGGGCCAGCAACCAGATGTGGAAACAAGGCGATAAATGCACAAAAATCAACGAGCCTTTCTGCTGGTAGCGCCTCACGCCGATAAAGATCAATGAGATAACTGATTGTATGAAAGATGAAAAATGAAAGCCCGATCGGCAGGATGATGTTGCCAATGAAACTGGGAACTTGCCCGCAGTTATTGAAGCCACAAACCACGCTGCCGACAAAGAAATTCAGGTATTTGAAAAAAAACATAGTAGTAAGGTTGAGGGCAAGCCCTCCCAACAGGAACAACTTACGTGTATTGATATCCTTTGAGGCAAATATCATGTTGCCGAGAACATAATTTATGGTTGAAATTAAAATGAGCAAGACTAGGAAATCTACCCGCCACCACGCGTAAAACGTATATGATCCAGCCAAGATGACGTACGACTTTAGCGTTGTGGAGACTAAATAGTAAGTAACCAGAAAAACTGGCAAAAACACAAAGATAAATACAACTGAAGAAAAAACCAATTATGTACTCCTGCGGGCACGCCAAACGATTTTAATGACCAAACAAACCCACCAATCCGGCTTTCGTCGCATTTACTGTGTGAACTCGTGGGCGCAAGCACCCTTGGCTGTGAATAAATCAAGGACTTGTTATTGAAAGGTCTTCAACAAACTTCTTCGCCGCTTTATTGCCAGCTGCGGCAGCGGACTGGAGATATTTTGTGCCTATGTTCAAATCAGCGCCGTCGCGGTTGTTAAGTACGAGCAGAACTCCAAGCCGGTATTTTGCTTCAACATCGCCTGCGTCTGAAGCTTGCTTCAACCATCCAGTTCCTTTCGCATAATCTATCTTCACGGGTCCCCCCACGATGTAGAGCACACCGAGAATTTTCTGAGCTTCATGATTTCCGGATTGGGCAGTGCGCGACAGCACCCCTACAACGCGCTTGACGCGCAGATCTGACGGGTCAAGCACAGCAAGCAAAGACCCGACTTTCGGCAGCGCAATGATATTATTCTTTTCCAATGCCGAAATATAAAATTCCGCAGGAGTGAAATTGGCAAAGCCGCCGTCCGTTTCCAAGATTCTTGCTAATGAAAAGTCAGCAGTTCCATTGCCTGATTTTGACAAGGCAAAAAGGCTCGCCAAAACCTTGGTTTTTTCAGCGTCAGTTTTTGCAGCGGCATAAGCCGCCATGATTATAGCGTTGCCACCTGACCCAATTTGCAAATTAGGTATCCCGCCTGCTGCTGCAATTCTTTTCAGCTCGTCGCTATAAACAACCCCTTTCGTCAACCTAAAAAAGCGTGCCGCAAGTTTTGCTGATGGCACTGGTGACAATGTAGAGCCATATGCAAGCCATGCCATTCCAACCCTGGGGTTTTTTTGCGAGCCTTTACCAAGAAAATAGTTCCGTGCTTCGCGCAATGCCCTTATGTTTGCTGGCTTTTTATCTACCATTCGGAAGTATGCCGCCGCATTTTTTATATCACCTCGAATTGACGCTGTTTCAGCCATGCTGCGAATTGCCGATTTTGACCCCCCTCTCGCGGCTTTCTGCATCCAGTAAGATGATGTCTTAAACTCTGGCCCTTTTAGCTGACCTGAGTCCACCAGTTTCGCCAAAAGTAAAGCGAAGCGCGAGCCGTTTTTCGTCAGCGCCTTGGGCACGTAGATAACTTGTGCAATCAGCACCATCGCGCGAGGCTTGTAGGCTCCACTCTCCTGCGCTTTAAACACCTTACTTCCTGCGGATTGATTTCCGCTTAAAGCAGCTTGTTCGTAGGCCATGAGAGCGGCCTCGGTTTTGCCGCGTTTTTCAAATGCGCTGGCCAGCCCATTGTAATACTTACCTTTGAGGGCTGGGTCCGTTTCCTTTTCCGCAGCACACCTGAATAGGTCTATCGGATCTTGGTTTGTCTTCTGCCCAATATCAATAAATTTTTGCGTTGTAACGGCTTGTGAATAAGCCATTTTGGCTGGTTGCGCACATCCCGCAAAAACCGCTGAGGTCGAAGTACATATGGCCGTTAAGCTCAAAGCAAGTACCGAAAAACGCAAACAGTTCATTATATTTTTCCTGATAGCTTTTGATTGTCCCTCGCCTTTAATTCTGAGCATGTTTCAGTTGGAGGTGCCATAACCCATAAGAGTGAGGGTTTGAGAGCTGGAAATACTATTTGTTATCTCTGTCGTGCTGCCCAAATCTATGATTTGATGCAAAAAATAAAGATGCATGTAAATGTGTGTAATTGTTGATTTATCAATTGCATTTGATACGAGCAATTATCAAGATGCATTACAATATGTTTGCTAAAAACAAAGTCGGTGATTTTGTCTTGAATTGAAAGAATTCCGCACTTAGGAAGCTAACTGCGCATTGCCATACAACCGGGTGCCGAAAAATAAATCGGGGCGCTGCGCTTTAGTATACAATAGAAGATCTAGCGTATTTTGAGATTTTTCTTAACCGACTGGTTTGTTATGATGCGAGTTCCAGTCTAGCAGGTAATCCTCCCATTTTTAGGGGGACCTGATAGTAGAATTCACGCATCCAATTGCCGTTTCAGTTTCTGAGTGGGTACTATCCCATCAAGCCCATGTTGGGGGCGGTGGTTTTTTTATGTCCAGAGCCAGTCTGTGGCGAAATCCTGTACCTCCTTGATGGTTGCAAACACGCATTGATTTAGCGACTCGTACTGTACTGTTGTAGGTTTCAATGTAGCCATTGCTTTGCGGTTCTCCTAGCTGGGTATGCTGCATAGTGGTAGCGCATATCTCAGCCCAGTCCGCTAGTTTTCCACCAATGTATTCAGGGCCATTTTAAACACTGATTGCAGGTGGTATCCTATGCCATTCGATGATTTTCTCAAGGGCACTTATGAAGCGTTTTGACGGCAAAGAGAAGTTTACTTCAATGCCAAGCCCTTCGCGGTTGAAGTTATGAACGACATTCAACAACCGGAAAGGCCGGCATTTCTTCAAGACGATCTTCCATGAAGTCCATCGACTACCCCGTATTGGTTTGATCAGGAACAGTCAGTTCTTTAGGTTTTTCCCGGTTCAGACGCATCTTCGGCTTGATTAACAAGTTGAACTCCAGCATGCAGTTCATCCGGTTAACGCGTTTGTGCTTCCAACCATGGGCGTTTGAATAGCCCCTAGATTTGCAGACACTTTGCCCCTTACAAAACGAGGCAAGGAGACGATCATGGGACAGCCGAGATTTACGGAAGATTTCAAAACTGATGCAATCAAGCAAATCACCGAGAGAGAGCATTCGATTGCCGATGTTTCGCAGCGCTTGGGTATCAGTACGCACTTATTTTACGCTTGGATAAAACGGCATGCATCTTTTGCTTGGCTCCGCGGTAAAGCACGACCAGTCAGCGGAGATCAGGCGGCTGAAGCAGGAGTTGGTGCGTGTCACGGAGGAGCGTGACATCTTAAAAAAAGCCAACGCGTATTTCGCCAAAGATGCGACCCTATCTGAGATGTGAGCATTGCCTGTCGGGCAACGAATTAGATACGCGTTCATAAAGGGGCATCTCCAACAGCTCAGTGTGAGGAGTTTGTGCAGTTTGCTGACGGTTCATCCCAGTGGGTTTTATGCGTGCCACAAACTACCGTTCAGTAAAAGGGCTCTGGAAGATGAGAGACAGACCGAACTGCCGAAAGAGGCTTGGGAAGAAAGTGGCAAGGTCTATGGCTATCGCAGGCTGCATGATGATCTTCGAGACCAAGGTGGGACCTGTTGCCCAAACCGCATCGCAAGACTTTCCAAATTGGCTGGGATCAAAGCCCAGATTGGTTCTAAACGTCGCTCCGGAGCCTATGGCGGCAAGCCGTCAATTGCTTTCGATAATACACTTGATCGCCAGTTTGATGTTACTGCGCCTGATTCCGCATGGGTCACGGACATTACTTACATCAGAACCAACGAAGGCTTTGCCTATCTTGCGGTTGTCATTGATCTGTACTCACGGCGTGTCGTGGGCTGGTCCATCCAAACCCGTCAGATCACTGATCTGGTTCTACAAGCCTTGCTCATGGCAGTATGGAGACGAAAGCCAAGGAACAAAGTATTGATCCACTCTGACCAAGGTTTTCAGTTCACAAACATCGATTGGGCTTCAATCCTGAAGCAGCGCAATATTGAACACTCAATTAGCCGACGCGTAAACTGTCACGACAAGCCGCGACACAAAGCTTCGTCTGTAGCCGTTGCTGAAAGCTTCTTCAGCCTCCTAAAGCGCGAAAGGGTCAGGCGCAGAACCTACATAACACGCGACGACGCAAGACACCATATTTTCGATTACATTGAGATGTTCTACAATCCACAACGCAAACATGTTAGAAACGGAATGCTATCACCAGTAGAGTTTGAGACACGACAAAAACTGAACACGCAAAGTGTCTGACAAACTAGGGGCTATTTAGTAGTTGGCGGTCAACTTAGCTTTCATATAAGAGCTCTCACCTTCTCTATAGTTATGTGGGACAGCATATTCTTATTTGCCCCGTCGTGCGATGCGAGACTACGTGAATCAGAAAAGCATATAAGGGCGCCTTTAGTTGGGTTTTATCTCCTCACAAGTTATTGTGTGTTTGGAACAGAAATACATCGCTCGATTACTTTTAATCAGAGGGTCTCAGGTTCGAGTCCCGCTGGGCTCACCAAAATAACAATGCACAGATTTTGTGGATCCGGTGCTGACGTAATGCGGCGGACAAGCGCTGCCAGGGCCTATTAAATTAGGCCTTCCTCCTGCGTGACTTGGCAAAGGTATCGAAGGCAACGGCCAGCACTATGATAACGCCGATGATGATTTGCTGCACATACGAAGACACATTCATCAGCACCAGGCCGTTGAGCAGCACCCCGATGAGCACAGCGCCAATGACTGTTCCAAATATCGAGCCGGAACCGCCGAACAAGCTGGTGCCACCAATCACTACGGATGCAATCACCGTCAACTCATAACCCGTACCGGCTACGGCCTCGGCTGAATTCAGCCGTGCTGCGAGGACAAATGCGCCAAGCCCGGCAAAAAACCCCATGATGATATAAACACTCCAGATGACGGCTGTGACATTCACCCCCGCAAGCCGTGCCGCCTCGGGATTGCCGCCCACCGCATACACCCTGCGGCCATAACGTGTGTAACGCAGAACAACATGCGCCACGAGTGCCGCAAAAAGAAAAATCAGGACGGGAACGGGAACGGGCCCTATCCGGCCTTGGCCCCACCACGCAAAATCTGGCTGAAAACCAGAAATTGGTCCGCCAGCGGCAAACAGCAACGCTGCTCCCCGGAACACCGACATGCCGCCAAGAGTGACCACAAATGCCGGAACTTTCAGTTTTGTAATCGCAATGCCTTGCAGGGCGCCACCTAGCAAACCAATCAAGATGGCTGCAAGTGCGGCAAGCGGCCAGCCATATCCCACAGCCTCGTTTCCAACTGTAAATCGGTCCTGCATTCCGCCTTTGGCAACG
Organism: Hyphomicrobiales bacterium; assembly: GCA_038230015.1. Classification (GTDB taxonomy): domain Bacteria; phylum Pseudomonadota; class Alphaproteobacteria; order Rhizobiales; family Aestuariivirgaceae; genus Aestuariivirga. The sequence goes on along the minus strand of JBBRNW010000010.1, from coordinate 75,587 downwards.
GCAGCAGCAACCAACCCTGCAAAGGCAAGCAGCGAGCCAACTGAAAGATCAATTCCCGCCGTGAGGATGACGAATGTCATGCCGATTGCCAGAAGCCCAGTGATGGAAACTTGCCTCATCACGTTAAAGAGATTGATCGAAGACAAAAAGCGAGGTTCCATAACTGCAAATACAGCCATCAGCAGCAACAGGAATATCAGGGGCGCAAAACGTGCCAAGAATGAAAAAGCATCAAAGTCGGTGTCGGTGTCAGTACCAGATAAAGGTGCCATGCTTATGTTCTCTCCGGAGTGCGATTGCCGTTTTGTGTCATCAAGGTCATCAGTTCTTCCTGTGTGGCACCCGCACCAGAAACTTCACCCGTAATGCGACCCTCGCGCATAGTGACGATGCGGTCAGCAAGCGCCAAAACTTCCGGAAGTTCAGAAGAAATGACCACAATGGCAATCCCAGCAGCGGCCATTTGAAACAACAGATTATGAACCTCGACCTTGGCGCCAACATCAATACCGCGTGTGGGCTCATCAATGATGAGAACTTTGGGCTGCAAAGCCAACCACCGTGCGAGTACGACTTTTTGCTGATTTCCGCCCGACAGATTGCCAACAATCTGATCTGGTGAGGACATTCGGATATTGAGCAGTTTTTTATAAGTGTCTACGAGAGTATTCTCTTTGCCCGCATTGACAAAAATGCCGAACGAAGAAATGCGGTCATGCGCGGCAATGGAGAGATTAGAGCGGATTGCAAGCGCCAGAAACAAGGCCTGCTGCTTGCGGTCTTCCGGCACCAATCCGATACCCAACCGAATAGCATCACGCGGCGATGTGATGTTGACTGGAATACCTTCCATCAAAATGCGTCCCGCATCCAACTTGTCGGCCCCAAAAATAGCGCGAGCGGTTTCAGTACGCCCGGCCCCAACCAGCCCTGCAATGCCTAAAATCTCCCCCTTTTTCACGTGCAGCGAAACTTTATGCAATTCGATTGCGCTCGCGTCGTTGTATTTTCGGCGGCGTGATAGACCTTCGACGGCAAGCGCCGTGTCATGGGTTGCGTGAGTTGAAGTCCGCTTTGCCAATAGGCCAAGTTCGCGGCCAACCATCATGCGGATGATACCGTCGAGAGATGTTTCCGCCACAGCTCCCGCACCTACATGCTTGCCATCACGCAACACCGTGTAGCGATCACAAATCTCAAACACCTCATCCAGCCGGTGGGTGACGAAGATTGTCGAAATGCCATCTCGTTTCAGCTTGCGGATTATTTCAAAAAGTTTTTGCACTTCTGTTTTGCTTAATGCGGAAGTGGGCTCGTCCATGACTATGAGCCGCGATTTCATTGAAATGGCGCGGGCAATTTCCACCATTTGCTGTTCCGCCACAGACAAGTCGCGAACCAGCGCATTGGGGCTTCGCACAAGCCCTATTCTATCCATAAGAACTCGTGTCTGTTGTTCAAGCGAACGGCGGCTGATAAACCAACCGGACCCAGGTTCGCGGCCAATGAAGACATTCTCGGCAATCGTCATGTCCGGAGCCAAGGTAAACTCCTGGTAGATCGTTACAATTCCAGCATCGTGTGCCGCATGCGGGCTGCCGAAGTTCACCGGAACACCATCAAAAAAAATCGTGCCTGCATCCTGCGTCTGGGCGCCCGACAAAATTTTCAGTAGCGTCGATTTTCCGGCGCCATTTTCCCCGAGAAAAGCATGTATTTCGGAATGACCAACTTCAAAATCCACCAAATCAAGCGCGCGCACGCCGGGAAATGACTTTGAAATACCCGACATGCGCAACAGGAGTTTGGATTGAGTGGACGTCGTCATGAATGCCCGCATCTGATCGCAAGATGATTGCGACCAGATGTTAATAAGATTTGCTTACTTCACTTCGCCAAGACGTTCGGCAATATTCAGATTGTCTTTCGTCACAGCAACCGGTGTGAGCAGCAGAACTTTATCTGCAGGCTTGGTCCCATCCTTTAGGAAGGCCACAAGGGTTTGCACACCAATTGCACTTTGCTTGCCGGGAAATTGCTCGATTGTTGCTGTCATTCCGCCATCGCGCACTTGGGCCAAGGCTTCAGGTAAAGCGTCAAAGCCAATGATCACAATTCCAGCGAGATTGCGGGCTTTCACAGCCTCCATGGCACCCAAAGCCATGTCATCGTTGGCCGCAACAATAACCTTGGGTGGTTCAGCCATGCCAGCTAGGGCAGCTTCTGTGACCGACAGACCCTTATCGCGGGCAAAGCCAGCAGTCTGTTCAAATACAATCTTGTATTTGTCCTTGCCATCAAGAACATTATGCAACCCTTTGTTGCGGTCAATAGCCGGTGAGGCGCCAGACTGTCCCTGCAAATTGATTATGGTTGCACCATCAGGAAACATTGACACAATCAGGTTGCCTTGGGCTTCGCCACCTTTCACGTTGTCTGCACCGACATGCGCCAAAATGCCTTCAACCGAAGGCACCCGACGATCAACAGTAACAACAGGGATTCCAGCATCGACGGCCTGCTTCAAAGCAGGTGCCATGGCATCCACCTCGTTGGGGCTGATGACAATACCTTTCACCCCTTGCGTTATGGCCGCTTCAACATCGGCTGTTTGTTTGGGTGAGGAAACCTGGCCGTCGCTCTCGATAGCTTCATAGCCTTGCTTTCCAATTTCAGTTTTAAAAGCATTCATCATATGGACGAAAAACGGAAAACTCAGCCCCGGAACCGAAGCCAGAATCTTGTCGGCGGCCAATGTCGGCGTTGCTGCCAAAGACAGTGCAAGTGCGCTGGCAATGACCATTCTTCTTGTAACTTTGCGCATTTTAATCCTCCCGCGAATGATTTCGCTGTCCGACTATTGCACAGGCAATTTTGTCGTACAACAATAATGGAAAACTGTTTCGAACCACCTCTGCGTCAGCGTTACGCGTTGTCTATTCTATCAAGAGTGTCGATGTGGAGGTGATGACAATGCCCAATAAACATAATCTCAATGTCTGGTTTGATGGCGGTTGCCCGCTCTGCCGGCGTGAAATAGCTTTCATGCGGAAACTTGATCGCAAGCGCGCCATCACTTTCATCGATGTAGCGTCAAGCACCACAAATTGCCAGCTGGACCGCACAACCTTACTGGCACGTTTTCACGCCGAAGAGAATGGAGAATTACTGTCCGGTGCAGCGGCTTTTGCGGCAATGTGGCGGGCCATTCCCGTTTTGCGCCCCGTTGGTCTTGCGGCGCGAAACACGTGGATACTGGCGGTGCTTGAGCGGTGTTATCTTGTGTTTCTGAAACAACGCCCGAGGCTTCAGAAATTTGCGGCATGGTTTGAAAGAAAGCCGGCATGACAAGCCCGGTTCCCGATAAAGCAAAACCTGGGCAGGAAAGCGTGTGGGATTTTCCACGGCCCGCAATCGCACAGCCCACAACATCACTCCTCCAAATTTCTCATCGCGGAATAACGATTGCCAAAACGTGCCGTGGGATTAGAACACTGGAAACAAGCCATCCGCCAGGTTATTATTTCCCCAGAGAAGATGTGTCAATGGACCTGTTCACACAATCCAAAGACCACTCATTTTGTGAATGGAAAGGCAACGCGATTTATTTTGATGTTGTCGTTCATGGTGAGACACTGAAAAACGTGGCGTGGAGTTATCCCAAACCAACGGCACCATTCTTGATGTTGCAAAATCATATCGCGTTTTATGCAGCACCTTTTGAAATGTGTTCAGTTGACGGGGAAAAGGCTGTGCCCCAACCCGGTGAGTTTTATGGCGGTTGGGTAACTTCAAAATTTTCAGGCCCGTTCAAGGGCATTACAGGAAGCAGATTTTGGTAGCGCGTCATGTGCTTTAGCCAAGCACTCAAACTTTGAGAGCGCGTTCTACCAAAGCCGCCCAGAATTCTGTGCCCTTCACCAAGAGTTCATCGTTAAAGTCATAGCCCGCATCATGCAGGCCTTTGCTGTCACCATTGCCTAAGCCAAAATAGCAACCGGGTGCTGCCTGTAGCATAAACGAAAAATCTTCAGAAAACATATAGGGTCCAGGCATTTCAATTAGGCTAGCTTCTTGGCCAAGGGCGATTGCCACATCGCGCACCAATTGGGCTACGCCCGCATCATTAATACAAGCAGGATAGGACAGTCCATCCCCGTAGTTGACCTCAGACACACAGCCGAAACTTTCAGCTTGGTGACGCAAGATTGCTGGCACACGAGCCGCCATCAAACTTTGCATCTGGCTGGAGCATGTGCGGACTCCTATTTTCAGTTCAACTGTTTCGGGAATGATGGTTGCGCCAACACCGCCATGAATGGCCCCGACAGTTACCACACAGGGATCAAGTGGATCGGCATTGCGTGAAACAATCGTTTGCAGAGCCATGATGGCACTGCAGGCCGCCACAACAGGATCAGCTGCCTTATGGGGAATGGCCCCATGCCCGCCCACGCCGCGGATCACCGCGTCAACAATATCAACGCAGGCCGTGATGGCCCCTTTGCGCACCTTGATCTGGCCCAGGGTTTCACCCGGGATATTATGCAGTGCAAAAATTGCATCTGGTTTCAGCAGTTTCATCAGCCCTTCGTCCACCATGCGCTTGGCGCCGCTGATGTCTTCCTCAGCAGGTTGAAATATAAGATGCACTGTGCCATCGAAATTAAATGTTTCAGAAAGATAGCGCGCCAAGGCCAGCAGCAAGGTGGTGTGGCCATCATGACCACAGGCATGCATTTTGCCGGGCCGACGGGAAGCATAGGGAAGCTGGGTGGTTTCATTGATCGGCAAGGCATCCATATCAGCGCGAATGGCAATGACCTTGCGGCTTGTACCTTGCACCAGAGTGCCAACAACACCAGTTCCCGCAACACCCGTGGTTACACCAAAGCCCATCTTGGTGAGTTCCTCAGCCACAATCTTCGAGGTACGATGTTCTTCGAAAGCCAATTCAGGATGCATATGCAAATCGCGGCGCAGCGCCACGAACTCCCCAGCAAAACCCATTATGCGGTCATACATCATCGCCGCTGTGGTATCAGTCTTTCCAGATAATTGAAACCACGCGTGATGATAAAGGTAAGGATCATGTAAATGATGGCAATTAAAATAAGTGGTTCATAAATAATATAGGTGTCCGAGCTGATCTTTGATCTGGCTCCCATCAACTCCATGACTGTGACCGTGAATGCCAACGGCGTGGATTTAAGTTGGCTAATCATCTCGCCCGCTAAAGTTGGCAGCACCTGCAGCACAGCACGCGGAAACCACACGCGGCTGAGTACTTTCCAACCACTCATGCCAAAAGCACGGGCTGCTTCCAGCTCTCCGCGCGGCACACCCAGAAAAGCGCCGCGCATGATTTCACCCTCATAGCCTGCAACGCTGAGACTTAAGGACAGCATCGCATAATAAAAACCTTCGCGCAGCACCGGCCACAAAAAGCTGGTTCTGATCCACGGAATGGATGGAAAGATCGATCCCAAACCATAATACAATAACCACATTTGAATGAGCAGCGGCGTTCCGCGAATGAAAGAACAGAATATTTTTGCAGGAATTCGGAGATAGGCAGGTCCTGTAACCTGCACAAGACCAAGGGGAACAGCGAGTATGAAACCGACAATCACCGAGCCAAACAGCAGGATTATAGTATAGAGCAAACCCACTGCCAACAAATGGATGTATTCGGGGTATGCGATCCAGCTCCAGTTCATGTTCCGTTAAGCCAATTTCGGTTGACCGCGACGCACGCGGTGTTCGAGCCACGAAAATCCAAAGTTAGATAATAGAGAAATGCTCCAATAAAAAAGCGCAGCGATGAGATAAAACGTCAAATAATATTTGGTACCCCCGGCGGCAACGCGGGTTTCATTGGCAAGCTCCAATGCGCCAACAACCGAAACTAAAGCGGAATCCTTGGTGATATTCAGCCACAAATTCCCAAGTCCGGGAATGGCATAGGGCAACATCGCGGGCAGAGTGATCCGCCGGAAGGCGGTGATTGGCGACATGCCGTAAGCTTTAGCAGCCTCCACCTGACCCAAGGGAACAGCCTGAATGGCAGCGCGCAAAACCTCAGTCGAATATGCACCCTGAACAAAGCCAAGCACAAAAATGGCCACCGCAATTCCGTTTAACTCAATGGGCCCAACTCCAACACTCAACATGAGCCGATTGAGACCATCTGTGCCCGCATAATAAAGCAGCATGATCAACACAAGTTCTGGAACGGCACGAAATACGGTGGTGTAAAAATTCAGGAGTGTTCTGATGATGGGACCCGCTGAAAGTTTGCCCATTGCCCCCAACAGTCCCAAACTAATGCCGAAAGCATAAGCAAACACTGAAATCTGGATGGTAGCCACAGCACCCCAAATCAACTCATCAAGGTAACCGGTGTTGCCATAAGTTAAAAGTTCGGAAAGTGGAGCAATAACCAAAAACACATTCGTCTCCAAAAATTTGGGCCACGTCTTGCGAGGTGGCCCAGCCTGTTACTTCATGTCCTTTGGCAGGATCAGTTTGCCAGCCAGCTTCCACTTTTCAGTGTTTGCTTCAAAGAAACCCTTATCGCGCAATCCGTCGATGCCAGCATTGATTTTGTCCATAAGAGCCGTATCTTCTTTGCGAATGCCAATGCCTACACCCGGGCCCAGAATTTCAACATCAATAGGCACAGCACCCTTTTGTTCGCAGCAAGCACCCGCTTCCGAGTCAAGATACGCACCTAACGTTACGCCATCAGCCATGATGTAATCTACGCGGCCAGCAGTCAAATCTGCGTTTGCTTCATCTTGACCGGCATAGGTTTTTATCACGGCACCTTTTGGTGCATAATATTTGGCAAGGTAGTTGGCGTGTGTGGTGGCAATTTGAACGCCAATGGTTTTACCAGACAGGTGCTCTGGTGAATAATCTTTGTCATCGCTTTTATTACCGATGATGACAGCAGCAGAATTGTAATAAATATGCGAATAGTTGATGGTCTTCATTCGCTCCGGCGTGACCGACATGGATGACATAATGCCATCAAACTTCTTGCTGGTGAGTGCTGGAATAATGCCGTCCCAGGCTGTCGCTTCAAATGCGCATTTTTCTTTGATCTCTTCGCACAGGGCAGCCATAAAATCAGCCTCCCAGCCCACGATGACACCTGATGCGTCTTTTGACGTGAAGGGAGGGTAAGGTGATACGTCCACCCCAAACTTCAAATCAGCAAAGGCTGGCGTACCTGAAAACAGCAGGGTTGCAGTGGCGGCTGCTAGTAACAGTCTCTTGGTTAGTTTCATTTTCAATCTCCTTCAAATTTGACACTTGTACCGAACAATCCTCGCAAGGACAGTTCATCGCTCCCACTCCACTTTGTTTAGTGGATGCTGGACACGAATTGTTTACAGCGCTCGCTGATTGGAGCACCAAAGACTTGTTTGGGCGGGCCTTCCTCTTCAATTACACCCTTGTGCAAATAAATCACATGCGAAGACACATCGCGCGCGAACTTCATTTCATGCGTCACCAGAACCATGGTGCGTCCTTCCTCAGCCAGATCGCGGATGACTTTTAAAACCTCGCCCACCAACTCCGGGTCAAGCGCAGAGGTTGGTTCGTCAAACAGCATCACTTTGGGGTTCATGCAAAGTGCACGCGCAATTGCTGCGCGCTGCTGCTGGCCACCCGACAGGAATGACGGATATTGGTCGCGCTTTTCAAACAGGCCAACCTTATTGAGCAAAGCTTCAGCGCGTTCGATGGCTTCTTTCTTCGGGATACCCAAAACATGAACAGGCGCCTCAATCACATTTTGCAACACTGTCATGTGCTGCCACAAATTGAAGCTTTGAAACACCATGCCAAGCTTGGTCCGCATGCGCTCCACCTGGCGCCGGTCAGTGGGGTGCAAATCGCCGTCCTTGCCAGGACTGAGAGCAATCTCCTCACCCGTTACAGTGATGCGGCCCCGCGTGGGCAATTCCAAAAAATTGATGCACCTTAAGAAAGTGCTTTTGCCAGAACCTGAAGCCCCAATCATGGACACCACATCGCCCTCGCGAGCAGACAGCGACACGCCTTTAAGCACTTCGAGCTGCCCGAAGGATTTATGCAAATCTTCAACCACCACAGCAGTCGGGCTGTTTTCTTTCGCCAATCCCGGTTTCCCCACGTCTTATTATTTGCTGGACTGTATCACGCAATTTTGCGCCGTCAAATAAACTTCGCGGCCGCCAAGCCGTGCTCTGCTCGCAGTTTGATAATGTCAATTCCCTTAGGTTGACCTTCTTCCACTCGCCACTCACCTGCTACCATCACGCGGTCTGCGCTGTGTGCCCCGCACAACACCAATGCCGCCAAAGCGTCGCCCGCACCCGAAAATCGCAATTCGTCCAGAGTAAACATTGCCAAGTCCGCCTGCTTACCAACGGCGATTTCGCCAATATCGTTGCGACCCAAACATGCAGCAGACCCTTTTGTGGCCCAGCGCAACGCATCCAGATGGGTGACCTTGGCATTGTAAGTCAACCGGTTGAGCAACAGCGAATGGCGTACCCCCTCCATCAGATTGGAGCTATCATTAGAGGCCGACCCATCCACCCCAAGCCCCACTGCAACTCCTGCTGCTTCAAGTTCGCAGGTGCGGCACTGGCCAGAGGCTAATGTCATGTTTGAAGTTGGACAATGACACACACCAACACCGTGCTGACCCAGTTTTTGAATATCAGCATCATTGAAATAAATTCCGTGCGCCAGCCATGTGCGATTGTTAAGCCAGCCGCACTCTTCTAGATAGTCCAGTGGCCGCATCCTAAATTTGCTCTTGCAGAACGCGTCTTCATCGCGGGTTTCCGCCAAATGGGTGTGCAACCGGCAATCCAGTCGCTGTGCCAAAGCACTGGTTTCCTGCATCAATTGCCGCGTTACCGAAAAAGGGGAACAGGGTGCCAAGGCCACTTGCAACATCGCCCCCTCGCCGCTTTGGTGATATTTTCCCACCACACGCTCACAGTCCGCCATTATTGTATCAAGGTCCTGCACCACCGTATCTGGTGGCAGGCCACCATCCTTCACTGACAAATTCATCGAACCGCGCGTCACCATCATGCGAATGCCAAGCGCTGCGGCCTCTTCCACCTGAATATCCATTGCATCATCAAGCCCACGTGGAAAAACATAATGATGATCAGAGGTGCAGGTCACTCCTGACATCAACAGTTCGGTCAAAGCCAAGCGTGTGGCCAATCTATGCGCTTGCGCTGTCAACCTTGCCCAAAGTGGATAAAGTGCCGTCAACCAATCAAACAATTCCTTGTTGATGGCAGCCGGGTGAGCCCGCGTGAGCGTCTGGTAGAAATGATGGTGGGCGTTGATAAGCCCTGGCAAAACCACATGCTGCGATGCATCAAAAACATGGTCATGGAACGGCACTTTTCCGCGCTGCACCATTTCAACAATGCGCACCCCCTCAACAACAATGCCGCCTTCGGCATTTTCTGCCAATATCCCCAAAGGGTTCTTGATCCACAATCGCATTCCGGGCAAACCTCTCATCCAACGCCGCACCATAGTGGCAATCACGGAGAGAAAACATGAAATCACTAAAAACCGCAATGATCGCCATTCTGGCGACCACAAGTTCCATAGCACCCGCTCTGGCCGACATGGCTAAGGCGCTGGGTGCCGGTGAAGGCCAGGTGGATATCGTCGCGTGGCCGGGCTACGTCGAAAACGGGTCTTCTGACAAAGCTTATGATTGGGTGACTGATTTTGAAAAAGCTACAAGCTGCAAAGTCAATGTCAAAACCGCTGCCTCATCAGATGAGATGGTGACATTGATGAATCAGGGGGGCTTTGATTTGGTTACCGCGTCAGGCGATGCGTCATTGCGCTTGGTTGCCGGCAAAAAAGTGCAAGCCATCAACACTGATCTCATTCCAAACTGGAAAAATGTGGACGAGCGTTTGCAGTCAGCCCCTTGGAACACTGTTGAAGGCGTTCATTACGGCACACCCTATCAGTGGGGCCCCAATGTTCTGGCCTATAATACAAATGTCTTCAAGGAAGCGCCAAAAAGCTGGAGCGTGGTCTTTGAAGAACAAAATTTGCCAGACGGAAAATCCAACAAAGGCCGCGTTCAATCATACTATGGTGCCATCGCAATGGCCGATGCTGCAGTTTATTTAATGAGCAAAAAGCCGGAACTTGGAATCAAGAACCCCTATGAGCTTAACAAAGACCAATACGCGGCTGTCGTTGCACTGCTCACAGGTCAACGCGCCTTGGTGGGCCGTTATTGGGGCGATGCTGCCGTGCAGGTCGATGACTTCAAGAATGAAGGCGTGGTCGCATCGTCATCATGGCCTTACCAAGTCAACCTGCTGCAAGCCGACAAAAAGCCAATTGCTTCAACCATTCCTGTTGAGGGCGCAACAGGCTGGTCTGATACAACGATGATGCATGTGGATGCCAAGCACCCCAACTGCGCTTATATGTGGTTGAACCATTCGCTTGAGCCCAAAGTTCAGGGCGATGTGGCGGCATGGTTCGGTTCAGTTCCAGCTGTGCCTGCCGCCTGTAAAGGTAACGCCCTTCTGACCGATGCCGGTTGTGAAACTAACGGGTTTGCCAATTTTGACAAAATCTATTTCTGGCGGACTCCCACTGGCAAGTGCGAAGCTGAAGGAACTTGTGTGCCCTATTCACAATGGTCAAAGGATTATGTAGCCGTGCAAGGCAAGTAAGCAACACTATCACGACACGAAGGGTGGATGAGGTCTCTTACCACACACTTGGAACCAAAAATGCCTCAACCTCTATCCACCCTCTTTTTTCGCAAACCCGGCCTGCTCACTGCAGTTGTCATGGCACCACCTCTGCTCTGGCTTGTCGTTGTGTATCTAGGTTCACTTGCCGCGTTGTTGCTGCAAAGTTTTTATGCGCTGGATGACTTCTCCGGCCTCATCATTCATGAATTCACGCTTTCGACTTATGCCCACCTGTTTGATGAAGCCAACTACCAAATCATTCTCCGTACACTGACCATGTCTGCCGCTGTCACGGTAGCCAGTGTGATTATTGCTTTTCCGATTGCTTACTATGCAGCGCGCTTTGCAACAGGAAAAATGAAAGCGTTTTTTTATCTCGCCATCATGATGCCCCTGTGGTCAAGCTATCTAGTGAAAATATATGCGTGGAAGTTGATCCTCGCTAAGGAAGGCATCATCACTTGGGTTGCCACAAATTTGCATGCGCAGTGGCTGATAGATGGTATTTTATCGATCCCAGCAATTGGTGGCTCGTCTTTATCCTTTAGCTACATCGGCACATTCTTGGTCTTTGTCTATATCTGGCTGCCTTACATGATATTGCCAATCCAATCCTCACTGGAGCGTGTGCCCACAAGCTTCATCGAAGCTTCCGCTGATTTAGGGGCAACACCGCGCCAGACATTTCGAAATGTGATTTTTCCACTGGCATTTCCCGGCGTGGTGGCAGGTTCAATTTTCACGTTCTCGCTCACGCTGGGCGATTATATCGTGCCGCAAATCGTTGGCAATTCGCGGCTGATGATTGGCCAAGCGGTCTATACATTCCAAGGAACATCTGGCGATATTCCATTGGCGGCGGCGTTCACCGTCGTTGCCATGATCATCATGGGAATCTATCTCACGCTGGCCAAACGTTTGGGCGCTTTTGATGCACTTTGAAGCCAAACCCTCCTTGAAAATTGCGGCAACCGCAGGATTGCTTTTCCTGCACATTCCTCTGGCGCTGATCATCCTTTATGCCTTCACGACCGAGGAAAAATCATTTGCATTTCCACCACCCGGTCTCACCACCAAATGGTTTGCCGCCGCATGGTTTGACCGCCCAGATATTTGGCCTCCCCTTTACCTTTCACTCCAAGTTGCTCTCATCTCAACCATCTTGGCCATCATTCTCGGAACCTGTGCTGCCGCGGCCTTGTCGCGAGCGAAATTCTTTGGCCGAAACTCTCTCTCGCTTCTGTTTGTGCTGCCCATTGCGTTGCCCGGCATTATTACGGGCATGGCATTGCGTTCGGCTTTTGACATCATGAACATGCCGTTTTCAACATGGACCATCATTTTGGGCCACACCACATTTTGCATGGTGGTGGTTTATAATAATGTGTTGGCCAGGTTTCGTCGGACCAGCGCCGAAATGGTGGAAGCGTCTATGGATTTAGGCGCAACAGGAGCGCAGACTTTTTACTATGTTGTGTTACCCCAAATTGCATCCGCAGTTCTTGCAGGAGCCATGTTGGCCTTTGCGCTCAGTTTTGATGAAGTCATCGTAACAACGTTTACCGCAGGCCAGCAAACAACCCTGCCCATCTGGATTTATGGCGAACTCCGCCACCCGACAATTCGCCCAATCACAAATGTAGTGGCAATCATTGTAATTTTAGTGACCTTCATTCCAATTTTGTTTGCTTATTACTTCACGCGAGAAAGTGAGAACCGGATTTAATTGCGCTCGACTTCTCCCTTCAGGGGAAAAGCAGTCACTTTTTCTTGGCTACTTTCTTCACAGTCTTTTTCGCCGCAACTTTCTTGGCTGCCTTTGGCTTCACGGTTGCTACACCTGCGGCCAACTTTGCAAACTTTACAAAAAACTGTCCCGCCAATTGTTGCGCTGTTGAATCAATGAGGCGAGATCCCAGCATGGCCAATTTTCCACCAATTTGTGCATCCACATCATAAGAAAGTTTGGTCCCTTCAGGCACCGCTGCCAATTTTATATCAGCGCCACCTTCGGCAAAGCCAGCAAATCCGCCATCTCCCTTGCCAGAAATCCGGTAACCATGCGGTGGGTCCATATCACTTAATTTCACCTTGCCGCCGAAGCCAGCCTTGATGGGTCCAAGCTTGATCACCACGCGCGCGGTAAAATCTGTAGGAGAGTCCTGTGTGATTTTCTCGCAACCCGGAATACACTGTTGCAAAATTTTGGGGTCATTCAAGGCCGCCCACACAGCGCTCAAAGGGGCAGCAATAATTTCTTCACCAGTCATTTTCATGATTTTTATCCTCCACCCCCACTATGCAGCAATATGACCGCGTTTCCACTGTTCATGGGTGTCCATCCGAAATTGTTCAAATGTACCAGCCTCAATCGCATCGCGCATGCCCTGCATCAGCGATTGATAATAAGCGATGTTGGCCCAACTCAAAAGCATCATACCTAGCATTTCCCCGGCCCGCATCAGGTGGTGCAAATAGGCGCGCGAGTATTGCGATAGCGCCGGGCATGCATGCTCTGCATCCAAGGGCCTCATGTCGGTTGCATGTTTTGCGTTGCGCAGATTGATGCGGCCAAAACGTGTGAACGCCTGGCCATGGCGGCCAGACCGGGTGGGCAAAACGCAATCAAACATGTCAATGCCGCGCGCAACAGCTTCAATTAAATCCTCCGGCGTGCCTACACCCATCAAGTATCGTGGCCGATCCACGGGCAATGCAGGCGCAGTAAAATCAATGGTGGACAGCATCTGCTCCTGCCCCTCGCCCACGGCAAGCCCACCAATTGCATATCCTTCAAACCCAATTTGCTGAAGGCCCGCTGCACTTTTAAGGCGAAGGCGCTCATTTGTGCCACCTTGCACAATGCCGAAATTACCTCGCCCCGGTTGTGAACCAAACGCCTCCCGCGACCTCGCCGCCCAGCGCAGCGAAAGCTCCATGGCTTTCTCACCGGCTTCTTCCGAATGTGGAAGTTCTAAACATTGGTCGAGCTGCATTTGAATGTCTGATCCCAGCAGCCGCTGAATGTCCATAGCCCGCTCAGGGGTGAGTTCATATTTTCGCCCATCGATATGCGATTGGAAGGTGGCTCCCGTTTCCTTTATCTTGGTAATTTTTGACAGCGACATGATTTGAAAGCCGCCTGAATCAGTGAGGATGGGGCCATCCCAGCGAATGAATTTATGAAGGCCACCCAAGGCTGCAACTTCCTCAGCACCGGGGCGCAACATCAGATGATAGGTATTGCCAAGAATGATATCGGCACCACTATCTTTGACCTGATCAAGATACAGACCCTTTACCGTACCCACAGTGCCAACAGGCATGAACGCAGGTGTGCGAATATCGCCACGCCCCGTGTGAACCGTGCCACGCCGCGCCAAACCATCAGTTTTGTGTAACGTAAACCCAAATTCTTTCATGCAGCTGGCCATAGCAGGCTGGCATCACCATAGGAATAGAAACGATAGTGGTTTTGAATGGCATGGGCATAGGCAGCCTTTATCACATCGGTTCCGGCAAACGCACACACCAGCATGAACAAGGTGGAGCGCGGCAAATGAAAGTTTGTGATCAAACCATCCACGGCATGAAAATTGTAACCCGGCGTAATGAAAATGCAGGTCTCGCCCGACCACGCCTCAAGCCGCGCACTTTCGAGCAAGCGCAACGAAGTTGTGCCCACCGCCACAATCCGCCCACCACGGGCCCGTGCGGCCCGTAACCGGTCCGCAACCTCGCCCGACACTTCGCCCCACTCGACGTGCATTTTATGATCGGCAGTATCCTCTACCTTCACCGGCAAAAATGTGCCGGCGCCCACATGCAATGTAACATATTCAATTGATATTTCAGCGTCTTGCAGCCTTTTCATCAAGTCAGGCGTAAAGTGCAATCCTGCCGTAGGGGCTGCAACAGCACCTTCCTGCCGGGCGTAAATCGTCTGGTAATCCATCCGGTCTTGCGCATCTTGCGCGCGCTTTGATTCGATATAAGGTGGCAAGGGCACCCGCCCAACAGTATGTAACGCCATATCCAATTTTGGTCCAGACACGCTAAAAGCCAGAGTAACTTCGCCAGCTTCACCCTTATCTTCTACCACCGCGCTGAGTGAGCCAAATTGCAGTGTGTCACCCACCACAAGCTTTTTTGCAGGCTTCACAAAGGCTTTCCACCGCGATGCATCCAGCCGCATGTGGAGCAACGCTTCAACTTTAGGCGTGGTGCCCAGCCGCCCCACCCGAACACCTGAAAGCGCTGCCGGTATCACTTTAGTATCATTGAAAACTAAAACATCCCCTGCTCGCAACTTTGCGGGCAAATCTCCCACCGTTTTATCCGTACACTGATCATTTTCAACAACAAGCAGCTTGGCCGCCTCGCGCGGGAATAGTGGTCGAAGCGCAATATTTTCCGTCGGCAAGACAAAATCAAAATCTGAAACGCGCATTTAAAGTGTCGACCAGTCAATCACATGAAGGCAGGCAGCGCCATCAAAGTGTTTCCGATGATCCGTGACCAATATTAAGTGTGGTAATGCCCAATGATAAATCTCATTGGGCATTGAGGTTAAAGACGTTTCAGGCAGCCACATCTGCCGCGACGCGCATGGTTACAATCTTGTCAGGATTTTTAACGGGCTCGCCGCGCTTGAACGCATCTACAATTTCCATGCCATCAATAACCCTGCCCCAAACCGTGTATTGATTGTCCAAAAACCGCGCATCGCCAAAGCAGATGAAAAACTGGCTATTGGCCGAATTGGGAGAAGATGAGCGTGCCATGGAACAAATGCCGCGCACATGCGGCTCCTTTGAAAACTCGGCCTTGAGGTCTGGCTTCTTTGAGCCGCCAGTGCCTGTTCCAGTTGGGTCGCCACCTTGGGCCATGAAGCCTTCAATCACGCGGTGAAACACCACCCCGTCATAAAATTTATCACGCGCAAGTTCCTTGATACGGGCGACATGACCAGGTGCCAAATTTGGCAAAAGCTCGATTGTGACCAAGCCTTTCTCGGTTGTCATGTGAAGTGTATTTTCAAGATCAGCCATTATTGCACAGTTACCTTTATCATTTTGTCAGGGTTTGCTGGAGGTTCACCTTTGGCGATCTGGTCGACACATTTCATGCCAGCATCATCAACAGAGCCCCAAACAGTGTATTGATTATCCAAGAATCCACCCTCGGCCAGCATGACGAAAAATTGGCTGTTGGCAGAATTGGGATCTTGCGACCGCGCCATGCCCACGGCACCCCGGGCAAAATGTTCCTTGGTGAATTCTGCAGCGATATCAGGCTCCTTAGATCCGCCCTTGCCGGTTCCAGTCGGGTCGCCCGTTTGGGCCATAAAGCCATCAATCACGCGGTGAAAAACAATTCCGTCATAAAATCCGGCGGCGGCCAGCTTCGAGATTTGCGCCACATGCTTTGGCGCCAGATCAGCGCGCAGCTTGATTGAAAAGCTGCACTTTTTTGAGGTTTCAACCGTCAGTGTTTCGGCGGCCATTGCGCCCGCCCCCATAGCCAAGAAGGCCACAGAAGCTATCATGAATCGTTTCATCGTCTTCTCCAATTTAAAATAACGCCCTAGCGGTATTTCCAAACAGTGGCAACAGGGTGGCAAATGATTGCTCGATTTTGTGGAAACCTGCGCTATACCGCCACCATGGCAACACCACCACGAAAGACGTTCCCCAAACCCGCAGCTTCAGGCGGCAATCACAAGCATTGGTTTGCCTCCAAGCCAAAAAAGCCTTGGGTGCCGCGCGCAGAAGGTGAGACAGCCGCAAAACGGGAACCGGAGCGAAAGCTTGAAGTGACCCCTGGCAATGATCTGATTTACGGCGCCCACCCCGTAATCGAAGCATTGAAAAATCCAAGGCGCAAACCCGTTAAACTCTGGGCCACCGAGAATGCCGCCATCAGGCTTAAAGAAGACGCACCAAATCTGATTATTGAACCCGAAATCGTTCATCCGCGCCTGCTTGATCATCTGTTGAAATCGGCTGACGCTGTGCATCAAGGCATTATTCTCGATGCAATACCTCTTCAACAGCCACGTCTTGATGAAATACCGCGCGACGGACTGATCGTGATGCTGGACCAAGTGACGGACCCTCACAATGTGGGTGCGATCATCCGTTCGTGTGCAGCGTTCAATGTGTCTGCTGTGGTCGTAACAGCGCGTCATTCGGCAGATGCCAATGCCGCATTCTTCAAGGCCGCGTCAGGTGCCTTTGAACATGTGCCCTATGTGACTGTGCCCAATTTGGCCCGCGCCATGGATGAACTGCGTGATTATGGCTTTCACCTGGTGGGGCTTGATTCGGAGGCTGTCACAAGCATGGATGCCGTGGCGAAAATGCGACCGCTTGCTCTTGTGCTGGGAGCCGAAGGCAAGGGCTTGCGCCAGCTTACGCAGAAATCTTGTGATGAAATTGCTCGCATTGATATGCCAGGGGCAATCAAAAGCCTGAACGTGTCGATTGCGGCGGCCTTGTCACTTTATGCCTTGAGCCACTAAAAAGCCGGATGTGACGACTCACATCCGGCTCCTGTCGCCGTCCCGATTTTAGACATCAGAACAACAGGGTTTAGTAACCGCCATCCTTAGCGATGGTTGGGCCATAATGGATGGTATAGCCTGGGTCATAGCTGTAGTTTGGCATATAAATTGGCGCATTGGAACGCACCTTGCGATTTTTTTTGCGAGGCGCGACATAGCCTTGGCCATAATCATACCCGCCTTGAACGGCATATCCCCCGCCGTAACCATAGCCCTGTTGCCCGTAGCCATATCCGTCTTGCAACGCGTATCCGCCACTATAAGAAAAAGCTTGTGCACGCCGCGCACGCTTTTGAGCCTGCATGATTGCAGCTGGGCTGGCGGGTTGGTAATAGCGGATTATGGGCTGTGGGGCATAAACGTAGCCGCCGCCATAGCCACCACCGTAGCTATAGCCACCGCCAAAAGACAAGCCACCAGCAACCGCAGCGCGGCGATTTTTCTTGGGCTTTACGCGGTAAGCAGGAACGCGAGGTTGGTAACTGCCATATTGGGGATGGACATAACATTCACTCACGCTGCGCACGCGGTAAACACGACCATTTACAACGCAGGTGATATTGGCTGCGCCCATTTCGCGCGAATTATCGCTGGCTCTATTATTTGGCTGCGATGGGGGTGCTGGTGATTCACCGTTTTTATCGTGGCTCGGGGGCGTCGGCGTAGAAGGCGGTTTAACGATTTCCACATGGTCGCCAGCACCATTTTTATAGGCCCCGGCATGGCCAGGCACACTTGCAAAAAGGCTCAGTGCGATGAGAGCAGGTGTCAGATATTTGAAGCTGTAAGTCATGTGATTCCCCCTGTTAACAAACACTCACCCGCCTGTTTCAAAATGGACCATTTCGAAACAATTCGGGATAGCTGCGAAGGGTGTTGCAGTTTACGCGCCAATCGTATTAAGAGGGGCAGTGCACCATCAAAGTGCCGGCTTAGCTCAGTTGGTAGAGCACCTGATTTGTAATCAGGGGGTCGCGGGTTCGAATCCTGCAGCCGGCACCAATCTTTTCAAAGACTTACAGTAGATTTTAAATTTACCATTCTAG
Organism: Hyphomicrobiales bacterium; assembly: GCA_038230015.1. GTDB lineage: Bacteria > Pseudomonadota > Alphaproteobacteria > Rhizobiales > Aestuariivirgaceae > Aestuariivirga. The sequence continues at coordinate 57,213 of JBBRNW010000010.1, read as the reverse complement.
GCCAACAACCACCCTGGCCTGCCCGATATTTTGTACCAGACGCATTGAGAGACGATTGCATGTTTGAAGCCTCGTCGAAAGGGATGGGTTTTGGTGTGATTGTGAGTGGTGCTGGCGGCCTGTAACCGAGTGATGAGTGCGGACGTTTGGTGTTGTAGTGGATGCGCCACTTCTCAATGACTACTTGGGCTTCCCTGAGACAGTAGAAGATTTCGCCATTGAGGCATTCATCCCTGAGCTTGCCGTTGAAGGATTCACAATAGCCATTCTCCCAGGGTGATCCGGGCTCAATGTAAAGGTTCCTCGTGCCTAAGCCTGTCAACCATTCACGCAAGACTTTGGCGACCATCTCTGGCCTGTTGTCGGAGCGAATGTAGACGGGAGTGCCCTCAAACAGCATGGCATCGGCCAGCGTCTTGATTACCCTGATGGCGTTGATGCGTCTGGCCACACGGATGGCCAAGCACTTACGGCTGAACTCATCAATCAGGGTCATGAGACGTATGCGTCGGCCATCGTGGGTCTGAGTTTCCACGAAGTCGAAGCTCCAGACATGATTGGGATATTCTGGCCTCAACCGGATGCAAGATCCGTCATTGAACCAGAGACGGCCCCGTTTTGGTTGTTTCTTTGGGACTTTCAGCCCTTCACGACGCCAGATGCGTTGAACCCGGTCCTTGCCTACTTCAATGCAACCATCTTTCAACAGCGCTGTCACGCGCCGATAGCCATAGCGGCCATATTCTGAGGTAAGGCAGACAATACTCCGGGTCAGTTCATCTTCATCGGGCCTTTGAGTGGGAACATATCGCTGTGTTCCTCTTGGTTGCCCGACGATCCGGCAGGCGGTGCGTTCGCTCAGTTTGTACTTCTCACAAGCTGCATCAGCCGTTTGGCCTGATCAACACCAAGCCCGCCACACTCATTGCGCCAACGATAGTAGCTTTGTTCTGTCGTTCCGGCTTCTTTGCAGGCCACCGCAATCGTCTTGCCTTGCGCCTACAGCACCTCGATCTGGCGAAGCTTCGTCACGATCTGCTCCGCGCTAAGTCTTTTCCTGGCCATCTTCTTTATCCTTTCCAGTTCAATACTCTCATATCGTCTGGTTCAGAAAAAGCCGGTCAGGTCACCTGTCAAATCAGACAATGCCGCGTTTCCCGCACTTGTTGCGGTTGCGTGTGTGTTACCGTGAACAGCGCTAATAACAGCGTCAGCATAATTCACAACTGTAGTTGCAGTTTTGGCTATTGCACCAAAAATAGCTCCTGCAGTTTTGTCAACTATCTCCTTAAACAAATCAGCCTTTAAGTCGTTTGCTCTCAAAACAGTTTCTTTTATGAGCTCATTATTTTGCTTGGTAGTCAAAGCTCACTCCTATTATTTCTTATTATTTGTTTTGGTTTGAAATTTAATCCCCCAAGGGGTTTTGAACAGTTGCAATCCTACTGCCCTAAAAATTATCAAAACTGCCCAACCGATAGGGATTGCCGTGCATGAGTAGACTAAAAACTTAAAGTCGGAATTGTTCATCACTCGAAGAATTCGTGTTGCATCTGAAATCGGATAAGGTGATCTAAATCGGCTTAAGGCAAAAATACCAATCAGCACTATCAGTATATATTGCAAGGTCTTGCCTTTGGGGTCACGCATAACTCCTTGTCGAACCATAAAAGCACTCCGAAGACCAGCAATCGCACACAAAAGAAAAAATAACATAGCGGCAAAAATCATAACAGCGGAAACAACTACGAACCTGTCTGCTGCCTCTCCGCCTAGTCTTTCAGAGACCATCACGCGGTGCAAATTTAGAAGTGGAATGGAGTTTACTAAACTTTCAAGCTTATGAGCTATCGATGGTATAGAACTAAACGCCACCCGACCTGCAACGTAAGCCGCAATCGGCAGAACTACGTGTCCGCCAATCATCATATAGATTTGAAATATGCTGCTGTTCCGTTGTTCTGACATTTTCATATTTATTGCATCGTTGTCACTAGACTGCATGCCCCATTGACCCACCATTTGTATTTGATCTGCCTGGTAACAATCAATACAACTTCTATGTCATTTTGAATTCAAGCACATTGCAGAGCATTTGCGCCGTATCGTGGATATGTTTTCAACTTATAGCGTCTTAGATGCGCGCGGCGGCAATAAAGTATTTGTCCCGCTCTCGCACAATAGCTTCAGCGAATGCAACACAAATTTAAAAATTTGTGTGATATTCGACTAAACTAAGAAACCCCGCAACAAAGGCTGATCCACGTCAACTCTTCCTCAAGAACTCTGCAAATGCCTCGGCATAAGCGGGAACCCACCGCGATAACGGGGGTCGGTTTTTGACAATGTCTCCGGCAGACCACAGAATGCGCTTTTCATCTAATTCGCGGGGTGCCTCGTTATCGGGACACATAATATAGAAGTCGCCGTCATCAACGCGCTCGAACGCAAAGTTGATTGTTTGGTCGGCGGTCCAAGCCCCTGATGGCTTTTCGGTACGGCCCTTCGCCGTGAGTTGTGTAAACACAAATCCTGGCACCAGCAGATGGGCTGTTATTTTACAGTTGGCTATATTTCTAAGTTCATGGGCAAGAGCCTCGGTAAACACCTTCACACCGGCTTTTGAAATATTATAGGCCGGGTCGCCCGGCGGCGTGGTTATACCTTGTTTTGAGCCCGTATTTATCACCAGACCGGGACGACCTCTTTTTATCATCTCCGGCAAAAAAACTTGGGCGCCATTGATGACACCCCAAAGATTTACATCAAGAATATGTTTCCAACTTTCCGTGGAGCCAAACATAGTGCTCCCGGGCTGAATACCCGCGTTGTTCATAAGGATGTCGGTGCCTCCAAATCTTTCTCGCACCAAGGATTGTAGCTTCTGCAATTCTTCAATTTTGCTAACATCGGTCTCCTGCGCCATGACATTGGCCGCACCATCAGGCGCTAGCGCCGCGAGATGCAAAGCAGCATCGGAAAGTTGTTTTGCACCCAAGTCTGCGATGCAAACTTTAAGGCCCAAATTGGCCAACCGCGCAGCTGCTGCAAACCCAATGCCGGCAGCTCCACCTGTTATTACGGCCACTGAATTCTTATTTACTGCAGGATGTTTCATAACTGGAATTCCATTTGTGATAATTGAGTTCAATTGATCACCATTTCTGATGAACGTATTTTTTGATATCCGCATCGTAGATGTGGACGATTTTTTCCATGACGTCTTTGGAAAGTGGCGGCAGCATTGCAGCTTCGGCATTTCCGCGCGCTTGCGCCGGATTTCTTGCTCCTGAAATGACAAAGGTTACGGCTTCAAACATTAAAATCCAACTTAAAGCCAGTTTGACCATAGTTGAACCACCAGATACGAGTGGTCGAATTTTTTCTACAGCAACTAATCCAACTTGATAGGGAGCGCGAGAAAATATTTCGCCAACATCAAACAATTCTCCGTTGCGATTGAACAGCCTATGATCAGTCTTTTCCAAATGCGTATCAGCTTTAAATTTTCCTGACAACAAGCCGCTCGCCAAAGGCACACGGGCAATTACCGCAATTTTCTTTTCTTGAGCTTGTTTAAAAAACCGCTCTGCTGGTCGCTGTGGGAAAACGTTGAAAATTATTTGGACACTCATGAATTTGGATATTAGATCGCTGTTAGCACTTCTTCGATGCGTTCAACACTCACCCCGTAATTTTTTGTTTTTCCAGATTTGACCAGCAAGTCCATACGCTCAAAAACTTCTGGGTGATAGTATAGATCTGTGCTGGGCAATGCAGCTGAACCAACTCAAGAGTTTCGGTTTGCAAATTTTTTGACTTTGATTTACATAATCCTCAATGTTGGACACGCTATAGCCCGCAAAAGTCTTCTGCGGAAGTTTGCGACCGAGCTTTGTTGCAATATAAGGCTTTTCACGGCCACGTTCCTTCACAACTTTCGCAACCAACTGTTCTGAATGGCCATTGCCATAGATATCAGCTGTATCAATAAATGCCATACTATTGTCGAGCGCTGTATGAAGGTTGGCAACGGCTTCATGATCATTGACTTCTCCCCAAGCAGCACTAATGGCCCATGCGACGAAACCAATTTGACTGACTTTTTGGCCAGTTAGGCCGAATTCACGCGACTGCAGTTTACTTCCTTATTTTACTCGTTTGTGCTTTAATTCATCATCAAATTTCGAAAAGCATTGGGATTTTACCGATGTGGGCATTAAGAACCAATCCAAAAAAATAGCTAGTTAGGAAACCTGCGCCGCAAAGTTTCAACTTGCGTGGGGGTGAGCGGCCGCGTTTGCGAACCGCGTAGCAGGAGAAAAAGCTTTGCAGTTTCTTCAAGCTCCTCAGTTGCGTTTAACGCAGCATCTAAACTTACGCCTGCTACGACTGGCCCGTGATTTGCTAATAACACGGAATGATGTTTGCTCGCCAGCTTTTCAACCGCATGTGCAAGGCTTTCGTCCCCGGGTGGATAATAAGGCACAAGCGGCAACTGGCCAACTCGCATCACATAGTAAGCTGTGAGTGGCGGCAGACAGTCATGTTCGTCGATACCATGCATACACGAAACAGCAACCGAATGGGTCGAATGCAAATGCACCACGGCTTTGCAATTTGTTCGCTGTTCATACATGACTCGGTGGAGAAAAGCTTCTTTCGTCGGCTTGGCACCAGAAACATGATGTCCATGTGCGTCGATTTTTGAAATATCTGCCGGGTCTAATTCGCCTAAAGATACATTGGTCGGCGTCATCAACCAACCGCCATCTGGCAAACTGACTGATATGTTTCCGGCTGATCCGAATGTGAGGCCACGATTAAATAATGACGCACCGCAGTTACAAATTTTTTCGCGTAAATTAGTTTCAACGCTCATTGCAAAATTTTCCAGGCCTTGATGAAAAAGTCTTTCGTTCCAAAATTTCCTGATTTAAGCGCCAAGGCCATTTGTGGTCCTGAGTTGCTTAAAGTCCATGGAACGCCCGGATCAATCTCTGGGCCGATAGATAATACCTTAATGCCCAATGCTTCAACTACAGCACCTGATGTTTCACCCCCTGCAACGATGATCCGCGAATAGCTGAGCTGAGGCAAAATTTTGGCAATTCCCGCTAGAAGTACTTCAACGATATGTCCGGCGTTTTGGCGGCCAAGTTTTTCTTGAACGACGCCCACTTTTGCAGGGTCATCGCTGGAATATATCAGAGGGATTAAGTTGCTGCCTTGCGCAGAGAGCCACTTCTGCACGGACGCAACATCGAGCTTTCCCGCGGCAATATCCATTGGGTCGATGCGAAATGTGGGAAAACCAGCTTCAATGGCGGTTTGCACTTGTCCACGCGTCGCCTCAGAACAAGAACCCGCTAAAACAATCGAACGTCCAGGCGGTGCAGTGATCGTGGCAGGCGGTGGTGTCAAACGCTCGATCAAGCCCTGCTCCACGTAAGCAGCAGGTAATCCAATGGCGATGCCGGAACCGCCTGTGACCAACTTCAGCTGTGCCGCAATCATACCTATAGACCGAAGATGTGCATCGGTCAGCGCGTCAATTATAGCAAACCGATTGCCAACGGATTTCTGTTGTTCGAACGCTTTCGCTATGGCTTCAACTCCGGCATCAACATCCGCATAAGAGACGAGACTGACTTTACCGACAGTTTGGCGCTGTAACAAACGGCACAAATTAGAGTCGCGCATGGGCGTAAGAGGATGGTCGCGCATTGAACTTTCAGACAAAGGCACACCATCTACAAAAAGATTGCCTCGGTAGATCGAGCGCCCAGCCGCTGGAAACGCAGGACATGCGATCGTAAATGTTTCGCCTAAAAAATTGAGAAGAGCTTCCGCGACGGGGCCAATATTGCCAAGATCAGTTGAGTCAAAAGTCGAACAGTATTTGAACAGAAACCTTTGCGCACCATTTGCTAACAACCACTCCGCCGCCGCCACAGACTGGGACACAGCTAGGTCCGCGGAGATGGTGCGAGATTTCAGCGCCACAACAACGGCATCAACATTTTGCAGGTTAAGCGATTGTGTCGGTACGCCAGTGGTTTGAACGGTTCGAAGTCCTTCGCGCGACAACATCAGCGAAAGGTCAGTTGCTCCCGTTAAATCGTCGGCTATGCAGCCAAGTAGCATTATCTCAATCCGTTTGCAGCAGTGCTTTTGGGAACTCTAGCCCAACATCTGTTATTATCTATTTGGATTTCGGCGCAATATTGTTGAGCTCTGCAATATGATCCGGCAACATCGGCACAAAGTCGTCGGGCCTTTGCGCCGCAGCTACTGCAAAACTATTTTTAACAGCGCTACCCATCATGTTGACCAACCCCGCAGCATCAGCCATCGATTCAAGATAGCGCAAATCTTTGAACGCATTTGCAATCGTGAATTTATGTGCATCTCGATTACCGTCAAGCGTATATTGCATAAAGGTTTGATAGAAGCCGCAGTCCATACGGCCACCACGAATAACGGAGTCAAAATTTTGTGGTGTAATGCCAACTTTTGCGCACAAGGCCAGTGCTTCAGCATAAAGCGCGCCATAACCAAGCGACAGAAAATTATTGAGCAGCTTCATTTTATGGCCGTCACCAACGCCCCCGATGTGGACAACCTTGCCAGCCCAAGTTTCCAGCACAGATTTGAGGCGCGAAAATACTTCGTCCTTTGCGCCGACCATGGTGTCTAAAGTTCCGGCCCACGCTTCCTTTGGTGTGCGACCCAACGGTGCGTCGGCATAATCGACGCCAATTGCAGCAAGCTCAGTCGCTAGTGCTAGCGTCGAGTTTGGATCAGCCGTCGAGCAATCAACCACAATTGAATTAGCTTTCAAACCTTGTTTCAAGCCGTCTTTACCACGTATAATGCTTTCAACTTCGGGTGACCCCGTAACGCAAACAAAAATAATATCTGAAGCTTCCGCAACAGCCTTTGAAGTTTTTGCTTCGACGGCACCACGCCCAACCAAATCATCCGCCGCTTCACGCTTTGAGCGCCCTAAAAAAGTCAACTCATAGTCTTTTTCTTTGATATTTTTGGCTATGCCATGGCCCATGAAGCCGAGACCGATAAAGCCGATTTTTGGTTTTTGATCTTGAGATGGCATGGACGCTCCTGTTTCTTTGTTAGTGTCCTGAGGCTTCAATTCGGATTTTTTTGCAGTTTTTCAACGCTTAAGGACCAAATATCGCCTCTTATGTTAGCGCTGTCAATTTGATTTTTAGCGTCATTTTCAAACTCAGGCTGTCTGACCGGATATGATTTCATATCCAGTATCAATGACGAGCGGCTCAAAACGTCGATCAAGATTTTCGAGAATTTTCTCAGTCGCTATCTTACCGATTAAGAACCGATTTGAGCGAATTGTTGAAAGTTTCAGTGGTAAGGCATCGCCGATTTCAAGTCCGTTAAAACCAAATATGGCAAGTTGCTCGCGTAGCTTAACGCCGGCGCCTAGGCAGTGAAATATGCCTCCAATTGCCATATCATCATTTGAGTAAACAGCAACATCAATGGCGTCTTTGCCCAGCAGCAACAACTCTGTCATCGCACTTCCTGCAAGTACCGAGCTCGGCCCTTCAAAAATGGTTTGAGCAAAAATGCTGAGGCCAGCTTCTTTTAAAGCTTGGCAAAGGCCTTCATAGCGCACTTTGGCCCGCCGATCCTGCAACCAATCGTGCCCGACATAGCCAAAACGGCGATAGCCGCGTTCAACCAAATGTCGACCTGTGTCATAGCCCGCCCTGAAATGCGACATGCCAACAGCAATATCAATAGGTGCTGGATCAATATCCATTATTTCAGCAACGCGAATGCCAGTTTGAGTAAGCATCCGGCGTGTAGCATCTGTATGTTCTGAACCCGCAACAATCATTGCCGCTGGCTTCCAGGCCATGAGTGAGCGCACAAGGACTTCTTCCGTTTGAAGATTGTAGTCTGTAATACCAACAAGAGGTTGAAAATCCGTGCCCTTCAGCGCCTCATGAATGCCGCGCAACACTTCTGGGAACACGATGTTAGTAAGCGAAGGAATGGCCACACCAATTATATTAGAGTTTGCCGATGCCAAAGATCCAGCGATACGATTGGGCACATATCCGGTCGAGTTCACAACCGCCATAACTCTTTCGCGAGTATCATCCGAAATTGGACCTTTGTTTCGCAGTATTCTCGAAACGGTGATTTCACTAACATTGGACAATCTCGCCACATCGGCCAAAGTCAATTTGGATTTTTTATCTGGTAAACGGGTTCGTTCCTTCATACTGGCTCGGTTTCCTCAAACGACCGTTGTATCTCGCATGCTTTGATGAACCGTGGCAACCATATCAACAACCCTTTCGACACCATATTGAAAACAATAAAACCAGATTGACAGATGCTAAAAAAATTATCATTATTTTAATGACAGCGCTAACATTTCAGAGGGTTCAGTATGCACATAAAACCGAACGCATCCATCATTGGTCTTGGTTCTATGGGTTTTGGCATGGCGCGGTCCATGCTTAAGGCCGGCATTCAAACTCGCGGATTTGATGTGAATCCTATTTCACTTCAGGCGATGATTGCAGAAGGCGGCATTGCTGCGACCAGCGCCACTGAGGCAGCAAAGGACTGCGATGTTTTACTGACCGTTGTCGTAAATGCCGAACAAACACGTGCCATTTTGTTTGGTCTGTCGGGTGCAGCACAAGTAATGAAGAAGGGCGGCGTGATCATTTCATGTGCCACCATGTCGCCAGAAAATGCGCGCAGTCTTGCGAGCGAAGCAACCGCACTGGGACTGCTGTATCTCGATGCACCAATGAGCGGCGGAGCAGCAAAGGCTGCAACTGGCGAGCTCACCTTTATGGCCTCGGGCTCGCCCGAAGCTTTTGCACTTGCTCAGCCCGTGTTGGATGCAGTGGCAGGCAAAGTTTACAAATTGGGCGACACGGCTGGAATTGGCGCATCGTTTAAAATGGTCAACCAGTTACTGGCTGGAGTTCATATTGCTGCCGCCTGTGAGGCGATGACATTTGCAGCGCGCCTTGGACTCGATCTGAGAAAAGTATTTGAGGTCATCACGGCGTCTGCAGGAAATTCATGGATGTTTGAAAACCGCGTGCCGCATATTTTAGAAGGCGACTATGCACCCCGCAGCGCCATTTCAATTTTCACCAAAGACCTAGGCATCATCAGCGATATGAGCCGCAAAGAAAATTTCCCGACGCAAATTGCTTCTACTGCATTGCAGATGTTTTTGATGACGGCAGCTGCAGGCATGGATGGTGAAGACGATGCGTCTGTGGCAAGAATGATTGCCAATCTTACCGGGCTTGAGTTGCCGCAATCTAAGAAGAGTTGAAATCATGCCGCATTTTGCCGCCAATTTGACCATGATGTTTAATGAATGGGATTTTCTCGAACGGTTTAAGGCCGCAGCCGATGCCGGTTTTGATGCTGTAGAGTTTCTGTTTCCTTATGACTTTACCCCAGACTTGATTTCGAAGCAGTTACAGCAGAATAATCTGAAGCAGGCATTGTTCAACCTGCCGCCCGGAAACTGGGCAGCTGGTGAGCGCGGCATTGCTGCCCTGCCAGACCGCGCTGATGAATTTCGAGCTTCGGTGGCCACAGCTGTCAACTACGCAACCGCATTGAACGCACCCACTCTTCACGTAATGAGCGGAATTGCAACACGAGCACACGACCGCGCTGTGGTGGCCTACCGAGATGCGATTGCCTTTGCTTGCGAGGCCGCCGCGCCTCATGGCATTACGATTGTTATTGAGCCGATAAATGCGCGCGATATGCCGGGCTATTTTCTCAATGATTTTAACTTTGCCGCAGCGCTGATGATCAAACTGAACCTACCCAACCTGAAACTGCAATATGATATTTACCATCGTCAAATTATCCATGGCGATGTGATGAAGAGTTTGGAAAAACTGATGCCGATCATCGGTCACATACAGATCGCCGCTGTGCCTTTGCGCCATGAGCCATTTACCGGCGAGTTGGATGATGCCCGAATTTTTCGGCACCTTGATGCGTTGGGTTACGATAAATTTGTCGGTTGCGAATATCGGCCTGCAAATGGCACTCTGGCCGGACTTAAATGGATGACTTCCCGCTCATAGAATTACAACTTAAAAAGCGCCCCAAAGGAAGTTGGAGCGCTATATTTTGGCGATATTATTTTGGCAAATAGTTGCGCCAATAATGTTGCTCCTTGAAGCCCAGCACTTCGCGGATTTTGCGGTTTGAAAGTGGGGCTTCAAATTCTCCCATTTCGCGCGTGACGGGTGTGTTGGGTGCATATTTTTCCAAGAACTGCTTGGTTGGCATATCCGCGGTGATTGTATCGTTCACTGCATTAAACACTTGATAGCCAAGGCCATCTTTTTGCAAGCAAAGATGCACGATTTCGCCGAGGTCACGCGCGTCAATATAGCTCCAGGCATTGCGTTTGCGCATAGGTGGATTTTTTAGATATTCGGCAAATGCGCCATATTCATGTGGCTCAATCACATTGCCGATGCGTAAAGCATAAATATCTGATTTGTAACGCATGGCGAAAGCTCGACCGGTTTTTTCATTGAGCACTTTAGAAAGACCGTAAGAATCCATCGGATCTGAGTCGTAATTCTCCTCAAGTGGGAATGAGTGGTAATCCTTGTCGCCTTCAGCAAAACACACGCCGTAAGTAGTTTCGGATGATGCAAAAATCACTTTCTTCACACCCAGCTTCATTGCCGCTTCCAGCACATTATAAGTGCTCATCACATTGTCAGAAAAAGTCTTGTTGTCAGGCTCTATCATCACGCGTGGAATGGCCGCAAAATGCACGATCGCATCAGGAGCGGAAGGTGGTTTGCCCGCATCATAACCATCAAACCCAAAATGAGTTGTCAGAGCATTGAAGGTTTGGCCGCTGTCGGTGAGATCGGCAATCAGAGTGTTAACACCGGCTAAATGAAGCGGTTTAAGATCAACGTTGAGAATAGAGTAGCCCTTTGCCAACAAATGCGGCACCGCATGGCGACCCGCTTTGCCTGTGCCACCTGTAAAAATAATGCGTTTTTTCATAAAATACTTTCCTTATGAGTTAAAAATTTGAATGGGTTGTTATTTTTACTATCCAGTGGCCGCAAGCATTACGCGTTCCTGCGTCGCATCAGCTCTATTGAGTTCGCCACTGATTTTTCCCGCTTTGACCACAAGTATACGGTCACTGATGGCTAAAATTTCTGGCAAGTCCGAAGAAATCACAATGACTGCAAGACCTTGCTCTGCCAGCCGATCCAGCAAGGCATGAACCTCTGCCTTAGCGCCAACATCAATGCCGCGGGTTGGTTCATCAACAATCATGATACGAGGTCTGCGGGCCACCCATTTTGCGATGACAACTTTTTGCTGGTTGCCACCACTTAAATTGACAATTTTTTGTTCAATGGTCGGCGTTTTAATTCCAAGATCCTTGACGAAGGTTTCGCATCTTTCAGCCTCTTTGGATTTGTTTACAAAATCAAACGCACAATAGTTTTCAAGATGTGTCAGGCTAAAATTTTCGCGCACTTTCATGCCCAGAACCAGCCCCTGACCCTTTCGGTCTTCGGTCACAAAACCAAGGCCATTTTCTATGGCAAATGAAGGGCCTTTCATGATGACGGGCTTACCGTCAATTTCGATCTCGCCTGTATAAGGCCGCAGCCCAAAAATCATTTCCATGATTTCAGTCCGACCAGCTCCGATCAATCCAAAAAACCCAAGCACCTCGCCTTTGCGCAAATCAAAATTTATATCAGAAACATGCGCCTGATGGGGCGTCATATGCTTCATGGATAAGTTGCGCACTGAAAGGAGAATTTCGTTCGTGGCGTGAGATACATGTTCGCCATAAAAATCACTCAGCTCGCGGTCTACCATTTTATGAACCAAGATTTCGCGATTCATTTGTGCAATAGGACGTGAATCCACAGTCTTACCATCTCTTAAAACCGTGACGTGATCAGCAATATGAAAAATCTCTTCAAGGCGGTGCGTGATATAAACGATTCCAATATTTTGAGCTTTGAGCTGTTTGATCACCCGTAACAGAGTGGTGGATTCATGATGGCTTAAGGATGCCGTCGGCTCATCCATAATAATGATTTTTGATTCATAGGATATGGCACGGGCAATTTCGATCATCTGTTTCTGGCCGATGCTCAACTTTGACATGGGCGTTGCGGGGTCAATATTGATGTTCAGCTTGCTCAAGGCCTTGGACGCATCATCATTCATTTTCCGTTTATTTATAAATCCGGCCCAATTAAGAGGTTCACGAGCGAGAAAGATATTTTCTGCTACGGTGAGATTTTCAACCATCGATAATTCTTGATAGATAATGCTTATGCCAAGATTTCTCGCATGGACAGGGTCGCGTATTATGACGGGAACACCTTCAATAGCAATGCTTCCGCCCGGGTTCGCTTTGATGACCCCGGTCATCACTCGCATTAAAGTGCTTTTGCCGGCACCGTTTTCGCCTGCGATGGCATGGACTTCACCACGCCTCACAACAAGCCCTACGTCTTCCAAAGCTTTTACGCCGGGGTAAGTTTTGGAGATGTTTTGCATTTCGAGAAATGGCATATTTGCGGTCCACGGGATCAGCTTAGAAAAAATGGGCAGCGATGAAAAATCATCGCTGCCCTGGAGGAATATTTGAACAGCGCTTACTTTGTATAGCTACCCAAATTTGACGCGTCGACAACAGTCACGCCAGTATCAACGTTCTGAGATTCTTTTTCAGTACCGTTGATTTGGGCAACCAAATGTTCCACAGCCAGCTTACCCATAGTTACGGGGCGCTGCACCATGATGCCGGAAATGTAGCCTTCCTTCACGCCCTTAATTGTGTCCGGAAGATCATCAAACGCGAAGACTTTAACAGCGTTTTTCTTGTCTCCGAATTCCTTGGTTGACATAACCTTAGCAACCGATGGACCGCCAACTTGGGACACGCCAAAAATGCCCTTCAGGTCAGGATGTCCACGAAACAAAGCTTCGTTGACAGATACAGCCTTTGCGAGATCATCTTCAGTGCCTTCAGTCGCGACAATTTTGATATCAGGATATTTAGCCAAGGATTCCTTGATACCATCAATGCGCTCATTCAGGTTCGAAGCGCCAAGCTGCCCTGTTACAACAGCCACTTCACCTTTTCCACCAAGCGCTTTGCCCATAGATTCGCCCATTGTTGCACCAGCGGCTTTGTTGATCGTGCCGATATACATGCTACGACCACTGTTTGCACTGTCGCTATCAAAAGTCAGAACCTTGATGCCTGCAGCCATTGCGGCTTTGATCACACCTTCAACCGACTTTGGCTCATTCACCGAAATCGCAATACCATCTACCTTCTTGGCGATCAGATCTTCCATAATCTTAACCTGGGTTGAACCTTGGGTGTTCTGCGGAACAACCCACTGATACTGAACACCGGCAGCCTTGGCTGCTTCGGCCGCACCTGTGTTGCAATCGTCAAAGAATGGCACTGCCACTTTTGGAATAACCGCAATAACGATGTCTTTTGCATCCTTAGCAAAAGCGTCAACGGACATAAATAATGGCAGCGCTAACATTGCCGCGCGAAATATGTTTTGAAATGACTTCATTTTAGTAGTCTTCCTCTTGATATACGTTTCCAGATAAATATTTTGTAGATCTTGACTTACGTTTTTCTTTAACCTCAGCCTCCTTTGTATTTTGTACGCAATACATCCATGCTAACGGCGACGAGGATCACGGCACCCGTGATTGCCTGTTGAGCATAAGTGTTGATGTTCATCAAAACGACGCCATTGGCGATGATGCCTGCCAATGCAGCTCCGATAACGGCCCCGCCCACACTGCCGATGCCGCCCGAAAGGCTGGCGCCGCCAATGGCAGCGGCAGCAATCACATCCAGCTCTGAGCCAAAGCCAGATGCAGGTTCTGCAGAAAGATAGCGAGAAAAACTGATAACCCCAGCCAACGCGGCGATGGTACTGGATGTGACATAGACCGCGAGTTTCACGTGGTTGGTTTTGACCCCACTCAGCCGTGCTGCAGTTTCGTTTCCGCCTGTCGCATAAACATGGCGGCCAAAGCGTGTTTTAGTCATCAAGATCGAAAAACAAATCGTCATAATGATCATGATGATGACTGGAACTGGCACGGGGCCCAAATATCCCTGCCCCAAAATCGAAAAACTTTCAGGTGTATCAGGCGTCAAAGGAACACCATGGGTAATGATATACATCAAGCCGCGCCCAATGCTTAATGTACCAAGCGTTGCGATAAATGGTGGCAACCCAACGACAGTGATGAGCAAGCCATTGACCAACCCAAAAACCAACCCAACCCCAAGCCCTGCGGCGATACATATTGGCATTGGCAAACCATTGGCGAAGCAGAGAGCTGTCACCAAAGAAGAGAGACCCATCGCGGAACCAACTGACAAATCAATACCGCCGGTAATAATAACCATCACCATGCCAATGCTCATGATTGCTGTCATCGAAAACGAACGGAACACGCCCATGAGATTGTTCGTGGTCAAAAAATAAGGCGTGAACAGACTGATCAAAGCGCCGACAACGAGTAATGCGATAAACACATTAAGTTCACGCACTTTCAAAAGCTGAACCAATCGAGTCAACAACTGCGATCCGATGCCGACATGTGCAACTTCGATTTTGGTATTCGACATAAAAATCTACTGTCCTCCCTGCGTATTCGACAATCTTCCAAATCTCTCAAACTCAAGTTGCCTCAAGAAATCTAGATATTGTCGTCGGTCGCGCTATTGTCCGGTGAAATATTAGTTACATACCGATGTTAGCGCTGTCATTTTCTTCATGATTCCAGAAATTAACATAGCTGTCAATTGTTTCGTACCTCAAATATAAAGAACATCCTGGTTCACCTTTAAACTTGCGTTTGCGGCGCTCAAGATCGCATTCGCGCGGCTTTAATATGAGATCTCAGTAATCCCCTAAAGTATATGCAGTTCGGTAATCCCATGCTCAAACAACACTGTATGATAGCCCCGACAGACAAAATAAAGTCAAAAAAGCAATCAATGCGTGTCCGGATAACACGGTGGTGTTTCTGATGCGTCCACGGTAATTTGGCCGTATTCGCTTCAATAGATTCAAATATTGAGCTGATAAGCACTTAGCTCCGAAGGCAGAGGTCGCGGGTTCGAATCCTGCAGCCGGCACCAATCACTCAAACTGCCAAGATGTGATCAAAAACGGGGCAAAGCAATCCATAGGCGATGGGATCTTAGTTTTACCGAGTTGCCGGGGGAAAACAGTATATTTTGGTATCGGGCGATCAAGCTTTCGTTATCAAGCTTTATCTTCCTTTAGAGGGTTTTCGGGTACACACGTCGCTGGCTGTGGTTCTGGCGTGTTAAAAAAATTTGGTCGGCACGCTATTCACAGGCGATAAGCCTGACATCTATCCTCACGACTTAGTCCTTTACGGCCCTCACCATTCAATCGCATTTTCTGAAGCTCAGGAACCATTGGCACGGGTACAACGGCGGGGATATGGCTGTAACAATGGCTCTGGAACCAGTGGTGATACAACCGGCAGCACAAGCAGTCCGTAGCCAATCAAAGTGGCAAAAACATGAACAAGATTGATTGTGACGAAATGATGAAGGGCATTCAATAAGGCACGGATACAACTTTCTTTGACGGGTGAGGACAAGCCTTACCTCGCTCAAATGAAACTCATAAAAATGTCAACGGCATCAGAGGGTAAATTGACGTCGCATGAATTCAAGACAGCATATCAGTGCGGCGATTTCAGCGGATGCAACAATTCAATTGTTATGATTTAGAACACCAATAGCCAGCGGGGAACTAAAGCTTTGTTAAAAAAATGTTTTTGCGCATCTGGAACTTAAGTAACCTTCAGATCTTGCATTTTTGGGAACTCTCTTATATCTATCTCGCCCAGTCAGGTTCGGTTCTCAATCTGGCAGAAACCCAAAGGAAACGAACATGAAACAACTTCTATTAGCTTCAGTAATTGGATTGACTGCCTTGGCCGCAACAGCTGGTACATCTTCTGCAGCACTTTCGATGAAAGAATCAAAGTATTGCCAGATGAATATTTATGACAACCTCTGCATGACACCTGAAATGATGAAAATGCGTGAAGCAATGATGGCTATGACCAAAGAAAAAGCTATGGCCAATCGCTCAAAATATTGCGAAGAGCACGCAACAGACAAAGATCCAGTTTGCACACCTGAAATGATGAAAGACACAACTGGTTATTGAGTTAAAAATATGGACCCCTTTACCAAATTTGGTGAAGGGGCATCTCTTTACCACACTCGAAAAGTAGGCCTCCTTTAAATCTGGCCAAAGCGTTTTATTACCGTCTCACGCTCATCGTGCTAAAATTTAAAATCAGCTCAATATCTTATCGCATGTTGATGACGAATTTCATTCAACCAAACACCATTCGCAACGCGTCCATCGCGTCCACCTGTGTCAAATTCATATGGAGCGGCGTTATTGATACACGCTTGTTGAAAACCGCGGCAATGTCAGTGCCCGCTGGAGGATTGCCTCGCTCTCTGGCAAACCCAATCCAGTAATAAGGATTTCCTCTTGCATCCTTGCGCTCATCAACCAGCAAAAAGTTCTGGTCCCGCTTGCCCTGCATGGTCACATCAATTCCGGCAACGTCATCAACGCGGCAATCGGGAAAGTTCACATTCATCAGCACGCCCGGGCCAAATGTCATGCCAAGGAGTTTGCGGACAATCTCAACACCAAATTTTTCAGCAACAGCAAAGCTTTCGCCATTGCCATACATGCCTGTGATTTGCGACATGGCGATAGACTTTATGCCCAGCTGTGTGCCTTCCATTGCGGCTGCGATGGTGCCGGAGTAGGTCACATCGTCAGCAATGTTAGACCCGCGGTTAACCCCGGACAAAATCAAATCAGGCAGTGCAGGCATTATTTTTCGAACCGCCATGACCACGCAATCTGTTGGCGTGCCAGACACTTCAAACCTGCGCTCGTCTATCTTACGGTAACGAATGGGATTGGAAATGGTCACTGCATGCCCTGCCCCAGAACGTTCTTCATCAGGAGCAACAACCCAAACATCATCACTGATCGCACGCGCAATTTTTTCTAGCGCCGAGAGACCCGGCCCATGAATGCCATCATCATTTGTCACCAGAATTTTCATGCGGACCTTTTGATGCTTGTCATGTCGCTCATGTAAGGTCTCAACGCTTCCGGGATTGTGACGGACCCATCATCATTCTGATAGTTTTCCAGAATGGCCACCATCGTGCGCCCCACGGCAAGCGCTGAGCCATTAAGCGTGTGGACATAGCGCGCCTGTTTTGCGTCAGGCGCCTTGCAGCGGGCCTCCATGCGCCTGGCCTGAAAATCTCCAAATTGTGAACATGAAGAAATTTCTCGAAACGCATTTTGCCCCGGCAACCACACTTCAAGATCATAAGTTTTACGGCTGTTGGACCCCATATCACCCGTGCAAAGAAGCATCGTGCGATAATGCAAATTCAGTCGTTTAAGAACGTCCTCGGCACACTGCGTCATGCGCTCGTGTTCTGCTTCAGCCTGTTCCGGTGTTACAATGGAAACCAATTCCACCTTGGAAAACTGGTGTTGGCGAATCATTCCGCGCGTGTCCCTGCCCGCAGCACCTGCTTCTGCGCGAAAGCACGGTGTATAGGACGTCATGCGAAGTGGAAGTTTGGTTTCGTCCAATACCTGTTCACGAACCAAATTGGTGAGCGACGCTTCAGCCGTTGGTATCAACCAGTGACCCGTGTTCACCTGGAACATGTCGTCTCGCGCTTTTGGTAACTGCCCCACGCCAAACATGCACTCTTCACGCAACATGTAAGGCGCGTAAATTTCTTCATAGCCAAATTCGGTTGTGTGCAAATCAACCATGAACTGCGCCAAGGCCCGCTCCATGCGCGCAAGGGCCCCTTTTAGAACCACAAATCGAGCGCCCGACAGTTTTGCTGCGATATCAAAATCCATCAGGCCCAGACCCTCGCCAATGTCGAAATGCTGTTGCGGCTGAAACGCAAGTGGTGGTTTTTCACCCCACCGACGAACCTCAACATTGTCGTGTTCATCCTTGCCATCGGGAACCTCCGGCAGCGGCAGGTTGGGAATAACGGCCATTGCATCATGAAGCTGTTTTGTAAGGTCGCGCTCTTGCTCTTCGCCACTGGCAATCACATCCTTGAGGCCAGCAACCTCAGCTTTCAATCTATCGGCCAACGTCACATCTTTTTTGCCCATGGCAGCGCCAATCTCTTTTGAGAGGGCATTGCGGCGGCTTTGGGCGTCTTGCAGGGATTGCATGGCGGCGCGCTTTTGTTCGTCTATCGCCAAGAGCAACGCGGCAAGGCCGCTTAATCCGCGCCGTGCAAGACCCGCATCAAATGCAGCAGGATTATCGCGAATGGCCTTGATGTCATGCATGAACAGAATCCCAACTCATTAATCTGTGGGTCTATATAATGCTTAAAGGCCACACTCAATCCTCAGTCCCCTTTTTGCGGGAATAACGGCAGAGGTTACGGCACTAAGTCTTTTGAGTTGGATTTCGCAGCCCGTGCGCGCCGCTTTTCGATTAACAACACGGCAAACACCGCAATCTCATAGAGCAGCCCCAACGGCACAGCCATGGCGAGCATGGAGATGGGATCAGGTGGTGTAATTATCGCAGCCACCGCACACACACCAACAATTGCAAAGCGCCGGCCCTTGGTCAGTTGCTCATGCGTTACAATGCCAATTTGGCCCAACAAGGTGAGAATGACAGGCAATTGAAATGTCAGCCCGAACGCCAGCATAAGCATCATGACGAAATCAAGATAAGCTTCGACGTCAGGTTGAATGTTTACATCGGCAGGCGGCAGCGTATAGAAAAAGTGAATAGCAAATGGCAGCAGCATAAAATAGACAAGGGCTGCCCCCAACACAAAAAACACCGGTGTTGCGATGAGATAAGGTGCCAGAGCCTGGCGTTCATGCTTGTAAAGCCCAGGTGCAACAAAGCGATACATTTGCGTGGCAATCAACGGAAATGCGATGAACATTCCGCCAAACATGGCAATCTTGAGCTTGACGAGAAAAAATCCCAGCAATTTAATGGAAATGAGTTTTGCTTCAACTCCTGTGCCCCACTTGAAGGGCAGCACCAACAGCTGAAAGATCTCGGTTGAAAAGAAAAATCCGAGGACAAACGCGCCTACAAAACCACCCACCGACCACATGAGCCGTGAGCGAAGTTCCATCAAATGGTCCATCAACGGAGCCTCGGAGGCGTCGATGTCCTGTTTGGTCATGAAACATTGTCCAAGGCCACGGGGTTGCCTGCAACCCTGGTTTCACCCGCCTGCGGTGTCTCCCCAAAAAACTTTTCAAAATCATTTTTTTTCGGTGCGGCTAAAGAATTTGTAGCTTGTAGAGCGGGCATCTTCATCGACTCGTTGACAGCCGACTTCATGCCTTGCAGATCCTTTTTCAAATCTGCAACGCCAGCGTCCTTCATGGCAATGTCCACATGGCCTTGAAATTCACGCGCCATTCCACGAACCTTCTGCATAATTTGCCCAAATTTCCGAAGCACCGCAGGCATGTCCTTTGGTCCAATGAAAATCATGGCAATAATGCCAAGCACGAATATTTCGGAATAGCCGACGCCGAAATCAAACATTCTGGTTCAATTAGCTTTTAACTTTTTCCGCCGCTGGCTTCACCGCCTCAGCGGCATCTGCTTCAAGAGATTTTGCATCTGCCGGATCTTCGGCCAGACCTTTCTTGAAGCTCTTTATGCCTTTGCCAGCATCGCCCATCAGGTCGGAAATCTTGCCCTTGCCACCAAAAACGAGGAATACGACGACAAGGATAATTGCCCAATGCCAAATTGAAAGTGAACCCATAATACTCTCCTCAAATATCTAATGCACAGTGCTCTCACACCACTATTGCAGAAACACTTTGTTGCCGCAACCAGATGAAGTGCTGTTGAGATGGCGACTGGCACCACTTTTGTAAAGGTTAAAGTTGGGCTGATCAGGCCGCCGCTTGCACCACACGGTTGCGGCCTTCCCGTTTGGCCCGGTATAAAGCTGAATCTGCACGTTTGAGGAGTTTTTCAAGTGTATCCGTGGTATCACCCAACCCGGCCAACCCGATTGAAATTGTCACAGGTACCAAGTTTTGCGGGTCAATCTGGAAGGATTTCGTCGCCACTGACGTCCGCAATCGCTCAGCTATTTTTTCCGCGGCATCAACGTCAGTGCTCGGCAAAACCAGAACAAATTCTTCACCACCCGTGCGACAACACAGATCGATCGTACGTGTGTTTTGCCTGATGCGAACCGCCAACTCCTGCAGCACCTTGTCACCCGCATCATGGCCGTGGGTATCATTGATAGGCTTGAAGAAGTCTACATCGACTGCAAGGATGGTAAGATCTTTGCCACGATTTATAAAGTGTTCAATCAAATGGCCTAAATGTGACTCAAGATAACGCCGATTATAAAGGCCAGTGAGAGAGTCAGTAATTGCAAGTTCGATGGAAGCTTTAACGCTTGAACGCAATTGCGCGGTATAGCGCCAGCGCTTGATTTGTGTTGAAACCCGCGCCAACAATTCCTGCTTGTCGATAGGTCTTGTCAGATAGTCATTAACGCCCATGTCCAAGGCCCGAAGCAGCCGCTGCTGCTCATCCGGGTCAACCAAAATCAGGATGGGTGTTTGGCGTGTCACTTCATTTGAGCGCAGTTGTGAGCATAGCCGCAAACCATCAAATGCGTCCTCATCCAAACTGATTACAATAAGTTCATAAGGCTGCCCCGCAGCGGCCGCAACATCAACAGCTGAGCCTGCATCATCGATGTGGTGCACTGAATGCTTCGCGGAAAGATATCCGCTGACCCGTATGGCAGACGATGTGTGTGAGTCCACTAAAAGAATATGACCAGGGTTGTCATTTTCCAACATTGTGGTTTTTGGAATGAACCCAATGGCGTCTGTGGTTTCAGAGCGAATGCGCAATTCATCGGTTAACATTTTCAACCGAACCAGGCTTTTGATACGGCAAAACAATGATATATCATTAACAGGCTTGGTCAAAAAATCGTCAGCACCTGCTTCCAGCCCGCGCACCCTGTCTTCTGGCTGATCAAGTGCCGTCACCATGATCACTGGAATGTGTTGGGTCGCTGGATTTGCCTTGATGCGCTTGCAAACTTCAATTCCGTCAATGCCTGGCATCATCACGTCAAGCAGAACAATATCGGGCTTTGTTCGTTGAATGGCGTCAAGTGCATCAAGCCCGTTCATTGCTGTCACAACTTCAAAATACTCGGCCGAAAGCTTGGCTTCCAAAAGCCTCACATTCGCCAGAATATCATCGACAACAAGGACCCGCGCTGTCATGGAGTCTTCTTCATGAACTTGTCGATGGTTTGCAGAAAACTCATCACCGAAATGGGTTTTGAAATATAGGCCTCGCAGCCACCCTCACGGATTTTCTGCTCGTCTCCCTTCATTGCAAAGGCAGTCACAGCAATAACGGGGATGCTGCGCAACTCATCATCTTCTTTGAGCCATTTTGTGACTTCGATGCCGGAAACTTCCGGCAACTGTATATCCATCAAGATCAGATCTGGATGATGTTTGCGCGCCATATCAAGCGCAGAGAGCCCGTCGCGCGTTTGCACGACCTTATAGCCATGTGCTTCCAGAAGATCGTTGAACAGTTTCATATTCAGTTCATTATCTTCAACAACCAGAACAGTTTTTTGCATTGATGCAATCACTCCCACCACCGATTCTTCGCTTACAGAATGATGCCCACCAAAATCCATTTTCACCCCACCTTTTTTAAGGCGGCCCCAGTTTGCAGAAAGTTTGACCTGTTGATCAATGTTACTTCCTATTTTGGCGCAAGGTCTGTAACCAACTGATTAAGATCACATGCTAACCCATTTTTAGTGGTTAACCACTTGAGTATTACACCTTGAAAGCTCTTTCAGTATCCGCTTCAGATGCGTCAAGCATAGCACTGAATTTAATTGGTTTTATTGCTTCCGATGAGGACAGGCTTGAACGCTTCTTAGCGTTATCTGGAATTCTACTCATGGACCTCAAAACCCGCGCTGCAAATCCAGACTTTCAGGGATTCGTTCTTGACTACGTATTGCAGGATGAGGCGTTGCTCATCGACTTTTCTACAGCTACAGGCAAAAGGGCCGAAAACATTCAACTTGCAAGATTTGCATTACCAGGTGCCACCCATGATATCTGATACAACACGAGACCAGTTAGCTGATTTAAAACTTGCCAATGACCTTCCCTTGCTCATTTGCGATGTTGATGAAGTTGTAGTCCATTTTACCCGGAGCTTTGAGGTGTTTCTGGCCAACCGCGAGGCGAGGCTGGAGGCAACCAGTCTTGCACTGAGCGGGAACATCAAGAATAAGATCACTGGTGAAGAACTCGACCAGAGCAAGGTAGCCGAACTGGTTGACGATTTTTTCAGGGAGCAAACCCGGCATTTGCTGCCCATTGAAGGTGCTGTTGCAGCTCTTCAGGACTTTGGGAAAATCGCAAATGTTGTAATGCTGACCAACCTTCCGCACTTTGCGCGAAATGACCGGATCTCCAATCTCCTTGATTTGGGCCTGACGTATCCTGTTATTACCAATTCAGGCCCAAAGGGTCCGGCCATCAAAAACCTGGCGGCGCGTACAAAGGGTCCGGTGGTGTTTGTTGATGACAGTCCGCACTTCATATCCTCAGCGTATGAGCATGCATCACATGTGCATCTCATTCACTTTCTGCAGGATGAACGATTTGCCATCCACACGCCGCATTTTGATTTTGTGTCATTGCGGGCTGCCGCGTGGGATCATGCCAAACCCCACATTGAAATGTTGTTACAGGCCTAGCGCCGTTCGCACTCTGGGCTTACAATGGCGGCATGACCAACGCTGCGGGATTTTGCCGTGATTGCCTGCAGGAAACCAGGGGTGAAGAAGTGCGCTGCCTTGTGTGTCACTCACCGCGTTTGCTTTTCCACAGTGAACTGAACCAGCTTTCAATAGCCCATATTGATTGTGACGCGTTTTATGCTGCGGTGGAAAAACGGGATAATCCCGCTCTGGTTGATAAACCTGTAATCGTCGGCGGCCAGGTGCGCGGCGTGGTTGCAACAGCGTGCTATATTGCGCGCATTCACGGGGTTAAATCTGCCATGCCAATGTTCAAGGCTCTGAAACTGTGCCCTGATGCTGTGGTTGTTAAACCCGACATGCGTAAATATGCCAAGGCTGGCGAACAGGTGCGCGATATCATGTTTCAGTTCACCCCATTGGTAGAGCCTATTTCAATTGACGAGGCATTTCTGGATCTGACAGGAACACAAAAATTGCATGGCAGTTTTCCAGCACTTACACTTGCCAAACTGGTGAGAAAAATCGAAATCGAAGTTGGCATAACCGCATCGGTCGGCCTGTCATACAACAAGTTTTTGGCAAAGCTTGCGTCTGATCTGGGGAAGCCGCGCGGATTTTCAGTTGTTGGCAGACAGGAAGCCTTGGCAATCCTTGCACCAAAATCTGTTCAGTCCATTTGGGGAGTAGGCCAGGCGATGCAACAAAAGCTCGCTAAAAACGGCGTGACCACAATAGGCCAGCTCCAGAAAATGGAGAAAAATGATCTGCTTCGCAGTTATGGCAGTATGGGTTCGAGGCTTTATCATCTGTCACGCGGGCAGGACCACCGTGAAGTTTCAATTGAACATGACACAAAAACCATAAGCGCTGAGACGACTTTCGATAGCAATATATCTGACTATCATGAACTTGAAGCTATTTTGTGGACCCTGTGCCAGCGGGTGTCGCATAGGGCGAAAACATCTGCATTCGGTGGCCAAACCATAAATTTGAAGCTGAAAACTTCCGACTTCAAATCCCGCACGCGCGCTGTATCGCTGCAAGATGCAACTCGGTTGGCGCACCGCATCTTTGACTGTGCAAAGCCGCTTTTGGCCAAGGAGACCAATGGAACAAAGTTTCGTTTGATTGGTGTGGGCATCTCCAATCTTGTGCCGTCCACAGGCGATGATGAAGTTGATAGCTTGGACAGCAAAAGTGCCGCGCACAGCAAAGCTGAATTGGCAATTGACAAAATTAGGGAAAGATTTGGAACGGCATCAGTTGAGCATGGGCGGACTTTCAAAATTAAACATCACTGATCAAATCATGTAAATGGAAGCCCCCAAATGCTTGGATTTAACCAGTCCAGTCATGCGCACATGAAATTCTTTGGCAAAAGGGCGGAAGCGCTTAACCAACAACCCGCGCTGTTCGTTCCAGTTTTTGGAGTCGCTGTTAGTGTTCACAGAAAAAATCACTTTTTCAACACCACCTGAATCAATCGGCAGCGAAATGCCATACTTCGTAATTCCGTAATTCAGAGCCACCGTGTAAATCTCCTCAGACATATCAAGCCACTCGACCCAGTCAATTACTGCGTTTTTATCAACAACACGGCCAATTACGGCGTCCCCCAAAGGCGTGAACTTTTTCATATAAAGGCTCATGTAATCCGGGTCATAGGTGGCAACCCAAACCACGTGGTCGGGCGCTTCATCCACATATTGCAGATACCAGTAAGATAAGTGACGAACACCGGAGCGAAGCGCTGTTTCTTCGAGAAATTTTGTCGCTTCCTCAAACGATCCAAAGGGCGCCAGGCTTGCCGACGCAAGCACGCCTTTCATAGATCACTCGGAGGGAATTGATTCGAAGTCATCCAGTAATACTAGAGCATTAGGTGGGCAAGAAAAAGCAAGCAGGTGAAGTTTCCTCACTGGAGTTTAAAGCGCCAGCAATTCAGCGTTGCCTCCAGAAGCCGTGGTATCAACAGAACACACGCGCTCAACTGAAAAACGAGAAAGATAATGCGGTCCGCCAGCCTTTGGTCCGGTGCCAGAAAGTCCCTCTCCCCCAAAGGGTTGCGCACCGACGACTGCTCCAATTTGATTGCGGTTGACATAGATGTTGCCCACTTTCATCCGCTTGCGAACCTGATGCACCACAGATTCAATACGGGTGTGCAAACCCAGAGTAAGACCGTAGCCTTTTGCATTGATGGCATCACAAACTGCGTCCAGTTGATGTGCTTCAAACCTTACCACATGCAAGATTGGTCCAAACACTTCACGGTTTAAAATTTCTATTGATGGCAATTCATATGCGGCAGGCCCCACGAAAGTTCCATTATTGCAAGCGGCGGGAATTGGCATATCCAAAATCAATCGCCCGGCCCTGCCCATGCCTGCCTTGTGGGTTTCAAGTATTTCGCGCGCGTCAGTGTCGATCACGGGTCCAATGTCAGTGCTGTAATCCACCGGGTCGCCAATCCGAAGCTCAGCCATTGCACCTTTCAACATTTCAATCAGCTTGGGTGCAATGTCATTTTGAACAAACAGAATACGCGCCGCTGAACAGCGCTGGCCTGCACTGTCAAAGGCAGACGCCACAACATCGCGCACCGCCTGTTCCGGCAGAGCCGATGAATCAACAATCATCGCGTTCATGCCGCCGGTTTCGGCAATCAAGACTGGAATGGCTCCCTTCCGGTATGCCAACGCCAAATTGATCACCCGCGCCGTATCGTTTGACCCTGTAAACGCCACACCCGATAAAGCAGGATGAGCCAGAAGTGTGGCGCCGATCCTCGCTCCGTCTCCCGGTAAAAATTGAAGAACTTGCGGAGGAATTCCAGCCTCATGCAGCAACCTGACTGCGTGCCAGGCAACCAATGGCGTCTGCTCGGCCGGCTTTGCAACAACCGCATTTCCTGCAGCCAGTGCAGCAGACACTTGCCCGGTAAATATCGCCAATGGAAAATTCCACGGCGAAATACAGGCAAATACCCCCCGCCCATGCAAAGTTAGTTCGTTTTTCTCGCCTGTGGGGCCTGGCAAGGAAACCGCATTGGAAAATTTCTCTCGTGCTTCGGCTGCATAAAATCTTAAAAAATCGACTGCTTCCCGCAAATCTCCCACGGCATTGTCAAGTGTTTTGCCCGCTTCGCGCACCAGCAAAGCGGTAAGTTGAGCATGATCACGCTCGAACAAATTTGCGGCCCTTTCCAGTATGAACGCACGTGCGTTTCCGCCCAGCGCGTCCCAAGCCGCACAGTTTTGCTGTGCGGACGTCACAGCCGCGTTCACAGCGTCATCGCTGGCCTCAAAAATCTCACCCACTTTGACGCCTCTATCATGTGGCGAACAAATTTCACGAAGTGGACCACCGGTGTGTGGCAAACCATCAATAAGTGTTGCCGCTTGAAGGCTCGTAGTCAGCGACTGCTCAATCTTGAGTTTCAACTCTGCGCGTTCTGAATCTCGCCACAACGCCACACCTTTTGAATTGGTTCGCCGTTGGAACAACGCCGCAGGCTGGAGAATGCGGGGATTGCCAATACCCTCCAGTTTTTCAACTTCAGCGACCGGATTTGCGATGATGGATGCAACCGGTGCAGCATCATCGGCAATACGGTTGACAAACGATGTATTGGCTCCGTTCTCCAGCAATCTTCGCACCAAATAGGCAAGCAAATCCTTGTGGCTGCCCACAGGAGCATAGACGCGGGCCGGATGCGTGGAAATCACAGCGTCGTAAAGGCCCTGCCCCATGCCATGCAACCGTTGAAATTCAAACATTTGGCGATCTTTGGCCATTACTTGAATTGCCGCCACCGTCTGCGCATTGTGGGTAGCGAACTGCGGAAAAAACTCATCTGTCTGCGACAGCATGAAGTGCGCACAGGCAAGGTAACTGACATCGGTTGAAACTTTGCGCGTGAATACCGGAAAATCTGGATAGCCAGCTTCCTGGGCGCGCTTAATTTCCGTGTCCCAGTAGGCGCCTTTGACCAATCGCACCGGCACCACCCGCCCGGTGGACTTGGCTACCTGTGCCAACCATTCAAGTGTCGGCAGGGCTCGCTTGCCATAAGCCTGCACAGCCAAACCCAAGCCGTTCCAGCCTTGTAAACTTTCTGCACCTGCCAATCTTGAAAACAATTCGAGCGAAATATCAAGACGCGCAACTTCTTCTGCATCAATTGTTAGACCGAGATTTTTTGTTTTCGCTTGCTCAGCCAACCCAAGAACTGACTTGAACACATGCGGCAAGGTGTTGGCAAATTGTTTGGCTTCATAGCGTGGATGCAAGGCGGAAAGCTTGACCGAAAGACTTGGATTTGAAAACACATCGCCAGTGGTTTTTTGGGCCCCAAGTGTGGTCAACGCTTTTTTGTAGGATGCCAAATAAGTTTCAGCATCAGCCATGGTCATTGCCGATTCTCCCAACATGTCGAAAGAATAGCGATATCCTGGTTCAACATTTTTCAACGCTTCTTCGATGCTTTGTCCCAGAACAAATTGCCGCCCCATGATGCGCATGGCCTGTTTCATGGCGGCCCGCAGAACCGGTTCCCCAGATTTGCGAACGAGCTGTTTTAGAAATCCAAAGGCATCGGTGCTGACATCCTGCCCCAACGCAACAATGCGTCCAGTCAACATCAGGCCCCATGCCGATGCATTGACAAAAAGCGATTCTGATTGGCCCATATGAGACTGCCAATCTCTGCCACCGATTTTATCGGCAATCAGTTTATCGGCCGTTGCCGCATCGGGAATGCGCAGCAAGGCTTCGGCAAGACACATGAGCACAACACCTTCTTGCGAAGACAGCGAATACTCCTGCATGAAGGCATCAATACTGCCTTGAGATTTGCGGTTGCCGCGCACTGCCGCAACCAAATCAGCGGCAATCTTCGTGACTTCCAAATCATCTTGCGGCGAAAGTTTGGCCTGTTGGGCAAGACGCAACACCAGCGAAGTCTCATTTTCAAATAAAACCCTGTCAATGGCATGACGATCTGGAAACTGCATCTGAAACCCTTTCAACCAGAGATCAATATCATAATCTCTAAATAAGATTCCACTAACTTGATGCAGTTTAAGAGTGTATATCGCTAATTTAAAGCTTTAAAAAAGAGAAAAAAATGCAGAATTACCCAGAAATGGAGAGCTTAGATCTGGTTGATCTACAGATTCTTGACCATCTGCAACGCAACGCCCGAATGCCGATTGTCGAACTTTCAAAGCGGGTCAACCTGTCACCCACACCTTGTACCTTGCGAATTCGAAAACTGGAACAAGATGGCGTCATTTCGGGCTATCATGCCAGGTTAAACCCACGCAATCTTGGCCAGGCCTTGATGGTTTTTGTAACTGTAAAGTTACGCAGCACAGATGAAGCTACTTTGGAAAAATTCAATGCCGCAGTAAAGCCTTTAAAACCAATTCTGGAGTGCCACATGGTAGGAGGTGGTTTTGATTATCTGCTCAAAATCAGAGTGCGCGACATGGCCGAGTACCGGGAGATTTTAGGTGGCATGATCGGCACTTTGCCGATGGTCGAAGGCACACATTCATATTTTGTAATGGAAGATGTGAAAGACACAACATTGCTGCCGATTGCAAACCTCAAGGACCGCAAATGATCAAGCCTAAAATTATTCGCAGTGTAGAAGGCTTGCGCCGCGAGGTTGCCCGCTGGAAAGCAGATAATCTTTCGGTCGCGTTGGTCCCCACCATGGGAGCCTTGCACGCAGGGCACCTGGAACTTGTCAATCAGGCGTCTCAGCACGCAGACCGTGTTGTCACATCGATCTTCGTAAATCCGAGACAATTTTCAGCAAACGAGGATTTGAGCACATATCCCAGAGATGAGGACAGCGATGTTGAGAAACTGGCACAAGCAAACGTGCCGCTTATTTTCGCGCCAACGGCCGAAGACGTTTATGGACCTGACTTTGTCACAACTGTAAATGTGCAAGGGCCCGCAAAGGCAGGCCTTGAAGATAAGTACCGGCCACAGTTTTTTGATGGCGTCGCCACCATAGTGGCCAAACTTTTCATTCAGTCGCAAGCAGACTATGCCATGTTTGGCGAAAAGGACTACCAGCAATTGCAGGTGGTATCACGCATGGTAAAAGATTTGAACATTGCCATTTCAGTCATAGGAGTGCCCACCCTGCGTGATGATGATGGCATGGCGCTATCTTCACGCAATCGGTACCTTTCAAAAATCGAACGCGCACAAGCCACTGCCATTTTCAAATCACTCAATCAGGCTGCCGATAAAATTCGCGGTGGTGGTCATTTGCAAACGGCAACCCGTGCGGCCTCGCGGTCTCTCACAACACTTGGTTTTAAAGTGGACTATGTAACGGCACGCAATGCAAGCACCCTTGCCGTTCCCCAAACGCAAAATGAACCATTGCGAATTTTGGCAGCTGCATGGTTGGGAAAAACGCGGTTGATCGACAATATTGCCGTTTAAATAAGCCCCAGCGCAGCCAGTTCGCGCCGCATTGCTTCAGTCATCTCTGTGCCGCCACGTCCGCGTGGCATGTCAATGGGGGCATCCTGCTCGGACAAATAGCGCCACCCTTGAAAGGCCCGTCGCGGTGTTGGTCGAACCGGAATGATTTCAGACTTAAACACGATCTGGCAGCGCTTAATTCCATCGCCGCCTGTTAGCGTTACCAGGTCTGCAATAGGCTGCCGGCACAGAATCATTCCGCGGATCACCCAGTAAAGTGATCCCCCTGGAATAATTTCCTCACGTCGCTTCGGAAACATGCGCGTCACGTGGTCAAGGATTCGCCCCGAGCGGCTTGCAATCGCAACCCACGACGTCATCTCCTCGATTTCGGAGACGCCAACACACAGTTTGATTAGATGTAAAGCCATGGCATAGTGCGTTTCATGAAACGTGATTTGGCCCATGATAAGCGATGGGACATAAGACGTGGAAGATAGTTTGGGTTTATCCCAAGTTTTGAAAGGAACAAACCATGTCAACAGTTGCAAAAGTCATCGAACTCACCGCCGGATCAACCAAAAGCATTGAAGATGCGGTGGAAACTGGCATCCGCCGCGCCGATTCTACATTGGACAACATTGAAAGCGCTTGGGTTCAAGACATCAAATGTGTTGTTAAAAATGGAAAAGTGGCTGAGTGGCGTGTCAACATGAAGGTGACATTCCTCTTGAAATAACAGCCGCATGTTGCAGTCAAGTGTCGAAGCTAGTTTACCTTGCTGATGAAGCAGGCAACACCTTTGCCCTTAAGTTTGGAACAACGTGATGCAGCGTCAGACTGAGATGCATAGCCTGTAAGTTTCACCCGGTAATAAATTCCTTTGGAACCCAAATCGGCTTTTACAACACTCGCTTTGTCACTGCTCAAAACAGCAAACTTTTTCTGCATTTTTTTCCAGCTTGACCAGGCTGCGTCTTCCGAAACGGCTGATGCAATCTGAATGTGCCATCCTGACACCGTTTCCTGAGCGGGAGCGGCAGGATCAAGTGCCGCAGTGACAAGATCATCTGCAACAGGTGCACTTTTTTTTGCCGGAGGAATTTGGGGCACAGATTCAACCATGATAATTTTTTCAGGTTTTGCTTTGGCAGGCACAAGTTCTGCAACTGCGACAGTTTCAGGAACGCGGTCCGTAAACAGCTTGGCAGATGATTGGGCGTCTGCATCCGTAATTTCACTTGCGTTTGCGGACATCAGATTTGCTGGTGGCTCAATGCCGGCCGGCAGGTCCGGTTTTCGCACCAGACTGTTGCCACCCACGGCAGCCACTGAACTTGTAAGAATAGGATCAGTTTCAACATAAGCCACGTTGGTTTGCGGAAGAACCACAGCTTCAAGTTGGGCCAGTTTTTCTTTGGCCAGGGTATAATCAGGGTTGGCTGCCAAAGCAGCTTCCAAAGCGCGGCGCGCATCAATGGGGCGTTGCAAAAGTTCAAAGGTCTGGGCTTGCGCAAAATAAACGCGGGCTGGATCTGGATGATTGTATTTCAATGCACGATCAAAATCTGAAAGGGCAAACAGGAATTGACCACTATCACGCAGCGCGTTGCCACGACCATAAAACGCATGCGCAAATGTTGGGTTGAGAAGCAGTGCGCTGGTAAAATCCTCGATCGCTAGCGTATCTTTGGATATTTTCTGCTGTGACAATCCACGGTTATAAAGTGCCGTCGCACGAAGTTCAGTGGACATGGCATCGAGGCTCAACGCTGCCGTGTAATCATCAATGGCAAGATTCTGCTTGTTTTGCTGCTGGTAGGCAAGAGCGCGGTTGAGCAACGCATTGGCGAGCATTTCTGGCGCCAGATCACGGGCCTCAATAGCTTGTGAATAAAGTGTAATGGCCCTGCCATTATCGCCACTGGCAAGCGCTGAATAAGCTTGCGTGGTGAGCGGATTGGTTGCGGGAGATGAGGCGAAGACAGAGCTGGAAGTTGCGCCCAACGCGGCAAAAAACACAGAACTGACAAACGCAAATGTTACGCTACGAACTTTCATAATCAGCGATCATGAAGCGTTAGGGTTAAAACTCCGTTGCCATAAACGGGTATTTATGCCTAACAATTTCTTAATTGAATCGGCGTCAGCTCTCGCGCATCGCGTGTGAGAATTGGTCCATGAGGGGCTGGATCAAATAAGAAAACGGGGTTCGTGCCTCGGTTTCAATGAAGGCCTCAGCCGACATGCCGGGCTTCAACTTGTTTTCGCCAAGCTTGCTCAATTCGCCTGCTGAAATTGTAAGCCTTATGGCATAGAATGGCGCTGATTGCGCGTCAGCGCGTGACGTGTCTGCTGCCACTTGGGTGACCTCGGCGTTAATGTCCATCATCACGCGCGTGTTGAAGGCGTTGAATTTCACTCTGGCAGATTGGCCCATGTGCACATGATCAATATCATTGGGGGTCACTTGTGCCTGCAACACCAAATCATCACCTTGCGGTACAATCATCATCAGGGTTTCTCCTGGTGCCACCACCCCACCTTCCGTGTGAACCGCCAACTGATAAATCGTTCCAGCAATCGGTGCCTTAATGGACATGCGCGAAAGCCTGGATGCGGCACTCAAACGGCGTTGTTCAAGTTCGCCTATTTTTGAGTCAACATCGCGCATTTCAGTCAATGACATGTTGCGGAGATCCTCGTCCACCTGAATGATCTGCAACTTGGTTTCGCTTGTTTTTGCTTCAGCGGCAGCCTTGCTTGCGGTCAGTTGCCCTTGCTCACCATCAAGACGGGCTGCTTCTCGCTCCATGGCAGACACGCGGCTCACCGGAACCAAACCCTGCTTTTGCAAACTGCGCAAACTGGCAAGCTCTGACGAAATCAAGCCCAATTGCTTTTTGTCGGAATTGATTTGCGCCACAACACCGCCAATTTGATCTTTTATCTGGCCCAATTGTTGTCCTAGCTGGTCTTTTTTGCTGGTGGCCGTTTGCAGTGTCGACTCCAGCAAATGGCGCTGACCACTCAGGATTTCTGTAACAGTGAGATCAGCAGCAGACCCTTGCAGAATTATTGGCAAATCGAACCTGTTTACCCCGTCACGCTGGGCCATAAGGCGGGCCTTCTTGATGTAAAGTTCATTTAGTTGATTTTGCACGATGCCAAGTTCAGATTTAATTTCTGTGGGATCAAGCAGAACCAGGTCCTGTCCCTCGGTTACAGCGTCGCCATCTTTGATCAAGATGCGTTGAACGTTGCCACCCTCGCGGTGCTGCACTTTCTTTGAATAGCTTTCTGCAACAATGGTGGCAGGCGCAATCACCGCCCCATTTAGGCTGGCAAACGCCGTCCATGCGCCAAACACACTGAGCATCAAGGCCAAGCTGCCAAAGCCCAGAATCTGCGTGCGGCGAATGGACTTATCAGTGTTGATCGTCTTCATGTTTTTCAATTCCGGGATTGCGGAGCAATTTGCAAGAGTGGGCCAGGATGTGGCTGGACTGCAGGCGTTTGTGGTTTGGCAGAAACTTTTTTCAAAATGTCATCGCGGCTTCCGTAAGCTGCAACTTGACCATTGGCCAGAACCAGAAGCTCGTTCATCGCATGCAAAGCAGAAGGTCTGTGCGCCACCACCACAACAGCTGCACCGCGCTTCAAACAGGCCCGAATGGCTGTATCCAACGCCACTTCTCCATCTGCATCCAAATTTGAATTTGGCTCATCCATCACAAACAAAACAGGGTCACCAAAAATGGCCCGCGCCAGGGCCACGCGCTGTTTCTGCCCAGCCGAAAGCCGGTTTCCACCTTCCGCAAGCTGCGTGTCATAACCTTGCGGCAAGCGCATAATGAAGTCATGGATATTGGCGAGTTTTGCAGCCTCAACAATTTTGGCCGCATTAGGCGCGTCGCTGAAACGTGAAATGTTTTGCGCAACTGTGCCATCAAAGATCTGAATGTCTTGCGGCAAATAGCCAATCATCTTGCCTCGTTCGTCATCATTGCGCTGATCCGGCGTTGCCCCATCCAGACGCACTGAACCCCTGACTGGGGGCAATAGCCCCACAATAACGCGTGCCAGTGTCGATTTACCAGCTCCTGTTGGCCCAATGATTCCAAGTCCCTGCCCGGGCTTCACGCGAAATGAAATGTTTTGCAAGATCGGCTTGTCGGTGCCCGGTAACATCACAACCAAATTTTCAACTTCCAGCAAGCCTTTAGGGTGCGGCAAGGCCATTCGTTCTTCTTCGGGTGGCACAGCTGCGAGAACTTTCGACAAACGGTCCATGGCCTTGCGAAATCCTAAAAACTGTTGCCAACCTCCCACGGCCTGCTCGACAGGAGCCAACGCACGCCCCATGATGATGGACGAGGCCACAATAGAACCACCTGAAATTTCATGTTTGATCGCCAGATAAGCACCGGTGGCCAACATGCCAGATTGCACAATCATGCGAAACACACGCGACAGTGAACTGTAAGTGGCACCCGCATCGTTGGCGCGTGTTTGATGATCAAGGGCCTCGCCTTGCGTTACCAGCCAGCGTTTGCGCATGGCGCTTTTCATGCCGAGCGAATGCAAGGCTTCCGCATTGCGCCGCGCTTCTTCTGTCATGACAGCCGCTTTGGTTGCAGCAATGTTGGCATTTGCCATCGGACCCCGTGTGGCACGCTCGGTCAACAGTGCGAGAATGAAGATGAAAACCGCTGAAATGATTGAAACCACACCCAGCACCCAGTGCAGCAAGAACACCACACCGATATAAATTGGCACCCACGGCATATCAAGATAGGCCAATGGCCCCTGCCCGCCCAAGAACTGCCGAATGGTCCCAAGATCTTGCACGGGCTGTCCCCCTGCGCCGCCCATTTTGCGCACCGCGAGCCCAGCGACAACATCAAATACCCGGCCGCCCAGTTTTTCTTCAATACGCCGTCCGACACGCACCAGCAACCGCGTACGCACATATTCCAACAAACCGTAGTAGGCATAAAGCACCAGCACGATCAGCACCAAGGCCACGAGCGTCGGCACCGAGCCCGATGGAATGACGCGGTCATAAACCTGTAACATGAAGAGCGAGCCTGTAAGCATCAAGATATTCACGAGGCAACTGAAGAAAAACGTGGATATAAATACACCGCGACTCGCTTTGATCACGGCCATGATTTCGCCGCCGGATTTCTGTGTCGTCGCCTGCATATGTCACCCGATTTGAACTTCTGAATGCCTAATACGCTCATTCAAGGTATAAAAGCAGTTAAGACCTAGCATTATCTTTGAATACGGCATGTCGGTGACAACACAATTTTCAGTGAAAAGTGATTGACGCAAGGGCCATCAAGCTGTCAAACATCAGGTGTTCGGTGCTCAGAATGTAAAAATTCAGGGCCTAAGAGGGAATACGGTGAGGACGACCCAAAAGGGGCCAAAACCGTGACTGCCCCCGCAACTGTGAGCGGTGAGGTTTTGAAGCAAGTGCCACTGAGGAACCAGAGAAGGGAAATCGGGAAGGAGCTTTAAAACCGGTGACCCGCAAGTCAGGAGACCTGCCGAGCAAAATAGGCGTATCCGCCTCAACACGGTCTCACGGAGGGTGACATGACCACAAAAACTTTGGCAACTCAGGTTGCGGTGTCTCAGCGTTTAATATCAGGCATCGTCTGCCTGATGATTGGCGCGTCTGCAATATTTGTAGTGGGGCTGTCAGACATCAGTGTCGCCCATAATGCAGCCCACGACACCCGCCACGCAATTGGCTTTCCCTGCCATTAAATTCAGACTGCTCGCGTTTGTATAGTGTCCTGAAAAACGACGGAATTCAGACTTTCACAAGCAGCTAACCTCAACGTCTGAGTCCAAATTTTCAGTGGGATAACCCATGTTGGAGTGAACTATGCTCGCAAAAATGATCCTTTCAACAGTGGTCGCTGGATTGCTCGCAGGTCTCATCTTGGCAGGGCTGCAATATGTGCGCCTCACGCCATTGATCGAGGCCGCCGAAGTTTACGAAACCCCTGAAACCCAAGCAATTGCAGAAGCCAGCAAACCTTGCGTGGAAACCATGCCCGGCATGAAGATGTGCAGTGATGATGAAAGGCCAAGCTGGAAGCCCGACGAAGGCTGGCAGCGCACCCTTGCCACAACCACGGCTTCGCTGCTCACGGGGGCGGGTTACGCTCTGCTGCTGGTCGGCATTTCGATGGTAGCAAACATTCCCATCACCAAGCAAAACGGCATGGTCTGGGGCCTCTGCGGCTTCATTGCCGTTTCGTTGGCTCCTGCAGTAGGCTTGCCTCCACAGCTTCCCGGCATGCCCGCTGCTGATTTGCACGTGCGTCAAATTTGGTGGCTCGCCACTATATTGGCCACTGGTGCTGCCGTTTACGTGTGGGTCAAGGCCAAAGATTATTGGTGGCAAATCGTGGCCGTTATCTTCGCCACTGTGCCCCACTTTTTTGCCCCGCTAAATGCAACCATAACCGAAGGCGATGTTCCGGCCGTGCTGGCCTCTGAATTTGCCTCGTCCAGCCTGGCTGCAAATCTAGTCATGTGGCTTGCCATTGGATTTTTTGTGTCTCTGGCGCTCCACAAGTATCAAAAGGATTTGAGCCAATTATGAAAGTTCCGGCGACTGTCATCACTGGATTTTTGGGTGCGGGTAAAACCACGCTCATTCGGCACCTCCTTCAAAATGCCGGGGGCCGCCGCATCGCACTCATCATCAATGAATTTGGCGATGTGGGCGTGGATTCGGAAATTCTTAAGGGTTGCGGCCAGCAAGCGTGCACGGACGATGACATTATTGAACTTGCCAACGGCTGCATTTGTTGCACCGTGGCTGATGACTTTGTGCCAACCATGAACAAGCTTCTTGATCGCACCCAGAAACTTGACCACATCATCATCGAAACGTCGGGCCTTGCATTGCCGCAACCCTTGGTGCGGGCCTTCAACTGGCCGGATATTAAATCACGCGTCACTGTCGACAGTGTCGTTACTGTTCTTGATGCGAAAGCGTTGAGCGAAGGTCGTTTTGCGGATGATGAAGATGCAATTGCTGACCAACGTGCCGCTGACCCTCATGTGGAACATGAAAATCCAATCCAGGAACTGTTTGAGGATCAACTGAATTGCGCTGATCTTGTCATTCTCAACAAAACCGATTTGATCGATGGTCTTGAGCTTGCAACCGTCATCAAGGATGTGAAATCTCAAATGCGCACTGGCAGCCGCTTGCTACAAACCCAGCAGGGTTCGGTTGATCCTGAAATCTTGCTGGGCAACAGGGCTGGTGCCGAAGATGATCTTGCTCACCGCAAATCCAATCACGAAATGGAAGGTGTGGAACAGCATGACCATGACGACTTCAAAACCTTCATCGTGGAACTTCACGGCATGCAAGAGAGAGACGTCTTGCTAACCCTAATTGCTAAAACTCTTGAGCAACATGATATCCTCCGCTTGAAAGGTTTTGCAGCGATTGAAGGCTCTCCGGCGCGCCTCCTCATTCAAGCTGTGGGTCCGCGTTTGAATTCCTATTTTGACCGCCCTTGGCAACATGATGAAAGCAAACGCACGCAGCTGGTCGTTATTGGCGAAAAGACGATGGATCAAGTTGCAATATCCAAAGCACTCACTGGCTGATGGTCAGAGACATCAGGTTAAAGTCGGTTGGTTCTGCGACCGCAGAAAAGTCGCCTTGACGTAATGCACATTCTTGCAACCACCTCTGGCGTAATTGATGGTGCAGCTGAGGCCATTGACCTCAAGCAAATGCCTGCCGATGTGGTCATCCTGTCTGTTGCTGACAGTGAGTTGGCCAATCTGGCCAGCGCTGCCGATCACACCCTTCTTTCAGTGCGCCTTGCAAATCTCATGCTCTTGCAACATCACTTTT
Organism: Hyphomicrobiales bacterium; assembly: GCA_038230015.1. Lineage (GTDB taxonomy): Bacteria > Pseudomonadota > Alphaproteobacteria > Rhizobiales > Aestuariivirgaceae > Aestuariivirga. The sequence goes on along the minus strand of JBBRNW010000010.1, from coordinate 19,837 downwards.
CTGTCGATCTCTATGCTGAGAAAACATTGACTAAGACCAGGCTTGTCATTATTCGCGTACTTGGCGGTGCCTCCTATTGGTCTTATGGCATTGATGTCATCGAAGCCTTGGCGCGCGCGCACAATATCAAATTGGTGCTGCTGTCCGGTGGCAATGATGTGGATGCAGCACTGACATCTCGTTCAACTGTTGATGCAAGCGATTGCGAACGCATCCGCCAATATTTGAGCTACGGTGGACCCGAAAATGGCAAGGCACTTTTCCAGTTTTGCGATCATATTCTCAATCGTCAACCTGCCCCGGCACCAGCCCAACCCTTGGCCGCAGCAGGTTTTTATCATGGCACCCCTAGCGCCAAGTTCAGCGTTATCTTCTATCGTTCTGTGATCGAAGGCGGGCAAACTGCACCTATCGATGCGCTTATAAAATCGCTGGGTGATTGCAGTGCCATTTATATAGCAAGCCTCAAAGACAAGACCTCTGCAAGCTTCATCCGTGAAAATCTCAATTCGCCATCAGTCATCATCAATGCAACAAGCTTTGCTGTGGGTGATGAAGCAAATGACCCGCTGGCCGTTTTCAATTGCCCGGTTCTGCAAATTACATTGGCAGGAAGCACTGAGGAAGACTGGCAGGCCTCCACGCGCGGTCTCCGCCCCACCGATTTGGCTATGACCGTGGTGTTGCCCGAACTTGACGGGCGAATTTACACACGTGCCATTTCATTCAAGGCAGATGAAATGTGGCATGAAAAAACCCAGTGCCGCGTTATGACCTACAAGCCTGTTTCAGACCGTATTGCCTTCGTGGCCAAGCTCGCCAGGAATTGGGCCGCATTGCGCGAAATACTCAATTCAGAAAAAAGACTTGCCGTCATTCTGGCCAATTATCCCGACAAGGACGGCCGCATCGCCAATGGCGTAGGCTATGACACGCCTGCAAGCACTATTGAGATTTTGAACGCCTTGGAGAGTGCGGGTTATTCAGTAAAAAATACCCCGGCCTCTGGGAATGAACTTATCACGTGTTTGCAATCAGCACGAAGACAATCGGGCCTCAATAAGGGTGGCACTGAACACACTATCCTGGACCCAGATTTGCTTCAAAATAACAGTGTTCTTAGTTTGGACAGCTACCAAGAACATTTCAATGTTCTTCCAGAATTAGTCCGTACACAGATTACCGCGCAATGGGGCACTCCCTCTGCCGACCCCACATTTCGCCAAGGCGCATTCCATCTTGCCATAAAACTTTACGGCAATATTGCAGTCGCCATTCAACCAGCGCGCGGTTATGGCATTGACCCAAAATCAACCTATCATGATCCAGCACTTGTGCCGCCGCATGGTTATCTGGCCTTATATTTTTGGTTACGACACAACTTCAAATGCCACGCCATCATTCATAATGGCAAGCACGGCAATCTTGAATGGTTGCCTGGCAAAGCAACCGCGATCAGCGAACTCTGCTACCCTGAAATAACGCTGGGGCCAACGCCGCAGCTCTACCCTTTTATTGTCAATGACCCGGGCGAAGGAAGCCAGGCAAAACGCCGGACCTCCGCTGTCATCATCGATCATCTGACGCCACCTTTGACCCGTGCTGAATCTTATGGCCCAATGAAAGATCTGGAAGCGCTGATCGATGAATATTATGTGGCCGCAGGCCTCGACCCTCGCCGCATTGCAACCTTGCGGGCCCAGATATTTGAACTGACATCGTCCACCAAACTTGACCACGACGCAGGTTTGACCGGAACTGAAGACAGCGACCTCCAAAAACTGGACGGGTTTTTGTGTGATGTGAAAGAAGCACAAATTCGAGATGGCCTGCACATTTTGGGAAAGTCTCCGCAAGACAAACAAGAAACCGATTTACTGGTGGCCCTCACCCGCGTGCCGCGGGGGTTGGGTGAAGGTGGCGACCAATCATTAATTCGCGCCCTGAGCACTTACTTTGGCTTTACTGGGTTTGATCCGCTGACTTGCAAGTTTGAAGAACATTGGAAGGGTGACCGGCCAAAAGAGTTACTCAAGATAACGAAAGAACCTTGGCGCACGAACGGGGATACTGTTGAGCGCTTGGAAATATTGGCATCAGATCTTATCTCGTCATTGCCGCGAGACGACGTATCTGGAAAGCGTCGGCAAGATTCTCGTTTTCGCGACAATGCCAGCACGGGGGCGGTGTTGAAAAAAATCGAAGATGAAATTCGCCCTGCCCTGGCCGCCTGTGGCCCATCTGAAATCGCATCTCTCCTTGCAGGGCTTGGCGGTAACCGCGTTCGCCCCGGCCCATCAGGTGCACCCACCCGTGGCCGACTTGATGTTTTGCCCACCGGAAAAAACTTCTATTCCATCGATAATCGCGCCGTTCCCACCCCAACGGCCTGGACACTGGGGCAAAAATCAGCTGATGAGCTGCTCAAGCGACACTTTCAAGATACGGGTCAACACCTTAAAACTGCTGGTCTTTCAGCTTGGGGCACAGCCAACATGCGCACCGGGGGCGATGACATCGCCCAGGCGCTAGCCCTGATCGGAGCAAAACCGGTGTGGGACATGTCAAGCTGGCGTGTGACCGGATATGAGATCATTCCAATTGCGAAATTGGCCCGTCCGCGCGTGGATGTGACCTTGCGCATCTCCGGTTTCTTCCGCGATGCATTTCCGGCGCAAATAGAACTGCTCGACAAAGCCCTGCGCGCCGTAGCCGCACTAGACGAACCTTCATCTGACAATCCCATGGTGGCTGATCGCGAGACACACCGAATATTTGGCGCAAAACCCGGTGCTTATGGTGCAGGCCTGCAAGCGCTGATTGACGAAAAAATCTGGGATACGAAAGCCGATCTCGCCGCAGCGTACGTGATCTGGGGCGCATATGCTTACGGCGCAAAGGCTCAAGGCGAAAACGATGAAGCCTCATTCAAGCGCCGTCTCGCTGGTATTGAGGCTGTCATCCACAACCAGGACAACCGTGAACATGATGTGCTTGATTCAGATGATTACTATCAGTTCGAAGGTGGCATGAGCGCTGCCGTTGAGACCCATTCTGGTTCCAAGCCGAAAGTCTATCACAATGATCATAGTCGCCCGGAGCGCCCTGTTATCCGAACACTGGACGAAGAAATTTCCCGCGTCATGCGCAGCCGTGTGGTCAATCCGAAATGGATTAGCGGCGTAAAGCGCCACGGCTACAAGGGCGCATTCGAAATTGCAGCCACGGTTGATTATATGTTTGCCTTTGCCGCTACCACAGGCGCTGTGCAAACCCATCATTTTGATTTGGCTTACGAAGCCTATATCGTTGATGATGAGACGCGGGACTTCATTTCGGACAATAATCCTGCTGCATTGAAAGAAATCGCCGCGCGTTTTGAAGAAGCCATCGCGCGCAGCCTCTGGCAACCGCGCCTCAACTCGGCTTATGATGTCTTGAAGGATTTGCAAAAATGACAGAAGATTCAACGCGACATAACGAAAAAATGGCCAAGAAAAAAGCTGCCCGCGACAAAATCATGGCAGGTAAAACCATTGAGCGCGGATTGCTGATTGTCCACACGGGCAAAGGCAAAGGCAAATCGACAGCAGCCTTCGGCATGGTGTTCCGCCATGTGGGCCATGGCATGCGTTCAGGTGTTATCCAGTTTGTTAAAGGCTCATGGGGCACCGGCGAGCGCACTGTGCTGGAAAAATTTCCAGAGCTGGTGACGATCAAAGCCATGGGCGAAGGCTTCACCTGGGAAACCCAAGACCGAGACCGCGACATCGCCCACGCCCGCGAAGGCTGGGAAGAAGCCAAACGCATGATCGCCGATCCATCCTATCGCTTGGTAATGCTGGACGAACTCAACATCGTGTTGCGCTATGATTACTTGCCGTTGGAGGAAGTGCTAGAAGTGCTAAGGTCCCGCCCGGTGGATAAACACATCATCATAACAGGCCGCAACGCCCGCGACGAAGTGATTGAGCTTGCGGATTTGGTGACGGAAATGGAAATGATCAAACATCCATTCAGGTCCGGCGTAAAAGCGCAGGCAGGCGTGGAGTTCTAACAGCCAGCTGCTTGACCCGCCTTCAAAGAATTACTCAACCGCTTTACAATTGCCTCGTATTCAATTAGCTCAGTTTTGGGATATTCAATTCGAAAATTCACACTCTGCTTTCCCTTACACGACGCGAGCGAACGCACATAAACAATCCTGTCATCCTTGCTGCCGGAAAAGACGAGCCAGTTCATTTTCGGCTGTTTATCCATGGATGTTTTATAGGAAATTTCCCAGCCATCGTCTATTGCACTTTTCACAACTTCGCGGCTATCTAATTTGAAACTACGCTGGATGTTAGTCCCCCAAACCAGAAGCGTGGCTGAATCATCAGCTGATCGAAAAGTCAATCCATCGCCATTTTTGGGTGCCGGGGATTCATTCACAAATCCCGGTGGAATGTCGACCAAAACGCCAAAACGTTCGTTACGATAGCTCGACCAATCACCGGCCAAAGCGGCGGAAGTCATCATGACAAAAGCAAGTAGTGTTTTCATCCTCCTATGATAACAAATCGCCGCAAATGCGCAAGGCTATGCCGCAGCTTTCCTTGACCGCAGCAAAGCGAAAGTCTAGGACAACGAACTCTAGCAGCGTTCCTTAAATGGAATGAAAGACATGTCCGCAAACGGCTAACCCAACCAGGAGCCAACGCGGAGCTGCCTTCCAGGTGATTTGGTTTCAAATCGCAATCGCTGCGCAATGTGGAAGGCAAGAAAATGCAAGAAAAATTAGGTGTAATGCTCTGTGGCCATGGCAGCCGAAACCGCAAGGCGGTGACGGAATTTGCCAATTTATCTGAGCATCTCAAAAAACGCCTACCGCATTATCCCGTTGAATTTGGCTATCTTGAATTTGCCACACCGATCATTCGCACTGGTTTGGATATCCTGAAGGATAAAGGTGTGACCCGCGTACTCGCCGTGCCCGGTATGTTGTTTGCGGCTGGCCACGCCAAGAACGATATTCCATCGGTGCTCAATGCTTATTCCGCGCAAAATGATCTTCGAATCGATTACGGTAAGGAACTGGGCATTGATCCCAAAATGATGCGTGCAGCGGGTGACCGCATTCAAGAAGCCATTGATGCGGCACCAACCCATGTGGAAAAACATGACACGCTTTTATTGGTGGTTGGCCGAGGTGCGTCTGACCCTGACGCCAATTCCAATGTGGCAAAAGTCATGCGCATTTTGTGGGAGGGCTTTGGCTTTGGCTGGGGTGAAGTGGCTTATTCGGGTGTCACTTTTCCACTGGTGGAACCGGCACTCGAACACGTGACCAAGCTTGGCTTCAAGCGCATCATCGTGTTTCCTTATTTCCTGTTCACTGGTGTTTTGGTTCAGCGGATTTACATGGCCGCCGATGCTGTGGCCGCCAACCACCCCGGTGTCGAATTCCTCAAAGCGCCATATCTCAACGATCACCCCGCTGTAGTCGAAACATTTGTGGAGCGTATTGAACAAATCGTCACCGGCGACATCGCCATGAATTGCCAAATGTGCAAATATCGCACGGCAGTTCTGGGATTTGAAGCTGAAGTGGGCGCTGTGCAAGAAAGCCACCACCACCACGTGGAAGGTATGAGCGCCAAGGAGTGTCTGCAATGCGACCCTCAAGGTAATTGCACAGGCCTCTGCCAGGCCGGGCCCTATAAGCTGGCATCAAAACCAAATGAACATCTGAATTTGGACGATCACGATCACGGCCACACCCATGCGGTCTATCCACACGCGGATCATCCTCTGGGTCCAAAAAGTATGAACAAGTGATGCTGGTGCTCGTGTTTCTCACCGTGAAGCGTCATTCACGCGCAAGCGGGAATCCCCAAGGCTGATGTCATGGTATTTGATTACATAAAAAATCCAGCCGAAATATACGCGCGCTCATTCGAGATCATCCGGAGCGAAGCTGATTTTTCATCCGTTCCCACCAATGCACGCGATATTGCCATTCGTGTTATTCACTCTTGCGGAATGCCTGACATTATTTCCGAACTTGTGATCACCGAAGATTTTGCCTCAGCGGCCCGTCAAGCGCTTGCAAATAAGCGACCCATTATTGTCGATGTCGAAATGGTGCGACATGGCATCATCGCGCGGCAACTTCCTGAAAATGTTAACATCATCTGTACACTGAATGATCCGCGCGCGCGCGAAATTGGCATGGCGCAAGCCATCACCAGGACCGCCGCTTCCACACAGTTGTGGACGGACCATCTTGCAGGTGCAATTATCGTGATTGGCAACGCACCTACTGCATTATTCTCACTTTTGGAAATGATTGACGCGGGCTCAGCCAAACCCGCTTGCATCGTTGGAATGCCAGTTGGATTTGTGGGTGCTGCGGAAAGTAAAGCCGAACTTATTGCCCATTCGCGCGGCATACCATTCGCCACGATCACCGGCCGCAAGGGCGGATCAGCCATGGCATCATCTGTGATCAACGCCCTAACGAGTGATATACAATGACCAAATGGCTGACCATTGTCGGCATGGGCGAAGAGGGCTGGGAAGGACTCTCAGGTCGCGCAAGGGCGGTTTTGGAATCAGCCGAAGTTCTGATTGGCTCACAGCGCCTTTTGAATTTGCTGCCCCACATCAAAGCTGAGCGCCAAGAATGGCCCCAACCTTTCGCGGCAGTTGTGGAACACATCAAACCATTTACGGGCCGCAACACCGTAATTCTGGCGACCGGTGACCCTTTGAATTATGGCGTGGCGCGTAAACTTATGGAATTTGTCCCCTTTGCAGAAATGACCATCATTCCGCACCTCTCCGCATTTTCCCTCGCGGCAAGCCACATGGGCTGGAGCCTTCCCGATTGTGACACTCTCACATTGCATGGCCGCGCTGCTGCAAATTTGGAAGCCTTCATTCAGCCTGATGCAAAGCTCATTGTGCTCACAACCGATGCCACAACAATTCCTGAAATTGCGCGCAGGCTGGGTCACCGTGGCTTTGGCAAGAGCAGGATCACAGTTCTCGAAAACCTTGGCGGCAACAACGAGCGCGTGTCGCATTATTCTCCGTCTACGGACTATTCGCCCCTGAACACTGTCGCCGTGCACTGCATCGTCTCACCCGGTGCGAAAATCTATTCTCGCTTGGCAGGCTTGCCCGATGAAGCGTTTGTGCATGATGGTCAATTGACCAAACGCGAAGTGCGCGCCGCCACTTTGGCAGCCCTCGCTCCGGCACCTGACCAAGTGCTGTGGGATATTGGCGCGGGCTGTGGATCAGTGTCTATTGAATGGATGCGGTCCACTCGGGGCTGCGAGGCGTTTGCCATTGAACATAATGCTGATCGTTTGAAGATGATCGCCACTAATGCCGATCAGCTTGGAACGCCACGTTTAAAAATCATCGCAGGCAAAGCCCCGCAAGCTGTGGAAGGCCTACAACCGCCCGATGCTGTGTTCATTGGTGGTGGGGTGGGCAATGAAGGTGTATTCGAAGCAGCATGGCAACCATTGAAATCTAGTGGCAGGATGGTTTGCAATGTCGTGACCATTGAAGGCGAAATGCACCTTTATGATTTGCAGGAAAAACATGGCGGTGAGTTGGTGCGCATGGATGTTTCAACGCTCACTCGTGTTGGGCCTTACCGCGCGATGAAGCCGCGTATGTCGGTTGTGCAGTGGACGGTGACCAAGCCATGACAGGAACTCTCTATGGCGTGGGCGTGGGCCCGGGAGATCCCGAATTGATGACGGTGAAAGCTTGGCGTTTGATTTCAACTGCAGACGTAATCGCTTATCTCTGCGCCAACGGAAAAGACTCAACGGCAAGAGACATTGCCAAACCCTTCATCGCCGATGGCACCAGCGAAATCGCCATCGACATGCCCATGCGCGTGGAACGCGAGCCAGGCGAAGTGGCCTATGATAAAGGTGCCGCAGAAATCGCCGCAACGCTTGATGTGGGCAAAGACGTCGTCATGTTGTGCGAAGGAGATCCATTTTTCTATGGCAGCTTCATGTATATTTTTGAAAGGCTTTCAAAAAAATACAAAACGGTTGTGGTGCCCGGCGTGACATCGGTCAGCGCTGCCGCAGCTGCGATTGGCCAGCCTCTGGTATCGCGCGATGACATGCTGAAAATTCTGCCCGCCACTCTAGCTGAGGACCGCTTGCACTTTGAACTTGCCACCAGCCAGGCCGCAGCCATCATCAAAGTGGGCCGCCATTTTGGCAAGGTAAAAGCCATCTTGGCGGAACTGGGCCTGCTTTCAAAAGCCACAGCCATTGAATATGCCACCCATGATCGCGAAAAAATTATCCCAGTGGAGAATATCACAGGCGACACCCTGCCCTATTTCACCACGATTATTATTTCGAACGGAATTGCAAAATCATGATTCCTGCGATTTTTATTCTTGGTGTTTCGGCACTTCCACTGGCGCAAAAGCTGAAAGCTGAGTTTAAATTTGAAATTCATACGCCAGATTGCGTTTCAGGCGGTGACGTCACTTACGCGAAGGCAACGACGCATCTCGCAGCATTGTTCGCAGAACGTCGTGCAATCATCGGCATCTGCGCTGCAGGAATTCTCATTCGCGCACTTGGTTCACAGCTGGGCGACAAACGCTATGAACCGGCAGTGCTTGCAGTGGCCGAAGACGGAAGCTCAGTAATACCGTTGCTTGGCGGTCATCATGGCGCAAACAAATTGGCCAAACGCATTGCCGAAAACACAGGTGGACATGCGGCGATTACGACAGCAAGCGATATTCGCTTTGGCGCGAATTTGGATGAACCGTTGGATGGGTACAGTCTTGGTAATCCCCAAGACATGAAATCTGCGACTGCCGCATTGTTGGCAGGAAGTCCATTGGCGTTGATCGGTGATGCACCTGTCGACATTAAAAATATTGAAATCCAAAAATGGACACCGGAATTTGAAGGCGTTGTGATTGAAACAACTGAACTCAACAAAACAGGAAGCGCGAAGCATCTCATCTATCATCCGCAAATCCTGACTGTCGGAATTGGTTGCGAACGGGGCACTGACATAAAAGAAATCCGTACACTGATTAAGTCAACGTTTGCAGAACACAACCTTTCTCTGGCTTCAATTTCCAATTACACGTCAATTGATCTAAAACAAGACGAACCCGCAATTTCTTGCCTGTACAATGTAACCTTCTTCAACGCAGAAGAATTAAACGCACAATCCGCCAAATTGAAAAATCCTTCCGACTATGTAAAAGCTGAGGTTGGAACACCAAGCGTGGCCGAGGCTTCGGCGCTTGCAGCGGCTGGCCCAGACGCGGAACTCCTCGTCGAAAAGACAAAGAGTAGAAAAACGACTATCGCCATTGCAAAATCTCCAACTCCAATTGTCAATCCACTTGGTCATTTTGCGGGACATGTTTCAGTTGTTGGAATTGGTCCCGGCGATAAATGCATGCGGAGCCCGAATGTTATTCATGAACTAGCAATGGCAACCGAGTGGGTAGGCTATGGCCTTTACCTAGATCTCGTCTCCGATATGCTCATGGACCAAACCGAACACCGCTTCCCTCTCGGCGATGAAGAGGTCCGTTGCCGTCATGCCATTGAATTGGCTAAACAAGGGAAACGCGTGGCGCTGGTCTGTTCGGGCGATGCTGCGATTTATGCAATGGCCGCTTTGGTTTATGAATTGATTGATCGCGAACCGAACCGTATCAAAGTTGAAGTACACCCTGGCATTTCCGCCTTCCAGGCCGCCTCCGCCAGAGCGGGGGCCATGATCGGGCATGATTTCTGCTGCATCTCGCTGTCAGATTTGCTCACCCCTTGGGAGGCAATTGAAAAGCGCATCAAAGCAGCAGCTGAAGGCGACTTTGTGATTTCATTCTACAATCCACGCTCACTCAAACGCCGCGACCAGCTTGAACGCGCCTTTGATATTCTTGCACACCACCGCCCGCCCACCACACCAGTGGTGATCGCCAGCAATTTGGGCCGCCCAGATGAGAAAACCAAAATCGTAAACTTTACAGACTTCAACCCGGATGATGTGGACATGCTCACGTTGGTTATGGTGGGCTCCTCGCAATCGAAATCATTCGTGCGCGGTGATGGTAAAACCTATGCCTACACCCCGCGCGGCTATGCCAAGAAAATGGATTTGAAATGACAGTACACTTCATCGGCGCTGGCCCCGGCGCGTCAGATTTGATTACCGTGCGCGGACTGAAACTCATCCAGTCTTGCCCAGTGTGCCTTTATGCAGGCTCGCTTGTGCCCGAAGAATTGGTAAAGGCTGCACCAGAAGGGGCGCGCGTTGTCGATACAGCACCCTTGCACCTTGACCAAATCATCGACGAAATCAAATTGGCCCACAGCAAGGGCCATGATGTAGCGCGTGTGCATTCCGGCGATCCCTCCGTATACGGAGCAGTCGCTGAACAAATGCGCAAACTTGATTCACTTGAAATCCCCTATGATGTATGTCCCGGCGTGCCCGCTTTTGCAGCCGCTGCTGCCGCACTTAAAACCGAGTTCACGCTTCCTGAAATTGCGCAAACTGTAATCATCACCAGAACCACCATGAAGGCCTCTGCCATGCCTGATGGCGAAACCCTGGAAAGATTGGGCGCATCCAAAGCTACCCTTGCCATCCACCTCTCCATCCGTAACCTGGCTTATATTGAACGCGCGCTGACGCCGCATTACGGGGCCGATTGCCCCGTGGTGGTGGCCTACCGCGTCACCTGGCCTGATGAGCTTTTCATTCACGGAACACTTTCGTCCATTGCCAAAAAAGTGAAAGACGCAAAAATCACCCGCACGGCACTGGTGCTGGTTGGCCCAGTGTTGGGCCATACTGATTTCAGGAACTCGGCACTGTATGACAAGGACCACCAGCATGTGCTGCGGGTGAAACCGAAAGTCAAAAAAGCTTAACGCCGCGCTAAGGGTCAAAGGGTTACAGAACGTCCAACAGATTGGACGTCTCATGACACTCACACCTTCAAGCATTGAAACCTTGTTTGCTGAAACCTTGGCCGCATTGAAAGATCCGCCAAGCGAAACCGTGCCCGGCCCCGAAACAACCATGCGCGAGCGGTTTTATGAAATCATCGTGGTGTCACTCGGCAGCCTGTTCACCAAATCACCCCTGTCAGGCCAGCTTTACGACCGCGCCACGCTCTCGCGTTTGATGGCTGGCATGGATGACACAGACGCTGCCAATCTGGGCAAACGCGCCGATGACTGGATCCGCATGGAAGGCATTCTCACTCAAATGGAAGGCCAACGCGCTTACTTTTTGCCACTTCCCACCATGGCAGCCCTGTCCACTGAAGTATCCGGCATTTTGCTGGGGGAGCTTTTTGACAGCGTGTTGAAGCGATATCTGGAAGCCATGCCCAGTGATAATCTGCGCCGCTGTGCAAGAAGATTGGCGTCACACTTTTTGATTTTGCTGCGGAAGTCTTGAGTGAATTTAGTGGAGCTATGATTTCACTATTGTTCCGGTCGAATGACGGCACCCACCCTATGATCTTTTCTTAATTTATCGATAGTCATTACCCCAGCCTCTTCAACGCCTCGGCCACTTTCGCCTTCATAAGCTCAAGTTCGGCTTTGCGCTCGCGGCTCTCCACCAACACTTCTGGTGGGGCTTTGGCTACGAAGCCAGGGTTGTTTAATCGCCCATCAATGCCTGCCATGTCCTTGGCAATTTTCTCCAATTCCTTGTTTAACCTTGTGCGTTCGGCGGCAAAGTCGATCATGCCTTGCAGCGGCAATGCTATTGTGGCTTCGTCGAGTGCGATCTGGGCTGAGGATGCGGGTACTGCATCCTCAAAGACCAGCGAAGATAGCCGTGCCAGCCGCATGATTTCAGCTTCCCATGCCCCTGCCCTGCGACGGGCCTCTTGGCCCGCACCCACAATCACACACGGGATTTTGGCGCCAGCATTCACGTTCATTTCAGCGCGTACCGAGCGCACTTCGGAAATCAACCGGATCACCCACGTCATCTCAGCATCAGCCGCGGGATCACCCAGCCCTACATAACAAGGCCAATCTTCGGCGATCAACATCTTCTGGCGCGTTGCTGTTTTCTCCCACAGTTCTTCAGTGATGAACGGCATGAAAGGATGCATGAGCAGCAGAATTTGATCAAACGCCCAAGCCGCAGTGGCACGGGTTTCAGATTTGGCAATGTCGTCAGAGCCCGTCAAAATCGGCTTGATCAACTCCACATACCAATCGCAATAAATATTCCAGCCAAACTGATAAAGTGCCGCCGCTGCTTCATTGTAGCGATGCTCTTCAATTGCCTTGGTTACGATATCGCGCGCGCGCGCAGCCTCCCCTGCAATCCAGCGATTAACGGTCACGCGTGCTGCCAGCGGGTCGAAGCTTTCAACGCGCGCAACACCGTTCATTTCTGCAAAACGCGCGGCGTTCCACAGCTTGGTGGCAAAGTTGCGGTAACCTTCCACGCGCGATTTGCCAAGCTTGATGTCGCGTCCCTGTGCGGCCATGGCAGCCAGCGTAAAACGTAAAGCATCCGCGCCAAACTCATCCATCAGCTCTAGGGGATCAATCACATTGCCCTTGGATTTGGACATTTTCTGGCCTTTCTCGTCGCGCACCAGAGCGTGCATGTAAATCGTCCTGAACGGCACCTCTTTCATAAAGTGCAGGCCAAACATCATCATGCGCGCCACCCAGAAGAAGATGATATCAAAGCCCGTGACCACAACATCTGTTGGATAATGCCGGTCCAATATTTTATTTTGGTCTGGCCAGCCTAAAGTGGAAAACGGCCAGAGAGCGGATGAAAACCAAGTGTCGAGCACGTCTTCATCGCGGGTAAGTGTTACATTTTTACCTGCCACGGCCTGCGCTTCTTCCGCGGTTTCTTCAACATAGATTTTTCCATCTGATCCATACCAAGCCGGAATTTGGTGACCCCACCACAGCTGGCGCGAAATGCACCAGGGCTGAATGTTGCGCATCCATTCATAATAGGTTTTCTCCCAATTCTTGGGCACAAAAACCGATGAGCCATTTTCAACCGCTTCAACAGCAGGCTTGGCCAGTGTTGCAGCATCAACATACCACTGCTCCGTCAGCATCGGCTCAATCACCACATTCGAGCGATCTCCAAAAGGCTGCGCAATAATCTTTTCTTCTTTACCTCGGTAAAACCCAAGAGCTTCGATTTCTTCCAAAATCATCTCACGTGCCTTGTAGCGGTCCACACCATCATAGCGCTCTGGCACATGGTTTTCCGGCGTAGATATCATCCGCGCTTTTTTATCCATCAGAACAATCAGCGGAATGTTATTGCGTTTGGCCACTTCAAAATCGTTCACATCATGCGCACCCGTAATCTTGACAGCACCGGTGCCAAATTCAGGGTCGGGATATTCATCCGCAATAATGGGAATGTGGCGCTCTGCAATGGGCAAACGCACCATTTTCCCAATCAGGTTTTTATAACGCACATCAGACGGGTGAACGGCCACCGCACCATCGCCCAACATGGTTTCAGGCCGCGTTGTAGAAATTACAATTTCAGTTATGCCGTCCACCGCACCATCTACCAGCGGGTAAGCAAAACTCCACATGGCTCCTTTGGTTTCGCGGCTCTCAACTTCAATATCAGAAATCGCGGTTTCAAAAACCGGATCCCAATTCACCAGCCGCACATCTTTATAAATCAGCTTTTCCTTGTAAAGCTGCACAAACACCTTTCGCACAGCAGCCGACAAACCTTCGTCCATGGTAAAGCGTTCGCGGCTCCAATCGCAAGATGCGCCCAAGCGCCGAAGCTGCTTGGTGATTATGCCGCCAGACTCTTCTTTCCAGGCCCAAACGCGTTTCAAAAACGCTTCGCGCCCCATCGTGCGCCGGTCAATGTTACCTTCCTTGGCCAGCAACCGCTCAACCACCATTTGCGTGGCAATCCCTGCATGATCAGTGCCCGGTTGCCAAAGCACATCGCGCCCGCACATGCGCTCAAAGCGGCAGAGAATATCCTGAATGGTGTTGTTCAGCGCATGGCCCATGTGAAGCGAACCCGTCACATTGGGTGGCGGAATGACAATGGTAAAGGGCTTGGCCTTGGGCTTTCTGCCTGGCTTGAAATAGCCCCCATCCTCCCACTGTTTATATAGGCGGGATTCGATTTCGGTTGGGTTGAATTTGGTGTCGATGGCCATGGAGATTCTTTGGTGTGTTGATGTTCCGGGGCTTAAACACCAGCGCAGGCAAAGTCGCAACAGCCGCTTTTACGGATTGCTTATGCTGCCGAAATTTGTTAACAGACGTTAAGTTTTCGGGGGCAATCGGGAGACCGCTATGGCTAGATGTACCCTATTGATCACTTCAATTCTCGTAGCTTTGTTACTTCTTTAAGTTTCGCGGCTGATATGGTTCCTATCGACCAAGGTTATGATTGGTCTGGCCCCTATATTGGCTTGCATGCCGGCTATCTCACCAGCAATACGGATGTCACAGATTTAGGAGTGTTGGTGGAGAGCAATGCAAATATCGAAGGGTTCGTGGGTGGGGCATTGGTGGGCTACAATCTGCAAAAGGACAGCTTGCTATTCGGAATTGAAGCAGACTTGGGCTGGTCAGCCGCCAAAGGTAGTGGGATCGCCGTCAACAATGCCAACCAATATGAATTGAATTGGGATGGCCACGCCCGTGTGCGCCTGGGTGTTGCGCCCGGTGAAGGTCAATTTCTATTGTATGTCGCTGGGGGATTGGCCGTGGCAGACTTTAAACTGACTGTTGGGGACACTGGTCAAACGAAATCAGACACTTATGTTGGAACATCAATTGGTGCTGGCGCTGAATATGCGTTTAATCAAAATATGTCAGCTCGGATTGAATATATTTATGACAATTATAAAAATGGAGTGTTTGGAGCCAAGAACTGGATCCAGCTAGATGATTATTCCGCAAAATTGAAAAACTCTTCAATTATTCGCGCTGCGATCAATTACAAGTTTTAACGCCCTCTTCTTGCCACGCGTTCGATTTCCTCGCGCACCAAGCGTTCCACCATATCTGGCAGATTATCATCAAGCCAGGTCTTGATCATGCCGCGCAGCAGGTCGCGGGTCATATCTTCTAGGCCCCGGTCACCAACGGCGCGCGCCATGATGGTATCGGCGAGATTTTGAAATGAATTTTGAGCAGCGTAAGCGGTCTCAGGCGATACCAGGGCTTGACGCTGCACATAAGGCTCTGCGGCATAATAAGGTTGCGCACTTGGATCAACATAGTGTTCCTGCTCTTCCCATGAAGGTGCAGCGTAAGTGTCTTCCGCGATAGGTGGAAGCTCTGGATATGCGTCATCGTTCAGCGTCTGGCGCAAGGCGGGTGGTGGTGTATTGAATCCTGCGTTGCCTGATAATATGGAACTGAAACCCTTCTGCTGTGGGCGCAATGGAGGTTCAAGCCTGTCTTTCACGGGCAATTTGGGAGACGTGAAATTGGACTCAATGCGGCTGCGCCCAATCCGGTCCCGCAATTTTGAAATTTCAGTATCTGCTTGGTCGCGCGTTGTTCCATCCCCATTATAACTGACACGCATTTCGCGCAAAGCGCCGCGGATCAATGTTCCTTGAGAATTTCCAGAAGTTGAAGTGCTTTCAGCACCCAGATCATCGTCAATCGCTTTGCGAATGGAAGCCAACAAATCCTCAACGCGGGGTTCAACGGTCACGGGAAACAAGCCTTTTTGCTATGTAAGTGCATGGGTGCATTCATGCTAGCCGCAGCTTACGCCAATCTCGACGCCAAGTCGATAAGTTCAAAAACTATTCAACAGTTTCGGCACCCGTGCCAAACCACTTGTTGCGAACATTATTATAGTTTTCAGTTGGATCATAAAGATTGCCGAGCCCAAGATTCTGCGCGGTCAACCGCCCCATAGAGGCTAGTAGCAGGTAAGACCCCACAACCTGGTCGTGTCTGGCGCTCACTTCGGTAATCTGCACATTCAGCAACGCCTGTTGCGCGTTCAACACATCAATCGTGGTGCGCGAACCAACTTGATATTCCTGCCGCACACCATCGAGAGACAATCTTGAGGCCGACAATTGGACGGCAATGGAAGACAAACTGAGTTGATAAGACACCAGCCTGTTCCAGGCATTCGTTACATTTTCGCGCACCTTGCGCACTGCGGAAATCACATCAATGCGCCTTTGACTGGCGGTTTGTTTGGACTGGCGAACGCCAGAATAAACTCTGCCTGCCTCATACAGCGGAACCGTCAGTACACCCTGAATGGTTTGGAAGTTGGAGCGCTCTAAACCTTCTTGCGGATCGTCGGAATAACTTGCCGTGCCATCAATGCTTATGCTTGGCAGAAGATCGCCGCGCACAACTTCAACGTTATGAATGGCCGCTTCCTCCAAATAGGCAGCAGCCACAATATCGGGATTTTTTTGTTGCGCCAGCGCCAGGGCATTATCAAGACTGGCAGGACGGTGCGCCAGGTGAACCGCTTCCAGTTTCTTAGGGGCATGGCCCACCACATTGGTGTAATTGGCTTCACTTACTTTAAGGTTTGCCACGGCAAACGCGACCGAAGCCTGTGCACCACTTAAACTCGAGCGAGACTGCGCCACGTCTGTTCGCGTCAGCTCGCCCGCATTGAAACGGGCTTGGGAAGCTTGCAACTGCTTTTGCAAAAACGACACGTTCGTTCGGCGCAGAGCCAAAATCTGCCTGTCTTGCACCACGTTCATGTAAGCTTGTACGGTGTTAAAGAGAACATTTTGTTCAACTGATAAAAGCTGTGCGCGTGTGGCCCGCACATTGGCTTCGGCCACCTTTGTCCCTTCAACGGTTTTAAAGCCTCGAAAAATCGGTTGCGATAACGTTATGGTGACATTTTTAGGGTCATTCGAAGAACGCTTGGTTCTGCTTGTATCAGACCATTGTTGGGCAGCTGTAGCCTGCGCTGTAATAACAGGGCGCCAACCGGATAAGGCCTGCGGCACCAATTCATCAGTTGCACGCAATCTTGCACGCTCTGACCTTAAAGTGGGATTTCCCGCATAAGCCGAAGCAAATGCGGCATTAAGGCTTTCGGCCTGCACCGGCTGCCAGAACGAAACAGCAGCAAAAGCAAGAGTAGTATGCAAAACGATACGAAAATCAGACTTTCTACC
The DNA here is from genome assembly GCA_038230015.1 of Hyphomicrobiales bacterium. GTDB lineage: Bacteria > Pseudomonadota > Alphaproteobacteria > Rhizobiales > Aestuariivirgaceae > Aestuariivirga. The sequence goes on along the minus strand of JBBRNW010000010.1, from coordinate 2,646 downwards.
CAAAACCACAACCAACCCTCAATCCAACTGCCGCGCCAAATGAGGTGTCTTTTGTGACGTTCACACAACGATTCTGCACTCAGAATCGGATTGGTCGACACGCACCCCTATTCCAAACCGATATAGGGGGGAAATGGTTAAAATGCAAACTGGACCGGTGTTTTTAGAAAACCCGGTAAAGTTGCAATTGAAATGTCAAATGCAAATCTCTGGGTGTAGTTGTCGCCCTGCTTTACATAGAGGCAGCACTGAGACAAGCCCTTGGATGTCAGCGCAGCAATCAGACGCCCTCCCTGAGATAACTGGGAAAACAGGGCTTCTGGAACAATCTCCACGGCACCACTTATCAAGATCAAGTCGTAAGGCGCACCTTTGGCATAGCCTTCCACCAGGGCATTTTCGGTTAACAGTATATTGACCTTATTGCTAAGATTTGTGCGAGCCACAGCAGCCAACTGTGGATTCTCTTCCACTGCGACCACATTTCCCACCAACTGACAAAGAATTGCCGCGCCATAACCCGTGGCAGTCCCAACTTCCATGATACGGTCGGTCTTTTTCAATTCTGCCAGTTGCACCATCTTTGCAAATGCCATGGGTTCAATCAAACACCGTTGCGTTCCTGACAAGGGAATGTCACCATCCATGTATGCAATAGAACGCTGACTTTCTGGAACATAGTCCTCGCGCTTCACCAACATCATGGCGTCAATAATGCGACTGTCTGTAATTCCATTCGGGCGAATTTGGCAATCAACCATATTTGTGCGGGCTGTGGCGAAGTCAAACATCGAGGTATCCATGGCTTGAATCGAAAAGTGCGTCTGCAGATGTGCAGTTAGCCGACCCGTAACGTTAAGTCCATGCGCTGAAATTGTGTTGACTGCTGTTGTTTCATTAAGAACCTTGCTCTATAGCAACCTGACGTGAGGCCTCGTGGCGGAGTGGTTACGCAGAGGACTGCAAATCCTTGCATCCCAGTTCGATTCTGGGCGAGGCCTCCAACTCATCCTACTTTTACACATAATTATATTGCAGTTCATCTTTAACCGCGCCAAAACACGGCCATGAAAAATGCAATTGTGGTCTGCGCTACACCCAACTGGCTGGCACCAGCAGCAGTCACCCTCTTGTCATGCGCCCAACATGGGGCTTCACAATTTGCCGACCTCATTTTGGTGTCCTTTCAAACCAAGCACGACGATCAAAACAATCTTGCGCAGTTCAATCAGAAGCATGCAATCAATATCAAACTGGTTGATGTTCCCCTAAATGATCTTACAGGAATGGGACAAGGCCGATTGGGCATTGGATCGTTGCTAAGGCTTAAGCTTGATGCGTTTCTCCCTAAAAATTATGACCGCATACTTTACCTGGACAGCGACGTTGTTGCTGAAGCCAGTTGCAAGAAATTATTTGAAATGAATTTGGATAGTCAAATTTTTGCAGCCGTTGAAAACACGGCACTTTTGCCTTTGATTGGAAGCAACGCGTCCAAACATAAAAAAGCAATCGGCATGACGCCATCACAACGTTATTTTAATGCTGGCGTGATGCTCTTTGATTGGCACAAAACACAAAGTTCAAGACTGATGCGAGATAGCCTTGCACTCATGAAATTGAATCCAACTTGGCCCTTCCAAGATCAAGACGCGCTAAATGCAGTGGCGCAAGGGCAATGGAAGATGTTGGACCATACCTGGAACGTGACCAAGAAGACCGCAGATTACCTTGATATCAAACCACGGTTTCGCCATTTCAACGGGGTGGGCAAGCCTTGGAATTCAAAGCATCGATTTGGCTTTGCCCGCTATCACACATATTATACCGAAAGCTTGAAGGGCACCCCGTGGCAGGGATTCGTAAAGCAGTCTCAAATGCCATGGTCTGTTAAAGACAACTGGCGAGCATTTTTACGAAAATTGTCTTTCAACAAAATCGCCAAACTGAAAAACCACATCAGCCTGGTGGCTGAGAAGATTTGAGTCCAAAGCCAATGCGGCGTGCTATATTAGGCCAGCGTCGCAGCATATATCGACCCAGGCTGACAGTGGACCTCCGGCGAAATCTGCGAACCCCTGCAAAATCAATTGACAGAATGATCAACCCGAGCGGCAACATCCACACACCAAGAACCGGTAGAAACGAAAATATCCCGCCAAAAATCAGCAATATGCCAAGGCCAATGCGCAAGACCGGGTGCGCGGGAACACGTACTTTAAACCCGGCAAATTGAATCGATTTCAAAGTGAACGTCTCCAAACGGCCTATATAGGACGAAATTTATTTCTTTCAGCCTAATTTTCAGTTAGTTAAAAAGAGGGTTCACACGTTTGAAAGCATCTGTTATAGCAATGACTATTCCCTGATAGCTCAGTTGGTAGAGCATTCGACTGTTAATCGAATTGTCGCTGGTTCGAGTCCAGCTCGGGGAGCCATTTTTCAAAAACGCGCTCGGAACCGCTTCCGGGCGTGTTTTCGTTTCTGGTCTCCGCTATCGTTTCTGCAAGCATGTCAAAGGGTTGGCGGAAGGTCGCGACCACTTCGCCATCCTTCCAAGTGCAGTTCGATAGTACGAAATTCAGCAGACGGCGTTTCTCGCGCGGTTCTTGGCTGGCGAACAGCCTTTGGGCGTTGCGGGCTAGT
>JBBRNW010000009.1:0-126159 GCA_038230015.1 Hyphomicrobiales bacterium | reverse complement strand
GTCACATCGATGTGGTGCGCTTGCATCTCAGGCAATTGCGATTCATCGGGCAGGTCTTCGCCTGGTTGACCAAACTGAATTTCTACCCGCATCAACTGCGAGGTTACATTTTCCTTCAGCCGCGTAATCATGTCTGAAAACAAGGTAAAACCTTCAGTCTTGTATTCATTCAGGGGATCGCGCTGTCCATAGCCTCGCAAATGGATCACCTGACGCAAATAATCCACCGCAACAATGTGCTCACGCCACAACCGGTCAAGTGTTTGCAGTAGCACACTTCTCTCAACTTGTTTCATGACGTCAGCTGTGTATTTCTCGCGCTTGTCAGAATAAAATTTATCGGTGGTGGTTGTCACCCGCTCGCGAATTTCTTCATCGGCAATGCCTTCTTCCTTTGCCCATTCATCCACTGGGAAATCAATAGCAACCGAGTCGCGCAAGCGCTCACGAAGGCCTGTCGCATCCCACTGCTCGGCATAGGCGTTTTCCGGGATGTGTTTTGAAATCAGTTCGCCCACAATATCCCGGCGCATGTCATCAACGGTTTCAGAAATTTCATCACCGTTCATGATGCCAATGCGCTGCTCAAAAATCGCCTTGCGCTGATCATTCATCACATTGTCGAATTTGAGAAGATTTTTGCGGATATCAAAATTGCGCGCCTCAACTTTTTGCTGAGCTTTTTCAAGTGCACGATTGATCCATGATGAGATGATGGCTTCGCCCTCTTTAAGGCCAAGCTTCTGCAACATGCCGTCCAAACGCTCCGACCCGAAAATGCGCATCAAGTCATCTTGCAACGACAGATAGAAACGCGATTGACCGGGATCGCCCTGGCGGCCCGAGCGGCCACGCAACTGGTTGTCAATCCGGCGGCTTTCATGGCGTTCAGTTCCGATCACAAACAAACCACCAGCTTCGATCACAACCCGCTTGTTGCTTTCAATCTCATCAGCAATTTTCTGAATGCCGCGGCTGCGCTCAGGCCCTTCTGGCATATCGCCCACTTCCTGTGAAATGCGCATATCCAGATTGCCACCCAGCTTTATGTCTGTGCCGCGGCCCGCCATGTTGGTTGCAATTGTCACGGCACCAGGTGCGCCCGCTTGCGCCACAATCGTGGCTTCCTGCTCGTGAAACCGCGCGTTCAACACACTGTGTTCAATGCCCTGTGCTTTCAGAATGCCGGAAATTTCTTCCGATTTTTCAATTGACGTTGTGCCCACCAGCACAGGCTGTCCCCGCACGCGGGCAGCCCGGATGGTGTCACTGATTGCGGCATATTTTTCCTTGGCCGTACGATAAACTTCATCATCTTCGTCTTTACGCGCCACTTGTACATTGGTGGGAATTTCAATCACTTCCAAACCGTAAATATCCTGAAATTCATCAGCTTCCGTAAGTGCGGTTCCCGTCATGCCCGCCAGTTTTTCATACATGCGGAAGTAATTTTGAAAAGTAACTGATGCCAACGTCACGTTTTCAGGCTGCACCTGAACATGTTCCTTGGCTTCAATGGCCTGGTGCAAGCCATCCGAATAGCGCCGCCCCGTCATCATGCGTCCCGTAAACTCGTCAATAATGACCACTTCGCCATCCTTCACGATGTAATCTTTATCTTTTTGAAACAGCGTGTGCGCGCGCAAGGCTTGCTGGATGTGGTGAACCACACCAATATTGGCTGCATCATACATCGTGCCAGATTTCATGATGCCTGCCGATAACAGCATTTGCTCAAGATGCTCGTTGCCCGCTTCCGTCAAAGTGACTTGCCGCTGTTTCTCATCAAGCTCGTAATCTTCAGCAACGAGGCGCGGAATAAAGGGATCTAGTGAATTATAAAGAGCAGACTGATCTTCTGCTGGCCCGGAAATAATCAAGGGTGTGCGGGCTTCGTCGATCAGGATTGAGTCAACTTCGTCCACAATTGCATAATGATGACCGCGCTGCACCATCTCGTTCAGATAGTACTTCATGTTATCGCGCAGGTAATCAAAGCCCAATTCATTGTTGGTGCCATAAGTCACATCGCAGGCATAAGCCGCACGGCGCTCTGCATCATCAAGGCCGTGAACAATCACGCCGGTGGTCAGCCCCAGAAATCCATAAACATTGGCCATCCATTCAGAGTCGCGTTTTGCCAGATAATCGTTGACTGTCACGACGTGAACGCCCTTGCCCTCCAGCGCATTCAAATACACGGGAAGTGTAGCCACCAAAGTTTTGCCTTCACCGGTTTTCATTTCCGAGATCATGCCAGCATGGAGAACCATGCCCCCCACCAGCTGGACATCAAAAGGCCTGAGCCCCAAGGCGCGTTTTGAGGCTTCGCGTACTGCTGCAAAGGCAGGCACCAAGAGATCGTCAACCGTCTTTCCACCGCTGATTTCGGATTTGAACTGCGCCGTGACGCCTTTCAGCTGCTCGTCGCTCAAAGCCGAATAGTGCGCTTCCAACGCATTGATTTCAGGAACTTTTTTCTGAAAATTGACGAGTTTACGGCCATTTGTCGTGCCAAAAACTTTTGCTGCGATCTTGCGCAATCCGAGCATGTGATTCGTTCCTTAGTAAGGGGTAGACCCCAGATTTGGCGGTCTTCTAGCCCACAGCACAGCATTTGGTAAACATTTCAATTCTGCAATGTTGGGAGACAGACGTGGATATAGCGTGGATGTGGGGCCAAAGCGTACGCTTTTCAACCTGTTGCAACAGGGCAACAGCAGGCCGAAAGGCTTATTATTGCCTTGTTTGATGGCCATTGGCTGAATATAGCAAATCTCATAGTCTCATAGACAATTGATGGAATTCATGCCCCGCATTCACAATATTTTGAAAACCGCCCTGCTTGCAACGTCATTCGGTTTTGCAATTTTCTTAGCACCCCTTGCTAGCGCACAATCGACAACAGCTGAGCCGCTTTCGGGCGAAGACAAAACTGTGGCCACCGTGAACGGATACGAAATCAAAACGTCAGAAGTTCGGATGGCGTTTGATGACGTAATCGGCCAACTGCCAAATATGCCGCCAAAACTGCGCTTTCCGTTCGTGGTTGAATTTTTGATCGAACGCCATCTCCTCGCTCAGGTTGCGTCCAAGGACGGGATTGGCGACAGCGACGATTACAAGCGCCGATTGGCGGCCTATCAGGCCAAGGCCTTGCGCGATTCTTATTTGGCTCAAAAGATCACGCCATCGGTGAGTGATGCTGAAATCAAGGCAGCGTATGAAAAGGAATCTGCCAAGGTTAAACAAACTGAACGGGTCAGGGCGCGCCACATTCTGGTCGCAACTGAAAAAGAAGCCAATGACATTGAAGCCAAAGTCAAAAAAGGCGACAAATTCGAAGACCTCGCCAAACAATACAGTTTGGATGGATCCAAGGATTATGGTGGCGATCTGGGATATTTCACAGCACCCGAAATGGTGAAGGAATTTTCTGAAGCGGCATTCAAGCTGAAGGTTGGCGAAGTGTCACCACCGGTGAAAACAGATTACGGCTGGCATGTTATTCGCATGGATGACCGTAAGATGGGCGCCGCTCAGCCTTATGATCAGGTTAAAGGTGCCATACGCAATGTATTGGTGCGCGACAAGGTTCAAGCCTTGCTGGCAAGCCTTCAGGGAACCGCAAAAGTTGAAATTCTGGATCCGGACTTGAAAAAAGCCCAAGAGGAGGCTCAAGCACAACATAAACTGCTGCTCGAAAAACAAAAGAATGATGCAGGAAACGCAGTATTGGGCGGCCAGCCTGCAGCTGACGGTGCTGTTCCAGATGACAGTGGAAAAGGTGATCTCACACTTCCCGATGCACCGCAGCAATAGGAATAAGAGATTAAGCAATGGCCAATATCGTATCTCCGCTTGCGCCACATGTCTTTCCTTCACTCCCAAAAATCAAAGGCGTCTCACTCGCTGCGGCTGCGACAGGCATCAGGTATAAAAACCGACCAGACGTTCTTCTGGCTTTGCTCGACGAAGGCACAACGGTTGCAGGTTGCCTCACAAATTCCAAGTCGCGCTCGGCACCTGTTGATTGGTGCGCTGACAATCTGAAATCAGGAACCGCGCGAGCACTTGTTGTTAATGCTGGCAATGCCAACGCCTTCACCGGAAAAGCGGGCGTAAAAACAGTCAAGGCTGTGGCCAGCGCTGCCGCAAGGCAATTGAAATGCAATCCACATGATATCTATCTTGCATCGACAGGTGTTATAGGTGAGCCGCTAAATCCAGCACCCATAGTTGACGCTTTGCCTGCGTTGAAGGCCGAGGCCACTGACACGGCATGGGATATGGCTGCTCGTTCGATAATGACCACTGACACATTTGCAAAATCCGCCACAGTGCAAGTGAAGTGGGGCAAAAAAATTGTAACCATCAACGGAATTGCCAAAGGGTCAGGCATGGTTGCCCCTGATATGGCAACCATGCTGGTGTTCATTTTTACCGATGCAAAATTGCCGGCGCGCATTCTGCAGAAACTCCTTTCAAAATCAGTTGCAGCATCGTTCAACTGCATTACAGTTGATGGTGACACGTCAACGTCCGACACGGTTTTGATGTTTGCGACAGGACAATCGGCTTCTCTGGGCGGCTTGAAATCAGCAGGCGACAAACGTCTTGCCAGTTTTGCCAAAGCCTTGGATGGCCTGTGCCTTGACCTTGCCCACCAGGTGGTAAAAGACGGGGAAGGGGCCGAAAAATTCGTTGAAATCAAGATTACCGGTGCCGAGTCAGAAAGTGCCGCGCGAAAAATCGGCATGGCAATTGCAAATTCGCCCTTGGTCAAAACCGCAATTGCAGGTGAAGATGCCAATTGGGGCCGGATTGTCATGGCGATAGGCAAATCAGGTGAAAAAGCGATCCGCGATAAATTACGCATCAAGATTGGCGGAGTGCAAGTGGCAGCCAAGGGCATGAAAGACAGCACTTATAATGAAGCCGATATCATGCCTCACATGAAGGGCCGTAATATCAAGATTGAGGCTGATGTGGGGGTGGGCAAAGCCACAAGCATAGTGTGGACATGCGATCTCACGCACCGCTACATAGACATCAATGGCTCGTATCGTAGCTGATGAAATTTTTGCTTGTGGCAGCCGTTGCGCTGATTGATCCTGACGGCCGCATCTTGTTGGCAAGACGCCCGGAAGGAAAAACACTCCAAGGCTTGTGGGAATTTCCGGGTGGCAAAGTTGAAGCTGGCGAAACACCGGAAGCAGCACTCATTCGGGAATTGAAGGAGGAAATCGGCATCAATGTTGAGCGGTCTTGCCTTGCCCCTCTGACTTTCGCGAGCCACGCCTATGAGGAGTTTCACCTGCTCATGCCACTTTATGTATGTCGCCGGTGGCAAGGCCAGGCTTTTCCCCTGGAGGGACAGGAATTAAAATGGGTGCGGGCCAAACACTTACGCAATTATCCCATGCCGCCAGCGGATTTACCCTTGATTCCTTTTTTGCAAGAGTTGCTTTAAGCCGCTCCCACATAACCAATGGCCGCCATCATGCCTGAATTCATGTGATAAAGATGGTGGCAATGAAAGGCCCAATTGCCTGGATTGTCCGCATCAAATTGAACCGCCACGCGCTCGCCTGCCGGAATGAGAATGGTGTCCCGCACTGCCCCGTCAATGCGCAAGTTTCCAACGCGAACAACTTTAAAGTAGTGCCCGTGAATGTGTATGGGATGTGCCATCATCGTCAGGTTTTGAATGACCACTTCAACCCGCTCATCAGCGCGAACGTTAAATAACACATCGTGCATCATCGGCTTTCCATTGAAGCCCCAAATGTAAGTTTTTTCATCACCTGTCAGTGTTACGACTTCTGTGTGCGCCACAGGCTCTGGCAGAACCAGTGCTGCCGATTTCAATTTGCTTTCCATATGAAGATCAAGTGAAGCGCCTGTTTTCCCGCGGTCGCTGATCTTGCTGATCGAACCGTCCCCAGCCTGCAGAATGATACCAGCACGCAGGGTATCGCCCTCGGCTTCAAACATAATGGGCCAGCTTCCCGAACCCTGAGGCAATTCCACCCGAACATCTGCCCGCTGCGCAATAGCCAACGGAAATCTGGACCCTCGCAAAGGCGAGATTGTATTACCATCCACTGCAATGAGAGTTCCGCTCAAGGGTCCAAGATCAATCCACATGTTGGTGGCGGCACAGGCATTCACAATGCGCAAGCGCAGCACACCGCCTTTTTCCGCCCGCACAATTTCGGGATCGTCCAGCGTACGGTCATTGGCCAGCATTGCATCATAAGCGATATCAACACCAGCCACCGCGGACATATTCATGGTGGATCCATTGGCTTTAAGCGCTGCCAATATCTCGGAGGGATCTTTAAATGAAAAATCATGCAGCATCACCACATGGTTTTGCTCATCAAACACGGGTCTCTGCGTCTCATACACAATCAACGGTGCCGCAAGCATGCGTTGTTCTTGCAATCCCAAATGCGAGTGCATCCAATGTGTGCCGGCCTTCAGGTTTTCAAAATCATAAGCGCGTGTTTCACCCGCTTCTATCGCTGGTCCCGATAAGTGCGGCACTCCATCTTGCGACGCTGGCGGTGTGAGCCCATGCCAATGTATTGCTGTATGCTCATCAAGTGCATTCTTCAAATCAACCCGAAAGGGTTGACCCAAAACCATCTCCAGCCCGAGCTTTCCATTTGGGCCCACGATGCCAAAAACTTTGGCCGCCTTGCCTTTAACGTCGAGAATACGCGTGCCAATTGTCAGTGCCGGTGCTTCAGCGCGCGGCTGAGAGGGCAACAAAAGTGCCGCTGCTCCAAATACTAACCCGCGACGCGACACATTCAAAATATCACCTTTTACAAATTGCGACCAATGCCCAGAAACTTCTCACGCCTTTGGGTTCGCACCACATCAGCTGATACGTCAGCAAATGCCTTTAAATTCCGGCTTATCGCTTCGGCAACGGCTGTCATGGCTTCTGCACGATTACGGTGTGCGCCGCCCAATGGTTCAGGCACAATTTCATCAATGACGCCAAATTTCTTCAAGTCTTGCGCCGTAATTTTCAAGGCCACCGCCGCATCCTTGTTTTTCGCAGGGTCGCGCCACAGAATTGAAGCAGCGCCTTCGGGCGATATCACACTGTAAATTGAATGCTCCAGCATGATCACGGCGTTAGCGGTCGCAATAGCAATCGCACCGCCTGATCCCCCCTCTCCGATGATGACCGAGATGAGTGGAACACCGAGCGACAGGCAACAGTCCGTCGAGCGCGCTATGGCCTCAGCCTGCCCGCGCTCTTCTGCTTCCACCCCAGGATAGGCCCCAGATGTGTCCACAAATGTAATGACAGGCAGTCTGAATTTATCTGCCATTTCCATCAGGCGAACCGCCTTCCGGTAACCTTCGGGTTTTGCCATGCCAAAATTATGTTTAAGCCTGCTTGCAGTATCTGACCCTTTTTCTTGGCCAATCAGCACCACGGCCTCACCTTGAAAGCGCCCCAAACCGCCAACAACGGCTTCGTCTTCTGAAAATTTGCGGTCTCCCGCCAAAGGCATAAAATCCGTAATCAACGCTGCAATATAATCCAGTGCGTGCGGGCGGTCGGCATGGCGCGCAACTTGCGCTTTTTGCCAAGGTGTCAAGACTAGGTAAAGATCAGCCAAAATCTTGTTGGCTTTTTTCTCCAGGGCTTTGACTTCATCGGCAATAGACACCTTGGCGTCACCTTGTGCCAAAGCGCGAAGCTCCGCGATTTTGCCCTCAAGCTCGGCAACGGGCGCCTCAAAATCTAAAAATGCGTGCATAATTCCTCAACGTAAAGTTCGGAACGGAGTTTTTGGCTATGATGGCCTGCAAAGTCAACTTTTCTCGTCTCTTGAAGGTTGGGCCAAGGGATGAAACTTTTCCACCGCTTCCTTCAGCCTCTCAACCTGAACATGGGTGTAAATTTGTGTGGTTGAAATATCAGCATGGCCCAGCATTTGCTGCACAGCCCGCAGATCAGCCCCATGTGAAAGCAGATCACTTGCAAACACATGCCGTAGCACATGCGGAGAAACTGTGTCGGCATCAAGCCCTGCCTGTCTGGCAAGTGATTTTAGGTCGATGGCGAAATGTTGCCGCGTTAACCTTCCGGCAGCCCCGTGGGAGGGGAAAAGCCATTTCGGTTCTGACTCAGATTGCACCTTGAGAGCTGTCAGATAAGTTTTGAGAAACCCTCTCGCCCGATCAGAAAAAGGCACGATCCGCTCGCGTCCACCCTTTCCCTTGATGGTCAGAAATGCATCATCAGTCAGCGCAGCACGGTAGGACAGCCCCACCAATTCAGACACACGAAGCCCCGTCGCTGCCAAAAGCTCCAAGAGACATTGCAAGCGCAATGCTTTAAACGCGGCCCGGCCTTCAGCTTTTTGAACACGCTCCTCAGCAGCCGCTAAAAGCGCCACCATTTGCGGATCACTCAGCATCTTTGGCAAGGCTTTGGCGGCCCGCGGACCTTGCACAATCAAGGCAGGATTTTCGGGATGGTGCCCTTCGCCTTGCAAATAAACGTGAAATTGTTTTATCGCAGAGAGCCTGCGCGCAGCCGTGCTTCGCGCCAAGCCTGACTGTTGGGCCTTTGCCAGATAAGTCCGCACAGTATCAGTTGTAACAGAAACCAGCCCCACATTTTTTGCTGCCAAAAATTCAAGATAATCCCGCAGATCGCGGCCGTAAGCTTCCAAAGAATTTTTGGCGGCACCGCGTTCAGCACTCATCATGTCTAGAAAACGCGTAACAAGTCGCAACTCCAGGCTACTGGGCGCGAAGTTTTTCATGCGGCAGAGGTTTTATGATTTCAGTTTGTTCAGGCGGAAAATTAGCCAACGCCCATGCCCCGCCATAGACCACCCCTGCAATGACCGCAACAACAAACAGAAATCGCAACGTATCTGGCAAGACTGATCCAATCGGTCAAAAAGAAATCCTACACCAAGCTTTGCGCATTTCGCAAGCTTACGTTAAAAGCAATGACAGAAGGGCAGAATGGCAAGACGATCAATCGTAAAGGACGCCGAAATTGCAAAGCAACGGCTTGGCAACCATCCCATTGTTCTTGTGGGCTTGATGGGTGCTGGCAAAACCAGCGTGGGCCGCCGCTTGGCCGAAAAACTGAACGTTCCATTTGTGGATGCCGACCACGAAATTGAAACTGCGGCCGGCAAATCCATTGCGGACATCTTCACTGAGCATGGCGAAGATTATTTCCGCGAAGGGGAGCGCCGCGTGATTGCCAGATTATTGGAAAATGGAATGCAGGTTTTGGCCACAGGGGGCGGTGCATTCATGAATGAAGAAACCCGTTCGCGCGTGAAGCAAAAGGGCATTTCCATCTGGCTGAAAGCCGACCTGGATTTACTATTGAAACGCGTCAGCAAACGGAGCGACCGGCCACTGTTGCGAAACGATGATCCTGCTGCGGTCATGAAAAAATTGATCGACATCCGTTATCCGGTTTATGCGCAAGCAAACATCACCGTTGAAAGCCGCGACGTTCAACACGGGCAAATGGTCAATGATGTCATCAAAGCCTTGGCCGACTGGCCAGGCGGAGAAAAGATCGCCGATGAATAACGTCATTGTTCCCGTCAATTTGTCCCACCGAAGTTATGACATCCATGTTGGCCAAAATTTGCTGGCCACCGCGGGCGAACTTATTGGTCCTCTGCTCAAGCGACCCTTTGCAGCGATTGTCACGGACAAAAATGTTGCAAAAATCCATTTAAAAAATCTGGAAAAATCTCTTTCAGCCGGAGGAATTGAAACAAAAACGATTGTTTTGCCAGCAGGCGAAGCAACAAAAAGTTTTAAGTACTTGGCGGAACTTTGCGATGGCTTGCTGGCGGCAGGCGTTGAGCGGCACGATGTGGTTATTGCACTGGGGGGCGGAGTGATTGGCGACCTCACGGGTTTTGCTGCAAGTATTTTGCGCCGCGGAGTAAGCTTCATTCAAATTCCAACCTCACTTCTGGCTCAGGTTGACAGTTCAGTCGGTGGAAAGACGGGCATCAATTCACCTTTGGGCAAAAATCTCGTGGGCGCCTTTCACCAACCGCGATTGGTTCTTGCCGATATTGATGTCTTGAACACTCTTCCACCCCGGCAGCGGGCCGCAGGCTATGCTGAAATCGTCAAATATGGTCTGCTGGGGGATGCAGCGTTTTTTGAATGGCTTGATCAACATGTCGAAACCATTGCCGCAGGCGGAAATGATATCTCCACGGTGGCTCACGCGGTGCGCATGAGTTGTGCCATGAAAGCCCGTGTTGTAAGTGAAGATGAAACCGAAACGGGACTGCGGGCCCTGCTGAATTTGGGCCATACATTTGGCCATGCGCTGGAAGCGGCTTGTGGCTATTCCGACCGCTTGCTGCACGGTGAAGCCGTTAGCATTGGCATGGTGCAAGCTTTCAAGTTTTCAGAATATTTGGGGTATTGTCCACCTGGCTCCAGCACGCGCGTTACAGACCATCTGAAGCGCGCAAAACTCCCCACGCATGCGCATCAAATTCCAGGCAACCTGCCGCCACCGTTAGACCTGTTGCAACTCATGCGACAAGACAAAAAAGCAATCCATGGCAAACTGACTTTCATTCTGGCACGCAACATTGGTGAAACTTTCATTGCCAAGAACGTTGCTGAGACTGAGGTCTTGTCATTCCTTGAAAGGGATCTTCAACCCCAATGACTTATGATACCTCCGTGGCGGTGTTCTCTATTCTGGCTCTCATCATCGTTTCAGGATTTTTCTCAGGTTCGGAAACGGGCTTAACGACCGCTTCACGCGCAAGGCTTACAGAAATGGAAAGACGTGGCAGCACACGAGCAGCCGCAGTTTTAAAATTAACGTCGATGCCAGAGCGCTTGATTGGCGCATTACTGCTCGGCAACACATTGGCCAACATCACAGCGTCGGCGGTTGCCACGGCAGCTTTGGTAAAAGTGTTCAACGACAGTGGTGCCGTTATTGCATCCATTCTGCTGACGATCATCATCCTCATCTTTGCCGAAGTAATGCCAAAAACTTATGCCATTGCATATCCTGACCGTGTGGCAATTGCCGTGGCACCCATCATGCGCCTGATTGTTGCGGTGTTGGGCCCGATTGTTATGACCGTGGAGTACATCGTTAAAAAAACCCTGTTGGTGTTCGGCGTCGACACACGAAACGTTGACAGTATTCTGTCGGCCCATGATGAAATCCGTGGTGCCATTGATCTTCACAAGAAAGAAGGCAGCATCATCAAGAAAGACCGCGACATGCTGGGCGGCATTCTTGATTTGAAAGATCTGGAAGTCGCAGACATCATGGTCCACCGCACCAAAATGACCATGCTGGACGAGTCAGAGCCAATGCCTGAAATCATTCAGCAGGTGCTGAAAAGCGGCCACACTCGCATTCCGGTCTGGAAAGACAACCCCGACAATATCGTTGGAATTTTACATGCAAAGAATTTATTTGCAGCAGTGCAGGCTGACGGCAAAAGCAATGCGAACCTGAAGCTTGAGGACATATTAAGCCCGGCCTGGTTTGTTCCTGACACAAGACCGCTTACCGATCAGCTCAACGCCTTCCTGCGCCGCAAAACCCACTTTGCAATCGTTGTGGACGAGTATGGCGAAGTGCAAGGTCTCATCACCCTCGAAGATATCGTTGAGGAAATCGTTGGCGACATTACCGATGAATTTGATGCCGTGACAACCGGCATTCGAAAGCAGGTCAATGGCTCTTACAATATCGATGGATCATTGCCTTTGCGTGATATCAATCGCAGCCTCGAGTGGGAATTGCCCGATGAAGAGGCCACCACAATTGCCGGCCTCGTGATCCACGAAGCAAGGGTCATTCCTGTGGCTGGTCAGGTCTTTAATTTTCACGGGTTTCGCTTTGAGATACTGAAGAAGCGCAAGCAACAGATTACATTGTTGAATGTGGTAAAATTAGAAGTAACAAGCAAAGAAAACGAACCTACGGTTTGATCAAACAACGACTATTGCCAAAGCGTGAACGCGAGATTTCAGGTCATCTGCCAATACTGTGTTGATCATTCTATGCTGGGCAACACGCGATTGTCCCTCGAACACGGGTGCAGATATGCGCAACCGGAAATGGCTCTCGCCGCTTGGATGTGCGCCACTATGTCCATGATGCTGGTTTGACTCGTCAATAAGCTCTAAATAAGAGGGTGAGAACGCGGCGATCAGCTTGGATTTCATCTTTTCTCCGATTAGCCCTAAATCCGACTGCATTTTATCCTCAATCCCAGTTGCGAAATTCACTCCACCCTAGCATACTCGGTAGCCCATGAAACTTGAATCAAAATATTTCGACAAAATCCGCATCAAATCTTCGGCTTCCAGCATTAGAAAGCCGGAACCTGATGTGCTTATGTGCGAGTGGCCAGGCTGTGACAAACCTGCAAAACATAAAGCACCCAAAGGCCGAAGTGCTGAAGGTCAGTTTTTCAATTACTGCACGGCCCACGTTCAGCAATACAACAAGACGTACAATTATTTTGAAGGCATGAAAGACGAGGATCAAGCCACGTTCCGCAAAGAGGCGCAAACGGGCCATAGACCGACCTGGAAACGCGGCCAAGGCGCGGCCCCCAATGTGGGCGGTGCCCGTCGCACGGCTAAAGACATCGTCGATCCATTGAATATTCTGCTCAAGGAAAAGATCACCTCGAACGCAAAGCATGGCCGTTCACTTCGGCGCAATGAGATTGAAGCGCTGCAAGCCTTGAGCTTGCCAGAAGATGCAACACCACCCGAAGTGAAATCGAAGTACAAATCCTTGGTGAAGCGCCTCCACCCCGATGCCAACAATGGCAGCCGGGCAAATGAAGCCGCACTTAATGCTGTTATCAAAGCTTACGACACGTTGCGAGCAACTGGATTCTGCTGAGCTTGCCCTTATCATTTCAACCGTTTAGAAGTCGCCTAGCAATCCTGTTAACGAGTTTATCATATGTCTGTACCTGAAACCCTTGCCGGGTTACCCGACCAAAAAGCATCCGTCAGTCAACTGTTCGGCTTTGAATCGAACATGCAAGTCATGGGATATTCGGAAAATGCCGAACATGTTCCTGACATTGATCCGGACTATTTGTTTAACAAGGAAACCACGCTTTCCATTCTCGCGGGCTTCGCATTCAATCGCCGTGTTATGATTACAGGCTATCACGGCACCGGCAAGTCTACGCATATTGAACAGGTTGCAGCACGCCTGAAATGGCCATGCATACGCATCAATTTGGACAGCCACATCAGCCGGATCGATTTAATCGGCAAGGATGCGATTGTTCTGAAAGACGGAAAACAGATTACTGAATTCAAGGAAGGCATTTTGCCTTGGGCTTACCAACACAATGTAGCATTGGTCTTTGACGAGTATGATGCAGGCCGGCCAGACGTGATGTTCGTGATCCAGCGCATTTTGGAATCATCTGGCAAATTGACACTGCTTGATCAATCCCGCGTTATTCGGCCCCACCAGGCCTTTCGCCTTTTTGCAACAGCCAACACAGTGGGTCTGGGTGATACGACCGGGCTTTATCATGGCACGCAGCAGATAAACCAAGCGCAAATGGACCGGTGGTCCATTGTCTCAGCCCTTAATTATTTGCCCCATGCGCAAGAGGTGGGCGTGGTTTTGTCAAAGAATAAATCCTATGATAACGAAAAGGGCCGCAAAACAATTTCAAATATGGTGCGGGTGGCAGATCATACGCGCAACGCTTTCATGCAGGGTGATCTCTCAACGGTCATGAGCCCCCGGACTGTTATTACATGGGCGCAAAATGCCGATATTTTCAGCGATGTGGGTTTTGCCTTCAGGCTTACATTCTTGAATAAATGCGACGAACTGGAACGGGCCATCGTCGCAGAATTTTACCAACGGTGTTTTGGCGAAGATTTGCCTGAGTCGGCTTCGCGCATTGCAATAGCCTAGGGCCAACATGGCCGCAGAAAAACCAGACCGTGCCGAACGCTTCAAGGAAGTATTGAGCACAGCCATGAAGTCGATGGCTTCTGACCCGGAGCTTACCGTCAGCTTTGGAAATGAGTTGCCGCAACTCGTGGGTCATAAAATAAAATTGCCCCAAGTTTCTGGGGCAGCCGATGCCAAGGATATTGCCGTAACACGCGGTTTGGCTGATAGTTTTACACTTCGTTTGTCCAACCATTCTGAAACAGTGCACGGCAAATATTGCCCGGAAGGTAAAAATGCCCGCGCTGTTTTTGAAGCTGTAGAGCAAGCACGCGTTGAAGCCATTGGCGCACGTGCCATGCCTGGTGTTGCCAATAATCTTTGCGCCATGCTGGACGACCGTTATGGCAAGATGGTGGTGAACAGGTCCAACAACCGTAAAGACACGCCTCTTGAAGAGGCGGTTGGTCTTATTGTGCGTGAGAAGCTTACAGGCTTGAAGCCGCCGCCAGCTGTGGCCGCCTATGTCGATTTGTGGCGCAGCTGGGTGGATGAAAAGGCCAGCGCAAAAATACAGAACCTTGAAGACGCGTTGCACGACCAGCAATCCTTCGCAAGATTGTCGCGCGATCTGATTGCAGCACTTGATATGGCTGATGAGTTGGGGGAAGACCCCGACAAAGACGCAGAGGAAGACGAAAGCGAGCCAGAAGAACAATCAGGCGAACGCAATGAAACCGCTGAAGGCCAAGACCAGGAAAGCGAACAGTCTGCAGCTGAGGAAGCGGAAAGCACTGAAGGTCAATCTGAAGGCGCTGAAATGGAGGCCCAGCAGTTTGAGGCTGATGATGCGCCTGATGACATGGAAGGCCAGGAGCAAGACGATGGCGAAGAACCATGGCGCCCGCAATTGCCGTTCTCATCGCTTGCGAACGATAATTTTTACCGCGTGTACTCAGGTCAGTTTGATGAAGAAATCAGCGCCGAAGATTTGTGTGATGCCGAGGAGCTGATCAGACTACGCGCCTACCTCGACAAACAACTTTCTAGTCTTCAGGGGGTTGTCGCACGTCTGGCCAATCGCTTGCAACGCCGGTTGATGGCCCAGCAAAACCGCTCCTGGGATTTCGATCTTGAAGAGGGCGTCTTGGACGCTGCCCGCTTGACGCGCGTGATTACCGATCCCCTTCATGCCCTGTCTTTCAAGGTTGAGCAGGATACGAAGTTCCGAGATACAGTTGTTACATTGCTTTTGGATAACTCAGGCTCAATGCGGGGGCGGCCTATCACCGTTGCAGCAACCTGTGCCGATATTTTGGCCCGCACGCTCGAACGTTGCGGTGTTAAAGTTGAAATCTTAGGCTTTACAACAAGAGCCTGGAAAGGTGGCCAGGCCCGTGAAAAATGGCTTGGCGCAGGCAAACCGGCAAACCCCGGTCGCCTGAACGATCTTCGTCATATTATTTACAAGTCAGCGGACGAACCTTGGCGCCGTGCGCGAAAGAATTTGGGCCTGATGATGCGTGAAGGTTTGCTGAAGGAAAACATTGATGGTGAGGCCCTTATCTGGGCCCACAACCGGCTGCTGGGCCGGCAGGAACAGCGCAGAATTTTGATGGTTATCTCTGACGGTGCGCCAGTGGATGATTCAACCTTATCCGTGAACAGTGGAAACTATCTGGAGCGGCACCTTCGCCAAGTGATTGCTGATATTGAAGGGCGTTCACCCGTTGAACTCATCGCAGTTGGCATAGGCCACGATGTGACACGCTATTACAAACGCGCCGTGACCATCATTGATGCCGAAGAATTGGGCGGAGCCATGACTGAAAAACTGGCAGAACTGTTTGAAGAAACACCGGACGTAAAAAAATCATTTGGCCGCGTGGTAAGACCGCGCAAGTCAGCATAGCCTGTTCAGGCAGAGGGGACACTATGACCGACGTAGCCGCCATTCGAGATCAGATTTTGGCGAAACTCGCCTACTCAATTGGCAAGGACCGCGTGGTTGCCAATAACCATGACTGGTTGAACGCCACAATTCTTACACTGCGCGACCGGATCATTGATCGCTGGATGACCTCTACACGTGACTCCTACAAAGGCGAAGCCAAGCGGGTCTACTATCTCTCGTTGGAGTTTCTGATTGGCAGACTTCTGCGTGATGCCCTCAGCAATCTTGAGCTTACGGAAGGTTATACTGCAGCCCTCAAAGACCTAGGCGTAGACCTGAACCTCGCGGAAGAATTGGAGCCTGATGCAGCTTTGGGAAATGGTGGCCTTGGCCGCCTGGCGGCCTGCTTCATGGAAAGCATGGCAAGCTTGGGCATCCCTGCCTACGGTTACGGCATACGTTATAACCACGGCCTCTTCAGGCAAGCCATTAAGGACGGCTGGCAAATTGAGTTTCCGGAAAACTGGCTGGAGAATGGCAATCCGTGGGAATTCCCTCGCCGCGAGTCCGCTTATAAAATCAGATTTGGAGGCCATGTCTCGTCAGTCACTTTGCCCGATGGAACGCACAAGCCGTTCTGGAACGCGGGAGAAGAGTTGCTGGCCACTGCCTTTGACACGCCCATGGTGGGGTGGCGAGGCAAACGCGTAAACACCTTGCGCCTGTGGTCGGCACGCGCCCTTGATCCCATTGCACTCGATGCATTCAATACAGGCGATTATATCGGAGCGCTTTATGCAAACAACCGCGCAGATATTCTGACTCGCGTGTTGTATCCATCTGATTCTACTGCGGCCGGGCAAGATCTGCGCTTGCGCCAGGAGTATTTCTTCACCTCGGCCTCTCTGCAGGATATTTTACGCCGGCATTTGCAACAGTACCCCAGCGTTTCCAATCTTGCCGATAAAGTGTCCGTGCAGATAAATGATACTCACCCCGCCATTGCCATTGCCGAATTGATGCGCCTGTTGGTTGATTTGCACGACCAACCTTGGAGTAAAGCTTGGGAAATCACACAAGCTGTCATGTCCTATACCAACCACACCCTGTTGCCTGAAGCCCTGGAAAGCTGGCCACTTGATTTGTTTGAACGTCTGCTCCCCCGCCACTTGCAGATCATTTATAATATCAATGACCAGATCATTGTGCGTGCACAGAATGTATTGAAAGCTTCTCCTGAGATGGTGGCCTCGATATCGTTGATCGATGAACATAATGGAAAGCGCGTGCGCATGGGTCAGCTGGCATTTGTGGGGTCTCACAGCGTCAATGGTGTATCCGCCTTGCATACAGAACTGATGAAAAAAAGCGTATTCAAGGATTTGAATGCGCTGTTCCCGGGCCGTATCAACAACAAAACAAATGGCATTACGCCGCGCCGGTGGTTACTGGGTGCCAATCCGCAATTGTCTGCTTTGCTGACAGAGGCTGCCGGACCAGACTCACTCGACAATGCTGAACTCTTGGTCAACGCGTCAGAAAAATCTGGCAGTGCAGATTTCATAAAACGCTTTGATGACGTGAAGCTTGAAAATAAAAAAACACTGTCAAATCTGGTTTTGCAGCGGCTGGAGATCAAGCTTGATCCAACGGCCATGTTCGATGTGCAGATCAAACGCATTCATGAATACAAGCGGCAACTTCTGAACATTCTTGAAACGATTGATCTCTATTTAAAGATCAAGGCAGAACCAAACCGCGATTGGAACCCGAAGGTTAAAATTTTCGCGGGCAAGGCCGCAGCAAGTTATGCTCAAGCAAAGCTGATCATTAAATTGATCAACGAAGTGGCTCATGTAGTCAACAATGATAAAACCATCAGAGACTTACTGAAAATTGTTTTCATTCCTAACTATAATGTAAGCCTTGCAGAAGTTATTGTACCAGCCACTGATTTATCAGAACAAATCTCAACTGCCGGCATGGAAGCATCGGGCACAGGGAACATGAAATTTGCGTTGAACGGCGCTTTGACCATTGGCACGTTGGACGGTGCCAATGTGGAAATGCAACAGCAAGTTGGAGCTGACAATATTTTCATTTTTGGCCTGACGGCGGAGGAAGTGGAAACCAAGCGCCAACAGGGCGTTGACGGTCATGCCGTGGTTGAATCATCTCTCCGTTTACGCGCCGTGCTTCGCGCCTTGGCGCAAGGATTGTTCTCGAAAGGTGATTCCAGTCTTTATCAGCCCATAGTGGGCTCAATTTACAACGGCGATTGGTTCATGGTGGGTTCTGATTTTGACGCTTATTGTCAAACCCAGAAAAGGCTTTCTTTGCTTTGGAAGGAACATCAGGACTGGACGAAGATCGCAATCCATAATAGCGTGAATATGGGTTGGTTCTCATCAGATCGCACGATCAAGGAATATGCGCGTGAAATCTGGAATGTTCCGGTGAATTGGCCCATTAACTGAGAATTGAACCAACTGAGAATTGAACTGAAAGTTTTAACGGAATGGCCGAACCGAGGTGGAAAACTGGCGGCCCTGAAATCGAAGCCATCGTAAATGGCAGGCATGCCGACCCCTTTAAAATCATGGGATTGCATAAATCGGGGAAAACCTGGGTGGCTCGTGCCTTTGTTCCAGGTGCGGAGCGTGTAACAGCCCAAACACTGCAAGGCCTTGAAATTGGCGTTTTGGTCAAACGACACGACGCTGGATTCTTTGAAGGAAAAGTAGACACACAATCCCAGCAAGCAATACGTTTTGTATGCGCGAACGAAAAAGGCAAATGGATTGTGACCGATGCTTATTCCATCGGGCCCGTGCTAGGACCTCAAGACGATTACTTCATGGCTGAAGGCAATCATCTTCGCCTTTATGATAAACTGGGGGCACATCTTTTGACCATGGATGGGATTGCCGGCGTGCATTTTGCGGTATGGGCGCCAAATGCCGAGCGGGTATCAGTGGTCGGTGATTTCAATGTGTGGGATGGCCGCCGCCACGTGATGCGAAAGCGCATGGACGTTGGGGTTTGGGAAATATTCATTCCAGATGCCAGAGAGGGCCAGGGCTATAAATTTGAAATTATCACCAACACCGGTGGTTTGGAACTGAAGTCAGACCCTTATGCGTTTGGCGCAGAATTGCGTCCCAACACCGCTTCAAAGATTTCACGGACAGATAATTTTGAATGGTCAGATAGCCGTTATTTGAAGGACCGCGTCACCCCCGACAAGCGCCGGGAACCCATGAGCATTTACGAAGTGCATTTAGGTTCATGGAAAAAGCATGATGGTGAACAATTCCTCACCTATGACGAACTGGCTGAACAGCTGATTGGTTATGTCAAGGACCTTGGTTTTACCCATATCGAGCTTCTGCCAGTAAGCGAACACCCTTATGATCCAAGCTGGGGATATCAGCCTACTGGTCTTTTTGCACCTACTTCGCGCTTTGGCGATGCTGCGGGCTTTGCCCGCTTTGTTGACAAGGCCCATGCCGCCAATATTGGAATTATTCTAGACTGGGTGCCAGCCCACTTCCCCACTGACAAACACGGTCTGGCAAAATTTGACGGCACGGCACTTTATGAACACGCTGATCCGCGCCAAGGCTTCCACCCTGACTGGAATACTGCAATTTACAATTTCGGCCGCAAGGAAGTGCAAAGCTTTTTGTTGAACAATGCTCTTTTTTGGCTCGAGCGCTATCATCTTGACGGCCTTCGCGTGGATGCCGTTGCCTCCATGTTGTATCTTGATTACAGCCGAAAGGAAGGTGAGTGGATTGCGAACCAGTTTGGCGGGCGCGAAAATTTAGAGGCTATTGCCTTCCTACAACGCATGAACCACGAAACCTATGGGCAGCATCCCGGCATAGTCACCATTGCCGAAGAATCAACAGCATTTCCGGGTGTTTCAAAACCCACCACTACAGGTGGACTGGGCTTTGGCTTTAAATGGAACATGGGCTTCATGCACGACACGCTGCAATATTTGCAGCGTGATGCCATTCACAGGAAACATCACCACAACGATCTGACTTTCGGCCTGCTCTACGCTTTTTCCGAAAACTTTGTGCTTCCACTCTCTCATGATGAGGTAGTGCATGGCAAAGGGTCTTTGCTTGCCAAAATGTCAGGCGATGACTGGCAAAAATTTGCAAGCCTGCGTGCTTATTTTGGTTTCATGTGGGGTTACCCCGGGAAAAAACTGTTGTTCATGGGCCAAGAAATGGCGCCTTGGACAGAATGGAACCACGCCATAAGCCTTGACTGGAAATTGCTTGACCACATGCCACATCGCGGCATGCAATCTGTCATTCGGGACTTGAACCATATTTATAAAAACAACAAGGCTCTGCACGCCCGCGATTGTGAAGGCGAAGGCTTTGAATGGCTGATTGCAGATGATGCTGAAAACTCAGTTTTTGCGTGGGCGCGCCATGCTGGCGATGGCAAAAATCCATGCGTTGTCATTTCAAATTTTACCTCCATATCGCGCGAAAATTATGTGTTGCCCTTGCCAAAATCAGGAATTTGGCGTGAAATCTTCAACAGTGACGCAGAGCATTATTGGGGAACCGGAAACGGCAACCAGGGAACAATTATTGGAGAACACATTTCGTCTCATGGAAAGCCCGCTTCGGCAAAAATAACATTGCCGCCACTGGCAACCCTCATCTTCATGAGCGAAGACTAGAATGATGACTGCTGGCTTGGGAGACATGGCATATGCCTGAAAAAAGAAGAACAGCACCACTGGCACGTGACGCCATTGCCTATGTCTTGGCGGGCGGCAGAGGCAGCAGGCTCATGGAGCTCACTGACAGGCGCGCCAAACCTGCAGTTCCGTTCGGCGGAAAATCGCGGATTATCGATTTTGCATTATCAAATGCCATGAATTCGGGCATCCGCCGCATCGGTGTAGCCACGCAATATAAGGCGCACAGTCTTATACGCCATCTGCAACGCGGCTGGAACTTCTTCCGGCCCGAACGCAATGAAAGCTTTGACATTCTGCCAGCCTCGCAGCGCGTATCTGAAGACCAATGGTACGCAGGCACAGCTGATGCCGTTTATCAAAACCTTGATATTCTTGAAACCTATAATTCAAAATTCATTGTTATCCTCGCTGGCGATCATATCTATAAAATGGATTATGAATTGATGTTGCAGGATCATGTGGATTCTGGCGCAGACGTTACAATTGGCGTTCTGGAAGTGGCGCGCAAGGAGGCTTCGGCCTTTGGTGTCATGCATGTGAATGAAAAAGACGAAATCATTGAGTTCATGGAAAAGCCCGAGGATCCACCCGGTATTCCCGGAAATCCTGATATGGCGTTGGCGTCCATGGGGATATATGTCTTTGAAACAGATTTTCTTGCAGGATTGTTGCGGCGAGATGCTGCCACCAAGGGCTCAACCCGCGATTTTGGCAAAGACATTATTCCCTATGTTGTCAAAAACGGCAAAGCCTTGGCGCACCGATTTACCAAATCCTGCGTTCGGTCTGAACTTGAAAAACAGTCATATTGGCGCGACGTGGGGACCATTGACGCCTATTGGGAAGCCAATGTTGACCTGACCGATACGCTGCCTTCCCTTGATCTTTATGACAATGACTGGCCAATCTGGACCAACAGCGAGGTCACTCCCCCTGCAAAATTTGTGCATGATCTTGAAGGCAGACGGGGGCAAGCCATAGCGTCGCTTGTATCAGGGGGCTGCATTGTGTCTGGTTCTTCAATCAAACGAGCCTTGCTTTTCACCAATGTGCGCGCCAATTCATTTTCACATTTGGAGGATGCGGTGGTGCTACCGCGCGTTGAGATTGGCCGCAATGCCAGCCTGACAAAAGTAGTCATCGACGGCGGCGTTAAAATTCCGGAGGGCTTGATTGTGGGGCAAGATCCTATCCTCGATGCCAAGCGCTTTCGCCGTTCAGAAGGGGGCGTGTGCCTGATCACCCAACCTATGATTGACCGCCTGACCTGATGCAGCTTTTATCGGTCACGTCTGAAATCTATCCGCTGGTTAAAACTGGTGGATTGGCAGACGTGACCGGAGCATTGCCCCACGCATTGAAGTCTCATGGTGTGACGATGCGAACTTTGGTGCCCGGCTATCCCGCTGTGCTGGCATCGCTTGAAACGCCTGTTGAAGTTCACGGGTTCGCAGATCTCATGGGCGGCAAAGCAAGGCTTCTCACGGGTAAAGCCAAGGGGCTTGATCTTTTTGTGCTGGACGCCCCGCATTTGTACAATCGGGCCGGCAACCCCTATCTCGCAGCAGATGGCAAGGATTGGCCCGATAACCCTCAGCGTTTTGCAGCGCTGTCAAAAGTGGCGGCCGATCTTTCCCGCGGTGCGCTCGGGTCCTATAAAGCCGATATTCTGCATTTGCATGATTGGCAAACAGCCTTGGCCGCAGTTTATCTACGCTATACAGGCGGACCAAAAACCTTAGTCACAGTGCACAACATCGCCTTTCAAGGCCAGTTTCCACCGACCTATTTCAATATACTTGGCCTTCCACCGCAAGCCTTTGCAATTGATGGTGTAGAATTTTACGGCAATGTCAGTTTTTTGAAAGGTGGTGTGGCCTGTGCCGACGCAATCACCACCGTATCACCAACCTATGCCAATGAAATCTGTAACGCTGATTATGGCATGGGCCTACAGGGGCTTTTGCAATCGCGGCGAGCTTCACTGCGTGGCATTGTCAATGGCATCGACACAGAAGTGTGGAATCCCGAAACCGACACAGCGTTGGTTGCCAAGTTTGGCGCCAAGGATTTAGCCCAACGTGAAATCAACAAACGCGCTGTCGAAAAACGCTTCAACCTGGAAAAAGGCAATGGCATTATCCATGGTGTCGTCAGCCGGCTGACATGGCAAAAAGGATTGGATATTTTTGCCTCGCTTCTGGATTGGCTGGCAGGCACAGGCGGCAGATTAGCGTTGGTGGGAACAGGCGAACAAGCCATTGAAACCGCAGTGCAGGAAGCAGCGAGGCGTCATCCGGGTCGCATCGGCGTTGTCACCACCTACGATGAAAACTTGTCGCATCTGGTCCAAGGTGGTTGTGACACAATGGTGGTGCCATCGCGCTTTGAGCCTTGCGGTCTTACTCAGCTTTATGGCTTGCGTTATGGCTGCGTGCCGGTGGTGGCCCGCACCGGTGGTTTGGCCGACACGATTATTGATGCCAATGATGCGGCTCTGGCCGCTGGCGTTGCGACAGGAATTCAATTTTCACCTGTCGACGGCGTATCACTGCAAGCGGCACTGGCGCGCACTGCAATGCTTTATGAAAATAAAAATGCGTGGAAAAAAATGCAGACGCGCGGGATGGAAACAGACGTGTCGTGGAACCGCAGCGCCGCCGCCTACAAAAAACTTTACGAGGCCTTGTTGCAATGAGCGAGACAATTTTTACAAAACCATTTGAAGGCCAGCGTCCCGGCACATCTGGCTTGCGCAAAAAAGTTACGGTCTTTCAGCAGGTAAACTACACTGAAAATTTTATCCAATCGATCTTCAACGCGTTGGATGGCTTTGCTGGCAAGACTTTGGTGATGGGTGGAGACGGCCGTTTTTACAACAACAATGTTGTGCAAATTGCATTGCGGATGGCCGCTGCAAATGGTTTTGGACGCGTTATTGTAGGGCAGGATGGTTTACTATCCACGCCAGCCGCATCGCATCTCATTCGCACGCACCACGCCTTTGGAGGGATTATTTTGTCAGCCAGCCACAATCCTGGCGGACCTGATGGCGACTTCGGGATTAAATACAATGGCAGCAATGGTGGACCAGCACCCGAAAAAATAACCGATGCTATTTTCGCCCAAACCAAATCCATTCAATCTTACAAAACACTAAATGCGGCCAACATTGACCTCAGTAAAATCGGCACAATCACATTAGGTGATATGGCAGTTGACGTTGTCGACCCCGTCACAGACTATGCAACGCTCATGCAATCGCTGTTTGATTTTGATGCTATCCGTTCACTCATCGCGTCAGGCTTTACGTTGAAGTTCGACGGCATGGGGGCAATCACCGGACCTTATGCCCATAGCATTTTGGAAGACATGCTCGGCGCTCCCAAAGGTACTGTCATGAATGGTGTGCCCTTGCCTGATTTTGGCGGTCACCATCCTGATCCTAATCTTGTTCACGCCAAGGAGTTGTGCGATCTGATCCTCGTGAACCAGTCTTACGATTTTGGCGCAGCTTCAGATGGCGATGGCGACCGCAATCTCATCGTCGGCAAAGGCATCTATGTCACTCCGTCAGATTCACTCGCCATCATCGCTGCCAACATGCATTTAGCTCCAGGCTACAGCGATGGTATTAAAGGGATAGCGCGGTCCATGCCGACAAGTTGTGCTGCAGACCGCGTGGCAGAGAAGATGAACCTCAAATGTTATGAAACACCCACAGGCTGGAAGTTCTTTGGAAATTTGCTGGATGCCAATATGGCAACAGTCTGCGGCGAAGAAAGTTTCGGGACCGGGTCAAACCACGTGCGGGAGAAAGATGGTCTCTGGGCCGTGTTGATGTGGCTCAACATTCTGGCCGTTCGCAAACAATCGACTTTGCAGATTGTAACTGAACACTGGAAGGAATTTGGCCGCAATTATTATACCCGCCACGATTATGAGGAAGTTGATCTTAATGCGGCCACAACCTTAATTGCTGAATTGCGAAGCCAGTTGCTTGGTTTGAAAGGCCAACACTCTATTATAACTGCTGATGACTTTTCTTATGACGATCCGGTTGATGGCTCACACACCACGGGTCAGGGCATTAGGCTAATCATGGAAAATGGGTCACGCATTATCTATCGCCTATCTGGCACGGGCACTGCGGGCGCAACACTTCGCGTTTATATCGAAAAATTTGAGACAAATGAAAAACGCCATAACATGGACGTGCAGCACGCGCTGTTTGACTTGATTTCGCTCTCCAAAGCGATTGCCCAAATAGAAAAGCACACGGGCCGCAAAGCGCCGACGGTAATCACCTGACCCCGCCGCTTGGACTAACGCTCACCGAGGGGGGTGCTAATGTTGCTGTGTTTACAAGACATGGCACAATAGTGTTTCTTTGTGTCTTTGAAAATAATGCCGAGCATCGGTTTGAGCTCAAAAAACGAGATGGCCATGTGCATTTTGATTTTGTGCCCAATCTAAAAGAAGATGCGCATTATGGATTTCGCGTTGAAGGACCATGGGAACCAGAGAGCGGCTTTCGCTTTGACGCAACAAAGCTGCTGCTAGATCCTCGCGCTTGGGCCCTCACGGAGCCGTTCAGCTATCATGACAATCTCTGTCAGCGCGGGATAGACACTGCACATTTGATCCCCAAATGCGTAGCCCAAAAGCCGTTGTTGGATGTGAAAAGGCCTGTTTACCGTCAACCTGAGTTTATTTACGAACTTAATGTTAAAGCTTTCACAAAACTCCACCCTGATATCCCTCACGCCAAACGGGGAACTGTTGCTGCCCTGGCTGAAATGCCTGTGATCAACCATCTCAAAAAATTGGGTGTGGATACAATTGAATTGATGCCTGTGTGGGCGTGGATTGATGAGCGACATCTCAAACCTCTTGGTTTGAAAAATGCATGGGGTTACAATCCCGTGCAGTTTTTCGCACCCGATCCAAAACTGGCGCCGGGTGGGCTGGCAGAAATCCGGGAAACAATATCCATTCTTCATGATCACGATTTTCGGGTGGTTTTAGACGTTGTGCTCAACCATACTGGTGAAAGTGATCAATTCGGCCCAACCCTATGTTTCCGCGGCCTCGACAATTCCACATACTACTCTCGCATCAACGGCCAACTGATCAATGACACAGGCTGTGGAAACACTGTGGCGCTTTATGATCCCCATGTTGTGGAGACCACAGTTGCAGCACTGCGCCACTGGGTATTAAAAGTTGGTGTTGATGGTTTCAGGTTCGATCTCGCAACTGTCATGGGGAGGCTTCCTGGGGGTTTTGAGCGAGACGCACCACTTCTCCAAGCCCTTCGCAAGGATAGTGTTCTTTCAAAATGTGTCATGATTGCCGAGCCTTGGGATATTGGCCCTGGCGGTTATCAACTTGGAAATTTCCCAGAACATTGGCTCGAGTGGAATGACAGATACCGTGATGACACCAGGCGGTTCTGGCGCGGAGACGCTTATTCGGCTAACAATCTGGCAACACGTATTACAGGCTCATCTGATATTTTTCAAAGCAAAGGCAAACCCTGTGCCAGTGTAAATTTTCTCAGCGCCCATGATGGATTTACGCTGAAGGATATCGTTGCTTATGACCAGAAAAACAATCTTAACAATGGCGAAGACAATCGTGATGGCAAATCTGATGAAGTGACGTGGTTGAATGGTGATGTGAAAGCGTTGCTGGCGACCCTGTTCTTGTCGCGCGGAACAATCATGCTGACCGCCGGAGATGAATTTGGCCGCACCCAAAGCGGCAACAACAATGCTTACGCGCAAGACAATGAAGTGACCTGGCTGAATTGGGAAAATAAGAATCAGGATCTGATAGACTATGTTAGCAAGCTTCACGAACTCAGGATCTCCTTGCATCAATTCTTTGCCGATGAATTTTTGACGGGGAAGCCCTATCACACGGACATGTATCCAGATGCACAGTGGTTCAATGAGAAAGGTGAGGCCTTTGAGTGGGGAAATGGCAGCAGTGGCTATCTGGGTTTGGCCCTGTTCAGGCATAATTCCCGTGTGGCCTTGGTCTTCAACTCTTCAAACAGCAGCCAGCCGCTCAACTTTCTCCCGCTACCGAACCGTGCCTGGCAGAAAATTTTCTGTTCAAAACAAGGTGAAAATTGCCCGAGCGATTCTGTGGTAGTTTACCGGGAAATCAATTCTGCAAATGGCAAAGGCGAAGAGTGATGAATGAACCGGGCATTGTGATTGTGGGAGGAGGCCTGGCCGCTGCCCGCGCTTGCATCAATCTGCGCGCCAACGATTATGCCGGGCGTATCACGCTGGTCAGCAGAGAAAACCTGTTGCCTTATGATAGGCCGCCCTTGTCAAAATCCTCCATCGTCAATCCCGAAGCCTATGCGCCATTCTATCTGTTGGATGCCAGCATGATTGCCTCGCTTGGCGTGGACGTGCATTTGCAAAAAACTGTGACAGCACTCCACCGCGCTGAGAAGACCATCCTGTTAGAAGACGGAAGCCTCATCGCATACACAAAATTGCTTCTTACAACGGGAGCAAAACCACGAAAGTTGAACTGCCACGGCAGTGAACATGCTCTAACATTGCGCAATTACGATGATGCTGTGATATTACGCGAGAGATTTCAACCGGCGAAAAAAATTATTGTGATAGGCGGCGGCTTCATAGGCTTGGAACTTGCATCATCAGCTGTGAAACGTGGATGTCATGTGACGGTAATCGAAGCACAGCCCCGCATTCTCATGCGCGGCGTACCAGAAGCCATAGCAAAGATTGTGCATGATGCGCATGTCGCTCACGGCGTGACAATGATGACGAATACCGCCGTTTCACATCTGACAGCAAACAGCGTTCATCTCGCAGATAATCGCAAGCTTGAGGCCCACACAATTATAGCGGGCATAGGCGCTGCACCTGAAACCGAACTTGCTGATAATGCGGGCCTTGCCATTGACAATGGCATTGCCTGCAATGCAAAAATGCAAACCAGCGATCCTGATATTTATGCTGCTGGAGATTGTGCTTCATTCATTCTGGGTGATCGCCGTATCCGATTGGAAGCGTGGCGTTCAGCGCAGGAACATGCTGCGACTGCAACGTCAAACATGCTGGGAAGTGAAAAAATACACAGCAGCGTTCCGTGGTTCTGGTCTGATCAATATGATCTTTCATTGCAAATCGCCGGACAGCCGGACCTTGGGCCAAACCAAGTCACCCGCACACCTGCTCCAGACGCCCTTGTGCTGTTTCATATGGCTGATGACGGAACACTTAAAGGCGCTTCTGCCATCGGCACAGGCAATTCTATCGGGCGTGATATAAAAGTGGCAGAAATGCTTATTGCGAAAAATGCCAAGCCATCGCCATCAATTTTGGCTGATCACACGCAGCCTTTGAAAATTCTGTTGACGAGATAATTGAACCAGAATTGATGTGCGCTAAAACGCTTGCCCAGAGCAATGGAGAAAAAAGATGATTGAATTTGGCGTAATCGGTGCAGGCCGCATTGGCAAGGTGCATGCTGCCACCATCGCTGCAAACCCAAAGGCAAAATTGGTCTACATTGCAGATGCTGCACCTGCTGCTGCACAAGCCTTGGCCAGTCAATATGGCGCTAAAGTTGCATCTGTTGATGAGATCCTGCAGTCCAAACAGATCGCTGCCGTGCTCATCGGCTCCCCCACTGCCTTTCATGCAGAACAAATTCAGGCTGCATCGAACCACGGCAAGGCCATCATGTGCGAAAAGCCGGTTTCGCTTTCTGTGGCCATGATCGAGAAGACCTTAAAGGTGGTGGAAAAAAATAAATCCACCTTGATGGTAGGCTTCAACCGGCGTTTTGACCCCAATTTTGCAGAACTTCAATCTCGCGTCAGGGCGGGCGCCATTGGCACTGTTGAAATGGTAACTGTCATCAGTCGCGATCCAAACCCTCCCCCGGCAGAATATGTCAAAGGGTCAGGCGGCATCTTTCGCGATATGATGATTCATGATTTCGACATGGCGCGATTTCTGATCGGAGAGGAATTTGTAAGTGTCAGTGCAGTGGGTTCTGCCCTTGTTGACAAAGCCATTGGCATCGCAGGTGATTGCGATACGGCCGCTGTCCAGATGCAAACAAAGTCTGGCAAAATTGCTGTCATCACAAATTCGCGCCGCGCCACTTATGGTTATGATCAGCGCATGGAGGTGCATGGTTCAAAGGGCATGCTGAGTGCGCGCAATGTGAACATAACCACCGTTGAACTACACAACGATAAGGGGACCCAGGCGGATCCAATCCAGAATTTTTTTCTGGAACGCTACAGTGCTGCCTATGCAATTGAACTTAACACATTCATTCAGGCCGTTGAGAAGGGGGACCGCCATCCAACACCATCAGGGTATGATGGACTTCAGGCCCAGAAGCTTGCTGATGCAGCAACCAAGAGCTGGCAAACCGGAAAATCTGTGAAAGTCTAACCTGAAACAAAGGGCTCCCAACTGGGGAGCCCGATGCACAAACTGGGTCCCGGTACGCAGTACATGATCCGGGATGACCTGGGACACAACAACGCGTGTCATGAAAACGAGATTAGCCGATACAAGTTTCCAATCTCTTTCCAGCAAAAAATTTTGCATTAACAAAGCCTTGACAGCCTGTGTTGAGCTGACCCAAAGCGTACCAAAACGGTGCATTATGATCACCGCCCACAAAAATTCTTTCAATCGGCAAAACATGCCCCATATGCAAAAAAGAATGTCATCAGGGCTTCACATTGCAAAGAACTGTGTTAGAAGCCCCCATCCTTAACGCGGGATGGAGCAGCCCGGTAGCTCGTCAGGCTCATAACCTGAAGGTCGTCAGTTCAAATCTGGCTCCCGCAACCAAATTAAAGCCCGTTATCTCAATGAGATAGCGGGTTTTTCTTTTCTGGGGAATCTGGCCGCAAGTCGCTCTGGGTTACACTTTGAAAAGAATTTGCAGATTATACACCGTAAGATGCCTTTGCGGCATCTTTTAGCTCTGGCAAAAGTTTTTGCATTGTTTTCACTTCGAATAGTTTAGCCTGCATTTTGGCCGCAAAACGGCAAGTGATTGCTAAATGAATAGAATAATCGATGGCATTGTGTCCGGTGATATTGAAAATGCTGCCCGCGTAGCCCGCGAACATCAGAATTACTTTGAACAATTGCCTGCACCGCTCAAATAGCATCTGGCGAACCACCATAATGAGAGCCAGATGCCGAATTGATCCGTGGCAAGACTCATGCAAAAATAGTCCCGAAGCGTTATGGGGCATCCAGCGAGGTTATTTATGTTCTGTAATACCGTCATGCTGTGCCGTTTCGACCAACCAGTCTATGAATTGTGCGGCATCGGTATTCAGGCTTTGGCCGACAGGCTCTAAAAGATGAAAGGCCTCGTTGATCGGAACTTCGAGATTGAACGGCGCTACGAGTGTTCCTTGCGCACGTTCCCGCTTGGCAAGCGAAAATCGCCCAAGTGCAACGCCACCACCATGGGCTGCAACTTCAAATGCGGTTAGCGAAGTATCAAACTGCAAGCCTTGTCCAGGATTCACGGCCTCTGCTCCAGCAGCGCGCAGCCATGTTCCCCAACCCTCCTGATAACCAAGTACATGAAGCAACCGTTGGCTCTTCAAGTCATCAGGCCTTCTAAGTTGTTCCAACAGCGAAGGCGCGCAGAGCGGCGTAATGGTTTCCCAAGTCAAACGATGACTTCGCACACCCTTCCAGCCGCCAGTTCCATATTGAATATCGAGATCGAAAACATCATGGTCAAATGCATCACTCCAGACACTTGAGATGATTTTAATATTTTTGCCAGGATGTCGATCGAGAAACTCCGGAAGTCGAGGCGCCAACCAGTTGACTGCAAAAGACACTGCGCAGCGCAGGGTCAGCTCTTTCCGGCGTCTGCCACCGAACACTTCGCGTGTTCCAATGGCCAATCGCTCAAAAGCATCGCGTACTTTGGGCAGATAGGCAGCACCCATCTTGGTCAGCTGCAGGCTGCGGGTACGCCTGATGAAGAGGGGGTGGCGCAGATGAAGTTCCAGCGATTTGACATGCTTGGAAATGGCCGCCTGTGTGAGATTGAGTTCCAACGCCGCATCAGTGAAACTCATGTGTCGTGCTGCTGCTTCGAAAGCGCGGAGCCACACGAGAGGGGGCAAATCAGGTTGCATGATCAATTTCCAACTTATACATAACAAAAACGGTGTCATTGTCATCGAAACAGTCGTTTGACGCAAGGGGATGGCAGGGACATCTCTATCCCGATCCATTTGGAGGCATCATGTTCTCATTCTCCCCAACAGCCAGGGTTCGCCCCTCGCCGTTTTTCGAAGCGGCGGTTGCCGAAGGTATGGTGGCTGGCAATGTTTATAACCGCATGATCATGCCCACCTCCTATGGCAATCCCGAAGCGGAATATTGGCGGCTGATCAACGGCGTTTCACAATGGGATGTGGGCGTTGAACGCCAAGTGCAGTTGAAAGGGCCAGATGCTGGCAAACTGGCTCAAATTCTGAGTCCGCGTGATCTGTCAACCTGCAAGGTGGGCCAAGGCAAATATGTGCCGTTGTGCAATCATCGTGGAACCATCATCAATGACCCTATCCTTCTCAAGCTTGCAGATGATCTCTATTGGTTTTCGATTGCCGATAGTGACATTTGGTTTTGGGCGAGCGCCATTGCTGCCGAGCGCGGTTTAAAAGTGGAAATCAGCGAGCCGGATGTTTCACCCATGGCCCTACAAGGGCCAAAAGCAGAAGATGTGGTGGCACATGTGCTGGGTGATTGGGTGCGGAGCTTAAAATACTTCTGGTTCAAGGAAACTGAATTCGAAGGCATTCCTGTGGCCGTACAGCGTTCAGGCTGGTCAAAGCAGGGCGGCTTTGAAATTTATCTGAAGGACGGCAGCAAAGGCACCAAGCTTTGGAACATATTCAAGGAAGCTGGAGAACCTTGGGACATTGGGCCTGGCGCTCCTGCAACACCTGAGCGAGTAGAAAGTGGATTGGTATCCGTCGGTGGTGATACTGATGATGACACCAATCCATTTGAAGTGCGATTGGGCAAATATGTCGACCTCGATGTGGCTGATGATGTTGTGGGCATAAAGGCGCTGCGGCAAATTAAAGCGCAAGGGGTCAAACGCCATCAATTGGGCCTCGTGCTTGAAGGCGATAAACCAGCACCTATCGGGTTCAGGCTTGAAGATATTTCCCACAATGGTGGTATCATCGGCAAAATGACAAATTGTGTTTGGTCACCGCGCATGAAAGCCAATATCGGTTATGCTTTAATTTCTTCAACTGTAAACGCAGGTGAGACAGTAACCATCCATCGTGCCGCTGTCACAACTGCTGCAAAGCTTGTTGAGCTTCCGTTTCTATGAGTGAGCCTTCTTATCTCCGGCCAAGGCCTGCTAATTTTGTGCCGCTCACGCCCTTGTCGTTTCTCAGCCGCACGGCAGATATCTATCCTGATCGTTTGGCTATTATCGACAAGGAGCGGCGGTTTACATGGGATGAGGTGCGTCAACGTTGTGAAGCACTCGCTGCTGGTCTTGTGCGTCTCGGCATAAAGCCAGGCGATGTTGTTTCGGTGCTGGCTCCCAACACAGCGGAAATGTTTGAAGCCCATTTTGCCGTAGCCATGGCGGGTGCCGTTCTCAACACCATAAATTATCGGCTTGATGCAGATACGGTGAGTTATATTTTCGAGCATGCCGAAACCCGCGTGCTGTTGTTAGACCGACAATATGCGCCGCTGGCCAAGGTTGCGCTAGCACGCAGCACAGACGCAAAGCCAATCATTATTGATCTTGGTGGGCCAGGTGATGCTCTGCCTGACAGCGTTACCCACGCTTCGTTGATGCAGCAGGCGCCAACTGATTTCGTGCCACAACTTCCCGTCGATGAATGGCAAACCCTTTGCCTCAATTACACTTCGGGCACCAGCGGTAAGCCCAAGGGCGTGCTCTTTCACCACCGCGGCGCATATCTGATGGCGCTGGGCACTGTTGCTGGTTGGGGCTTATCCGGCCATCCTACCTATCTTTACACAGTGCCGATGTTCCACTGCAATGGTTGGGGTCATGCTTGGACGATGACGGCACTGGCGGCCACAATAGTGTGTTGCAGACAGGTCTCGGCGAAAGCCATTCTTGATGCAATAAGTAGCCATGGTGTCACGCATTTTGGCGGCGCGCCGATCGTGCTGGGCATGTTGGTGGAAGAGGCAGAAGTCGAACGCCCGACGTTGCCCCATAAAGTGCGGGTGATGACAGCAGGCGCACCTCCTCCTGCAACCGTTCTCGAAAAGATTGAAGCATTGGGATTTGACGTGATGCAAGTTTACGGTCTCACCGAAACTTATGGGCACGTCGTCCAATCCATCTGGAATGACGAATGGAACGACTTAGATTTTGCTGAACGTG
This sequence comes from Hyphomicrobiales bacterium, assembly GCA_038230015.1. Lineage (GTDB taxonomy): Bacteria > Pseudomonadota > Alphaproteobacteria > Rhizobiales > Aestuariivirgaceae > Aestuariivirga. The sequence continues at coordinate 93,120 of JBBRNW010000009.1, read as the reverse complement.
CTGCGATTAAAGCTCAACAAGGTGTGCGTTTTCCAATGATGGAGATGGCTGAGATATGGGATGCAAACTCCGGCGTTAAGCTTCCGCAAGACGGCATAGCCATGGGTGAGATTATGTTGCGCGGCAACACCATTATGAAAGGCTATCATAAAGACGAGGCTGCCACGGAAGCGGCTTTTGCCGGTGGAGTATTACATTCTGGCGATGTGGCGATTCAGCACCCGAACGGCTTTTTCGAAATTAGAGACCGCTATAAAGACATCATCATTTCTGGTGGCGAAAATATTTCATCGATAGAGGTCGAATCTGTTCTCTATCGCCATCCATCTGTAAGTGCAGTAGCCGTAGTTGCAAAACCAGATTCCAAATGGGGTGAAACACCTTGCGCTTTCGTCGAGTTAAAAACAGGTAAGAGTGCGACGGCCGACGAACTCAATACATTTTGCCGAACCATGTTGTCAGGATATAAAGTTCCAAAGACTTATTTCTTTGAGGATTTACCCAAAACATCAACTGGTAAAATTGAAAAATATAAGCTGCGCGAAAAGACAAAGGCACTTTCATCATGACCCTCAAATATATTACTGTTGAAACTGAAGGTGCGGTTACCATCGTCACTTTGGCGCGCCCGAAAGTTCGAAATGCCATCAATGAAGAGATGCTGCAGGAAATTGAAAATGTATTTCGTGTACCCCCTAAAGGCACACGCAGTTTCGTGTTGGCAGCCCAAGGGGACCATTTCTGCGCCGGTCTGGATTTGCGTGAACATTATGATAAAGATCGCACACCAATTGAATTCATGACCATGTGCCAGGCGTGGCACCGGACATTTGATGTCATTCAGTTCAGTGGCATTCCGGTTATTGCAGCGTTGCAAGGTGCTGTGGTTGGCGGTGGCCTTGAGTTGGCGGCAGCCACGCATGTGCGCATTGCTGAGGAGGGAACCTTTTTTGCACTGCCGGAGGGTCAGCGCGGCATTTTCACCGGTGGGGGTGCCACGGTGCGCGTCGCCCGCATTGTCACACCGTCGCGCATGGTCGATATGATGCTCTCGGCCCGAAGCTATGATGCCCAGCGCGGGCTTGATCTGGGTTTGTGTCATGAGGTCGTTGCGAAAGGCGAAGCTGTGGCAAAGGCTAAGGCGCTTGCGACACAGGTTGCAACACATCCGCACACCACCAATTTTGCCATCGTCACCGGCATCGCGCGCATCAACGATATGTCCACCACTGATGGCTTATTTGCCGAAAGTTTGTTGGCCATGGCTGTGCAAACCAACCCAGATATCAAAGACAGGCTTGAATCGTTCTTTTCGAAGAAAACCAAACGCCTTGAGCCGGAAAGGAGTTAGGTATCAGCATGAATTATGATCCGCCCATCGCACATATTCTGCTGGCCATGCGCAGTGTTGGAATAACGGATACTGACAATTTTTCTTTGGCGGATGCCCAAACTATTCTCGACCAAGCTGGGCGATTTGCGGCGGAACGTATTGCGCCTTTAAATTGGATTGGAGACCAAAATCCAGCGCGGCTCGAAAACGGCATGGTTATCACGCCGCCTGGTTGGAAGGAAACCTATCAGGATTGGTGTGCCGCAGGCTGGAACAGCCTAACTGGGCCTCCGCAATTTGATGGCCAAGGCCTTCCTATGGTGCTTGCGGTGGCTTGCACTGAACTGTGGAACGCTGCATCAATATCTTTTGCCTTGTGCCCACTTTTGACGGCAGGTGCCATTGAGGCCATCGCTGCTCATGCATCAGATGACCTCAAACAACATTATCTCCCCAAACTCGTTTCAGGGGAGTGGACGGGCACGATGAATTTGACGGAGCCACAATCGGGCTCCGATCTTTCCCAACTCCGGTGCAAGGCCAGGCGTAATGATGACGGCACTTACAGCATCACTGGCAACAAGATTTACATAACCTATGGTGACCATGAATGCGCTTCAAACATTGTGCATCTGGTTCTCGCCCGCCTTGATGACGCGCCAGAAGGAACACGCGGTATCTCACTTTTTCTCGTTCCAAAATATTTGCCTGAAGGTGCCCGCAACGATCTGCGCTGCCACTCGCTTGAACACAAACTCGGCATTCATGCCTCACCCACCTGTGCAATGATCTATGGCGACAATGGCAGTGCAAAGGGGTGGTTGATCGGCGAAGAAAATCGAGGCCTCGCCTGCATGTTCACGATGATGAACAATGCGCGCCTGCTGGTTGGTGTTCAGGGTGTGGCCTTGGCTGAGCGAGCGACGCAAGCCGCAATCAGCTTTGCTAAAGAACGCCGCCAAGGGCGCTTATCAGGAGTAACTGATCAATCATCTGCCATTATTGACCATCCTGATGTGAAGCGCATGCTGCTTGAAATGCGGGCTAAAACATCGGCTGCGCGCGCCCTCTGCATGGCAACAGCTGCAGCCATGGATGCCAGCGCAATCGCAACATCTGATGGCGAGAAACAGCGTTACAGTGCTCAAGCGTCACTCCTCACCCCGCTCGCAAAATCATATGCGACAGATATTGCTGTGGAGGTTACGTCAGCGGCCATTCAAGTTTATGGTGGCATGGGTTTCATAGAAGAAACAGGCGTTGCACAATATTATCGCGATGCCCGTATTCTGCCAATCTATGAAGGAACAAATGGTATTCAAGCCATAGACTTGGTTACGCGCAAGCTGATGCTTGATGACGGCGCAACATTTGCAAATGAACTGGCAACGTGTGGGAACGCTCTGGTGGATTTCACTGACGAAGACACAACTAAGCAAACGATCGCAATCATTGTTGAGTTGGCAGGCGTGTTGAACAATAAACAAAACAGTGCCGTAGCACTCGCTGCCGCCACTCCATTCTTGCGCGCCGTGGCCGCCACCATCGCTGGCGGATATTTGGCAAAATCGGCAATTGCTGCCAGAGGCACTGCGCTCGAAAATGAGTCACAAGTTAATGCGCGCTTTTTCATTGGCGTCGAAATTCCCACCGCAATTTCAGCAGCAAAGGCTTCAGTAGCCGGGGCTCAACTCGTGCTTGGTGCGGAGTTTGCCTAGTTTCTAAGGCCTTGCTGGTGATGACTTCGTCGTATTTCAGAATTTACAGCGGACCGCCAAATTGGCAGACCAACACTCGTTTAGGCTTTCGACGATTTTTGGACCGAACAAAAGACCGAGGCCATTCGGGAAATCTGCGAAACCAAGACTTGAAACAGGATACACTGGAGGGAATGATTGAGAATTATCATTTCACGGGCAAAGAACCCTTGAGTGAAACGATTGTGGAAGCCCTGAACTAAAAGCCCAAGTTTATGGAACATAAGTCAATTGTGCAGCGGGTGACAGAAAAACTGAAGGCGCTGGTGAAGATGTTTGACGACGATTTAGGCAATGTGTGGTCCGCATATGTTCGTTACTTTTTAAATCTCCCAAAATCGAAAATCGACCAAACAATTGAAATATTTGGTGCACCCGACAGGATCCAAACCTATGACGTCTGTTTTCGAATGGCAGTTCTTCATGATACACGATAGTTGAAACTGTCTGTGGTTTCTAGTTCCCGCAACCAAATAAAAGCCCGCTGTCTCACTGAGATGGCGGGTTTTCCTGTGTATGCTTGGACGTCAGTGAGTGTCGTGTGCGAGAGATAACAAGTATTTTTTTACAGCTATATTAAGGACTCGCTTTGATGGTGCTCTTTTTTAATTTTGCTTCGATATAGGTGACGACAGCTTGCACCAGGCTCTTAAATGCTGCTTCGCTGGGACTACCACTCTTCACAAGATTAGTGGCTCCTCAGTCACCCTTCAAATCGTACACGTTATAAAGACTATTCCCATTCACCAATCAGGTCCTTGGCTTCAACCTGGTCACCCACTTTCACGTAAATCGCTTTAACAGTGCCGGCGCGCTCAGCTGTCAGGGCCGTTTGCATTTTCATGGCCTCAAGCTGCAAAACAATATCGCCCTTGGCCAGCTTTTGCCCGGTGGCTGCCACAAGCCCCACAATCAACCCAGGCATGGGAGCAGCAATGTGGGATGGATTTGCAGCATCTGCCTTGGCGCGTACTGCCACTTTGGCTTTGGCAGAACGATTTGGAACTGTTACCTCGCGCGGCTGGCCATTAAGTTCAAAATAGACTTTGACCTCACCGGTGTCAGATGTGCTGCCGACGGTTTGCATGACAATTTCGAGACGTTTGCCCGCGTCCAGCTCTGCCGTGATTTGTTCTCCCGGTTGCATGCCGTAAAAAAAAGTGGGAGTGGGCAATGTGCGCACCGGACCATAAGTCTGGTGTCGGCTGCGATAGTCCATGAAAACTTTCGGATACATGAGGTAACCGTATAAATCCTCCTCATCCAGCGCATTATCCTCGTTGTCATCCGACGCGATTTCAAGATCTGCGGAAAGTTTAGCGCGAATGCCAGCAATGTCCGCCGGGGGAACGCTGGCACCGGGCCTTGCAAGGATTGGCACTTCATCTTTAAGGACCTTGGCACTGATTGCCTTTGGCCACCCCCCTTCCGGTTGCCCCAGATTGCCCTTCAGCATGTCAATGACAGAATCAGGGAAAGCCAGCTCCAAGGCAGGATTTTCAACGTCTTCGCGCGTTAGATTTTGTGAAACCATCATCAACGCCATATCACCCACAACTTTGGAAGATGGCGTAACTTTAACAATGTCACCAAAGATCAGGTTAGCTTCTGCGTAAGCTTTGGCAACATCCGGCCACCGGTCTTCCAGCCCCATGCTGCGCGCTTGGGCCTTGAGATTGGTAAACTGGCCGCCCGGCATTTCATGCAGATAAACTTCTGAAGCAGGGGCCGCAAGGCCGCTTTCAAAAGCAGCATATTGTGCGCGCACTTGCTCCCAATAGGTTGAGATGTTGCGCACTGCAGCAATGTCTAGTCCTGTATCGCGCGGCGTGTTTCGCAAAGCCTCCACCAGCGAACCCAGGCAAGGCTGTGACGTGCCCCCAGAAAACGCATCCATCGCTACGTCTACCGCATCAACACCAGCATCAGCCGCTGCCAGAACAGTAGCCGCCGCAAAACCTGAAGTATCATGCGTATGAAAATGAATGGGGAGCGCAGTTTCATCCTTCAGCGCCTTGATCAAAACACGGGCCGCTTCCGGTTTCAACAATCCGGCCATATCTTTCAAACCCAGAATATGTGCTCCAGCCTTTTCCAACTCTCTGGCCATGCGCACATAATAGGTAATGTCATATTTGGCGCGGGCCGGATCAAGGATGTCCCCTGTATAACATATCGTGCCCTCACAGATGCTTTTGGCTTCAAGAACGGCATCCATGGCCACGCGCATATTCTCCACCCAATTAAGGGAGTCAAACACCCGAAAAACATCAACCCCCGCCTTTGCAGCCTCAGCCACAAAGCCTTTCACCACATTGTCAGGGTATATTGTATAACCCACGCCATTGGCCCCGCGCAGCAGCATCTGCAGTAGGTGATTGGGCATCAGGTGGCGAAGATCACGCAGCCGCTGCCAGGGACATTCTTGCAGAAACCTGTAGGCCACATCGAATGTAGCACCCCCCCAACATTCGACTGAAAACAAGTTTGGCAAATTACCTGCATAAGCTGGAGCCACGCGCCGCATGTCAAACGAGCGCATGCGGGTTGCCAACAGGCTTTGATGGCCATCGCGCATGGTTGTATCTGTGATGAGCAATCGCTTCTCGGCCTTCATCCAGCGCGCAACTGCTTCTGGCCCTTCAGCAAGCAACATGTGGCGCAGACCAGTTTCAGGTGTAGGACGTGCAGCAGGTGGGCGCGGCGCGTGCCGCTGTTCTGCAGGCTTTGGCCTGCCCACTGCTTCAGGATGCCCATTCACTGTAATGTCGGCAATATAGGTCAGAATTTTAGTGGCGCGGTCGCGGCGCTTTTTGAACACAAAGAGTTCAGGCGTCGTGTCAATAAATCTGGTGGTGCACGTGTCATTCAGAAAACTTGGGTGCTTCAGCAGGTTTTCCACAAATGCGATGTTGGTAGCAACACCCCGGATGCGAAATTCACGCAAAGCGCGGTCCATACGGGCAATGGCTTTTTCAGGTGTGGGGGCTGTTGCAATCATTTTGACCAACAGCGAGTCGTAATGGCGCGTGACCACCGCACCTGCATAAGCCGTTCCACCATCAAGTCTGATGCCAGGCCCATTGGACGAGCGATAAGCCGTGATGCGGCCGTAATCGGGAATGAAATTATTCTGCGGGTCTTCGGTTGTAATGCGGCATTGAATGGCATGACCGCGCAACGTGACATGCGCCTGTGAAGGTGTACCGGTTGCCTCAGCCAGAGACTGGCCCTCCGCAATCAGGATTTGCGCCTGAACGATATCAATACCCGTCACTTCTTCCGTTACGGTGTGTTCAACTTGAACGCGCGGGTTGACTTCGATGAAGTAGAATTGCCCAGAATCGACATCCATCAGGAATTCAACTGTGCCTGCACATTCATAGTTGACGTAAGAACAAATCTTGCGTCCCAGTTCACAAACTTCGGCGCGCTGTGCCTCCGTAAGATAAGGTGCAGGCGCGCGCTCCACCACTTTTTGGTTGCGGCGCTGCACCGTGCAGTCGCGTTCGAAAAGGTGATAAAGTCCACCTTGCTTGTCACCTAGAATTTGCACCTCAACATGGCGGGCCCGCAAGATCATCTTTTCAAGATAACCTTCACCGTTGCCAAAAGCAGCAATGGCTTCGCGCCGACCTTCCATGATCTTGTCGCGCAATTCTGATGGTGCGTTGATGGCCCGCATGCCGCGCCCGCCACCGCCCCATGAGGCTTTCAACATTAATGGAAAACCAATAGCTGTGGCTTGTTTTTCAATGAGGTGAAAGTCATCGCCCAGCACATCCGTTGCGGGAATGACAGGCACACCAGCTGCCATCGCCACTTTGCGCGCACTTGCCTTGTCGCCCAGGGCGCGCATGGTTTCTGCCTTGGGGCCAATGAAAATAATTCCTGCTGTCGTGCAGGCGTCAACAAAATCCGGATTTTCAGAAAGCAATCCGTAGCCTGGATGAATGGCGTTGGCACCGCAGGCCTTGGCCACGCGAATGATTTCGGAAATTGACAAATAGGCTTCAACTGGCTTCAGGCCCTCGCCAATGAGATAAGCTTCATCAGATTTGAATCTGTGCAGCGAAAGTTTGTCCTCTTCCGCAAACACGGCAACTGTTTTTTTACCCAATTCATTGGCCGCTCGCATGACACGAATGGCAATCTCGCCACGATTGGCTATCAGAATCTTGGTAATGGGCGTTATGTCAGTCTTAGCCATTGTTAGAGGTAGACTGCATGATTTGGCGGGACTTTTCTACCATGACTTCTGCCTGTCTGATCGACGCATAATCGATGAGCCTGCCATCCAGTGAAACCGCACCCTTGCCTTCAAGGGCCGCATTTTTCATGGCATCTATAATACGCTGTGCCCGTGTCACTTCAGCGGGTGAAGGGCTCATCATTTCGTTTGCCAATGTCACTTGCGAAGGGTGAATGGCCCACTTGCCTTCACATCCAAGGGCCGCTGCACGGCGCGCTGCGGCTTTGAAGGCTTCAGGATCGCCAAAATCCCCAAAAGGACCATCAAGCGGACGAAGACCATTGGCGCGGGCTGCAACGACAACGCGCGCAATTGCGTAGTGCCACATGTCCCCCCAATGATTTTCGCGGCCGCCGCCAGCGAGGAGATCAGTCAAAACAGCATAATCTTGGTTTGCACCACCGATTGTGGTGGTGCGCGCGCGCGTGGATGCGGCATAGTCTGCCACCCCAAAATGTAAGGATTCATTGCGCTTTGATGCAGATGCAATTTCAGTGATGTTCTGCATGCCCAGCGCTGTTTCGATGATCAGCTCAAAGCCTATGCGCTTTTTACGTCCCTTGGCTTGCTCAACCTGCGTCACCAGCATGTCGACGGCATAGACATCTGCAGCCTTGCCCACCTTTGGGATCATGATCAAATCAAGCCGGTCGCTGGCCTGTTCCAATACGTCCACCACATCGCGGTACATGTAATGGGTATCGAGACCGTTGATCCTCACCGAAAGTTGCTTTCCACCCCAGTCAATGTCGCCAATGGCCTGAATGATGTTTTTGCGCGCCTGGGCCTTATCGTCTGGCGCTACAGCGTCTTCCAGATCGAGAAACACAACATCGGCCTGTGACTTCGCCGCCTTTTCAAACATTTGTGGCTGGCTTCCAGGCACGGCCAGTTCGCTTCGGTTCAATCTTGCTTTCGCGGGCTCAACAGTAAAAAAACTCATGTCTTATTCCTCGCTAACTTCAAGCTGCTTTTAGAACCTTTAGTGTGGCGACGCCGATTTCGGAAGGTGTTGCAGCTATGGCAACCCCTGCTTCTCGCAACAACTCGACTTTTTCGTTGGCACTTTCACCGAAGGCTTGAATGATGGCTCCGGCATGGCCCATCTTTCGTCCCTTGGGGGCAGAAAGCCCGGCCACATAGGCAACCACGGGTTTTGTCATGTGATCGCGGATGTATTCAGCCGCTTCTGCTTCTTGCGGTCCGCCAATTTCGCCGATCATGACAACAGCCTTGGTTTCAGGGTCAGCTTCAAAAAGTTCCAGAATATCCTTGAACGAGGACCCATTGATGGGATCACCCCCAATACCAACACTGGTTGATACACCAAGACCAAGTTCCTTCATTTGGGCCGCCGCCTCATAACCCAGTGTGCCAGAACGCCCGACGATGCCAACATGGCCCGGGATATAAATGCTGCCAGGCATGATGCCCATCAGCGCTTGGCCCGGCGAAATAACGCCTGCACAATTGGGTCCAATCAGCCGCATCCGGCTTTCGGCGCGGTATCGGCGCATGTAACGTTTGACCTTGATCATGTCTTGCGATGGAATGCCGTCAGTAATGGCGACACACAACCTGATACCAGCATCAGCAGCTTCCATGATTGAATCGGCGGCAAAGGGCGGCGGCACAAATACGAGTGATGCTGTTGCACCCGTCTGTTCTACAGCCTGTTTCATGGTGTCGAATACGCGAACCCCCTCATGCACTGTTCCACCCTTTCCAGGTGTAACGCCACCCACAACGCGCGTACCGTAGGCGATCATGTCCTTGGTGTGAAAAGTGCCAATGCGGCCCGTAATACCTTGGACCAGAACTGTGGTAGAACGATCAAGAAGAATGGTCATGCGTTCACCACCTTTTGCATCATTGTAATTGCATTGTTCTTCCAAGCCGCCACGGCGCGTTCGGCTGCTTCGGCCAACGTGTTAGCCCTGATAATGGGAAGTCCCGACTTGGCAAGAATGAGCCGTCCCTCCTCCACATTGGTGCCCGCAAGACGAACAATGACAGGCATATCAAGGGGGTGCTTTTCCAACGCTTGCACAACACCCTCTGCTACCCAGTCGCAGCGATTGATCCCGGCAAAAATATTGACGAGAATGGCTTCCACATTTTTGTCCATGGTCACCAGCTTGAAAGCCTTGGCCACGCGCTCAGGTGTTGCACCGCCGCCGATGTCGAGAAAATTTGCAGGCTCACCGCCTGCAAGCTTGATCATATCCATGGTCGCCATGGCAAGGCCCGCACCATTCACAATACATCCAATTTTACCTTCAAGCCCGACATAGGAAAGGCCGCGGTCGTTGGCGTGCGTTTCGCGCGGATCTTCCTGGCTCTTGTCACGCAACTCCGCAATGGCAGGATGACGAAAAACAGCATTGTCATCAAACGTCATTTTGGCATCAAGCGCCATGACTTGGTCGGCTTCTGTCACAATGAGCGGATTGATTTCCACCATGGTTGCATCAAGTTCTTCAAACGCGCGGTAACAGCCCAGAATGGCATTGACTGCAGCTGGAATGACTGAGGGTTTGAGGCCCAGGGCAAAAGCAACTTCACGCGCTTGAAACGCCTGCATGCCCACAGCAGGCTCTACACTTATGCGCACCATGCTATCTGGTTTGTCAGCAGCAATGTCTTCAATTTCCATGCCCCCTTGCGAGGATCCAATGACCATCACACGCTCTGTCTTGCGGTCCAGCACAAAACCCAGATAAAGTTCTTGGGTAATGGCAACACCACCTTCGATATAAACACGGCCAACAATTTTGCCTGCTGGGCCCGACTGATGGGTCACAAGTTTTTTGCCGAGCATGGACTCGGCAGCATCAAACACTTCGTCTTCGCTGCGACAGAGTTTAACACCGCCTGCTTTGCCGCGCCCGCCCGTGTGCACCTGGGCCTTAACCGCCCAGACTGAACCACCAATTTCCCGGGACCGATAGGCGGCTTGCTCTGGTGAATAGGCCAGTGCACCTTTGGGTATAGGAACACCAAACCGGCTCAAGATATCCTTGGCCTGATACTCATGAATATCCATTATGATTTTTCCTCAGGCCACAGCCTTCAATGCAACAGGCAGGCCGCCACGATAGTGTTCGATGGCCGCTGCAACGCCTGAACCCGCTGTGATGGGAACCCCCATATCAAGCATTGCCATTTCTGATCCTGCGATGGCTTGCAGGCACATGATTTCATTTAAATCACCCAGATGTCCAATGCGAAAGAGTTTCCCGGCAACCTTGCTCAAGCCAAGACCGAGGATCAACTGGTAACGCTTTGCCGCGTGGCGCACCAATGCTGTTGAATCAAATCCATCCGGTAACATGACCGCACTTACAGTGTCGGAATACCACTTCGGTTCCGTTGCACAAAGTTTTAGGCCCCAGCCCGCAACGGCCTTCCTCACCCCTTCCGCCAGAAAAGCATGGCGCGCAAAAACATTTTGCAAACCTTCACCCAGCAGCAAGTCAACAGAAGCTCGAAGAGCGCGCAACATATGCACAGGTGGCGTATAGGGGAAGTAGCCATCTTTGTTTGATTTTAACATAACATCAAAATCAAAATAGCTGCGCGCAAAGCCAGGCTTTGATTTGGTGGCAAGCGCCTTTTGCGACACTGCTACAATGGCAAGGCCCGCAGGCATCATGAAGCCTTTTTGCGAACCGGACACACAAACATCAACTCCCCACTCGTCCATGCGAAAATCGATTGAAGCAAGCGAACTCACAGCGTCAACAAACATCAAGGCAGGGTGATGGGCAGCGTTCAGTCCGGCGCGAACTGCTGCAACATCGCTGGTGACACCCGTTGCAGTTTCATTATGGGTCACCAAAACGGCTTTATAGCTGTGGGTTTTGTCTGCCTTTAGCTTTTCAGCAATGGCATCAATAGGAATTCCTTCGCCCCAGGGGACATCAACAATATCCACGTCGAGGCCAAGTCGTGTGCACATGTCGGCCCACAAGTGGGAGAACTGGCCAAAGCGCGCAATTAAAACCCGGTCACCAGGGCTCAAGGTGTTGAGAACAGCAGCCTCCCAACCACCTGTACCCGATGCAGGAAACAGGAACACATGCGCATCGCGGCTCTGAACGATTTTTTGCAGATCCTCAAACAAGGGTAACATCAACCCGGGTTGATCGAGGGACCGGTGATCTTCCATGGCAATATCCATCGCCAAGCGAACCTGTTGCGGAACGTTCGTGGGTCCCGGAATGAAAAGACCTTTGTTGCCTGCCATGTGTTTCCCCTCTTGCTGGGCGGTTTATACCACCCTTGATGTTGTTGAGGGGGTTATGAATGCCTTAGGCAAAGCATAAAACACCCCAAAAACCAGCCTTATGGAACCCAATTGAGTAGTATATACCCTATCATTATGAAGGGTATAGGGTCTTGCATGTGGTATTACCCGCCTTTAAGAGTAGGGTATGGAGAAGAATTACACAATCATCATAGGAGATTCCAATACGCTCATTTTGCAAGCCTTATCTGCTATGATCGAAAAAGACAGCCGCTTTAGCTTGGTCGCAACGGCAAGAACAGCAGAAGGTTTTCTGGACACGTGTCTGCGTGTTCCGGTGGATGTGGGAATTTTGGAATGGGACATTCCCAAACTTGGCGCAGCCCACCTGCTTCAAATTTTGCGAGACCGTGCCGACGCCCCACGTATTGTGGTTTATGCCTCTTCAACTGATCAGAATGTAACGCGAAGTGCCATGATGGCGGGTGCCGCCGGGTTTTGTCCGCGCGATGCCCAGCAGGAACAACTGCTTGACGTTGCCTCAAGCGTTGCGGCAGGGCGCATGGTTTTTCCATTTGTGGATCTTCGAAACCTGCAACAAGACCCGCGTGATAAATTAACGGCCCGTGAAAAAGACATGCTGACTGCTTTGGCCCGCGGTCGCACCAACAGCCAACTTGCGAGCGAACTTGACATCTCAATCAACACTGTGAAGTTTCATTTGCGAAACCTGTATGATAAACTTGAACTGAAAAATCGGGCCCAAGCAATTGCGTTCTTTTATTCGCTTGATTTATCCAACCGGCAAACCTCAACGAGAGATTGACTGCTTGAAATGATACATTTGTGGGTGCGCGCCGAACAACGGGCCAATGAAGAACGTGTAGGGTTGACTCCTGCTGGTGCTGCAGTTCTCGTGCAAGCGGGCCTTCGCATCACAGTCGAAGAAAGCTCCGTGCGCGCCATTACCATCAACGGTTATAAAAAAGCAGGTTGCGAAATTGCGCCTGAAAATGCATGGCCTCTGGCACCACAGGAAGCCATCATCTTTGGACTGAAAGAATTGCCGGAAGATGGCACAGCGCTGATCCACCGTCACATCATGTTCGGTCATGCCTATAAGGGCCAACCCGCAGGGCGAGACCTGCTTTGCCGCTTCAAGAAAGGCGGTGGCACCCTTTATGATCTGGAATATCTTGTCGACGAAATAGGCAGACGAGTTGCCGCCTTTGGCTATTGGGCAGGTTTTGCTGGTGCTGCCCTGTCACTTAAAGCATGGGCAGCGCAACAGCGGGGAACTCTGCTGGGTGCTGTGTCAAAATATCCGAGCAAGGATGTGTTGCTTCTGGAACTGGAGAGAGAACTCAATATATTGAAGCGTCCAAGGACTATTATTGTGGGCGCCAATGGACGCGTGGGCACAGGTGCTTTTGATCTTTGCGCATCCTTAGGCTTAAACACTACAAAATGGGATATGGTTGAGACAGCATCTGGTGGACCTTTTCCAGAGATTCTCCAGCATGACATATTTTTGAATTGCATCTTGGCCAAACCGGGATGCCCCGTGTTTGTGCCGGACACCGCGAAAACCTCACCTCGCGTGCTGACAGTCATTGGCGACATTGCATGTGATCCCACCTCAGATTTTTCGCCCATCAAAGTTTATGATCGTGCAACGGATTGGAATGAACCAGTTTTGCGTGTGCATGATCATCCGCCACTTGATGTGACAGCCATCGACAATCTGCCATCGCTTTTACCTGTGGAAAGCAGTGAAGATTATGCCGCACAATTGCTACCATCGCTTATCACACTGAATGACTTGAGTTCAGGAGTTTGGGGGAGAGCCAAAGCAGACTATGATCAGCACACAGCGAAACTTTAAAGGAGAATAGAATGACAATTCATTGGTGCGGCACGGGCTTGTCCTCCGGCCCGGGTTTGCGCACGCTTTTAAATGCAGGGCACAAAGTTGTGGTGTGGAATAGAACCATTGAAAACGCCCGCGACGTGGTTGCAGGCCTGACCGCCGATATTCGCCCCTACACGATTGAATCGTTCACGGAAGCTTTGCAACCGGGTGACATTGCAGTGTCCATGTTGCCAGCCACTCAACATATCAGCATTGCCAAAGCTTGCCTATCCAAAAATGCAAACTTTGTATCATCATCCTACATCGCGCCGGACATGAAAGCACTGGATGTTGAATTTAAAAACAAAGGCCTTGTCTCCATCAACGAGGTAGGCCTTGACCCTGGCATTGATCATCTCATGGCCCATGATCTTGTTGCGCGTTACCGTAACTCTCAAACTTATGATGCCGAAAATATTCTAAGCTTCACCTCCTATTGTGGTGGCATTCCCAAAATGGCCAATGCGTTCAAGTATAAATTCAGCTGGGCACCCGAGGGCGTGTTAAAAGCGCTGCGCTCTCCCTCGCGCAGCTTGCGTGATTTCAAGGAGCTGAAAGTGGACCGGCCATGGAATGCCATCACCGCTTACGATGCGCCATTGCCCGAGCCCGAGAGTTTTGAAGTCTATCCAAACCGCGACAGCTATCCTTTTATTGCTGACTACCATTTTGATAAAAACTGGAACTTGAAAAATTTTGTGCGCGGCACCATCCGCCTCAAGGGCTGGACCAAAGCTTGGACGCATGTGTTTCAAGAAATTGAAACCCTTGAAGGTCCTGCCGGTGATGCGCGCCTGACAGAGATGGCGGCAGAATTGGTAAAGGAAAATTCCTATGCACCAGGCGAGCCGGACCGTGTTGTTCTTTTCGTTTCACTGAAGGCAGAAAACGCCGGCACACCGACATTTCATGAAACCTGGGCAATGGATGCATGGGGTGATAATCGTGGCACAGCAATGGGCAGGCTTGTTTCCATGCCCGTTTCCTTTGCGGTGGAAGCAGTTCAGAACAAACAGTTTGCGCCTGGCGTTCATGCCGCCCCGCGTGATCCTGAAATGTTGAGAGTGTGGCTAAACCACATAAAGCCCCTTGCCCAATACATGGAGCGTATCAACCACATCACTTAAATTTTTTGCGGTCATCCACAATGTTCATCTGCGCCTTGCCGCTTTGCCCCAGGCCAACAGAAGCAAAGGCCCCACCATGACGCATCTGGGCCTTGTCATGAGGATCAGACGATGGAGCATCTTGCAAAATGTGTTCGGCAAATTGTTCGGCATTGTCCTTTGGCCGGTATCCCAGAAATGAAGCTTTGGAATTATCGACCCCTACCCTGTCATTGTTGGACACACCGTAAACAATCGTAAACCCGGTGATGGGTGTGTTGACCGCCTGCTCCACTAAATGAACCAGATCATCGTACGAAAGCCATGTGCCAAGTGCGCGTGCACTGGTCACCTGCGCACATGAAATAATGCGAAGACAAACTGCCTCCACCCCTCGTTTGTCCCAATACATACGCGCTAGATCTTCGGCAAAACATTTGGCCAAACCATAAAAGGTATCAGGCCGGTGCGGAACATCAGGGCCAAGGAAATCAGTCTTGTCATACATGCCCACTGCATGGATTGAGCTGGCATAAACCACGCGCCGCACCCCATTTTGAAAGGCAGCCTCCCAGATGTTATAGGCACCGATAAAATTTGGGCCAAGCAAAGTCTCAAATGGTGCTTCATCCGGGTGCGCACCAAAATGCACAACCATGTCAGCCCCGTTCAAAAGTTTGAAAATTTCGTCGTAATTTTCCAAATCCGCCCGAACATAGATTTCACCTGCGATGAGCGTGCCAATATCAACAAGGATATCGGATGACACCAAACAGTCTGCCAACTTGGAAAGCGGCTCACGCAGATAAGAACCAAGCCTGCCAGCAGCACCTGTGAGAACGATTTTCTTCATATCACCGCTGTTTCCAAAAATGGTTCACGGCGTTCAATGCGCAAATACCCAAAGGCTGAAAGGTCAAGCGTGCGAAAGCCACCATAAATAATCAATTCAGAAAGCCCACGCCCCATGGCTGGTGATTGCTGAAACCCATGGCCCGAAAACCCGTTGCAAAACATAAAATTCTCAACATGTGTATGGGGGCCGATGATCGCATTCTGATCCAGCACATTATAATCATAATGGCCGGCCCATGAATTCACCAGCTTCACCGCTTCAAATTGCGGAATGCGTGCAGCAACAGCTGGCCATACTTTATCTTGCCAAATATCGTGGTCCATTTCAAAATCATCAAACGCAACGGCAGGGTCTTTGTCAGGGGGGCAGCCGGCCAAATAATATTGACCCTCGGTTCGCACATGAACGCCGGAGGGATCTATCGTGAGCGGCAAGTCGCGGTCTAACCTGTGTTCTGCCGCAAACACAAAGCTGAAGCGCTTGCGGGGCTCGATGGGAATTTCAATTCCCGCCATGCGCGCTGTATGAGCACCACGAGGTCCTGAACAATTCACCACAACCGCACACGAAATGACATCGCCTGATTGCAGCGTCACGGTTTCAATTTTGTCGCCCAATCTGCTTTTGCCCAGTGCCACAACTTCATTGTGACAATACTCAACACCATTTTCCCGGGCTTTGCGTTTCCACCAATCAAACAAAGTACCGCCATCGAAATACCCTTCATCAACCAGATTGTGATTGCCCGCGATAATATCATCCAACTGATAAAACGGATAAGCAGCCGCAATCTCGTCCCTTGTCATGTGCCTGGTTCCAGCGCCATTTGCAGTCTGCACTTTTTGCGCGGCCTGCAAACTCTTGGCAAAGTTTTCTGTATCAGCCAAATACAAATAGCCAAAACTCTGGATCGTGGGCTGGGGCAGGCGCTCATCCGGACCCATATGGGTTTTAAAATTCTTTACAAAATCTGCGCCAAATTGCGAAATTTTTACATTGATGGCAGCACTGAATTGCTGGCGAATGCAGCTGTTGGTGTGCGCCGTTGCACTGAATTCATAGCTGGGGTCCCGTTCCACCACCAGAATTGTGCCGTTAAAATCAGGGTTGTGCGATAAAAACCATGCAGTCGAAGACCCCAGCATGGCGCCTCCTACAATCACCACGTCATAGGTTTTAAGCTTTGGTGCCTGAAAAGTTGCCGTCATTCAAATTCTCCCGAGTTGCAGGTCTTACAGCAATTGAAAGGCGCAAAGCACCATTTTTTCTTTCTATTGCCAGCCACATCAAGTACTTCATGCAAAGCTTCAACAGTGGACAGAGGAATGGTGGCCAAAAACGAAAGGCGACTGCGCGTGGGCATTTTAGGCGCTGGCCAAATTGCACAAGCCGCCCATTTTGAAAGCTGCACCAAGGCGGTCAATGCTGATCTTCATGCAATTTGTGATGTGGCTGATGATCTGCGCGAACGGATGGTGATCACTCACGGTGCAAAAAAATCTTACAATGATTACGATAAGATGCTGGCTGATCCAGAGGTGGATGCCGTGATTATTGCAACTTCTGATGCGTTTCATGTGCCAGCATCCATTCGGGCTTTAGAAGCCGGAAAACACGTGCTGTGCGAAAAGCCAGTTGGGCTGACGGTTGAGGAAGCACTTGAGCTGAAAGCCATGGTTCGCAAATCAGGTAAAGTCTTTCAAGTGGGTCACATGAAACGCTTTGACCAAGGCCTTCAATCGGCCAAAGCGTTTGTCGACACCGAGATGGGCGATATGGTGGCGCTCAAGGCTTGGTATTGCGATTCAACACATCGCTATGCGATGACCGATGCGGTTCAACCCCTCATCGTCACCAGTGCCCAGGCGCGCAAACCCGCTGCAAATCCCAAAGTAGATTTGCGCCGCTATTATATGCTCGCCCACGGCTGTCATCTGCTGGATACGGCACGCTATCTTGCAGGCGAGATCTTGGCCGTGAATGCCAGACTCTCTGAACGTTTCGGCATGCATTGCTGGTTTGTCGATGTGCAATTTGCCAGTGGCGCCTTGGGTCACCTCGATCTTACTGTGGCAGTGCGCATGGATTGGCACGAGGGTTTTCAAATCTACGGCAAGAATGGCAGCGTCATCGGTAAAACCTATAACCCTTGGTATTACAAATCGAGCGAAGTTGACATTTTCCGTGAAGCTGACAGCTCAACCCACCGCGTGATTGGCGCTGACGGCCACTTTTATCGCCGTCAACTGGAAGGGTTTGCCCGTACCATTCTGGATGGCACCCCCCAGCAGGGGGCCGATGTGGAAGATGGCATCGCTTCGGTTCAGGCCATGGTTGCGGTTGCACGTTCGGTTGAAACTGGAAAACCTGTGATGCTCGCTGATGTGTCAGGCGGTCTCTGATGCAAATCGGAATTTTTGCAAAGACATTTGCGGGAACAAACCCCGGCTCGGTTTTGGCATCCGTACATGATGCAGGATACAGCTGCGCGCAATATAACATGGCTTGCTCCGGACTTCCGCCATTGCCGCAGAACATTGACAGCGGCACAACCCGTGAGATTGCCAGCGCCGTAAAAAAAACGGGCGTCAAACTTTCTGCTGTCTCGGGCACTTATAACATGATCCACCCGGATGTGACTTTTCGAAACCATGGCTTGGCCTGTCTTGAAATATTGGCCTCACAGTGCAGCGCCATGGGGGTCAGTGTCATAACGCTCTGCACCGGCACCAGAGACCGGGAAGACCTGTGGCGACATCATCCAGACAACAGCTCGGTGGACGCTTGGCATGATCTCAGAACATCGATCGAATTCGCAATTGCCATTGCCGATCGTTATGATGTTTTTCTAGGTGTCGAACCAGAACTGGGCAATGTTGTGAGCTCTGCCGCAAAAGCAAAACAGCTGATCAGCGACATGCAAAGTCCACGCTTAAAAATTGTTTTTGATGCCGCAAATCTTTTTGAGACAGGATCAATCGTAGAACAGCACGAAATTATCTCCCACGCCTTGGGCGAGTTGTCTGAACATATTATCATGGCACATGCCAAAGACCGCTTGCCCAATGGCGCGTTTACCACTGCTGGCCAAGGCTGTCTGGACTATGCACATTATTTCCGTGTCCTGAAAGCTTCTGGTTTCAATGGGCCCATGATAACACATGGTCTAAAATCTGAAGAAGCTGCAAGTGTTGCTCAGTTTCTCAAATCAACTGCCATTGCGGCAGATTTTGAGCTTTCATAATGGACATATCATGACACACATAAAAGACTGGATTGATCACCTTCCCCATACACATCTGATTGCGGAGTTTTCAATGTGGTCGGCAGATCTGGTGCGGCTTGCTGATGACCTGCAACGCATTGCACCTCATGCTGATATCTTGCACATCGACGTAGCTGACGGTCATTTTGCACCAGCTCTGTTATTTTTTCCTGATGCTGTTGCCGCAATCAAAAAAATGGTAAAAACACCCATTCACATTCACCTCATGGTGGCAGACACTATCCTGCTCACACAAATTGAACAGTTCTGTGCTGCCGGAGCTGACCTGATTAGCTTTCATGTTGAAAATGAAAGTATTGCCACTGCAGCTTTGGACCTGTTGGAAAAACATGGTGTTGCAGCCGGATTGGTTTTGCGGGTTGAAACCCCAGTTGCCAAAGCCAAGCCATTTTTGGCCCACGTGCGGTTTCTCACATTGCTGGGCACAGCCATTGGCGTTAAAGGTCAAGGCCTGAATAATAGGGCTACACAACGTCTGGAAGCAGCCAAAAAACTGATTGTCTCAAACAAGCCCCTGCAACGGATTGTGCTGGCCGCCGACGGGGCCATTCGTGACACGACTGTGCCCCTGTTGCGTAAAGCGGGTGCTGAAACTGTGGTGCTGGGCTCTCTGGCTTTTGCGGCACCAGATCTGGGCGAGCGAATGGCATGGCTGAAAACACTCTGATGCAAGCGATCGCTGTGGATCTCGGCGGTACCAAAGTGCGTGCGGCCCATGTTGATCAGAACGGAACTATTTTGGACCGGACAGAAGTGGCAACAGAAGCCAAGGCGGGTCCAGACGCGGTGCTAAAGCAGATCGAGGTGGTCGTCAGCACAATAAGACAAAATGCCAGCGGAATTGATTTTTTGGGTGTTGGCGTGTCGTCACCGGGGCCGCTCGACACAAAGCTGGGCATTGCATTGTCACTCCCCACCATAGAAGGCTTTGATAATTATCCGTTGTTGGATGAACTTAAAAATCGCTTGCGCATGCCTGTGCACCTGGAAAACGATGCTATTGCAGCAGCCATCGGAGAATGGCGCTATGGCGCAGGCGTTGGCTTTGCCAATGTGGTTTATGTCACGGTCAGTACCGGAATTGGTGGTGGCGTGATTGTCGACAATCATGTGGTGCGCGGCAGGCAAGGCATGGCATGCCATATTGGGCACATGATACTGGTGCCGGATGGTGAAACTTGCAATTGCGGCTGCTTGGGTTGCTTTGAAGCCTATGGCGCAGGCCCTGCATTTGTAACCAGAGCCAAAACAGCAGCACAGAAAAGCCCAACGTCATGTCTTGTGTTAAAACATGGGGAAATAGACACCCAAGCCATATTTGCGGCAGCTCTGACAGGGGATAAACTTGCTCAAGAACTGGTTGCAGAGGAGGCCAAGATATTAGGCACCGGCTTCACCAGCCTGGCCCATTTGTTCAGCCCGGATGTCATCATCATGGGAGGTGGTTTATCCAACCAGTTTGACGCGCTTTCTGAAGGAATGAATGCGAGGTTCCAAAAATTGGCTATGGCAGCGTTTAAAAACACAAAGATTGCCCGCGCCAAATTGGGCGGCAATTCTGGGTTGGTGGGGGCTGCCAGTTTGGTTTTCGATTTTTTTGAACAAACCTGTTAAGAATTTTTTTACAAACAAGTTGATTTTGTAAACTTGCATTAAATTTTCAATATTCTTTTCGCACTCCCTTAAACACCTCGATGATAGAGGATGGTGATATTCTGCAACGAATTTTGGGGAAATACACATGCCAGCCGCAAATTGGACAAATGCTCAAGTTTTGGCTCAACTGAACAGTGGATTAAAGTGGAACACATCCACGATCACCTATAATTTCCCGACAAGCACGGCAGGCCTTACAGGGGGTAGCGAGTCAAGCGGTTTTACAGCCTTCAACGCCAACCAACAGGCCAAGGCAATTGTTGCTATCGGTTTGTGGGACGACTTGATTTCCAACACACTTGTCAGAACAACTCAAAGCAGCAGCGATATTGAATTCGGCAATTCGTCAGTCGGTGTTGATTATGCGCAAGCCTATTTTCCCTCGGGTGGCACCGTGTGGTTCAATCCTAACTATGCTGATATCCGCAATCCCGTGATTGGCGAGTATGGCTTTGGCACTTTGATCCATGAATTGGGCCATACGTTTGGTCTGGATCACATGGGAAACTACAATGGGAGTGGAATCTGGACACCTTCTAGCTTCCAAGACAGCACAGTGCTGTCGATCATGTCTTATTTCGGTCCGAACATTGGGGATGGTAATGGGCAAGTGATGTGGGCAGATTGGGTTGCTGCCGATGGTCGTCTCTATTCACCTCAAACACCGATGATGAATGACATCATGGCTATGCAGGCCATTTATGGCGCAGATACAAATACGCGGAACACTGACACTGTATATGGGTTCAACTCAACACTGGGATCAACAAGCGGCGGAATCTACAACTTCTCAACCAATCTCAATCCAATCATCTGCATTTATGATGCAGGCGGCAATGATACACTTGATCTGAGTGGATGGAGCACTTCCTCCACAATCAATTTGGTGCCCGGAACGTTTTGTTCGGGCAACAGCATGACAAATAACATTTCGATTTCCTACACCACTTTAATTGAAAATGCGGTTGGGGGGGCCGGGAATGATACGATTCTAGGCAATGCCTACAATAACACTTTGAAAGGTGGTGGTGGCGACGACACGCTTACGGGTGGAATGGGCAATGACACCATCGTCGGAGGTACCGGGACAGATACTGCAATTTTTAGCGGCGCATTCTCAACCTATACTGTAAGTTATAATGCCAACACGCAAACCTTCACTGTTGCAAATCAAGCAGACGGAATAGATTCCGTAACTGGCGTTGAAAATTTCCAATTCAGTGACGTGACAAAGGCAGCAGCGCAACTCGAAGCTGGATCGAATTCTACCCCTTCTAATCCACAAGTTTCAGTTTATGCCGTGACTGCCAGTGCTAACGAAGGAAATAGTGGGACAACTGATTATAGCTTTACGATAAGTCTCAACTCTGCTGCATCCACACAACAGACTGTGAGCTACAATGTGGCTGGCAACGGCGCAAGTGCTGCCAACAGTTTAGATTTTTCAGGCGCGCTAAGCGGCAGTGTTGTTTTTGCAGCAGGAGAACTATCAAAGACCATTCACGTTTTGGTCGCCGGTGACACAGTTATTGAGTCCAATGAAACATTTGGAGTAGTACTGTCAAATGCATCTGCTGGACTGACGCTTGGAACTGCCTCAGCAACGGCTACAATCTTGAATGATGATAACCCTGTGGTGTTCAATCTAATTGATGGCACGCGCAGGGGTGATAATATTGTCGGAACCTCAGGTGCAGACTACATAAATGGGCGTGGCGGTGATGACACTATTCGGGGTGGCCAAGGAAATGACACCATTATAGGCGGTGATGGATCGGATAGGGCCATCTTTTCGGGCGCATTTTCAGGCTATGCTGTAAGTTATGACAGAAACACACAAACATATACGGTAACGGGTGGCACCGATGGCACAGACACAATTACTGGAGTTGAATTCTTTCAATTCAGCGATGTGACCAAGACTGCCGCGCAACTGGAAAATGGGACGGCTCCTCTTCCACCCACTTCAACAGTTTCAATTTCCACTATTACAACCAGCGCAGCTGAAGGTAACAGCGGCGCAACCGATTACAGCTTCGCAATCAATCTTAACGCTGCATCTTCGACCCAACAAACTGTTGTCTATACCGTGGCTGGAAACGGAGTGAATGCTGCCAATACCGGAGATTTTTCTGGGGTACTGACCGGGAATGTGATCTTTGCAGCCGGTGAAACAAGCAAGATAATTCATGTTTTGGTCAATGGTGATACAACTTTTGAAAGCAATGAAACCTTTGGGGTAACGTTATCGAATGCGTCTGCTGGCCTCACTTTGGGAACATCCATTGCAAATGCCATTATTTTAAACGACGATGTAAGCAGCACCCCGACAACGTCTATAGTTTCGATTTCCGCAGCGACAAGCAGTGCATCAGAAGGTAACAGCGGGACTACTGATTACAGCTTCACGGTAAATCTCAACACTTCCTCATCAACACAGCAGACTTTGACTTATTCTGCGGCCGGTAGCGGTAGCAATGCCGCAAATGCGGCAGATTTTTCCGGCGCGCTAACGGGTAATATTGTTTTTGCCGCTGGAGAAACATCCAAGACAATTCACGTGTTTGTAGCTGGTGATACAATTGTTGAAACCAATGAAACTTTCAACGTGACACTATCCAACATGTCATCCGGATTAACCTTGGGAACCGCAACCGCATCAGCGACAATATTGAACGATGATGCTAACGTTGTTTTTAACATAATTGACGGCACGCGAAGAGGTGACAATATCGTTGGTACGTCAGGTGCAGATAACATCAACGGCCGCGGTGGCGATGATTTCATCAACGGCGGACTCGGCAATGATATATTAACTGGAGGGACCGGAAATGATACATTCAGTTTCACCCAATTGCATTTTGGGAATGACGTTATTACCGATTTTGAAGATCGTTTTGATATGATTCAAATAAATTCGAACATTGCAACCAATTTGAATGAATTTATTATCACGGGCAATGATACCAACACTGTTGTCGTTTCACACGGAGAAGATTCAATAACGATAACAGGGTTGCAACCCATTCATTTGAGCGCCAGTGATTTCATGTTCGTTTAAAGACTATTGCAATTGAAAACTGGACAAAGAGCTTAAAGTTTACAAAACCTCAAATAGGTCGAGGTCCGCCCCTCACGCACGGCTTTTGTTTCGTATCTCGTTCTTGTCCAATTTTCAAATGGAAGACTCTGATCGCTCTCCTCATTGAGGTGTTTTGACAAGGCCACGTGCTCACGCGTCCAGTCCACATAATCCTCAATATCGCTGGCAAACCAAAATTGCCCCTGCGGTTTCAGCACCCGCGCAATTTGCGCAAGATTTTTTGCATTTACAAAGCGCCGCTTTTTCTGCCGCGCCTTGGGCCATGGATCAGGATAAAGGAGATAGATGCGCTCGAAACTCATGTCTGGCAGGGCTTCCAGCAAAGTGCGCGCATCGCCATAATGAACCCGCACATTTTGGAGCCCACGCACTTTTATGTCCGCCATCAGTTTTGCAACACCATTGAGATAGGCCTCGGCACCTATGAGGGTGACGGCTGGGTTGAGTGCAGCCTGATGGGCAAGGTGTTCACCCCCACCAAATCCGATTTCCAGCCAGCACCGGTTGCCGGCACCTTTCAGTGGATCATCCAGAGACACAGCAAAATCTGGCAACATGTCTTCCATCAGCCCAACATGGTGACGGCGCAAAGGTTTCCCCTTGCGCCGTCCGTAAAACTGAAACTTCGGAACGTCTGGTATCACTTTACCGCAAGCTTGAGAGCTTTCACCAAGTCGGTTTTCTCCCAGGAAAACCCGCCATCCTTATCAGGCTTGCGCCCAAAATGGCCATAGGATGAGGTGCGTGCGTAAATGGGCTTGTTGAGGTCCAAATGCGTGCGAATGCCTCGTGGGCTCAAATCCATCACCTTGCGCAGCGCTTTTTCGATCTTTGCATCATCGGTTTTGCCCGTGCCATGGGTGTCCACATAAACCGAAAGAGGTTGTGAAACCCCAATGGCGTAGGACAGTTGAATTGTGCATTTTTTGGCAAGTTTCGCTGCCACAATGTTCTTGGCCAGATAGCGCGCCGCATAGGCTGCTGACCTGTCAACCTTGGTTGGATCCTTGCCTGAAAATGCGCCACCGCCGTGTGGAGCGGCACCGCCATAGGTATCGACAATAATTTTTCGGCCTGTCAAACCAGCGTCCCCATCAGGTCCGCCAACGTAAAACTTGCCGGTCGGGTTCACATGCCACACCGTGTCTTTTGTAATCCAGCCCTTGGGCAGCGCCTTTTTCACATAGGGTGCGACCAGTTTTTTAACATCGTCTGATGTCATGGACTCATCGATGTGTTGGTGTGACACCACAATTTGCGCAGCCCCCACAGGCTTGCCGTTTTTATACTTCACAGTCACTTGGCTCTTGGAGTCAGGCCCCAATTTGCTGGCCTCGCCAGAGTGGCGCGCCTCTGCCAACAGCTGCAGGATACGTTGAGAATAATAGAGGGGAGCGGGCATTAAATCCGGGGTTTCATCGCAAGCATATCCAAACATGATACCTTGATCGCCAGCCCCTTCATCCTTATGCGCCGCAGAATCCACACCCACCGCAATATCGGCAGATTGCTCATGCAGAAGAATTTCAATCGTGGCATTATTCCAATGAAACCCCTGTTGCTCATAGCCAATGTCTTTGATTGCTTTGCGCGCAACAGCTGCAATCTTTTCGTGGGTCACAGATTTTGGACCACGCGTTTCACCGGCAATCACGATACGGTTTGTCGTGGCCAGGGTTTCGCATGCAACCCGGACCGACCAAGGGTCCATGCCCTCGGCAATCGCTTCGCGAAAAAACAAATCAACAATCTCATCCGAAATACGGTCGCAGACTTTGTCAGGATGGCCTTCAGATACCGATTCACTTGTAAATAAATATGAACTTCTCGCCATTGCCGCTCCCGAATGCCGTTACGCATAATCTATATAAAGGAATCTTTATACCGTTGGCCTTCATGACAGTCTGTGCAAATGAGGTCAAGCCAAAAGCTGGAATTCTGCTCAGCGACCACTGGTGCGGACGGCACACCAAATCTTAGGGTTTGGGATCGCCCACCATACGAGAAAGATTGGCAATCATACGCAGTTTAAGCTCAGAATCTGCATTCTTGAACGCCTTAGCCAATTGCAAAGCCTCCGGCCCCATGAGGGTTGCTGCAATTTGTTCACTGGGGCTTGCCTCAGCCATTCCGCCTGATTGATCAAGTTCCGGCAAACCATCATAAAAAAACTGAATGGGAACACCGAGCGTTTTTCCAGCATAAAACAATCTGCTGGCGCTGATGCGATTTGAGCCTTTCTCGTATTTTTGAACCTGCTGAAAAGTAATGCCTAACAGCTCGCCAAGCCGTTCCTGAGACATATTGATAAGTTGACGGCGCATGCGAATGCGCGATCCAACATGAACATCGATATAATTAGGGTCGCGCCGTGTCATTTAAATACCTCAGACTATCGCCCCCAGCCTGTAATAACTGCCGTATTAAGCGCCACACATACTCCAACGGTGTGGAGAAAGTCTAGCGCAACTCCATATTGCTGGCTTTGGCGTTAAAATTTCGTTTCCACTTGTTTAAGCCTCGGCTCTTTGAAAATCCTGCCCGCCCACAGTGCAAGGCCGGTCAAAACACTGAAAGCAACCAACACTCCCAAATCTCCGATTAACGAGAACACTGTCCACTCCAGGGCTTTTGGCACTTGCGAATCAAGCACCGCAACACGCCCTACCTCAGATTGTATCAAATAACCTCCAGTTGCGTCAAGCACGGCACTTACGCCTGTATTGGCAACACGAACAACGCCAACACCTTGTTCAATCGCTCTCATCCGCAGCTGCGCTATATGTTGATAAGGCCCCGCAGAATTTCCAAACCAGCCATCATTGGTCACATTCAAAAGCCAATCGGGTCTTGTTTCCCAACTTGGTACTGAAGCCGGGAAAATAGCTTCATAACAAATTTGCATGGCCACTCTTCCCACTCCTGAAATTGTTAGCACTCCCGGTCCGCTACCCTCGGTGAAACTCTCGGGCACGTTGACAACTTTACGAAACCCCAAGGGTTCAAGCAGCCAAGCCAAGGGCAGATATTCGCCGCCTGGCACCAGGTGACGCTTGTCATAAATTCCTATAATCTGAGCTTGTCCGTCAAATGCCAAGATGCTGGTAAAATACTTCGCAATCATCACATCCGGTGAAGATCGACGCACAGCACCAGTTAACAGTATTTTTCTTCCACCCAGAAAAGATCGAAGTTCTTTTTTGCCATCAACACTCTCATCAATCAAAAACGGCACAATTGATTCAGGCCACACAATAAGTGTGGGCTCCGCTCCTGAACCGTCCTGTCCTGATAATTTTATCAGCGCGTCAAATATTGCGCGGGCATTATCGTTGCGCCATTTATCATCTGGAGAAAAATTAGGTTGCACCAAACGCACAACTTGTCCGTCAAGATATTGCGTTGGATGTTGCGAAATACGCCATTCGCCCCAAAGCCAACTCAATGGCAAGACCGCCAAGATCACAAGCGAGGAAATGCGAATTGTCCTGTCCTCGGCAAAAAGGCCCAGCGGCGTTGCAGCCCATAGGAGTATCATCACCGTCAACCCATTCATGCCTATGACTGACGCCAGTTGCTCAACGCCTCCCAGTGCATCAGTGGCTAGCCCCGGAACGGCCCACGGAAATCCCGTAAACAAATGACCGCGCAACCACTCAGCAACGCCAATACAAAGTGGATAAACCAAAAACGCAGGCATTCCCCGACGAACGCCTTTCTGCGCAATTGCAACGGCCAAACCCCAATAAATGGCGAGGGCAGTCGCTAAACCACCCACCGCAAAGGGCATCATCCACAAAAAATCTTCAGCATTCACCAGAAAAGCAAAGCCAATCCAATGCAGCGCACAAAGCAAATACCCAAAACCGAAAAGCCAGCCCCAGAGGAAAGCTACACGAAATTCTTCTGAACCTCGCAAACCCACAAGGGTTACGAAAATTGGGAATGTCAAAAATAAAATCCACCACAAACCCATTGGCGGCATAGAAAGTCCTGAAAGCAATCCGAGCACCAAGACAAGTGCTACCATTTTTATCGGGGTCAACTCTGAAATGTTCTTGCGCAATTTTTGTGCTGTTCGAAGCATAAAAAGGCGTGTTGGAAAAGCAATCACAGTCATTAACGTCGCTTGGCCACTGCCTCAGCCATTGAACACATGATTTCAAACATCATAACAGTTCCGGCATAAGCCGTCATGCCGGAAGGATCAAATGGTGGCGACACTTCAACCACGTCCGCTCCCACAATGTTAAGCCCGCGCAACTCGCGCAGCATTTGTTGTGCCTGAAATGTGGTAAAGCCGCCAATCTCTGGTGTGCCTGTGCCCGGTGCATAAACCGGGTCCAGCATATCAATATCAAAGCTCACGTAAACCTCATCATCGCCCACAATCTTGCGCGCCTCGGCCATGATGGCTTTGGGTCCTTTCTCCATGGCCTCTTCGATGCGCACCATGCGAACCCCCATTTTTTCACCATACGCAAAGTCATCAAGGTCATACATTGATCCGCGAAGGCCGATTTGAATTGTGCGCTTGGGGTCGAGCACGCCCTCCTCAATGGCCCGCTTGAACGGCGTGCCATGGGTGTATTTGAAGCCACCGAAATAGCTGTCGTACAAATCAGAGTGCGCATCAAAATGGATCATGGCTACAGGCCGCTTTGCACCAATGGCCCGCAACACAGGCAGAGAACACAAGTGGTCACCCCCTGCAGACAGCGGGCGAATACCTTTGGCCACCAGGGCCTTGAAATATGTTTCTACTCTCGTCAAAGCATCTTCCACATTGGCAGGATTTACCGGGCAATCTCCCAGATCAGCGACATTGGCCAAATCATAAGGCACCACATGCGATGTTTGATGCATGCGCCTGACCATGGCAGATTGATCGCGCATTTGCCGTGGCCCATGGCGCGGGCCCGGGCGATTTGTGGTGCCCCCATCCCATGGAATGCCCACCACACCAATATCAACGCCCAGAGCCTGCTCCAAGGAAACATGCGGCAATCGAAAGAAGGTCGCCAAGCCACCAAAACGTGGCGTGACAAGACCTGAAACAGGCTGGTTAAAAGCAGACATTTTGGGGGTCCTCGATTTTATGTTCACTTTAGTGAAGATTTTTATGCTGCCAAGTGGTCAAATGAGATAAGAATTATAAATGCAGAGTGAATTTGATACTGTCGTGATAGGAGCAGGCATCGCCGGGGCATCAATTGCGGCCCATTTGGCGAAAAGCCAGAAGACAGTGCTTCTCGAAATGGAAGATCGAGCGGGCTATCACACGACAGGCCGATCCGCCGCAAGTTATGAGCCCAACTATGGCCCTCCGCCCATGTTGGCCTTGACCAGAGCCAGCGCCTCCTTTTTCAAAAATCCACCACACGGTTTTAGCGAAGGACCATTGCTCGTTCACCGGCCATCTTTGTTTCTTGAAGCCGAAGGTCAGCAACACTTTACGCAAAAACTTTTGGCTCACAGTGCCAATCTCGCAGAAATTTCAGAAGATGAAGCAACCACTCTTTATCCTGTTCTCCGGCAAGGCTATGCCAAGCGCAGTTTTCTTGACAATTACACTGGCGATCTTGATGTTGATCTTTTGCACCGTGGCTATTTGCGCCTGTTCAAAGCCGCAGGCGGAACATTATCCACCCAGTCTCCCGTAAAAGCCATCAGCAAGAGCAACGGCAAGTGGGATATCAAAACCCCCGCTGCAACCTTCACTGCACCAGTGGTGGTCAATGCCGCAGGTGCCTGGGGCGATGTGGTCGCCGTGATGGCAGGAGTAAGTGCAATAGGTCTTACACCCAAGCGCCGTTCAATTGGTGTGGTGCAGGTTCTTGACTATCCCGGTTTTACCAACTGGCCCATGGTCACCGACATGGGTGAAACCTGGTATGCAAAACCACAGAGCGGAAAATTGATCGTCTCATCGGCTGACGCAACACCCGTAGAGCCGCACGATGCCTATGCTGATGATTTGGCCATTGCCGAAGGTGTTGAGCGCCTGATGAATGCCACCACTTTGGACGTCACTCACCTTGATCATTCATGGGGTGGTCTTAGAACCTTTGCGCCTGATGGAAATCCCGTCGTGGGATTTGATCCGTCTACGGAGGGGTTTTTCTGGCTGGTAGGTCAAGGCGGCTATGGCATCCAATCGGCTCCGGCCCTCGCACGCACAGCAGCAGCAATGCTAATGCAGCAACCAATTCCAAATGATGTTTCAGATGCGGGTCTGAACATGGCTCATATTCACCCCCAACGTTTGAGGTAAGAGATGCCCAACCGCCCTGAAACATCTGTTGGTGAAGCTCTGGTGGGCTTGCTCGAAGCTTATGGAGTGGACACCATCTTCGGCATTCCCGGTGTGCACAATGTGGAAATGTACAGGGCCTTGCCCCGCTCCAAGATCACCCACATCCTCTCGCGTCACGAGCAAGGTGCTGGCTTCATGGCCGATGGTTATGCGCGCGCCACCGGAAAGCCTGGTGTGTGTTTTACCATTACGGGCCCAGGCCTTCTCAATATCCTGACGCCGATGGGCCAGGCATGGTCAGATTCAAGCAATATACTGGTTATCTCATCGGCACTTGATATTGCCGAAAGTGCGCAAGGGCGCGGTCGCTTGCATGAAATGATCAGCCAACACCAGGCTGCAAAGTCAGTTACTTTGCACGCCGCCCGCGCCTACACCGCCAAAGACGTGCAGAACTCCATTGCCAGCGCATTTGCCCGCTTTGCCAGTGCCAGGCCGCGGCCTTCTTATCTTGAGGTTCCTCTTGATCTGTTCAATGTTGCGGCGGGCACAGGCTGGACTGCAACAGCTCTCCCCGAACGCCCGAACGCTTCGCCAACTCAAATCATTGCCGCAGCCAAAAAACTTCAAACAGCCAAGAAGCCTCTCATCATCTTGGGCGGTGGCGCGTTGCAGGCTGGTCATAGTGCTTTACGCATTGCCCAAAAACTGGGTTGCCCCATCTTGACGACAACTGCAGGAAAAGGTGCCGTTCGCGCTGATCACCCGCTGTGCTGGGGTTATCTTTTGGGTTATCCCGAAACTCAAAAAATTCTGTCAGAGTCTGGTGCAATTTTATGCGTTGGATCTGAACTTTCGGAAACTGATTTCTGGAATACCGGTTTTGCAATCACTAAAAATTTGATCCGCATCGACATCGATCCAGATAGTCTCGCTCGCCCGCACCATGCTGAAATCGCAATTTTAGGAGACGCCGCCGTAACGCTCAAACAGCTAGATGAACTTTTGAGCGAACACAAAACGCAAAGTCAAAGCGCACCCCCGACAATTGAAACTCCCTTGCGAAAGACACTGGCGCAAGTGTTGAGCGTTATCCGTGATCATCTGCCGGAAGAAACCGTTATAGCCTCAGACATGACCCAGATTGCCTATGCTGCAAATGAAATTTTTCCGGTTTACAATCCGCGCACGTGGATTCATCCCGTTGGCTTTGGTACTTTAGGCTTTGCACTTCCGGCTGCAATCGGCGCTAAATTTGGCGTGGGCAAAACCCCTGTGGCCGCATTGGTAGGCGATTATGGCTTGCAATATACGCTCAATGAATTGGGCACAGCCGTTGAACATAAATTGCCACTCATCATTTTGCTATGGAACAATGATGCCTTGGGTCAAATTCGCGACGATATGGTGGGTAAAGGCATTCAACCCAATGCTGTAACCTTGCAGAACCCTGATTTTCAAATGCTGGCACGCGCCTATGGTGCACGCGCTGAACGCCCGGAAAATTTGAAAGCTTTGGGTCTTGCCATCACTGCCGCACTCTCAGCGGAAGGACCAACACTTATCGAAATGACACCTCGGATGGTGCATGGCTGATGCCGCAGTTATCTTTGATGTTGACGGCGTGCTGTTGGAATTGACGCGGGCTGAAGAAGACGTTTTTTTTCGACCCTTCGCCAAATATTGTGACGAGAGCAAACTATCGCGCGACTGGAATTCTTATAAAATCCGCAATGATGAAGACATCACCAAAGAAATTTGCGCACAGCTGAACATCAAAGATCATGAGAAAATCACGCAACAATATCTATCTCTCCTGCGCGTCATGCTCCAGAACCGTCATGCGTTCGAAAGCCACACTGCGCCGTTTGATGAAAGGCTCCCAGACTTATCAAGAAATACAGTTGAGATTGAAGGGGCGGGCAAGCTTCTGCAAGGTTTGGCAGAACATGTCACCCTGGGCATTGCCACAGCCAATTTCCGCCAAGCAGCAGAGTTGCGCCTCGCGCAAGCAGGCCTATGGCCTTATGTAGAAACTTGCGCGTTTGGCGCAGATGGCGGTGGACACAAGCACGAAATTTTAAGTCGAGCACTTAATATTGTGAACCTGCCAAAATCCCGCATTGTCTATATTGGCGATAATCTGAACGATGTTGAAGCTGGGCTCCTGCACGGTGTGCATTTCATCGGTTTCAGCACATCTCAAAAGCGTTTAGAAGACCTTAAGGTGGCAGGTGCCAAACACTTAAGCTCCAATCACATCACGACCAGGCATATCATCAATGCCATGCTAAATTTATAAGCCAAGGATAGAACATGAGCGGCCACAGCCAATTCGCACTTTTGAAAACCAAACGCTTTCTGCCATTGTTCGTGGCGCAAGCCATTGGAGCGTTTAACGACAATGTGTTTCGTTCTGCGCTGTCCATGTTGTTCATCAACGTGCTGAGCCGTGAATTGGTGCCCAACCCGGAATTCACCAACACTTTATCCGCCGGTCTTTTGATCCTGCCGTTTTTTCTATTCTCTGCCTTTGCGGGCCAGCTTGCTGATAAATATGACAAGGCCCTGATTGCGCGGCGCATCAAGCTTGCTGAAATTGGAATTGTCAGCTTGGCCAGCTATTCCCTATTTTCAAACAACGTGAACTTGCAGCTGTTCTGTGTTTTTCTTGCGGGCGTTCAATCCTCGTTTTTTGGTCCGATAAAATATTCCATTCTGCCACAATATTTGCGCAAGGAAGAATTGCTGGGCGGCAATGGCATGATTGAAATGGGCACATTCATTTCCGTTCTGCTGGGCACGATCTTGGGCACCACATTAATATTGCACCCCACCGGAACTCACTACGTGGCAATTGCCATGGTCTCGCTCGCCATCATCGCATATGGCGCAGCGTGGGCCATGCCGCCTGCACCTTCGGCGCAGCCTGACATGAAAATCAATTATAACATCATTTCCGAAACCTGGATTGTGATGAAGCAAGCTGCTGAAAAGCGCGACGTGTTTCTGGCGATTTTAGGCATCTCGTGGTTTTGGTTTTTGGGAGTGGTGTTCCTGACGCAAATTCTGGTGTTCAATAAAAATGATCTGCATGCCACTGAACAATTTGGCCCCATTATCATGGCCGTGTTCAGTGTGGCCACCGGATTGGGATCCGTTTATTGCAACAGATTACTGGATGGCAAGGTGACGGTAAAATATGTACCCTTGGCCGCAGTGCTGATGAGCGTGTTCATTGTTGATCTTTACTTTGCCAGTGGCAGCGTGGCGGCCATGGCACAAGGTTCTGAATTAATGGGAATTTCACAAATTCTCACAAGTTTTTCTGGCCTTCGCGCCATGTTTGATTTGGCAGCCGTTGCCTTTTGCTCAGGTCTTTTTGTGGTGCCGCTCTATGCCATCGCCCAATCGCGGACCCCTTATTATCGCCGTGCGCGCATCATCGGTGCCAACAACATTGTCAATGCCATTTTTATGATTGCGGCAACGGTACTATCTGGTGTGTTGTACAGCCAAGGCATTTCAGTGCGCGCAATTTATGTTTTGCTGGGAATCGTAAATGCCTTTGTGGCCCTTTACCTGATCATTAAATTTCCACAGACTATGTTTGCAAGCACCATCAAAGGTCTGTTCCGCTTGCTCTACCGCGTCGAAGTCAAAGGGCTAGAGCATTATAGAGCCGCAGGACGCAAGGCTTTGATCGTGCCCAATCACACGTCTTTTCTTGATGGTCCGTTGCTGTCTGTCTTTCTGCCAGAGCGCGCGGCCTTTGCCATCAACACGCATATGGCTAAAGCGTGGTGGGTTAAGCCCGCATTCATTTTATACGATATGTGCCCCATCGATCCCACCAATCCCATGGCCCTTCGCACCCTGGTGGACCGCATGAAGCACAACCAGAAAGTTGTCATCTTTCCGGAAGGTCGTATCACGGTGACTGGCGCGCTGATGAAAGTTTACGAAGGTCCGGCGGCAATCGCGCAAATGGCAGGTGCCAATGTGGTGCCTGTGCGCATTTCAGGCGCGCAATTTTCACCCTTCTCCATGATGCGTGGAAAATTACGCCTGCAGTGGTTCCCAAAGATTACTCTCACTTTTCTGCCACCTGTCAAATTTACGGCACCAGAAGGTTTGAAAGGGGCAAATCTGCGGGAACATCAGGCTGAAAAACTCTATGATGTGATGGCCGACATGATGTTTCAAACCTCGAACATGGACCGCACCTTGTGGCAATCTTTGCTGGATGCGCAGGCCACCCATGGCGGCAAACGAGAGATTATTGAAGACATCCAGAGAAAGCCCATCACCTATGATAAAATTGTAACAGGCAGCCTGGTTCTGGGCCGCAAACTGGCAGAGCTTACGCCTGGCCACAAGAATGTAGGTGTTCTCATGCCAAATGCCATTGGCAGTGCGCTTGCATTTTTTGGGTTGCTTGCCACGGGCCGTGTTCCAGCCTTGCTCAATTTCTCAACCGGTGCAGTGAACATGGCAGCGGCTTGCACCGCAGCAGAAGTGCGCAGCATTGTGACCAGCCGCAAATTCATTGAGGCTGCCGAAATGCAAGATGACCTCAAATTTCTGGAACAAAAATGCAAGATCATTTATCTGGAGGACGTGCGCGATTCTATCGCATTGGGCGACAAGCTCTATGGCCTTTGGACCAAACTTGCCCCGGGTGTTGCTCTGCGGAATGCTGGCGCTGCTAAAAATCCCAATGAAGCGGCAGTGACACTTTTCACATCTGGCTCCGAAGGCCTTCCCAAAGGGGTTGTGCTTTCGCATAGAAATCTGAATTCCAACTGGCTGCAAGTGGCGGCGCGCATTCCCTTCACGCCCATGGACAAGGTTTTCAATGCCATGCCGGTGTTTCATTCCTTTGGCCTGACAGGCGGCTTGCTTTTGCCCTTGCTCGGCGGCGTCAATTCATTTCTCTATCCCTCGCCCCTGCATTACAAAATTGTTCCTGAAATGTGTTACGACACAAATTCAACAGTCCTCTTCGGGACAGACACATTCCTGACAGGCTATGCCAAGAACGCGCATAATTATGATTTCTTCAACATGCGCTTTGTGGTGGCGGGAGCCGAACGGGTCAAGCCCGAAACCCGCGAAATCTGGATGGAAAAATTCGGCCTCCGTATCATGGAAGGCTATGGAGCCACAGAATGTTCGCCGGTCGTTTCGGTCAACACACCCATGCATTATCGCTCAGGATCAGTGGGGCGGTTACTTGATGGCATTGATTATAAGCTGGAACCAGTACCCGGCATCGCTGAAGGTGGCAGGCTTTATGTGAAGGGCCCCAACATAATGATGGGGTATCTACGCGCCGATAATCCAGGTGTCATCGAAGCCCCACCGGGAGGGTGGTATGACACAGGCGATATTGTGAGTGTTGATGACTACCGCTTTATTACTATTCTGGGCCGGGCCAAGCGCTTTGCCAAAATAGCAGGCGAAATGGTGTCGCTCACCATGATTGAGGCAAAGCTTCAGCTGCTTTACCCGGAATTGGGCCATGCCGTGGTTGCTGTCTCCGATAAAAGGAGGGGCGAGCAATTGGTGATGTTCACCACGCTTGCCAAACCCGATCGCAAAAGCATTGCAGATGGATTGAAAAGCTTGGGCGTTGCCGATTTGATGATTCCCAAAACTATTTTTCAAATTGAAAAAATGCCGTTGTTAGGATCCGGTAAAACCGACTATGTCAGCATATCCCAAATAGCGAAAGAAAAAGTACCGGAATGAAACTTGCTAAAATTGCCGAGCGCCTGTCTGGCCTTGGGTCTGAAAAATGGGCTGTGCACATTGAAGGACGCCAGCGTGCTGCCAAAGGAGAAAAGCTTATTTTTCTATCGATCGGCGAACCTGATGCCGCTCCGCCAGAAGCGATATTGCAGGAAGCCAAAAAACAAATGCGCCCTGGTCGCTTGCACTATTCCGCTGGCAATGGTGAACTTTCAGTGCGCGAAGCATTATCCCGCCATTACACCAAACAAACAGGCCGCCCTATCAACGCCAACCAGTTTTTGTTTTTGCCCGGAACCCAAACAGCTCTGTTCATTGCCTTCATGTCAATTTTAGATGAAGGCGATGAAGTGCTGCTGCTTGACCCTTACTATGCAACGTATGAAGGCGTGATTGCAGCACCGG
Source organism: Hyphomicrobiales bacterium (assembly GCA_038230015.1). GTDB lineage: Bacteria > Pseudomonadota > Alphaproteobacteria > Rhizobiales > Aestuariivirgaceae > Aestuariivirga. Next base: position 57,195 of record JBBRNW010000009.1, on the reverse strand, counting down.
GCGGCAGACCTGTGCCGGTACCGCTCGATCCTGATAATGGTTTTCACCCCAACATTGCAGCCCTCGAAGCGGCAATTACACCGCGAACCAAAGCCTTGCTTTTAAATTCACCCAGCAACCCAACAGGTGCTGTCTTCACGCGTGATGAAATTGCCGCAATAGGAGCACTTTGCAAGAAACATGATCTTTGGATCGTCTCTGATGAAGTTTATGCGACCATCATCTATGGCAATCATGTCTTCACCTCGCCATTTTTTGACAAAGATTTAGAAGACCGCACGATCGTTACGTCATCAATTTCAAAGTCCCATGCCTTACCAGGATTTCGCTGCGGCTGGATTGCAGCGTCCGAAGATTTTTGTGCGCGTGCACTTTCAATCAGTGAATCCATGCTGTTCGGCAGCCAAGCTTTTTTGGAAGATGCTACGGCCTTCGCACTGGATACGCATTTTCCCGAAATCGATATGATGCGTGCGGCCTATCAAACCCGCGCCAAAGTTCTCGTCGAAGGTTTGAAATCTTGCAAGTCCATTACAGCAAAAATGCCCGAAGGCGGCATGTTCGTCATGGTTGATGTGCGAAAGACAGGTCTATCGGGTGAAGCTTTTGCAAGGAAGTTGCTGGCTAACCATGGCGTAGTCACCATGCCTGGCGAGAGTTTCGGCTCTTGTGGTGCGGGACACTTGCGCGTTGCTTTGACTGTGGATGAAAAGCAAGTGGCAGAAGCTGCAAACCGCATTAGCAACCTGGCTAATTCTCTCAGTTAACCGCATCCACCACGCCAGCAGGGCAGCCTGCATCAGTTGTTTCCGATGCTGCAATCAAATCCTTCAAGCTTGCACCGGAGGAAATGTCGCCCTTCAATCCAATCGTCAGTTCACTGATCAATCCATCCTTGCTGCAAGACACGCGCACCCTTTCACCTGCACCTACACCGTAGGCTGCATCAAACTTGGCGCGTAATTCAGCAGTCTGAATTTTCTTGCCAATATTTGCGGCCATAAACGCCTGCACGAAAGAAGAATTTACGTCATTCACCAAGCGAATTTGATCTTTGAAAAACGTTTCGGCATTGCCTGCAGGGTAACACGTACCATGTTTAATCCATTCATGCCGCTCAAGAACAGATTGCGTGCCGGGCATCACTTTGTCCAAAGCCGCTTTGGTTTCTGCACTCAACTGCGGTGCGGGCAATTGCTCCCATTTGTGCTGGTCATCCAGAGCCGCTGTAGCACGGTCCACGCCACAAAACACATTACGCCTGGGTTGCGGCCAAAGCCCGTGCAAAGAAAAATGCGAGGCTTCATAACTGGCGGGTGTCTGGTTTTTGCATTCCGTCTTGGCTCTCATGGTTTCACAGAAGGCCGGTTCCCAGCTCAAGGCTAAAACAAAGAATGGCACGCCATCTTTTGGGCCTTTTGGTTTTGGCTTAGCCTTTACAGTACCGTCCGGCGTGTTGACTGCGGCCCCACCGCCGGTTGCGGCACTGGCCTCTGTTCCATTCGTCGATCCACATCCAACGGCCACCCAGCGCTGCAAAGGAGTGGCTGCAGGCACCTCAATCCAATAATGCGATTCTTGATCTTTGTTTTTGCCGAGCAACCGATAAGATTTGCCGGCTTCGATTGTCGCGTTGTCTGGGTTCGTGCCTTTCTTAATCGACACAACAGCAGGGCAGGCCTTGGAGGCTACAAATTGACCGTCCATTTTCACTTGGGCAAGAGTAGCGGTAGAGATGAGACAGGCGGTTAGATAAAATAAAATGGCCGAATATTTCAATTCATATTTCCTTTGCGATGTACGGATGATGATAATTAATTTCTAGCAAAATTACTCTGTGCTTTTGTTAGAATTGAAATGAAAAAACTAACCGCCTGAGATATTGCACGCCTCAATATCTCTGCTGTTAAGAACGACAAGCTGCACAATTGCATTAAGTCGATTGTCGCGCAACTTGAGAGCAGCTGCCGCTAAAGAGGATATATCCTTTTCATATCTCGACAAGACCAGAAAAATAGGGTAAAACCTATCCATGGATAACTCGGCTAGTACTTTTCTCGCGGAAATCGAAGCATTTATGGTAAAATCTGCCATTGATCCTACTGCCCTCGGCAAACAGGCTTTGGGCGACCCTTCTTTTGTCTTTGACTTGCGCAAAGGCCGGTCGCCTTCCACCCGCACCATTGATAAAATCCGCAGCTGGATTGCAGCCCAAGGACCATCTGACATGCCCAAGCCCATGATTGCCCCGCACCGTATGACCCACTTGGAAAAACTTGAAGCCGAATCTATTCATATTATCCGCGAAGTGGCGGCCGAATGTGAAAAACCTGTGATGCTGTATTCGATCGGCAAAGATTCAGCTGTCATGTTGCATTTGGCCATGAAGGCCTTCTATCCGGCCAAGCCGCCCTTTCCGTTGATGCACATCGACACGCGCTGGAAATTTCGTGACATGTACAAGATGCGAGACGAAACGGCCAAAAATTTAGGCCTTGATCTCATTGTTCACATCAACCCCGAGGGCATTGCCAAGGATGTTAACCCGTTTGATCACGGCTCGGCGTTGCACACCCACATCATGAAAACCGAGGGCCTGAAACAGGCGCTCGATAAATATGGTTTTGATGCCGCTTTTGGCGGTGCACGCCGCGACGAGGAAAAATCCCGCGCTAAGGAACGTATTTTTTCGTTCAGAGATACCAAGCACCGCTGGGACCCAAAAAACCAACGACCCGAATTGTGGAGCCTCTATAACGCCCGCAAAAACAAAGGTGAGTCGATCCGGGTCTTTCCGCTCTCCAATTGGACCGAGCTTGACATCTGGCAATATATCCACCGCGAGAATATTCCCATCGTACCGCTCTACTTTGCCGATGAACGCCCCACTGTGGAGCGCGATGGTCAATTGATCATGGTCGAAGACAGCCGCATGCGCCTTCTGCCGGGTGAAGTGCCGCAATTGAAAAAAATCCGCTTCCGCACCTTGGGCTGTTATCCACTGACTGGTGCCATCGAGTCCAATGCCACATCATTGCTGGATATCATTGAAGAAATGTTGGTTGCCACTGGCTCTGAACGCCAGGGCCGCGTGATTGACAAGGACCAGTCAGCGTCCATGGAAAAGAAAAAACAGGAAGGGTATTTCTAATGACCCGCTTTGTCGAATATCAGGGAGGCGACGTTGATGCCTTCCTCAGCGCCCAGGAAAACAAAGACCTGTTGCGCTTTATCACATGCGGCTCGGTTGATGATGGCAAATCCACCCTTATTGGCCGGTTGCTCTATGAATCAAAGATGCTGTTTGAAGATCAACTTGCCACCTTGGAAGCAGATTCAAAAAAATTGGGAACCCAAGGTGGCAACTTGGATTTTGCCTTGTTGGTGGACGGCCTTGCCGCCGAACGCGAGCAGGGCATAACAATTGATGTGGCGTACCGAGCATTCACCACATCAAAACGCAAATTTATTGTCGCCGATACGCCAGGTCATGAGCAATACACCAGAAACATGGCCACCGGTGCCTCAACTGCCGAACTTGCAATCATCTTGATTGATGCGCGCAAGGGCGTGCTCACGCAAACCCGCCGCCATTCTTTCATTGCAACGTTGCTTGGAATCAAAAATCTTGTGGTCTGTGTGAACAAGATGGATTTGATCAACTACAAGCGCCAAACATTCGATGAGATCGAAGCGGATTATCGCGCCTTTGCAAAACAGCTCGGCACCACTGCACATATTACGGTCATTCCTGCTTCTGCATTGGCAGGAGACAATATCATTGATCGGTCAGCCAACATGCCATGGTATCAAGGGCCAACACTCATGGGCTTTCTGGAAACCGTGCCAGTGGGGGAAGATCAATCTGCCAAACCATTTCGCATGCCCGTGCAATGGGTGAACCGACCCGATCAAAACTTCCGCGGCTTTGCCGGCACCATTGCCAGTGGCAAAGTTAAGCCGGGTGATGCAATCAAAGTTCTGCCATCTGGTAAAACCTCCAAGGTGACGCGAATTGTGAGTTATGATGGCGACTTGCAAGAAGCCATCACAGATCAGGCTGTCACATTAACATTTGCAGACGAAATTGATGCCAGCCGCGGCGACGTGATTTGCGCTGGCAATTCACCCATCGAAGTCTCCAGCCAATTTGAGGTTGAACTGTTGTGGATGGGTGATGAAGCCATGTTGCCGGGTCGCGCCTATATCATCAAGGCCGGCACCAAGACCGTGCCTGGCACGCTTGATAAACTCAAGTATAAAATCAATGTGAACACCTTGGAACATACCGCAGCTGAAACCTTGACGCTGAACGAAATCGGCGTGTGCAATCTGGAACTGGATGGTCCGCTGGCTTTTACGCCCTATACAGAGAACAAGGCGCTGGGGTCTTTCATCATCATTGATCGTTTCACCAACACCACCGTAGGTTTAGGTCTCATTCATTTTGCTTTGCGCCGGGCCGCCAATATTCACTGGCAAGCAATGGATGTGAACAAGTCATCGCGTGGCAGTCTGCTCAAACAAAAGCCCACTGTGTTGTGGTTCACAGGTCTATCAGGGGCAGGCAAATCCACCATCGCCAATCTGGTGGAGAAAAAACTTCATTCAAAAGGCCATCTCACATACTTGTTGGATGGCGACAACGTGCGCCACGGCCTTAACCGTGATCTTGGCTTTACCGATGCTGACCGGGTGGAAAATATCCGCCGTGTGGCCGAAGTCGCAAAACTGATGACAGATGCAGGCCTCATCACGCTGGTGTCTTTCATCTCGCCATTTAAGTCTGAACGATTGATGGCACGCGAACAGGTCGGCAAAGATGAGTTTATGGAAATTCACATCGACACCAGCTTAAGTGAAGCTGAAAAGCGCGATGTCAAGGGCCTTTACGCCAAGGCGAGGAAAGGCGAGCTTAGAAACTTCACCGGCATTTCCTCACCCTATGAAGCACCAGAGCATCCCGAACTACGCATTGACACAGCACATTCAACTGCCGAAGAAGCGGCCACTGAAATTGTAAAATTTCTGGAAAGCAAAAAAAGGCTAGGGTTGGTTTAGCGCGCCTTCCAAAAAGCGAAGCTCGCAACTCCAGCTGAAATGATAGCATTCCATCCTGCAAGAGAAAGCCCGATGATCCTGATTGCGGGTTCATCACACATGACAGGTTTCTTGGTCAGATCGGGTAATCCGCCTGACAATATGCCCCCTGTGCACGTGTTTGGCCCCGGCCACCATTTCCATTCAACGCCTGAATGGTAAATCCCAAAAATCATGCTGCCTAGCATTATGGCTGCAACAAGATAGAGCCCAAGGCGCTGGACAGTGGCAGGCATAAAAGACATGACCAGTGCCAAGGGAATGACGGCATAATAGGCATAGCGCTGCTTCAGGCAAAGCTCACAGGGTGCATACCCCAAATACTCAAACGCAAATGCCCCCAGAATGACGGCGAGCAGGCCTGCAAAAATAATCAACAGTGTTTGGCGCGGGTTTAAAGCATTCAACATGTCAGATGTCCTGAACTCCCGAGAAATTTCACTGCAAAATAAAGCACAATCACAAGGACCGCACCCACCCCTGCAATTAACCCCAACCGTGCCTCAATAAAATGCTTGATCTGCTCTCCATAGCGTCGCAGCGCCCAAGCCAATGCAAAAAACCGTGCACCCCGGGCTATAATGCAAGACAGCACGAAAAACACGAAGCTGATTTGCGCAACCCCTGCCAAAATGGTCACAATTTTAATAGGCGGCAAATGCGCAAGGCCGGAGGTGACCAGCAGCACCAGCAGCGTTTCATTGCTGGTGCATGATTTCAGCTGTTCAAACTTTTGCAATTCGCCAAAAGAAGCCAGGACAGGTTTTGCTAAAGCTTCGTAAGCAAAATAACCTAAATAATATCCAGCAATGCCCCCGGCCGTTGATGCAAGTGTGGCAACCAAGGCATAGCGGTAGGCTTTCTGGGGTTTGGCCAAGGCCATGGGTAAAAACAAAATGTCAGCCGGAACCAGAAACACCGAACTCTCAACAAAGGCAATCAACGCCAACCACATTTCAGCACTTTTTCGCGCCGCCAATGACAGTGTCCAATCGTAAAGTTTTTGCAGCATCTTCAATCGATATCCGGTTTACTGCGGCGCAACACCTTGGTTTGACCGCGTTTGATTTTCGAGTCCAGGCGTTTGACCGTGGACGAGTAGGTTGGCTTCGTTTGGCGTCGGGGCTTGGGCCGGATCAACGATTTTCGCAGCAAGGCCACCAGTTTATCCTGTGCTAAACTTCGGTTGCGCTCTTGGGACCTGAATTCCTGTGCCTGAATGATTAAAATCTTGTCTTGCGTCAGCAATCTTCCTGCCAAAACCTCCAGCCGTGCCATTGCGTCGTCAGACAAACCCGCTTTTGTGACATCATAACGCAGCTCAACGGCAGTTGAAACCTTGTTCACATTCTGCCCGCCCGGACCAGACGCGCGCATGAAGCTTTCGCTGATATCGCGCTCATCGATAAAGAACGAATCGGAAATCCTAATCATTTGATGGTTTAAAGCGCCTTTCTGGTTGACGGCGCAAGGCTCATGGCCTTAGAGAGTGCCAACTTATGCCCTTGTGGTGGAATGGTAGACGCGACGGACTCAAAATCCGTTTCCGAGAGGAGTGGGGGTTCAAGTCCCTCCAAGGGCACCATCTGGCCAAAATAATTCAATCTTGCTGCGGCTGCCCATCTAATGCCGCAAATAAGGTTGAGGAACACCAACTGTTAGGCTAGCTCCGGACAGGATAAAGGCAACCATGATCTCAGGCTGGATTTTGTGACGTCATTTTTAAAAATATTAAGTGTGTCTTTTCTGGCAGCAGTGTTGGGTGCTTCGGCTCATGCTGAAACCACTGCCGGACCGTCTTTGCTGTTTGACGCAAAAACCGGCGAGGTGATCAGTCAGGATCGCGCTGGCGAACCGTGGTATCCGGCGTCCCTTACAAAACTAATGACCGCCTATGTGATTTTTAAAAAGATCAAGGATGGCCAATTGCGCCTTGACCAAGAAATTCCGATTTCGGAATTGGCGCATGCGCAGCCTGCCAGCAAACTGGGATTGCCCGCTGGCAAAAACGTGACGGTGGATTTTGCTCTACAAGCCATGCTGGTTTATTCCGCCAATGACATGGCTTACGTGTTGGCCGAAGCAGGCGGTGCCACCATTGACGGCTTTGCCAGAGACATGAATGCTGTTGCAAAAGATCTGGGATTGGCTGCAACGCATTTTGTAAATCCCAACGGCTTGTTTGACCCACGGCAAATCACCAGTGCACGCGACATTGGAATCATCGCAGCCTTGCTGATCAACCAGTTTCCGGAACATGCACATTATTTCAACCAGGATTATGTGACCGTCGGCAAACGAAAACTTTCAAATCACAACAGTCTGATTCGCATCATGCCTGAGGCCGTTGGCATGAAGACGGGCTTTATCTGCAGCTCAGGTTACAATCTTGTAGGCTCCGCTGTGAAAGATAACCGCCAGTTGATTTCAGTCGTGCTGGGTGCGCGCAATGGCGGACAACGCGCAGCAGCGTCGAAAAAACTTCTTGATCTGGGTTTCAGCCTCCAGCCAGATCCTTCGCGAGGCAAAGTGGCTGAAATTGTAGACCAGTCTTATGGTGCGATTGTTCCAGCGGATATGGGGGCAGCCGTGTGCAAAGGCAGGCCGCCTACATCTCTGGTCAGTGCGCGTGACATGTCGGGCTGGGCCATTTCATTTGGCACGTATGACACTTTGGTTAAAGCCGATATGGCCTTGCGGGGCCGGATGATTGCACCAGCGGGCATTAATGCCGGTGGCAGCCACGGTGTTGTTAAAATGCCGGGCGGCGCTGGTTTTGCGGCGGTGCTTTGGAATCTTGATCAGCCCCAAAGCCTGACCATGTGCAACCAGTACCGCATTGATGGTGCCACATGCGATGTTCTGCCAGATGAATTGGTCACCCAAATTGCAGCCAGCGCACCTGCTGAAGCGACTTTGCCTCAGGCCGCAACCGATGAAGGTTCTGACACCGAGCGACCGCCGCCACGAAAGACTGTCAAAAAATCCAGGGTCAAAGCCAAACTTTAATGCTTGATCGCACCCCGATACCTGTCGCAATCCTGACCGGATTTTTAGGCTCAGGCAAAACCTCTCTTTTAAACAGCATGCTGAAAGAAGAGATGTTGGCCAATGCTTGCGTGATCATCAATGAGTTTGGTGAAATTGGAATTGATCATTTGCTCGTTGAAAAATCTGATGACAACATAGTCGAACTGTCTTCGGGGTGCCTGTGCTGCACCATCCGCGGCGATCTTATTGTCACGATTTCTGATCTCTTATCGCGCCGCGATGCGGGCACTGTTAAAGCCTTTGACCGTATCGTGATTGAAACCACAGGGCTTGCCGATCCCGCACCCGTGCTTCACGCGCTGATGCGCGATGATTTGCTGGTGCAGCGCTTGCGGCTTGAGGGTGTGATCACAGTGGTGGACGGCGTGAATGGCTGGGAAACACTGGACGCTCATCCCGAGGCCCTAAAGCAAGTGGCAGTAGCAGACCGCATTGTGCTCACCAAACTGGATTTACTGAACGGTCTGGCGGGCGAAGATAAAATGTTTGCCATCATCGGCCGCCTGCGCAAGCTTAATCCCACTGCAAGATTGCTGACCACACATCGCGGCGAAGCCACAGCCGCCAAACTTTTTACCATGGGGTTGTTTGACCCCGCCACAAAAACCATGAACGTTCAAGGCTGGTTGAATGACGAGGCCTTGCACAAACCCCATCAACATCACGATAAATCGCGCCATGATGCGCATATCAGATCATTCGCGTTTTCTGATACACGGCCCATTTCTCCACAAGGGTTGGAGCTTTTCTTTGAACTGCTGTCATCTTATCACGGCCCCAACATGCTGCGGATGAAAGGTCTCATCAAAACCTCCGATGATCCCACACGTCCCCTCGCCGTGCACGGCGTACAACATGTATTCCACCCGCCGGTGCGCTTGAAAGACTGGCCGGATGGCCTTGCTGAAACGCGTCTTGTGTTTATTGTAAAGGATATTGAAAAGGCAGAAATCGAAGGCCTGTTCAAGGCCTTCACCGACCAGATCAGCGGCGGCGCTGATGCGTTTACTGATAAAACTCTTTCTTTGAACAGGTGATTAAATGGCACTCAAAGCTTACGGACTAACCAAATGCTCAACCTGCCAAAATGCTTTGGCTTATTTGGATGAGAAAAAAGTGAAAATTGATTTCACGGATTACTCTGTTGATAAACCAACAGCTGATCAGGTTAAAACATGGATGAAGGCCGTGGGCGGTTGGGAAAAATTGTTGAACCGCGCCAGCTATACGTGGCGCGGGCTATCCGATGCTAACAAGACCGATGTAACAGAAGCCAAAGCGGTAAAGCTTGCATTGGCGAACACCACCCTCATCCGCAGACCCCTGATTGAACATGCCGACGGCAGAGTGACGGTTGGATTTAGTGCGAAGACGAAGACGTTGTTTTAAGCGCCTCTCAGCTTGTCTTAACTCATCAGAGAGTTCTCTTTGGTCCCAATTGACCGGCCATCGATCACCCGCATAATTTCGATATGGTCTTTCGGCAGCCGATACAAAAACGTAAATGGCGTTCGTGAAATATGAAACTCTCGTGCGCCGCTCACGACTTCAGAGGGTTGGCCCACGAGCGGGTGTTCTGAAATCAGTTTTTCGGTTTTCTGCAGCTGCGATCTTGCACTGCTACGGCCAGCGGGAAACACGTCTTTGTAATGTTTCCGCACCCAATTGATGTCGCGCAAAGCTTGGGTGAGGTAACTGACTTTCATCGGTTAAGCGCGGTTTAGAAAAACATCTGGCTCTGGAAACGGAAGCTCGTTTTCTGAATCCCACGAATCCATCCATTTTTGGACGGCTTCCTCTGAAACAAACACACCCTAATCTGCCTCAGCCATCGCGTCCCTGATCATTTGATCGCGAGCTTCAGATAAGCGCTTGGTTTGCTCCATGGCCTGAGTCACCACATAACCCACAGAACGATCCTTGCGTTTGGCATGTTGTTCAAACCATTGCTTCAACTCTGGTTCGACGCGAATGGTGATTCTGTCACTGGCCATCAATCTCGCTCCTGTATGCTTTTGTCAGACGAGGTCAGCGCTCAGCTGCCAAGTGTCAATTCACTCCCGCACCAAAGGCCTCGTCATGCAGGTTGGTCCGCCTTCGCCTTTACGGCAGATGTCATACCCTTCGATCACCTCAACTTTTACACCTGCATCGCGCATGCGCTGTTCGGTGAGCGGGTTTCCAGCCACCATCATGGCATGGCGCGGGCCCATGGCCAGAACATTGCAGCCCATCGTTTCAAATTCTGAATCCGGCACGTCTACAAATTTTATGCCGCGTGAAAGCAGAAACTCTAAAAGCCGTGCCGCCATCAAAGGCTGGTAAACCGCCGCCAGATCATGATCGAGCGGGCTTAAACAACTCATCAAATGGAAAACGTCTGACGTGCCTTTGTAATGCGGCATGTCAAACCACATCACCTGCACATCCGGTCCGCAGATGGCTTGCAGCTGGCGCACGCCTTCTTGATTGGTGCGATAGCCCACACCAGCAAGCAGCGTATGCCTGTCAATCCAGACTAAATCACCACCTTCAATTTTGCCTTCACCCGTAATTTCTCCAGCGATCGGAAATCCAAGCTTTTCGAGCATCGCCCCATTCACTGCAGCTTCATTGCGGCGTTGGGGCTTGCCCATGCGCGGGCGCACCAGGCCTTTGGGTGTAATGACCAGAGCATCATGTGTATAAAGGCTGTCAAGGGTCAATCCTTCACCAACACCCAGATCAATCACTTCAGCGCCGGTGGCTTTCAGGATTTTTTCAACGACCACATATTCTTTAAAAGCGTTCTGCAAATCAGGCCGCGAATGAAAATTCAAATCTTTCCATTCCGCATCAATTTTAGCATCCGACACAAAGGCCGAAGCAGGCGAGCGTACCGCCACTTTTTTCAATGTTCCCCAATTGTTGAATGCACCAAAGTCATAAGTCATTTTCGTTTGATCCTGAATGTTAAAGTCTCGCCTGCCTGATCTTGCGACAACAATGTATGCCCCTGTTCAACGCAAAAATGCGGCATGTCGATTGCAGCCATCGGGTCAGTGGCCAGAACCACAAGTTCAGACCCACTGGGCATAGTCTCCAGCCTTTTGCGGGCCTTTAAAACGGGCAGCGGGCAGAGCAGGCCAGAAAGATCAAGCGTCGTTTCCGGGTGGCGATTGTCCATGGCCTTACCTATAATGAAGCTTTGGGCGGGAGGATAGTCATGTCATTGGTCACGAAAACAAAATTCATCGGAAAGGTGATGCAACTGCTCTCCACGGCCAACCGCGATGACGGATTTGAAAAGCAAATCCGCCAGTCGGTAACACTCTTGCTGTCTGGCCCGGTTGGCGATTGCCACACGGGCGAAACCAGGCTTTCAGACAGCCGAACCTTACAAACCTACAAACGCAAAACCGTCATTCGCAATGTACGTCAGCTGACGCTGATTTCAGCCGAGGAAATGGCAGAGGTTGCCAGCGCCATGCAACTGCCGGAAATGAATGCCTCATGGCTTGGAGCCAACATGGTTACATCAGGCATCCCGGATCTCACACTGCTGCCGCCGTCCACGCGCCTGCAGTTTCCCTCAGGTGCAACGATCGTGGTTGACATGGAAAATATGCCCTGCCGCCAAGTGGCCGATGTAATTGCCAAGTCTTATCCCGAAAAAGGCCCGCTCTTTGTCAAATCCGCAACCCATAAGCGCGGTTTCACGGGATGGGTAGAGCGTGAGGGTGAGGTTCACGTCGGAGATGAAATCAAGGTTTTCGTGCCGCCGCAGCGCATTTACAAGCACGCATGAATATCCTCGCCGCCATCATCGCGGGGGGCAAATCAACCCGCATGGGGTCTGACAAGGCCTTAATCAAACTTGGCGGCAAATCACTCATACTGCGCGTTGTGGACCGTCTTTTGCCGCAGGTAGAGGATGTGATCATCAACGCAAATGGTGATACCAAAAATCTGGAATTTCTTGAGCTCGATATTGTGCCTGATATTGAAACCGAATTGCAAACGCCGCTGGCCGGACTGCACGCAGCACTCACCTATGCCGTTGAGGAAAACTATGATGCGGTGGTGACGGTGCCCTGTGACACGCCATTTTTGCCGCACGATCTTGTGGAAAAATTGGGCAACACCAAGCCAGCCATTGCAAATTCAAAGGGCCAAGACCACTACCTCACCGGATTTTGGCCAGTTTCGCTTTTACCGCAACTGTCACTCGCCATGACAACGTCAAACCGCGTGCAAGACTGGGTTGCCGCGTCAGGTGCTGTAAAAGTGAATTGGCGCGCTGAAATTTACGATCCTTTCATGAATATCAACACGCCTGCGGATTTGAAACTCGCAACGGCCCTGCTTCCCAAGGTGCGTTAAATGGCCCGCATTATGGGTGTGTGTGGCTTCAAAAATTCGGGCAAAACCACGCTGGTGGAAAAACTGGTGCGGCATTTGACGGGGCTTGGATACAAAGTCTCGACTGTGAAACATGCCCACCACGATTTTGATATTGACCATGAGGGCCGCGATAGTTTTCGCCACCGCAAGGCAGGTGCCACTGAGGTAGCAATTGTATCGCAACAGCGCTTTGCAATCATGAACGAACTCCGCGGCACCACGCCACCTGCGCTAGATGAAATTTTGGCTAAGCTCTCACCGTGTGATCTGGTGATCATCGAAGGTTACAAACGCGACACGCACGACAAGATTGAAGTGCGCAATATCAATCTCGCTCACCCAGCGCTGGCTGGCGAAGATTCTACCATTGTGGCCGTGGCGGCCAATGGCAAGACCTCTGCCCCCGTACCGGTGTTTGACCGAAATGATATTCAAGCCTTGGCCACCTTCATCATCAACCATTCGGGCCTGTCGGAAAAACACTGACCCCCGTCGCTTGCCCTTCACCCATGTTGAGTTTTGCTCACTAATGCTAGATCATCTGCGAAGGGTGTCATCCATGAAGAGCAAAGCAAAAGTCGTCGTCATCGGTGGGGGCGTGGTGGGCGTCTCAACCCTTTATCATTTGGCCAAAAAGGGCTGGAGCGATGTGGTCCTTGTGGAGCGCAAGGAGCTTACATCAGGGTCCACATGGCATGCCGCTGGCTTGCTGCCGCTTTTTAATATGTCTTATTCGGTCGGCCAGATTCACAAATACTCAGTTAAGCTTTATGGCGAGTTGGAGGCTGAAACTGGCCAGTCTGTGGGCTTCAAGAAAGTGTCGAACATTCGCTTGGCCCGCACAAAAGATCGCTGGGATGAATTTATGTATTATGCCGGCATCGCTGAAACGCTTGGCATAAAGGTGAATATGCTGACACCAGCACAGCTGAAGGAGATATGGCCTCTCTGCGAAATCGATGGAATCATCGGGGCTATCCAACATCCAGATGATGGTTATATCCAGCCAGCTGATCTCACCCAAGCCCTGGCCAAAGGTGCGCGGTCTCGCGGGGCCGAGATTTACCGAAACACGTCAGTGACCGCGATTGAACAATTGCCCTCAGGCGAATGGCTGGTGAAAACAGATCAAGGCCACATCTCTTGCGAACATATTGTATCGTGCTCGGGAAATTTCGCGCGCAAAACGGGCGCCATGGTGGGCCTTGATATTCCAGTCATTCCGGTTGAACATCAATATATCGTCACCGAACCTCATCCGCTGATCAAGGCGCGCCAGGCCGAAGGTTTGCCTGAAATGGGCGTGCTGCGCGAAGCTGATTCAAGCTGGTATATGCGCGAGGAAAACGGCGGACTGTTGCTGGGGCCTTATGAAAAGGGTGCCCCCGTTTGTTATGTTGATGGGCCATCAGACCAATCCGAATATGAGTTGTTTCAGGAAGATCTTGATCGGTTGGGACCCTATATCGAAACGGCAATCACCCGTGTCCCAGCTTTTGGCGAAGTGGGGATCAAGAAAGTTTACAATGGAGCGATCGCCTATACGCCCGATGGCTCACCTATCATTGGCCCTGCATGGGATAAAAAGAATTTCTGGCTCAATGAAGGTCATTCCTTTGGTGTAACTGCAGCAGGAGGTGCAGGCTGGCAACTGGCAGAATGGATTGTGGGTGGCGAACCCACCATTGATATGATGGGCGTAGACCCGCGCCGTTTTGGTCCCTACGCCACCAAAGGCTACCTCACGGAAAAAAACGAGGAAGCTTATGCCAATGTCTTCACGCCGCACTTTCCCGATGAAGAACGCATCGCCGCCAGGCCCTTAAAGCGCACCGCCGTACATGACCAGATGAAAGACCTGGGTGCGGTGTTTGGTTCGGTTTATGGCTGGGAACGGCCAGGCTGGTTTGCACCCGCCCACTATGAAGTCTCTGACGCAGAGATCAATCAACAAGACACATTGACCAACCATAATTATGCACCTGCCGTGAATGGCAAGATCAAAGAAAAATGGTCCTTCCGCCGCTCAAATTATTTCAAATTTGTGGGCGATGAATGTTTGAACGTGATGAACGGCGTTGGCATTCAGGATATGTCTGCCTTTGCCAAATGTTTCATTACAGGTGCCGGCGCCGAAGCGTGGCTCGAATCTGTTTTGGCAAACAAGATGCCAAAGAAAGTAGGCCGTGTCGCACTCTGCCATTTGCTCACGCCAGCAGGTGGCGTGCGCGCCGAATTCACGGTGTTCAAAGCGCGCGAACAAGTTTATTATCTGGTGTCAGCTGGGGCATTCGAGCGCCATGATCATGACTGCATGAAAAAGCTTTTGCCTGCAGATGGCACGGTGAAGTTTGAATCATGGACCGAACGTTTAGGTGTTTTGGTTTTGGCGGGCCCGATGGCACGCAAACTTCTCGCCAAGATAACTGATGCTGATCTTTCGAACGAAGCATTCCCATGGCTGTCCGGCAAAAGAATCAATGTGGGCACTTTGGCCATGACAGTGCTGAGGGTGAATTTTGTAGGCGAGCTTGGCTATGAGTTCCACGTGAACGTGGAACATCAGGGCAGTCTCTTTGCGCAATTGATGGAGGCAGGACGAGAATTTGGCATCAAGCCCTTTGGCATCAAGGCCATGTCCTCGCTTTCAATTGAAAAATCCTATCGCTTGATCCCGCGCGAACTCTCGATTGAATATTCAGCTTACGAATCTGGGCTGGACAAGTTTGTGCACCCCAACAAGGGGCAATTCATCGGGCGTGATGCTCTGGTTTTGGGCCGCGAGAAAGGCCTCAACTGGAACTTCGTTACCATGGAAGTTCACGGTATTACGCCAGATCATTCTGATGCGCGCGGGTCCGAGCCCATTTATGAAAATGGAAAACTCATTGGCCGCGCCACCAATGGCGGCTTTGGGTGGCGGCTGAACACATCACTGGCACTGGCCATGGTCACGCCTGCACACGCAAAATTGGGCAACCACTTGGAAATCAAAATTCTGGACAAGATTTTCAAAACCACAGTGATTGGCGAAAGCCCCTATGACAGCGATAATATAAAGCTGCGCGGATGATTCAATTTTTCAATCGCAGATTGCGAAATTCCTAATTCGACTTGTGGCAAGGCCTTCTTTTGATATTGTTATTCTGATTCGGGGATCAAATGACGGCAACAAAACAGGGGCTTGGCGCGGGAATTCTGTATGTACTTCTCGCCAATTTGGGTTGGAGCCTGTCTGGTCTATTTGTAAGGCTTCTACCCGATCTCAATTTTTGGCAAATCAATTGCTGGCGCGGCTATTGGGCAGCTATTGCACTTCTGGCCTATCTGATCATTGCATATGGTCGCAAGATGCCGCAAAAATTCAGCGAACTTCCCAAACCCGCCATGATTTTTTCAGCACTATTTTTTGCCGTGGGCACAACGTTCTATGTGTTGTCGCTTACAAAAGTCAGCACCGCCACGGTTTCAGTCATCGGTGCAACATCGCCCTTGTTTACCGGCTTGCTCAGCCCGTGGATTACCGGTGAAAGGCCAAAAGCCGTGGCTTGGATTGCAGCATTCATTGCCCTGCTGGGCATGACGACGATTGTGTATGGGGGCTTGCAGCAAGGCTCGCTGGTTTGGCAATTGTTCTGCCTGGCTGTGCCGTTTACATTTGCAATGCAAACCTTGTTGCTGCGGCGCTACCGCAATTATGACGTGATGCCCGCCATCTGCGTGGGCGGCATTTTAATGTTCCTCAGTTGTGGGCTGATCAGCATTTTGACTAATACCACGATGAATGCGTTCACTCTTGATTTGCGCAGCATGCTCTATCTGATGGCGATGGGACCCTTGCAGTTGGCAATTCCCCTGATTTTTTACGGCCTCGGCGCAAAAACTGTCTCGGCAATAACGCTGTCTCTTCTGGCCATGCTGGATGCTGTCATCAACCCTTTCTGGACATGGCTTATTGTCAGCGAAATTCCCGATCAGTTGGCATTGCTTGGCGGCGGCATCATTATGTTTGCTGTTATACTAAGCATTTTTGGGGAACGTTTGGTCAGCAATCCTCAAGTTGCTGAATGACACGAAATCAGGCAACAGCCATTGGCTTTTCTGCCGTCATCATGTGGGCTTTTTTAGCACTTTTATCCACGGCGGCAGGCGCTGTTCCACCTTTTCAATTAACGGCCATGTGTTTTTTGATTGGAGGCCTGACAGGTGTTACAAGCTGGCTGTGGCGGCCACAGGCTGTTGGGTCCTTGCGTCAAAACTGGCGTGTGTGGTTGGTTGGCACATTCGGTTTGTGTGTCTATCACTGCCTCTATTTTTTCGCTCTTCAAAATGTCCCTCCAGTTGAAGCCAGTCTCATTGCCTATCTCTGGCCCTTGCTGATTGTGCTATTTGCCGCGTTGTTGCCAGGAGAACAATTACGCTTCAATCACAGTATTGGCGCTGTTCTGGGAATGGCCGGTGCCATTGTGATCATCACCAACGGAGGCAAATTTGGCTTCTCGGACGGATTAAAACCTGGTCATGTCATGGCGCTGGCATGTGCATTTATCTGGTCGGGATATTCGGTACTCTCGCGGCGCATGGGAAAAATACCAACGGACGTTGTTGCAGGTTTTTGCCTGATTACAGCATGTGTTGCTTTTGCTTTGCATGCTGCACTTGAAACCACGGTTTGGCCAACGTCACTGACTCATTGGGGAACTATCTTTATTCTGGGATTTTTACCATTGGGTATGGCTTTTTACGCTTGGGATTTTGGATTGAAAAATGGTGATATTATGGTTCTGGGCGCATCATCCTACGCTGCACCCTTGTTGTCGACCTTGATCATGGTTGCATCTGGCTATGCCAAACCTAGCTGGCCTTTGGCGATTGCGTGTATGCTAATAACTTCAGGCGCAATCATCGCTGCCAAGGATATGATCTTCACATCTAGCCCTTGAAATCATTCTTGCGCGTTCTGATTTCTGCAAACACCTCGGCATCAGTTGCACTCTGCATTCCCAAGACTGCCCGAATTTCCGGGCTGTCACAGCGCAAATAAGGATTGGTTTGCAATTCTTCCGCAATGGTTGTGGGGCAGGTCATCTCACCACGCGCCCGTTTTGCAGCCACATGGTGAAAACGGTTTTGCAATTGCCTATTGCCAGGTTCAATGGTCAATGCAAATTTACAGTTGGCTTCAGTGTATTCGTGGCCACAATAAACATAGGTGCTGGGCGACAGGGTTTTGAACTGGTTCACGGAATGATACATCTGTTCAAGAGTACCCTCCAACACCCGCCCGCAGCCCATGGCAAAAAGCGTGTCGCCTGCAAATAGCGAAAATTCTGAAGGCATTGAAAAGGCAATATGCCCGGCCGTGTGTCCGGGGCATGCATTCACAAAAACCTCACGGTTTGACCACATGAAAGTCTCTCCGCCTGATACCGCAATATCAATGCCCGGAATCCTGTCCGCCTCTTCTCTGGGCCCGATGATCTTGCAGCCAAACAAGTCTTTCAACTGCAAATTGCCTTGCACATGATCATCATGATGATGCGTGGTAAAAATATGGGTGAGTTGTCGCCCAAATTTCTTCAGTTGTTTTTCTACGGCGTCGGCATCTGGCGCATCGATGGAAGCCGTGGCACCTGTTACGCTGTCGTGGATAATGAGCCCATAATTGTCGTGCAGGCACATGAACTGGCGCATATCAATGTGAGACATGAAATTTACCCTAAATCTTTCTTTGATGACCAACCCCCGATTCAGGGCTAACAAGGGTCATCATGAATGTGGTTGATCTGCAGAGCTTCTATGCCAGTCCTTTGGGAAAAGCTACCCACCGCTTTGTGGCGGCCAAGCTTGTGTCCACTCTGGGCCACACGAATGATTTACGGGTGATGGGTTTGGGCTTTGCCACACCCTATCTTGATCCTGCCCTGCACCACATGGCCTTTATGATGGCCAGGCGCGGTGTGCTGCATTGGCCATTGAATGGCGATGTTAAATCCACCTTGGTCGATGAATATGATTTACCTTTGCCCGATAATTCAGTTGATGTTGCCCTTATCATCCATGCTCTTGAATTTACCGATGAACCTTTGGATGTTTTGGAAGAAATATGGCGTGTACTCACGCCGCAAGGCCAGGTGGTAGTGATTGTGCCCAACCGTCACGGGCTTTGGTCCCTGTCGGATTCATCTCCCTTTGGCTTTGGCCAGCCTTTTTCGAGGGCGCAATTGCAAGGCAACTTGCGCAACGCCCAGTTTTCGCTCGACCGTCTGGAGAGTGCATTGTTCATGCCGCCCTGGGGCAAAGGTGCGGCATTGAACCTGTCACGCGGGTTGGAAAAGTTTGGCGCTGCGGCATTGGGGCATTTTTCAGGTGTGCTGGTGGCATCGGCCACCAAGCAGGTTTATGCCTATGCCTCTGGCCGAAAACGGCTCCGCACAGCGCTGCGCTTGAAGCCAGCCTTGCTGGCGAGGCCGCAACCCTCGCGCCGCAATGATGGCAAAGCTTAACGCTTTGCAAGTTGGAAAGTTTTCCTTATGACGGGTGTGTGGCGGCACGTGGTGGCGTTTGGACTGTGAAATGAACTCTGAAGATAAAATACCCCCTGTAGGACACTCACTGGACGAGGTGCGCCAGCAGATTGACGATATTGATGACCGGATTTTTGAACTTGTGACGCAAAGATTTGCCATCACATCACAAGTGCAATCGTTAAAAAAACATCAACCATTGACTTATGCCTTGCCCCTTCGCCCCACCCGTGAAACCAATATTTTGCGCAGGCTTTTGGCGCGCGGTGCGCAATCTGGCCTGAGTGCCAATTTGGTGGTGCGGCTGTGGCGCGTGATCTTGAATGAATCGGCCCAGAGACAATCTCCCATGACGTTGCATCTGAGCAAACATCTGAATGCCAATATCTCGCACAGGCTGAAACTGCGCGATCATTTCGGGTCCATCACCGTTGAAGAATACCGCGATGAGGCACAGGCACTATTGCAAATCGACGCCTCTCCAGGCGATATCTGTGTGGTGGAAACTGATCAGCCTTGGGCCGAGGCTTTTATGGCGGGTAGAGCCGGAAAAGCCCAGATTATTGCAACCTTGCCCATGCTTAAAGAAGATGCTGCTCCAAAACTGCTCGTGCTAGGCCATGCCCCGGTCGAGGCCACGGGTGCCGATGAAACCCTTGTGCTGAGTTCAGGAAAATTGCCGCGGGATTTTGTGCCTCAGCCCGTGTGGCAGGTGAAAATAGGCGAATTCCGCCTGTCAAGCTTACCCGGTTTTCTGCTTGAACATGAAGGGCCACTGGTGGGGCTTGGGCGGTCCAATCCTTCTCTCAAGTTGAAAATAGCAGGTCGCTGTACGTCGGCGCTTGAGGGCTACTGATGGCGGCGTCTTTTTCTTCTGGTCCAAAACCAAAATCAGGCATTGAGTCAATTCAGGCTTATGTGCCCGGAAAATCGAGTCCCAAAGGTGGGAACACATTCAAGCTGTCATCGAATGAATCGCCTCTGGGGCCAAGTCCAGCTGCAATTGTAGCATATGCTGCAAAGGCCAATGAGGGCTTGGCTCTTTACCCGGACGGATCTTCAAGCGAACTTCGTAAAACCATCGCAGCCCGCTTTGCCTTGAAGGCAGACAACATTGTTTGCGGGGGTTTGGGCTCTGATGAGTTGCTGCAACTTTTGGCTCAGGCTTATCTCGGACCAGGCGATGAAGCTATTTACAGCCAGTTTGGATTTCTGGTTTACCCCATTGTGATTGCCACCAACGGGGCCACGGGCGTTGTGGCGACTGAACATGATTTTGTGGCCGATGTTGGTGAAATTCTATTGCACGTAACACCGCGCACCAAAATGGTGTTTCTTGCAAACCCCAACAATCCAACCGGAACCTATGTTTCTGTTGACGCCTTAAAGCGCCTGCATGCGGGCCTGCCTTCGCATGTGATTTTGGTGCTGGATGGTGCTTATGCGGAATATGTGGTGGCTGAAGATTATGAGTGTGGCATCGCTTTGGTTGAAACTGCGTCCAACGTGGTAATGACACGCACATTTTCAAAGATTTTTGGGCTTGCAGGAGTGAGACTGGGCTGGGCCTATTGTCCGCCCGCCATTGCCGAGGTATTAAACCGCATCAGGGCGCCATTCAACGTCAGCACGCCTGCCATGGCAGCTGGAATTGCCGCACTGAACGATACGGCACATTTGGAAAAAGCGGTCGCACACAATGTGAAGGGGTTGCAGTGGCTCACGGATGAAATCCTGAAACTCGGCTTAAAAGTGACACCCAGTGTGGCCAACTTTGTTCTTGTTCATTTCTCCGATGCGCAGAAAGCCAGTGCTGCTGATCACTTTCTGGCAGAGAATGGCATCATAATTCGTAAAGTTGACGCTTACGGTCTTCCCAATGCCTTGCGCATTTCCATTGGCACAGACGAAGCAAACCGCGCTGTTGTGAAGGCGTTGACGGAATTCATGCAGTGACTGTGATGTTTGGAAAAGTAGCCATCCTGGGCCTTGGTCTGATTGGGTCTTCGCTGTGTCATGCAATGCGTGAACATAAACTGGCAGGCCATATTTCAGGCTTTGCCAAAAGCGCCGCTACAAGAGCAACAGCAAGAGAGATTGGTCTTTGTGATTCAGTCCATGAAACCTCAGCCGAGGCTGTTGCCCATGCTGATTTGATTATTTTATGCGTGCCGGTTGGCGCTTGTGCAGCTCTGTTGGCTGATATTAGCTTGTCGCTTCAACCAGGCGCTATGGTCACGGATGTGGGTTCAGTAAAAGGTGCAATTATACGCGAGTGCCAGCCACACATTCCAACAGGCGTGCACTTTATTCCAGGCCATCCAATTGCCGGCACCGAACAATCAGGGCCCCGTTCTGGCTTTTCCAGTTTGTTTGAAAACCGCTGGTGCATCTTGACACCTGTCGCAGGCAGTGACGCCACAATGGTCGCCAAGCTTGAGGCCTTCTGGAAGGGTGTAGGCTCAAATGTTGAAATCATGGATGCAGAACATCATGATCTGGTTTTGGCAATCACCAGCCACTTGCCACATCTGATTGCTTATACAACGGTTGCAACTGCTGCCGATCTTGAAAGTGTGACAGATTCGGAAGTGATCAAATATTCGGCCAGCGGATTTCGTGATTTCACCCGCATTGCCGCATCTGATCCTACCATGTGGCGCGATGTATTCTTGAACAACAAGGATGCTGTGCTTGAAATGCTGGGTCGGTTTTCGGAAGAACTTTCGGTTCTGCAACGCGCTGTGCGGTGGGGCGATGGTGAAACCCTGTTCAACTTGTTCTCGCGCGCGCGTGAAGCGCGGCGGAAAATTATCGCCGCAGGCCAGGATACCGCAGCACCAAATTTTGGACGCATCGCCAAAAAGGACTAGACATGCAAATTGTGTTTAATCCTGAAGCCGAAAACTGTCGCTGGATTTTTGCGTACGGATCTTTGATGTGGCGGCCCGGTTTCCAATATCTCAGTGTCAGGCCCGCCAGGCTTTCTGGATTTCACCGTCGTCTTTGCGTGTTGTCTCACCATTATCGCGGCACGGCTGAAAAGCCAGGGCTGGTTTTTGGGCTGGACCGCGGCGGCTCTTGTGCAGGTGCTGCCTATGAAGTGGCAGCAGAAGAATGGCCAAAGGTTTTAGCGTATGTGCGTGAACGAGAAATGATCACGGGCGTTTACCGCGAGATGGTCAAAACAGTTTACGGGCAACACCTGCCAAATCCGGTACCCGCTGTAACTTACGCCGTAAACCGCAAGCACCAGCAATGCGCCCACAACATGTCGATTGAAGAAATAATGGTTTATGTCAACCAAGGCCATGGCCTGTCGGGCAGCTGCATTGAATATGTGAAAAACACCCTGCAGCATTTGCGTGAACTTGGCGTCTATGACGCAAAGCTCGAAAAACTCGACCCTTACATCAGATCAAGCAGCAGCATGAACCCATGACTGGTCTGGTTCGCACAGCCCAAATTTTTGCGGCATTTCTCCAAGCGCTGAGCCAAGATCAACCCGTATGGTTTCTGCATTTTCGGGCCCCTTGGCCAAAAGGTGCACATGCACTTCGTCAACGCCCAAGGTTTCAAGCCGGGCCAAATCATGTTGCCCCAAAGTGCCATCCCAAAATGGGCCAAAACGCCCGACGGACACAGCAACACGTAAAGACCCTGAGCGCTTGACAGCAACATAAACAGCCCCCGGCAAAGGCGGGCACGCATCCAGCTCATAAACCGAATGAATATATTTTCGACCAGAAGCGCCCTGCCAATAGAAGAACCTGTTCTTCATGTCGGCCTCTTGAGGCGTGTCGAGAGCAATGGGAAAACCTTGAATCAGCATAGGAACAAACATAGAACATTTTTCTGCCTCTGTCAACCGCAAAGCGCTAACCCGCAAGATGTGCAAGTTTTGCACCCTTCATGGTGGATCAAACTGTCATTTCCGCAAGACGGGCAGATGTTTTCGGGCTTTTTGACAATCGAAAGAATCGAGCCTGTCACGGCATTGGGCCTGAAAGTGGTGCACCCCTTCAATCCCAACCCATAGGCATTTTCATAAACCGAAACAAACTCATCAAACGCCAAACTCTCTGGTACATTGATGGTTTTCGAAATTGAACTGTCGATAAAGGGCTGAATTGCAGCCTGCATGCGCAAATGATCGGAGGGTTTTAAATCATCAACCGTCACCAGTTCTTGTGGCAACCCCTTGGAACCCGTTTCGCGCCAAAACTTGACAGCATAATCTTCCAGTGTTTCCGTTCGCTCACCTGTTGCATCCCTGATCCGGCGCTCATAGCTGGCGCTAAAAACAGGCTCGATCCCGCTCGACACATTCCCGGCCAGAAGTGAAATTGTTCCCGTGGGCGCAATTGACGTCAAAAGGCCATTGCGCAAACCTTGCCTGGCAATCAGATCCCGATGCTCTTGAGAAAGTCGTGCTGCATAAGCTGTTGCCAAATAGTCATTCACCTTGAAAAGCGGAAAAGATCCTTTCTCAGCAGCAAGTGCAGCACTGGCTTCCAAGCTTGCGCGCTGAATGGTGGAAGCCCATGCGCCAGCCTTGGCCGCAGCAGCAGCAGAACCATAGCGAAGGCCACACATCATCAACGCATCAGCCAAACCGGTCATGCCGAGCCCCAGCCTGCGCTTGTTAAGCGCTTCCAGCTTTTGTGCCGGCAAAGGATAATTTGAAACATCAATCACATTGTCCAAAAATCGCACTGCGATTTTTGCCGTGGCATCCAGAGCCTTAATATCAAGCTCAGCACGTTCAGAAAAAGGATCTTTCACAAAGCGGGTTAAATTCAATGATCCCAACAGGCATGCGCCATAGGGCGGCAAGGGTTGCTCGCCGCAAGGGTTGGTCGAAGAAATCTGCTCGGAATAATTCAGGGGATTAAGCGCATTGATCCGGTCAATGAAAATAACGCCAGGCTCTGCAAAGTCATAAGTCGCCTTCATGATCTGTTGCCAAAGATCACGCGCCATAAGGGTCTTAAAAACACGCCCGCCAAACACCAGCGGCCATGCGGCACCTGCCTTTACAGCGGCCATAAAGTCATCAGTCACCAAAACAGACACATTGAAATTGCGCAATTTGTCAGGGTCGCGCTTGGCAGCGATAAAAGCTTCAATATCAGGGTGGTCGCAGCGCAAGGTTCCCATCATGGCACCGCGCCTTGCACCTGCAGACATGATTGTGCGGCACATCGAATCCCACACATCCATAAAGCTCAAGGGACCAGATGCATCAGCCCCCACCCCCAGCACTGGCGCGCCCTTGGGCCGCAATGTCGAAAAATCATGGCCAATGCCGCCCCCTTGTTGCAGCGTTTGTGCAGCTTCATTCAGGTTCTGAAAAATCTCGGAAATCGAATCGCCGATGCGGTTCATGACAAAGCAATTAAACAGCGTTACGGCACGGCCCGTGCCAGCGCCCGCCAAAATCCGCCCCGCTGGCAAAAACCGAAACTCTGCCATCGCCTGAAAAAATGCAACTTCATGGTGCGCGCGCACGTCTTCGCGCTCAGCCCGTGCAACGGCCTTGGCCACACGTGCAAAGCTTGCTTCAATGGTCGTCTCATCAGCAAAGCGATATTTCATGGCCCAAATCTGGTGGGCAATGTCTGGAAAATGTGGCCGGGCCTGAATGTTCATAAAAGAAACATATCATGAACACGCAGAAACGTCGAGTCCCTGGTTCAACGTCCTTTGGCGCGCGCTTCGGCCAACAAGCGAAATGTGCTGGATTCGATTGCAGTTTGCAAACGAAGTTGAAAATCCTTGCGCAGCAGACCTGCCGGAATAGCCGGGCAAAACTCAACAATGATTGTGCCTGGATAACGCATGAATTTGCGTCGCGGCCAGAACAGTCCGGCATTCAATCCAAATGGCACGCAAGGCACATGAAGTTGGCCATAAAGTGCGGCAGCACCCGGCTTGTAGTCAGGCGGATCATCTGGGCTCTTCCTTGTCCCTTCCGGCATAATGATGATTTGCCGAGGCCTTGCCACTTCTTGCTTGGCTCTTGCAATCAAATCGCGAAGTGCAGCACTTCCGGTAGAGCGATCAACCGGAATCATTTTGAATTTTGTGCAAAACCACCCGAAGAATGGAATGTAGGTCAATTGCTTTTTCAAAACAAAACACGGATCGTCAACCAGGGGCAGCAGCGCAAAAGTTTCCCAGAATGAATGATGCTTGCCAGCCAGCATGGAAGGCCCCGAAGGCAAGTGTTCAGCGCCGCGAACTTCCATTTTGATATTACAGATTATGCGGAGCAGCCAAACAGAAGAGCGCGCCCATGTTTGCAAAGCACGGATAGACCATTTGCGTGGTGTAAAAAAAAATCCAGACCCCAGAACAAGAAACAGAACGAGGTTCACGTAAAACAAAACATTAAAAACCAGTGATCGCAGCGCAATCATAAATCAGCTTTCAGCATGCGTATCAGCGTGAATTTCGCACTGATCACGGCGATGGTTGTTGCCGCCACAGGCACACAAAGCAAAACAGCATAAGTCCACACACTGGTGTTTCCCGGTGCAAATAGCAGGCTGCGGCTGGCCTGTGCCACGCCATTTTCCGCAGTGTTGCCAGACACACTCAGCGCAAAAAAAGTGAGAATGGCCAATGCAACACCCGTGCAGCCTGAAATCAATCCTGTAGCCATAAACCGTTGGTCAATCTGCCTTGCAATATAGCCATCTTTGGCCCCCACAAGATGCAACACCGAAACAACATCGTGATTGGCAGCCAGAACCGAACGCGCCGCAAACACGACAATCGCAAAGGCCGAAGCGGAAATCAAACCGAGAATAAGCAGCGACAAAAGTGACAGCGTGTGTCCCATGCGTGACAGTTCCTTTTGCCACCGACGGTGGGTATCAAGACTTGCTGCACCAACATGATCTTTAAGGTTTTTTTCCAACACTTCAAAATCTGGCGGTGCATCTTCGTCAACAGTTACACGAATAAGGCGCGGCACCGGCAAATCATCCAGCTTGGCATTTCCCAACCATGGCTCCAGCAGTTTAACGCCTGCAGATTTGTCCAAAGCTTGAACACTCACGATACCTTGCGTGTTTTGCAAGATGGCCATAGCTTTGCGCAGGTCTTCATCAATGTCCTGCTTTTGCAGCAGCCGGACTTGCACCGTAACTTCGCGGGCCAACCCTTTTGTCCAGCCCTCAACGGCCTGGTTGATTAAAATCAAGGCCCCTATGGCAAGCCCCGCAAGATAGCACATGACAGTCATTGTAACTGTTAGATTGCGCAGCGGTGCTGCTTCTGCGGGAATAATGGGTCCGGGTTTATCCATCATGCAGCCTTCAATAATCCAGCCTCAAGCCGCAAAATGGGCTTTTGGCCCTGTTTCACCAAAGCCTCATCGTGTGTCGCCATCACAACAGTTGTGCCCAACCTGTTGAGTTCCAGAAAAAGGTGCAAAAGACGTTTTGCCAAAACCGGATCCACGTTTCCGGTGGGTTCGTCTGCCAGCAAAATCTCGGGTTTGGAAATCACGGCTCTCGCAATGGCAGCACGTTGTTTTTCTCCGCCTGACAGAACTTCAGGGTAAACATATGCCTGGTCCTTGAGCCCCACCCAATCAAGAAGATCAAGAACATCTTGCCGGTAGGAGTCTACCGAGTGGCCCTGCACGCGCAATGGCAAGGCAACATTATCAAAAGTGTTCAAATGATTAAGCAGCCTGAAATCCTGGAAGACCACGCCAAGACGGCGGCGCAGCAGTGGCAAATCGGACCGCACCAGCGTTGAAACATCTTGCCCAAAAAGCGAAATCAATCCGCGCGTGGGCTTGATTGCCATGAACAATAAACGCAGTAGAGATGATTTGCCTGACCCTGACGGCCCGGTCAGAAACACCATTTCGCCCTGCTGCATTCGAAAGCTTACATCATTCATGATTGTGGCCCCCTCACCATAGCGCAAACCCACATGCTGCAAATCAATCAAAGCGCTTTTCCTTTCTGCCTTTGCTTTTGCCGCAACGCCCTTAACTGACCCTTAACCATAAACGCTGTTAGCCTGTGGTTCTAAAGATCACATTATTCAGGCATTCTGTTAAAAACATGATCGTCAGTTGTCCCTCTTGCACCACGCGTTATGATCTTGGCGATCAAGGCCGCACCATGTCTTCCATTACCATAAGTTGCCGCAGCTGTGGCCATAGCTGGAAAGAACATCCAATCATTGACGTGGTTGAAGTGCCATCACGAGCGGTGGCAAGGGTAATCAACAGCCATGCAGAGCCAGAACTTGATGTACAGCGCTTGGTTGATGCAGCACGCGCGGCTCATGCTCAATTTGCGCAGCACCGCCGCATTCGCATGCGCAAGACCGTAGGCTGGGCAAGTTTGTGTTTTACCATCCTGACACCGTTCATGATCGCTGCCATGATTCCTGAAGTTGTGGTTGCCGCAGCCCCCGCAACAATCCGTGCCTATGAAAAACTTGGATACAACATCAATATCTATGGTCTGGACATTCGGCGCGTAGAACAGCAGCATACCGTCGTGAAGGGCGAACGTGTTCTTTTGATCAAAGGCGAAATCAGCAATCCGACCAATGAAATTCGAAAAATCCCATGGCTACGATTTGGCTTGAATGATGCAACCTCAAAGGAACTTTACACATGGAATTTGGACACTGCGTCGAGACCTTTGCGGCCTGGTGAAACCACCAGCTTTGTCACGCGCGTTGCGGCCCCGCCAGAACTTGCAAAAAACGTGCAGATTCGCTTTGCACATCCAGATGAAATAAGCTCAACTGCAAAACTATGAGCACAATCACTATTGATGGCCATCGCATAGATGTGCTTTTTTCTGAATTACAAATCGCAGCACGCATCACGGAGCTGGCAAGAGAAATTGCTGCCCGCAAGCCAACCAGGCTGCTGGTGGTACCTGTTTTGAAAGGTAGTTTTATTTTTGCTGCTGATTTGATCCGCGCCATGCACCATGCCGGCTTATCTCCCGAAGTGGATTTCATGATCCTCGCAAGTTACCGCGCTGCGCAAAAATCATCGGGGCAGGTTGATGTGCTTCGCGATATTGAGTCGATTGTCGAAGATCGTGACGTGTTACTGGTTGATGATATCTTGGAGTCAGGCCGCACCTTGGCGTTTGCCAAAGACTTGCTGACGGCACGTGGTGCCAAAAATGTGATGTCCTGTGTTTTGCTTGATAAGCCCGGGCATTTGGCAGCCAACATCAAAGCTGATTTCCGAGGCTTTGATTGCCCCGATCGCTTTGTCGTGGGCTACGGCATGGATATGTCGCACCAGTTTCGCGAACTGCCCTTTGTGGGTCATGTGGTGACGAGTTAAATAGGTTATTTATAAACGCTCGATAACATAATCAGAGCGCGTCAATAAAGACCTTTGAGAAGCCGCTCAATATAGGCTTTTTCGGTTTCACCCAAATTCTGCTCGTTTGACCGGTTGCGCAACTGTTCTAAAATTTCCCGAGCCCGGCGCATGGCCTGTTCTGATGGAACTGCATTTTTGTTTGGGCCCTGCTCAGGATTGCGCGTGGCCCGTGGGCGGCCCAAGGGATCATCATCACTTCCCCCCGCTTCGCCATCTTTGCCCTGTGCACCAGTTTTGCCTTGCCCTTTTTCAGCAAGTTTTTTCCCAAGTTTCTTGGCACCTTCTTGCATCTGCTGCATGGCCTCGCCCTGCTGCTGCAAAGCGTCATCTTTTGAACCCTCACGCAATTTGCCTGCAGCATCTTTCATGCTTTTGGACGCACCACCCAAATTGCCTTGCGTCTCTGAATCAAGTTCCTTGCCCAACCGGTCAAGTTGCTGCGACAAGCCACCCTGACGATCAGCCAGATTGCCTCCCTCATCAGGCTTGCCGCCTTCGCCATTTTGATCACCCGGCTGATCGCCACCATTTTGAGGCATGCGCTGGGTCTTATCCATCAGCTCCTGCTGACGCCGCATCATGTCTGAAAGCTCGTCAAGCTTGTCTTGCAGCGAAGGGTCACCATTCTGGTCGGCTTGCTGACCTTGCCCGGGCTGCAAATTCTGCAACATCTTGTCAAGCTCTGAGAGCAATTTTTCGGCCGCTTCCTTTGACCCGCTTTCCGACAGCTTCTTGATATCATCAAGCATTTTTTGCAGCTGGTCTTTGGTAATCTCGCGGCCCTGCTGTTGGCCCTTATTCGGGGTTCCGTCAGCGTTGCGTTTTTCGGCTTCTTTCCTCATCTGATCAAGAAGCCTGTCCATGGCTTTTCGCATCTTGTCAGTCAACTCGGCAATTTTTTCAGGCGGGGCACCATTGCGCAAAGCCTGTTCAAGTTGATCTTTCAGAGCTTTAAGTTCAGCACGTGCATCAGCCATTTCGCCATCTTCAATGGCCACAGCCAAGGTCCAAAGCTGCGCAATGGCATTGGCAACATCATCGGTGTCGCCAGCATTGGCCAGGGCAGACCTGATCAAAGCCAGATTAAGAATAATACCGGCCTTATCCCTGATGCTGTAGGGATAGGCGAGCATCGCATCAAGCATGGTTGCCACATCGGGAGACGAGTCTGGATTTAAAATAAGTATTTTGCGTTGCTCAATCACAGCAGCAGCAAGAAATTTAGAAAACAGCCGCTCTGGCATTTTAAATCTTACAGGCTGTGTTGATGTCGCTTGGCCTGCTCCATCAGTAGCCGTGACAATGATTTCTGCGTAAAGCCCAGCCCATGCGTGTGACGCCAGATCATTGGTCGTGCTGCCGGATTCCGCTTTTGCATTGGGGCGCCGCAGTGCCATTTTAAAAACGGGCTCATCAAACAAAAACACACCGTTGTTCTCAAAGCCCACGGAATTTTCCTGCTGGTCGGCTAGGGAAATTTCAGCCGTCAAAGATTTTACACCATAATCATCAGATGCATCCCACCCGATATTAAGCGCACCCAGCTTCTCAGACTTTGGATCACCCACAATTTTGATTTTGGGCGGCGCGTCGGGAATCAGAGTAATGGGCCAGCTCGCCAATTCTTTTTCGCCGTCAAAAAGTTTTATCAGAACAGGGCGCTCAAGTTTGACTTCGCTTGTAAAGCCAGTCTCAGTGTTTGCAGTTTTTGAAACAACCGACTTCAATTCATTTTCAGTCGAAGCTAAAGCGCCAATGGGATAAAATAAAAGCTTGGGATGTGCAGCGCCTTGAACACGCAAACTCAAGCCCGAATTTTCCGGCACCAGAACCCCGCCCCCTGTCTCCAGCTTTTCTCGTAAAGCAGGACTGGTCAGCAGCAATGGAGCTTTGCCAGTATAGGCAGGAGGTTTCAACCACGCATCAATTGTTAAAGGTGTAACAGCAGTTGGGGCAGAAAGATTTGTTAGATTTTGGGCATTAGAAATCAAGTCTCCGGGTCCCAGCAGCAAACTTGCAATCGCAGCAAGAGCAACCGGAATGCGCAAGGCCAAGGGATCAAAATTCCGCCATGCAGATTTTGGCGCGGCAATCATCACATGGTCCAGAGCCGCCAATTTACGCCGCTGATGCTCTTGCCAAAGGGCGCTCGTTTCGAGATTCTCGGTTTCCGCGACCAATCCGTCATTGGAACTCGAGACACCGCGGTGCGCGATGGAAGAAGCTCTTTCCAGCTGGCGCATCGCTGCCATTGCCTTTGGATAAGACAGCCTAAAAACATCCTTGCAGCTTGCCAAAAACGCCATGGCCAACAGTCCAAGCCCCGCAATTTGGGCATATTTAGGCAATTCGCTCAAAAACCCTGAGGCAATCAGGAAAATCGCAAGTCCCACCACCAGCATGGGTCTTTGCACAACTGACCACAGGCCTTCCCAAAAAAGGGCAGCACGTTGCAGTCCAATTTTAAAGTTCAAATCGCTCATGGATTTATATCATAACACAAAACAGGCAAAAAAGAGGACGGCTTACTGCCACGGGGCCAATTTATCTAAACCAATCAGCTCTTCGTAAGTCTGGCGTGGGCGCACAAGGGCCCATTGGTCACCTTGCACCAAGACCTCCGGAATAAGGACCCGCGTGTTATATGTACCAGACTGCACAGCGCCATAAGCCCCTGCCGTCATGATCGCCATGAAATCCCCCTGCTTAAACTTGGGCAGGCGGCGCGCCTTTGCAAAATAATCCCCCGTTTCACACACCCCCCCCACCACATCCGCTTCGATGGTTTCAGAGTTCCGGTCTTCCTCAACACTCAAAATTTCATGATAAGCGTCATAAAGTGTGGGACGAATGAGATCATTCATGGCCGCATCCTGAATTACGAATGTGTGCCCTTCGTTTTCCTTGATATAGCTCACCTGTGAGACCAGCACGCCAGCATTGCCCACAATCATCCGCCCAGGTTCCAACATATATTTCAGATTGAGATGGCCCAACACGCGCTTCACCATTGCGGCATATTCATCGGGGTGTGGCGGAATGTCATTGTCACCGCGGTAAGGCACACCTAAACCGCCTCCCAAATCGAGGTGGCGGATATTGTGGCCCTCAGACTTCAGTTGCTCAACCAACACCGCCAGCAGTTTGAAGGCCTGCTCAAAAGGTGCAAGTTCTGTGATCTGGCTGCCAATATGCATATCAACGCCCGACACATCGATGTTGGGCAAACCTGCCGCGCGGCGGTAAACTTCAGAAGCACGCAAGGTGGAGATACCGAATTTATTATCGGCTTTGCCTGTGGTAATTTTTGCATGGGTTTTGGCATCAACATCAGGGTTCACGCGAATAGACACCGAAGCTCTTTGCCCCACGCGCTGGGCAATCTGCGACAGCAATTCCAATTCAGGTTCAGATTCCACGTTAAAGCAGGCAATGCCTTCCTTCAACGCAAAGGCCATTTCGCGCGCCGTTTTACCAACACCAGAGAACACGATTTTGCGGGCCGGAACTCCCACAGCCAAAGCGCGGCGAAGTTCACCTTCCGACACAACATCCATGCCAGCCCCAAGGTCAGCCATGGTTTTGATAACGGCCTGGTTGGAATTTGCCTTCATGGCGTAGCACAACAAATGCTCCGTGCCCTTGAACGCCTCGTCCATCACAGTGTAGTGGCGTTGCAAGGTGGCTGTTGAGTAACAATAAAATGGCGTGCCCACTTCATTAGCCAAGGCCCTGAGATTTACATCTTCAGCATGGAGCACGCCGCCCCGATAGGCAAAGTGATGCATGCTAGTGTTGGCTTGTCAGGTTTAACTTCGGAGCTTCAGGATCGCCGCGCACGCCGCAACCCGCAAGGGTGGAGACGATGATGGCCGCTAGAATGGCTTGGTTAAGAAATTTCATCATCGCTCACTTCCCTTTCGAGGCTCGTAGCCACCGACGGGCTTGGGCAAGCACATTTTTAGGTGCTGTGCCGCCAAAACTCGTTCTGGATGCCACCGAGGCCTCAACTGTCAGACGTTTGAACACGTCCTTGGTGATGCCGGGGTGGATGGCTTGCAGGTCTTCTAATGAAAGTTCTGAAAGAGTACAGGATTTTTTTTCAGCCAGAGCCACCACACGCCCTGTGACATGATGGGCCTCACGGAACGGTAAATTAAGCGATTGCACCAGCCAATCCGCCACATCTGTTGCGGTCGAATAATCAGCATTGGCTGCAGCTTTCAAGGTTTCAACCTGAGGCTCCATGTCGCGCACCATGCCGGCCATGGCGGCTAGTGCCAATGCAAAATGATCAAGCGCATCAAAGGTCAGCTCTTTGTCTTCCTGCATGTCTTTGGCATAGGCCATGGGCAAACCCTTCATGACCACAGCCAAAGCCGTGAAGGCACCAAGAATGCGGCCAGGCTTGGCCCTGATTAATTCAGCCGCATCCGGATTGCGCTTTTGTGGCATAATCGATGAGCCGGTCGTAAACTTGTCGCTGAGTTTGACAAAACGAAATTGCGACGAACACCAAATCACGATCTCTTCTGCCAACCGCGAAAGATGAAGTGACGAAATGGTGCAGGCTGAAAGCACTTCAAGAATGTAATCACGCGCTGAAACAGCATCCATGGAATTTCGCATCGGGCCGCTGAAGCCCAAATCCTTGGACGTCATATCACGATCAATAGGATAGGACGTGCCAGCCAAAGCCGCTGCACCGAGCGCATTTTCATTGACGCGCTTTCGGGCATCAGCAAACCGGGCTCGGTCACGCGCAATCATTTCCACATAGGCCAACATATGATGGCCGAAAGTGACAGGTTGGGCGGATTGCAAATGCGTAAAGCCAGGCATCAGTGTTGCGGCATGAGTTTCAGCTTTTGCAGCCAAAGCCAATTGCAAATCTTCCAAAGCAGCGTCCAGCGCATCCACGCAGTCCCGCACATAAAGCCGCATATCGGTAACGGCCTGATCATTGCGCGAGCGGGCCGTGTGCAGTCTGCCTGCAGCATCGCCGATCAGGTCTTTAAGCCGAGACTCAATATTCAAATGGATATCTTCTAGTTCTTGCGAAAATTTAAATTGGCCGGTTTGTATTTCGGCTTGGATCTGGTCCAGACCCTTAATAATGGCAGCAGCATCGGCCTTGGAAATGATGTTCTGTTTTGCCAGCATTGCGGCATGGGCTTTGGAGGCAGCAATATCTTGCGCATAAAGCCGCTGATCAAAATTAATTGATGCATTGATTTCTGCCATTATGGCAGAAGGGCCTTCTTTGAACCGCCCACCCCACATTTTGTTAGCCATCAAAAATCCTTTGCCGCACCTATTTGCGGCGCCTAAGAGTAAACCCATGAAAAAGCTTTTGCCTGTTTTGCTTCTCATCGCCCTTGCGGGCTTTAGCCTTTACTGGTTTCAAGGGGAACCGCGCAAGGTCCCGCCTGAGGCGCAGGTCTCATCAATGGCCGGTTTCATCAAGCATCCACAACCAAAAGACATTGCCGCGTTTTCATTTGCTGATGGGACAGGCGCACCCAAGGACCTTTCCAACTGGAAGGGCCGTGTGGTGTTGCTCAACCTCTGGGCCACCTGGTGTGCACCTTGCCGCAAGGAAATGCCGGAACTGTCTAAATTACAAACACTTTTAGGATCAGCCGATTTTGAAGTTGTTGCGCTGAGCGAAGATTTAAAAGGAGCCGGGGCCTCGTCTGCATTCCTGAAAGAAAGCGGTGCAGATAATCTCAGTCTTTACATTGATCAAAAAGCCACAGCCCTCGCGGCCATAGCTTCTGTGGGTCTTCCGACAACTTTGCTGATTGACCGCAATGGCAAGGAAGTGGGGCGCCTATTAGGTCCTGCCGATTGGGCCTCTGAGGATGCGCAAAAATTAATCAAGGCCGCACTTGATGGAAAGTGAAGATTTTCGGCAAGGCAGCTTTTCGCGTTTGCGATCAGATTTCGACGGCGGTGGACCAAAATAAAAGTGATGAGGCAATTTTAAAAAGCGTTTTGCTTATGGCGTGGAAGAACGTAGCCCCAAAATCTTTACAGCGTTAGCGCGTAGGCACAGGAATTTCGCCGCGGTAATCATAAAAGCCCCGCTTCACTTTTCGGCCCAACCAGCCCGCTTCCACATATTTAACCAGCAAGGGGCATGGCCGGTATTTTGAATCACTCAAGCCCTCATGCAGAACCTGCATAACTGAGAGGCAGGTATCAAGCCCAATAAAATCGGCAAGTTCAAGTGGCCCCATGGGGTGATGGGCGCCCAACTTCATCGCCGTGTCAATAGCCTCAACACCGCCCACACCTTCATACAAAGTGTAAACCGCCTCGTTGATCATGGGCAGCAAAATTCGGTTGACAATAAACGCAGGAAAATCTTCCGACACGGCCGTGGTCTTGCCGAGAGATTTGGCAAACTCATTTACAGTTTGAAACACCGTTTCATCAGTGGCTATGCCCTTGATAAGTTCAACCAACTCCATGACCGGAACCGGGTTCATGAAATGAATGCCCATGAAGCGTTCAGGCTTTCCTGTCACCGCAGCAAGGCGAGTGATTGAAATGGATGAGGTGTTGGAGCCCACAATACAGTCAGGCTTCAAATGCGGCATCAGCGCCGTAAAAATCTGGTTCTTGACGGCTTCTTTTTCAATTGCCGATTCAATGACCAAATCACAATCGCCAAACTGCGCCAGATCAGGTGTCCCAGCAATTTTTTCCAAAGTGGCAAGCTTGACGGCTTCGGTCAGCTTGCCAGACTTCACCCGGCGCGACAAATTTGACTCAATGTTAGAAAGTCCGGCTTTTACGCGCTCTGCGGTCGTGTCATTGAGCAACACGTGATAACCCGATGCCGCACACACTTGGGCAATGCCACACCCCATCTGCCCTGCGCCAATGATGCCGACCGTTGCAATTTTCATATTGGACATCCTGAGCCTTATTCTGCAAAGAGCCAAAGCATTAAGCTCCTCTCCGGGGAGGAGCAAGCGGATTGGACACTATGACATTTCAAGCGACAGAGTCACGCACCACTTCAACATTGTGGACACTGATTTTTGGCAATTTTATCATCGGCACAGGGGTGTTGCTTCCTGCGGGTCTTTTGAACCAGCTTTCTGGCGAGTTGAAGGTGGATATTGCAACTGCAGGTTTGCTGCTCCTGACGGGTGGGGTTGTTGTGGGTGTCGGTGCACCCATTCTGGCGACTTTGACCACCAGGGTTGACAGGAGGTTGTTGCTGGCACTGGCCATGTTGCTTTACGCAGCAGGACATTTGGCTTCAGCCTTTACAAACGCGTTCTGGCCATTGCTGATTATCCGTGTACTGATGATCAGCGCAGCTGGAATTTTCTCGCCGCAGGCGGCAGCCACAGTCAGCTTGTTGCTGCCGCCCGAACGCCGCGCCTCAGCCATTTCATTCATTTTCATCGGTTGGTCGGTGGCTTCGGTTGCGGGCATTCCTCTTGGCAGTTATCTGGGTGAAGCCTTGGGCTGGCGCACTGTGTTTGTGATCATGGCAGTGCTTTCCACAGTCAGCGCCCTGAGCGTTTGGTTCACGGTGCGCCCCGGCCTGTTTGGCAAGCCCTTGGATTTTGCATCCTGGAAAGCCGTGTTCACGTCGCCTGCTCTGCTATGCGTCCTGCTGGTCACCCTGTTCAGCATGTCGGGACAATTTACAGTGTTTGGCTATCTGGCCCCCATCTTGAAACAAGTCACCGCGGCAACGCCTTCACAAATCTCGCTGGCTTTTTTTGTGGCGGGGCTTTCCGGCGTTGTAGGCAACACACTGGGGTCCAACATGGTCCGCAGCATGGCGGTTGACCGTGTGATTGCCATGGCCTTGGTCAGCCTGTGTGCGGGCTTTTTGGTCTTTGCTCTGATGTTTGGCAATTATTGGGGCAGCCTTGTGGGCTTGGCGCTCTGGGGTTTTGGCACATTCTCGTCAAACTCATTGCAACAAAGCAAGCTTGTGGGCCTCGCCCCCCGCCTTGGCTTCCGCCACGGTCGCACTCAACACATCTGCTGTTTATCTGGGGCAGGCGGTGGGAGCAGGTGCAGGAGGAGCGCTCATTAAACAAGGCGCCACCGTCACATCAGCTTGGGTGGCGCTTACATTTTTGGTGTTAAGCTTGGCCGCGTCACTTTATGCAACGCGGCTTAAAGTTTAGCTATTTCCCTAATTTTCCCAATTCAGCTTCTAGTTCTGGCACCGCTGTAAACAAGTCAGCCACCAAACCATAATCAGCCACTTGAAAAATTGGCGCTTCATCATCTTTGTTGATCGCAACGATAATCTTCGAATCCTTCATGCCGGCCAGATGTTGAATGGCACCGGAGATGCCAACAGCGATATAAAGATTGGGGGCGACCACTTTGCCGGTTTGTCCCACCTGATAATCATTGGGCACATAGCCTGCATCAACCGCTGCGCGTGATGCACCAACAGCAGCGTTAAGCTTCTTGGCCACTTTTTCCAGCATGACAAAGTTTTCGCCAGATTGCATGCCGCGCCCGCCTGATACGATGACCTTGGCCGACGTGAGTTCTGGACGATCAGACTGGGTTAGATTTTCACTTACATAAGATGATAAGGCAGGATCAGCCACAGCAGTCACATTTTCGATTGGAACCAAACCTGTTTCACCAGCAGCGGTAAAAGATGCCGTCCGCACAGTGATGACCTTCTTTGCATCCGTCGTTTGCACGGTTTGAACAGCGTTGCCCGCATAAATGAGGCGTACAAATGTGTCAGCTGATTTGACTTCGGAAATATCGGAAATTTGCATCACGTCTAAAAGTGCCGCAACACGCGGCATGAAGTTCTTGCCATTGGTTGTGGCCGCCGCGACGAGATGATCATAATCCTTGGACAGGGCTACAATCGTTGCCGCCATGGGTTCAGCCAGCGGACGCTCAAGTGCAGGGCTTTCGATGTGCAGCACTTTTTTAATACCCGCAAGCTTGGCGGCTTGGGCTGCGGCAGCGCCAGCGTTATGGCCCGCCACCAGCACATGCACGTCACCACCCATTTGGGCCGCTGCCGTGAGCGCCTTGTGAGTTGCATCTTTAAGGGAATGATTGTCGTGTTCGGCAATAAGAAGAACAGCCATCAGAATGCTCCTGCAGTTTTAAGGGCGCCGACAAGCTCGGCCACCGAATTTACCTTGACACCAGCCAAACGCTTGGGCGGCTCTTCCGTTTTCACCAGTTTCAGGCGTGGTTTTACATCAGCTCCATAATCGGCTGGGCTCTTTTCCTCGAGCGGCTTTTTCTTCGCCTTCATGATGTTTGGCAGTGACGCATAACGCGGTTGGTTGAGGCGCAAATCAGTTGTGATGATCAGCGGCATATTCACCTTCAGAGTTTGCAGTCCACCGTCAATTTCGCGGGTGATCATTGCTTGGCCCGCACCAATCTCGAGTTTCGAACACGCCGTGGCTTGGGCCCAGCCCAGCAGTGCCGAAAGCATTTGGCCGGTCTGGTTGCAATCATCGTCAATGGCTTGCTTGCCTAAAATCACCAGTTCCGGCTTCTCGGCTTCAATCACGCCCTTGAGAATTTTAGCAACACCCAGCGGTTCTACATATTCATCATGTTTCACCAAAATGGCGCGATCTGCCCCCATGGCCAAAGCCGTGCGCAAGGTTTCCTGTGATTGTGCCGGACCAATCGACACGACAATGATTTCACTGACAATCCCTTTTTCCTTCAGGCGGATAGCTTCCTCCACGCCGATCTCATCAAACGGGTTCATCGACATTTTGACATTGGCAAGCTCAACCCCCGAGCCATCGGCCTTGACACGGATTTTGACGTTGTAATCAACGACGCGCTTGACAGCGACAATAACTTTCATAAAAACCTCTGGGCTTATTTTACCGGACACTCCGGACACTAGTGAGCAGCGTTTGGATAGTCAATTCTGGCAGCGGCGCGGCAATCTCAATTGCGACTATTTGGCTTGATCAAAAGCTGGTTGCGGAAAGCAAGAGTTATAATCAAGCCTGTTACAAAACCACCGATATGCGACCACCACGCAATCTCTTCGCCGGGTCCGGCCGCAGCCAGGCTGTAAACCTGCAACAAAAACCATCCGCCGAGAACCCACACAGCAGGCAGCGGCACAGGAATGCGCAAGAATAATAAAATCCAGATGCGCGCCTTTGGATAAAGCACCAGATAGGATGCCAGTACGCCTGATACAGCCCCTGACGCTCCGATCAGCGGGCGGGGTGAACCGGCGTCCATCACTGCATAAGTCAAGCCACCGAGGGCACCTGCCAACAGGTAGAAAAAGATAAAGCCCACATATCCAAAGGCATCCTCCACATTATCTGCAAACACCCACAAGAAAAGCATATTGCCAATCAGATGCATCCAGCCGCCGTGGAAAAATAAATAGGTGATGAGCGTCAAAGGTTCGGGCACTGGATGATGTGCACCCTGACCATAAAACAATTCCGAAGGAACCACCCCAAAGCCTGAAGCAAGACCGGCCAGGACTGCTTCATCTGCAAACGCACCCCAAATCAGAAAAACCGTCACATTGATCGCAATGATGGCGATGGTTACAAATTGAAAGCGAATGATACGAAGCGGCGTATCATCATGAAGTGGAATAAACATGGTGGAAGGTTAGCCGAACACCAGCTTGAAGGCGAGCCAGAACATGATGAGTGCAATCACCGCGTCTATGCCACGCCACACCAAAGGCTTAGACAATGGCCCGCGTAAAGCTTTGGCGCCATAACCAATGGCAAAGAACCAAGCGAATGAGGCAAGGCTGGCACCCAAGGCGAAGGGCGCTTGCAAGCCAGGCGGTCTTGCATTGGCAATGGAGCCCACCAACACCACAGTGTCCAGATAAACATGTGGGTTAAGCCATGTCAGTGCCGCACAAGTCCCCAGTGCAACGATCAAACTGGAGGTGCTTTTTCCGTCTTCAACCACAGTTTGCGGATTGAGAACACGGCGCACAGCCTTGACGCCATACCACACCAAAAATGCCGCCCCACCATAGGTCAAGATGGGAACAAGAAAAGGCAATTGGTTAAGAATGATGGCCAAGCCGTAAGTGCCGCCCCAGATCAGCACAGCATCACTGATCGCGCAGAACAGGCAAATCCATAACACGTGGGAGTTCAAGACCCCCTGCCTTATGACAAACGCGTTTTGTGCGCCAATCGCCACGATCAAGCCACCGCCCAAGGCAAAACCCGCAACCAGGGCATTGAACATTCAGCGTGTCTTACCCGGCACCCAGAGTATATCTGCCTGACCGGCTTTGAAATTAACCCACCGGCTTGCCACAAAGAAAAAATCCGAAAGACGGTTGATATACGAAATCGCACCCACGCTTACATGTTCGCCATCATGCGATTTCAATTCGACAATCAAGCGTTCGGCACGTCTGCAAATGGTGCGCGCCAAATGCAAGTGCGCCGCTGCTGAATGACCGCCCGGCAACACAAACGACCTGAGCGGCGAAAGCTCACCATTCAGCTCGTCAATTTCTGTTTCAATACGCTCATATTGCTTTGGCAGAATGCGCAAAGGTTCGAATTCCAGTTTTTGTCCCCGGTCCGGAACGCACAAATCGGCACCCAGATCAAAGAGCTCGTTTTGAATACGCGCCAACATCGCGTCCAATTTTTCGAAATCTTTGGTATGAAGCCTCACAATGCCCAAAGTGGCGTTGGTCTCATCCACCGTACCATAAGCTGAAATGCGGATATTTGCCTTGGATACGCGCTCGCCAGAGCCCAAGGCGGTTTCGCCGGCGTCTCCGGTTCTTGTGTAAATGCGATTTAATACGACCATGTGGGTTTATTACTCGTTTCTCAGATAGAAGGAAGGCTTAACCGACAGCGCGCGTAATGTGACAGTCAGTCCGGCCCCAATTGTCAGCACCATTGCACCAAAAGCGGTAACCGCGGCAAGTGTGAAAGAAAACGCCCACGGCATTTCCAGAATATAATGCGCTAAAAACCACGAGCCTGTTGATCCGACCACAATGCCAAACACGGCAGCAACCAATCCCAGCAAACCATATTCAATGATGAACGCCAACAATAACTGCCGGCGTGTGGCACCGTAAGTTTTAAGAACGACGGCCTCGTAGGAGCGCGAAGAAAGCCCGGCTGCAAGGGCTCCTGCCAGAACCAGAATAC
The DNA here is from genome assembly GCA_038230015.1 of Hyphomicrobiales bacterium. Classification (GTDB taxonomy): domain Bacteria; phylum Pseudomonadota; class Alphaproteobacteria; order Rhizobiales; family Aestuariivirgaceae; genus Aestuariivirga. The sequence continues at coordinate 16,582 of JBBRNW010000009.1, read as the reverse complement.
CAGTAAGTAAGGTAACAACATTAGCACCGCGCACGGCTGTCAGCATTTTTCCCAAAAGGTCACTGATGGTGGACAACGCATCTTTCACGCGAACTGCGGTCACTGATGGGTAAGCCGCTGCCATCGCATTGAGCAATTTGCCTTCATCACCCCCTTTCATTTCAACGGTGACCACATGTGAATGCGGTGCCGCCTTCAAGGTGCCGGGTGTAAACACCATGACAAAGTTGATCCCCATGCTGCGCCAGTTGACTGTGCGCAAATTTGCAATTTCTGCGTCCACATCGCGGCCTAGCACATTCACTGTAATTTTGTCGCCAATCTTGAGGTTGAGGCCTTTGGCAATATCTTCTGTCATTGATACCAGATTGGGACCAGCATAATCCTTGGTCCACCATTTGCCTTCAACCAATGTTGATCCTTGGGGCAATTGATCAGCATAGGTGAGCCCTCTGTCGCCCTTCAGAGCCCAACTGGCATCTGCATTGGGTTTTACCTGGTCAGACGATATGCCTTTTACTTTGGAAATTCTGCCCCGCAACATGGGCGCATTGGTAATTGCAGTCACGCCATCTTGCGCTTTGAGGCTGGCGCGGAATTGTTCAAGCTCCGTATTTTTGACATCCAGAAAAAAGAAGGCGGGCGCCTGCTCCGGAATGCCAGACTTGAGTTCAGTGCTGAGGGTTTGATCCGTTAATGCAAGGGTTACAAACAGTGTCAAACCCAACCCCAGCGCCATGATCACGGATTGGCTGGTGGCCCCCGGCCGGTAAAGGCTTTGCACCGCTTGTCGCAACAATATATTTCGCGACCGCGGCAAAAGCCCTGCAAGTTTAACAATGAAATAGGCCAGCAAAGCCAAGACAGCAAAACTGACAACCAGCCCGCCCAGATATAAAGCTGTGACCCAGGGTTGCTCAAAACCCACCAGAATGATCAGTGCTGCCACAGAAAGCAACCCAAAGGAGGCCAGACTGTAGCGCCATGCGGGGCGAGAGGTTTCAGTCATGACTGCGCTGCGGAACAACGCAGCACCTTGGATTTGCGCAATGCGCGACAAAGGCCACAAAGCAAATGCCAACGTGACAAGCAAACCAAGAACGACTGCAAATGCCAGTGGCATCCAGGCAATGTGCGTGGACAATGGCAGCGGCAAAACGCTGCCAAAAACAGCCTGCACAACAAAAGGTGAAACGGCCCCCGCCAGAACTGCAACGGCAATTCCAATCAAACTCACGGCCATTATCTCTGTGAGAAAAATTCCCACCACATCACGGTTTGGCAGGCCCAGACATTTGAGTGTTGCAATGGTTGACCTTCTGCGATTGACGAAGGCCGTAACGGCGTTGGCAATACCTGCACCACCAATGGTCAAGGCCGCAATACTTACCAAAGTCATGAAATAACCAAGGCGGCTTATGAATTCGTCTGTTCCCTGCGCAGCTTTGTCGGTGGTCCTGATGCGCCAGCCCGCTTCAGGAAATTTGTTTGTCGTCGATTTTTCCAATTTTTTCGCGGCGGCAAGCGTGTTTTCCTGGGACAGTTTGACCCGGTAATGCCACGTAACCAGACTGCCAGGCTGTATCAGCCCTGTGGCTTTCAGCGCCTCCTGCGAGAGCATGACACGGGGACCAAAAATCAGACCGTCAGAAATTCGGTCTGGCTCAGTGGTAATCGTGGCGTTCACAATCAAATTGGCCGATCCCAATTTCAAACGATCCCCAATCTTCATGTTAAGGCGCGACAATAACAGGGGATCAACACCCACGCCAAATGATCCGTCTACGGATGAAAATATGTCAGGTCCGGAAGGTTCAAGTTTCAAATTCCCATAGAGCGGATAATTTTGGTCAATGGCCTTGAGTTCAACCAATGTGGAAGCGCCATTGCTTTGTGCCATGGCGCGCAAGGTGGCCACACTGCTCGTCGTACCAAGTGTATTGATATAGCTGCGCTCACCTTCACTCACTTCACGCTGGGTCAGGGAAAAATCGAGGTCCCCTCCCAAAAGCGGTTGACCTTGCTCGTCAAGCCCTTGCTGCACGGCTGCAGCAAGGGAACCTATGATGGCAATTGCTGCTACACCCAGACTGAGACAGCTCAGAAAAATCCAGAACCCTTTAAGCCCCGAGCGCAAATTGCGCCTGGCGAAAGTGATCCACAATCCCACTCTCATGACATGTGGCCTTCGCTCACCAAACCATCGCGCACTTCCACAATTCGGTTGCAACGATTGGCCAAAGCGCGGTCATGGGTGACCAGCAGCAAAGTTGCATTTTCACGGTCTTTAAGGTCAAACAACAGGTCAATAATCAGCGAACCTGTTTCCTGATCAAGATTTCCGGTTGGCTCGTCAGCCAGGAGAATTTTCGCACCAGACGTGACGGCCCGCGCAATGGCTACGCGTTGTTGCTCGCCGCCTGAAAGCTGGCCCGGATAATGTGTCAGCCGGTGGCCTAAACCAACCCGGGTCAAGCCTTCGCTCGCTTTCTGTAAAGCATGGGCAACCCCTTTGAACTCAAGCGGCACTGCCACATTTTCAACAGCCGTCATGGTGGGTATCAAATGAAAGGATTGAAATATGATGCCAATGTTATCACGGCGAAACTTTGCAAGTTGTTCTTCTGATTTACCGCCAAGATTTTCGCCCGCAATCGAAATATGACCGGATGTTACGGCTTCAAGCCCGGCAATCACCATGAGAAGAGACGTTTTGCCTGACCCAGACGGACCAACAATGCCGATGGCCTCGCCTGCATTGGCCTGTAAAGTTACACCCCGCAGAATTTTAACTTCACCTGCCCTGCTGCCCAGAGCCAAGTGAACGTCCTTCAGTTCAAGGGCGGTATTTACTTTCAACATGTGGTGGTTAACCCTTGTAAGATGAGACAATCATTCCGATAAAGCAGTCATGACAAAATTCATTACAGCATTTCTGGCGATTTGGTTCATGTGGGGTGAGGCGCGCGCCGCCACAACCACTATATTGGCATTGGGAGACAGTTTGACAGCAGGTTTAGGGTTGGATGCCGGGCAAAGCTTTCCTGACAAATTGCAGGAAGCCTTGCGGGCCAAGGGCCATGACATCACACTTTTGAATGCGGGAGTGTCCGGAGATATTGCCGAACAAGGTGCCGCACGGCTGGACTGGGCCCTGACCGAAGATGTAGATCTGGTGCTGGTAGAACTGGGAGCCAATGATTCTTTGCGGGGATTAGACCCGGCGCAGGCTGAAACAGCATTGCGCGACATATTGGAAAAACTGAAAACCAAGAAAATTCCTGTTTTGTTGATGGGCATGAAAGCGCCGCCAAACATGGGGGCTGACTATCAGCAAAAATTTGATGGCATGTATGCAAGTTTGGCTTCGAAATTTGATGCGCCACTTTACCCCTTTTTTCTGGAAGGGGTGGCAGGCCAACGCGAATTTAATCAGGCTGATGGCATTCATCCCAACGAAAAAGGTGTGGCAGTGATTGTGGCCAATGTGTTGCCTTACGTTGAGGCCATTGTTACCAAGTTGCCATAATCCACGGGTCGGATAGACTTTACGTCGAATCATATACGGAGGGTAACGACCATGATGCGTTTGTTTACCGGAGTAGAACTTCCACAAGATGTGGCTCTCGATCTCAAAATCATGCAAGGCGGTGTTTCAGGTGCGCGCTGGATTGACGCCCAGAGTATTCATATAACCTTACGTTTTATGGGCGATATTGATGGCAGTGTGGGCCGTGAAGTGGCATATGCGCTAGACCGCCTCGATATGAAGCCTTTTGCCTTGACGCTGAGAGGCATAGGCGTTTTTGGTGGCAACAAGCCTCATGCCATTATTGCCAATGTTGAAGAAAATTTAGAGTTGCGGCGTTTACAGCTGGCGCAAGAGCGTTTGTGCCAGTCTTTAGGATTGGACCCGGAGCCTCGCAAATTTATTCCGCACGTGACCTTGGCAAGGCTGCGTGATGTTGATTCTAATGATCTCCGTAATTTTGTGGAATCCCATGCACTTTATCGCTCCCGCAGTTTTACAGTGCAAAGCTTCAACTTGTATTCGTCGCGGCCATCTCGTGGCGGCGGGCCTTATGCGGTGGAGCAATCCTATGGTAGGGTTGACGCATGAGCAAAAAACTTGACGACAGCGAGATTGCAACGTCCCTGCGCGAGCTGGTTGGCTGGGCAAGCGTTGAAAGCGGCAATGCCATTTTTAAATCTTTTCAATTCAAGTCCTTTACTCAAGCTTTTGGATTTATGACTGAAGCTGCCTTGATTGCTGAAAAAATGGACCATCACCCCGAATGGTTTAATGTTTACGGAAAGGTTAACGTAACATTAACCACACATTCAGAAGGTGGGGTCACCAGTCTTGATGTGGCACTTGCCAAAGCCATGGACTCTATTGCCAGAATTTAAAAGCAAAACCCTTGACGCTAGGAAAACCCACACCCATATTGCGCTTATGTTCTTAGGAGGGACTTATGGCTGAATTTAGCAACATTCCACAAACTGGGTCGCGGTCCTCTGCGGTCACAGATCAAGGCCTTCGGGCTTACATGCAAGGTGTTTATAACTACATGGCGCTGGGCGTAGCTTTCACAGCTATCGTAGTTTTAGCCGTGGCTTCAAATCCTGCTGCACTTGCGGCAGTTTACAGTCTCAAGTGGGTTCTTTTCTTCGCCACTTTGGGTTTAGGATTTTTTGCGTCAAGACTGGTATTTTCAGGAAATGCCGCTGTTGCGCACGGTGCGTACTGGGCCTACTGCGGCCTCTGGGGCTTGATGATAGCTCCCATGGTTGGGCGTTATCTGGCCATTGATTCAGCCATAGTGTTCAAGGCATTTCTGATCACCGCAGTCACCTTTGGCGCAACCAGTTTGGCTGGCTATGTCACGAAGCGCAATCTTTCAGGCTTTGGTACATTTTTTATGATCGCTTCGATTGGCATTATCGTCGCCATGTTGATCAACGCAATCTTTGTTGGCAGCACGATGATGAGCTTGCTGGTGTCGATCGCCACCGTCTTGTTGTTTGCCGGCGTTACAGCTTGGGAAACACAGATGATTAAAGAACAATATTATGAGGGCGACCTGCCAGTGACAGCACGTGGCAAGTCAATCTTCGGCGCGCTGCAGCTTTACGGAAGTTTTGTAACGCTGTTCGTACATATCCTCAATATTCTGGGCATTATGCGCAGCAACAACTAGCCTTGGATGACCTCAAATGCAAAGCCCCGGTCAAACGCCGGGGCTTTTTTATGCGTCCACAAGTTTTGGTTTTTTGGCAAAGACCCTTAGTACAATTTCCAAATCATTGCCGCGCTTCATGATCAGGCCGCCAGGAGCTGCCACGGAGTAAAGTCCCTGCTTTTGGGCAAGGCTTGGGGTTTTCACAATGCGGTACAGCGGCTGTTCGCTGGCCCTACGGTGAATTGCAAAGGTGGCTGCTTCCTTTGTAAAATCAATGGCATAATCGCGCCATTCACCTTCCGCCACATGCCGACCATACACATTCAAAATCAGGCTCAGTTCCCTGCGATCAAAAGTGACCGGCTTTTGCGATTTTTTTTCAAAGCGCAAAACAATGGCATCAGAGCCTGTTTCTCGAAGGTCTGTCATTAAGGCGTAACATTGGTCCTCCAGCCTCTGATTTGCAAGGCGCAAAATTCCCCAGTTTTGCCGCAATTGCACCAAGTCTTGGACATGATGTAGGGGGATAAAGTTTTCGTTGCCTCGACAGCCCGGCTGGCCCCTTGCCTAGGATTTAGCCCCCCAGCCCCCCGAAGCGACGAAAAACCGGCCGGGTCCCCTCGTCCCCAAGACGTTAGTGTGTGTGTTGAGTTAAATTAGGCGGTTGCAGTTGCAACCGCCATTTTTTTGAGCAATTGGTGCTTGACGAACGTCATGCGTTTCTCAATATCCCGCCTATAACTACGGGACAAAACGATGGCAAACGCTGCATCTGCAAAACCACAAGAATTCCAAGCCGAAGTGGGTAAACTTCTGCATTTGATGGTGCATTCAGTTTATTCAGACCGCGATGTGTTTCTGCGCGAACTGATTTCCAATGCCTCAGACGCTTTGGACAAACTGCGCTATCAGGCCATCGCCAAGCCTGACTTACTTGAGCAAGACGCCAAGCTTGCGATTACCTTGACACCTGACAAAAAAGCCAAAACGCTTGTTATAGAAGACACTGGCATTGGCATGGCCGCCAAGGAGCTGACCGATAATCTTGGCACCATCGCAAAATCCGGCACGCAGAGTTTTGTCGAAAAAGCTAAGGATGCGCCAAGCTTGATTGGCCAATTTGGCGTGGGCTTTTATGCAGCCTTCATGGTGGCCTCAGAAGTTGAAGTTTTTTCGCGTAAAGCAGGGGCCAAGGCTTGCAATGTGTGGCGCTCCAAAGGTGAAGGCACTTTTACGGTTGAAGAAGCTTCCGCTCAAAGCCGGGGAACGCGCATTGTGCTGCACTTGCGCGATGATGCGCTCGATTATCTGGAAAGCTGGAAGCTGGAGGAGGTTGTCAGAGCCTACTCCGATCATATTGCGCACCCCATCATGTTGGTAGGCGAAGCTGAACCAAAACAAATAAATTCCGCCAGTGCCATCTGGATGAAGGCAAAAAATGAGATTACGCCCGAACAGCACAAGGAGTTTTTTGGTCTGCTGAACCACGGGGTCGATGATCCAGCACTGACCATTCATTACCGGGCCGAGGGCCGTCAGGAATATAATGTGCTTCTCTATGTGCCGGGCGAGCGGCCCTTTGATCTTTATGATCCTGAACGCAAAGGCCGCCAGAAACTCTATGTAAAACGCGTGTTCATCGCCGATGATGTGGGACTGCTGCCGGCTTACTTGCGGTTTGTCCGTGGTGTGATTGATAGCTCTGACATGCCGCTCAATCTGTCGCGCGAAATGCTGCAGAACAATCCTGATGTAGCAACCATCAGAAAGGCCGTCACCAACCGGGTTCTGGCCGAACTCAAAAAATGTACCGAGAATGATGCCGAGACTTTCAAGAAGATCTGGAGTGTTTTTGGCCCGGTGATCAAGGAAGGCCTGTATGAGGATTTTGAGCGCCGTGATGCGCTGTTTGACATTGCCACGTTCAGAACCACAAAGTCAGAAGCAATCACGCTCAAAAGCTACATTGCCAATCTGAAGGAAAATCAAACGGCGATTTATTATCTCACCGCCGAAGATGCTGCCAAGGCCGCCGCCAGCCCTCAGCTGGAAGGTTACAAGGCCCGCGATGTGGAAGTGCTGTTGCTCACTGATCCGGTTGACAGTTTTTGGGTGCGCACTGCGATGGGTTTTGAGGGTAAGCCGTTCAAATCTGTCAGTCAGGGCAATGCCGATCTTGATTTAATCAAGGTAAATGCAGAAACGCCCGAAAACCAAACTGCTGAACCAACAACCGGATCTTTGATCGCGGCCTTCAAGCAGGCCCTCGGAGGCCGCGTGTCTGATGTCCGCATTTCCAAACGATTGACCGACAGCGCTGTGTGTTTGGTCAATGACGGGCAAATGGACCGCACGTTGGAAAAACTCTTATCAAGGCAGAAAGACTCAGGCGTTGCAGTCAGTGCGCCTGTGCTGGAAATCAACGCGGGCCATGGCTTGATCAAAGCCTTGGCCAAGATGGTGGCGGATAAAGGTGCTACTTCCGTTGAAGATGCCGCACATCTGTTGCTTGATCAGGCCTATGTGTTGGAAGGTGAAATCGTAACCGAGCCCGCCGATTTTGCCAAGCGCTTGGCCAGCGTCATGCAGAAGGCGTTTGGATAAAGCAATGACAAAATTTTAAGTCAAAGCTTCTGCCACAGCCAAAACATTTGTGTCGCCGCTTGCCACGATAGCGCGCCTTAATAGTCTGTGCGCATCGGCAAACGCATGGCCTTTAACCTTGCCAAACTGGCGCGCCAGATAAAGCCCTGCCAAAAAATCTCCCGTACCATTGGGCACAGCTTTAAGTTTTGGGTCGCTGATTTTTTCAACACCTGCGGCAGTGATTTCCAATGTCGCGAGGTGATCTCCACTTTCAGGAATTGATGTTGCCAAAACATTGGGAACTTTCAATGCAGAGGCAGCGATTTTTGCCTGGTCTTCAGTTCCAACTTCAAGCCCTGTCAGCCAGGAAAGTTCGAAGGCATTGGGCGTTATGATTGTTGCCAGCGGAACAAGCAGGTCACGAATGGCAGCGGCCACGCTTTCACTCACATAGAGTTTGCCATGATCTCCCATCACCGGATCAACCAACACCAGTGCAGGCTTAATTTTCTCTATGAGTTTGGCCACACATGCAATTTGTTCCACACTCGCAAAATATCCAGTGATAACGGCATCGATCCCGTGAAGGGCTTGCAATAGGTCCAGTGCTTCAATCAGCGCTTCGATCGCCACAGCACCCCCGGCAGGCTTGCCGTGGCCCGGATGATTGGACAGCAACACCGTTGGCACCGCCAGCACCTCATGACCCTCGGCCTGCAAGGCTGGCACAATGGCATTCAGGCCCACCGGGCCGTAAACCACTTGCGATGAGATGGCGAGGATCTTGGCCATGGTTACATATATCCCATATCCATCAGGTAAAGCAGCACCGAAGCACTGATGGCCGCAAGGCCAGTGCCCAGCGCAATGGCACCTGAAATTGCGGGCACAGCCTCATTATTGCGCTGCGCAAACAAAAACGCGTTAGCCCCTGTGGGCATGGCGGCAAACAGCACTGCAATTTGCAACCACAAAGACTGCAATGAAAACACATAGCGGCCAAGCGCAAACACCAAGAGTGGCATGAGCAGCATTTTCAATCCGATTACAGCAAACATGCCGTCCCATGATCCGCGCAAGGTATACCCCGCCAAAGACACACCCAATGCAAAAAGTGCTGTTGGCACAGAAGCGTCGGCAAGCATAACCAACATTTTTGCAGGGATAGGATGAAGGCCGAGGCCAGTTAACCGCCAAAGCGTTCCCGCCAATAATGCAAGAACAATGGCGTTTTTAGCCAGATTAAGCAGCAACTCGCGGCTTGTGCGCTTGATGGAGAAATTGCCTGAATGGTGAGCCAATTCCCTGTGCAGGGTTGCGCTGAACCAAAGAATGGGAGCGTGGATTGAAAGAATAAGGCCCAGCGGGACTGCCACCGCAGTGCCAAAATGTGCCAAGGCGAGCGGTGTTCCCAAAAGTGCCAGATTGCCAAAGCCAGCAGCCATTGATGTGGTGGCCCCGCCGCTAAAGTTGAGGCTGGTGAGTGTTCGCGCGACAAAAGCAGCCGCAATCCAGGTGACCGCCAATCCGCCAAAATAAGCGCCCCATAAATTCCAGGGAGCTGCAGCCTGAGAGCTTAAGGTGGCAACGGTTTGAAACAGCAAAGCAGGAATGGCAACATTGAACACAAACAGCGAAAGGCCCCGACCAGACGCCTCATCAATGATTTTGCATTTTGCAAAACCATAACCGAGAACGATCATGCCGAAGACCGGCAAAACAGTAATGAGGATTTGAGACAAAGGTCAAATTGCCTCTTTTTTCACCGCGGTCTTCTCATGTGCCCCATGGGGTGTTCCACAAGGCTCCATAAGCATCACAAGACACTCCTATTCAGCAACAGGGCACTGTTCAACGCTTGGGGACCAATGAGATCATTGTCAGCAAGACTTATGGCAATGCTTTTCATCTCACAACCACGGATGACTTGCGGCATTTTTCTTTTCAAAGGCCGCAATATAATCTGCCTTTTCCATGGTCAGCCCGATGTCGTCCAAACCGTTAAGCAGGCAATGCTTGCGGAAGGGATCAATTTCAAACTTTATAGTCCCACCATCGGGCCCGCGAATTTCTTGCGCAGGCAAATCAATTGTCAGGGTGGCGTTGGCACCGCGCTGGGCATCATCCAGCAATTTCTTCTGGTCATCGGCATTCACGACAATGGGCAAGATGCCGTTCTTGAAGCAGTTGTTGTAAAAAATATCGGCAAAGCTTGTGGCTATGACGCAGCGAATGCCAAAATCCAAAAGCGCCCAGGGGGCATGTTCGCGCGAGGAGCCGCAGCCAAAATTATCCCCCGCCACCAAAATTTCTGCCTTACGATAAGCCTTCTGGTTCAAAACGAATTCTGGCAGTTCAACACCTTCTTGTGTGTAGCGCATTTCATAAAACAGCGACTTGCCAAGCCCTGTACGTTTGATGGTTTTCAAAAACTGCTTGGGAATGATCATATCAGTGTCAATGTTGGTGATGTTGAGCGGTGCTGCAACGCCTGTAAGTGTGTTGAATTTATCCATAACCAGTCCTTTTTAAACCAAATCGACCGACGCTGCTTCGTCAGCGCCAATCATGATGTTAAGATTTTGCACGGCCGCACCCGAAGCCCCTTTGCCCAGATTATCATAAATGGCCATCAATAGAATTTGGCCGGTCTCATCATTGCCAAACACATGAAGGCGCATGGCGTTAGAATTGTTCAGTGCTTGAGGGTTGAGCGCTGCATGACGTTCAAGAGAGTCATAAGGCGCCACTGTGATAAAGCGCGAGCCTGCAAAATAATGTGCCAGCGTTTCATGAATTCTCGCACCCTCATGCGGCGAAAACAGAGGCACACAGCCCATCATGCCTTGTGCATAATTGCCAACAGCGGGTTGGAAAATAACACCCCGCGTCAATCCTGAATAGAGTTTCATCTCCGCCAAATGCTTATGTTTGAAGGTCAATCCGTAAGGCATGTACGGTGAAGCAGCTTTACCTTGCGCCTCATACTCCTCAATCATCTTTTTTCCGCCACCGGAATAACCGCTGATGGCATTATAGGTTACAGGATAATCCGCTGCCAAAAGACCAGCAGCAATGAGTGGATTGATGAGTGCAATGAGCCCTTGCGGATAACAACCGGGGTTGGAGACAAATTGTGCTGCTGCAATTTTATCACGTTGATTAGCGTCAAGCTCGGCAAAACCATAAGCCCAATCAGGGTTGACCCGAAACGCTGTTGAGGCGTCAATCACCCGGGTTTTAGAGGTGATGAGCGAAACAGCTTCAACCGCTGCATCATCAGGAAGGCAGAGAATGGCAACGTCAACGCTATTCAGCACGTCGCGCTTGGCCTTCATGTCTTTGCGTTTGTCGTGAGGAATTGCGACCAGTTCCAGATCAGCGCGGTTTTTCAATCGGTCGCGAATTTGCAAACCCGTGGTGCCTGCTTCGCCGTCTATGAATATGGTGGGTTTGCGCGTCATGAAGGGCTTCTACAGGGCCAACGCCGGTTTTTCAACATGAACGCCAGATTAACACAGCCCTCAGAATAGGTTCAGAGCCCATGCTTCATAAGGGTCACATCGAAACGCAGACATCACGCAAACAACCCAACCGAAAGGACTAAAACCATGATCCGCAAGACTTTGATAACCCTCGCCGCTGCAGCTGCAGTAACCGCAGGTTTGGCCGCCTCAGCCCAAGCCAAGACAAACTTCAACTTCGACATTGGCCTCAATCTGGGCGCACCGATTTACAATTCTGGTTATTATGACGCCGGATATGATGATGATTATGGTGACGAAAGCTGCGGCTGGCAGATTGTCAAGTCCAAGCATTGGAACTGGAACCACACCCACAAGATTGTGACATTCAAGAAAAAGTGGGTTTGCTACTAAAATCCGCCAAGTCCCCTGCAAAGTGACCTGAATTGCAAAGCCGGCCATGTTCTCCCACATGGTCGGTTTTTTTGCGGTTTGTTATTGGCAAAAAATCAGGCAGGCACCGGATTCAATGTTGAAAGCTTGCGATGCAGCCACCGCTGCCATGCCGCCTGTAAAAAGTGTGAGAAGCACAAGACCCATAAACACACGACGCAGAAACTTGGCATCAGCCACAACCGTTGAACTCATAACAACCCCTATAACTCTCGACCCACCGAACCTTGCGAATCATATTACCGCCCAACCGTTGCATTAACGTAAATGCCCGATCAATCAAATCCGTAAAACAATCATAGTTTACTGTTGCCGAATATCCACAAACCGCCCCGCCAAGGCTGCAGCCGCTGCCATTTGCGGGCTGACAAGATGAGTGCGCCCTTTATAACCTTGGCGCCCCTCAAAATTGCGATTTGAAGTTGAAGCTGCGCGCTGGCCCGGTTTCAATTGATCAGGATTCATGGCCAGGCACATGGAACAGCCCGGTTCACGCCACTGGAAACCCGCATCCAGAAAAATCTTATGCAAGCCTTCGGCTTCCGCCATTTCCTTAACCAAGCCGGAGCCTGGCACAATCATGGCGTAATCCAGAGTGGCAGAAATCTTCTTGCCGCGCACAACTTCGGCAACAGCGCGCATGTCTTCAATGCGGCCATTGGTGCAAGACCCAATCCAAACCACATCCAAGGAAATATCAGTTATTTTCTGGCCCGCACGCAGCCCCATATATTCAAGGGCACGGATTTTGGATTGGCGCTTGCTGTCATCAGCAATAAGCACTGGATCAGGAATAGCTCCCGAGACCGATACGACATCTTCAGGTGAAGTGCCCCACGATACAATGGGCGGCAGATTGGCCGCATCCAGGGTCACGATCCGGTCAAAGTGAGCCCCCTCATCCGATCTTAGCGTCTCCCAATATTTAACGGCTTGATCCCAATGTGCACCCTTAGGGGCCTTGGGTTTGCCGTCTAAAAAAGCGTAAGCCTTTTCATCAGGCGCAATCATGCCGGCACGAGCACCCCCTTCAATTGTCATGTTGCACACCGTCATGCGGCCTTCCATCGACAAATCTCGAATGGCTTCGCCAGCAAATTCAATAACCGAGCCTGTGCCGCCTGCCGTTCCAATTTCACCGATGATGGCGAGGATAATGTCCTTGGCCGTAGAATATTTGGCCAGCTTGCCGTTCACTTCCACTTTCATGTTCTTGGCTTTTTTCTGGATCAATGTTTGCGTGGCCAAAACATGTTCCACTTCAGATGTGCCAATGCCGTGCGCCAAGGCCCCAAATGCACCATGAGTAGACGTATGACTGTCCCCACACACAATGGTGGTGCCAGGCAAAGTGAAGCCTTGCTCAGGCCCAACCACATGCACAATGCCTTGGCGTTTGTCGAGCTCGTTGAAATACTCGATCCCGAATTCTTTCGCGTTTTTGGCAAGCGCTTCAACTTGAATGCGGCTTTCTTCCTCGGCAATGCCTTTTGAACGGTCCGTGGTGGGAACGTTATGATCAACCACGGCCAAGGTCTTTTCCGGGTGGCTAACTTTGCGTCCCGTCATCCGCAAGCCTTCAAAAGCCTGGGGGGAGGTAACTTCGTGTATCAAGTGCCGGTCAATATACAAAAGGCAGGTGCCATCTTGAGCCTCGTGCGCAAGATGATCATCCCAGATCTTGTCATATAACGTGCGTGCTTTCGCCATGGCAGCCTTCTCGTTTGGAACTTGATTTTCGCTTTCTCTAGCGCTTTGGCAGATCAAGTCAAAGCCCCATTTGAAGTGATGGTTGCATGCGGTTTCACCTATTTTACCAAATGCCACCAACTTTAGACGTTGATGTCTTCCTGGCTTGATTTGGCAGTTTTCCTGTTACCTTGACACAGGCTGCTGAGTTTAAAGACCTGTCGCGGCCTCAATAAAGTGGTGTAAGCTTAGTTTCAAAAGGCTTAATTTTGCCTTGTCCGCACGTTTAGTCATCGGTCTTTTGAGACTGGTAGGTGGTTCAGCTGATGCCGTTAGCTTCACGGTCGATTCTTTTCTAAATTAGAGCAATACTTTAAACGGCTTAGCAACGAGCCTGAATTTTACAGCGGGACAGTTCTGGTTCTATTGTCGCCAATGTCAGTTCAGTTCCGCTGCCTCCTGGCCTTTTTTTGGCAGGCTCGGCTTTGTTGATGCTCGCTGCTATGAGCATGAAGCGCAAGCGCGCCGCCGTTTGATTTCTGCGGTTCTGACTTCTGAGTGCGGCAGCAAAGTCTGCCCATAGTTTCGCCATCTTGGGGTGGCGTAGCTTTCCAATGAGCAACTGTCGAAAATTTGTTGCCGCGTCTGCGAGCGGCTGTGTTTCAAGCACAATTGCAAGCGCTGGCAGTCTTCTCACACTCTCGTAAGATCCATTAGGTACCTTGCATGAATTCAAACAGTTTCAATTTTCGAGCACAAAGGTTGAAACCAGCGCTGGCAGATCAGCCATTTTGCTAAACAGCGCTTCTGCACCAATGTCTTTCAATTTGGCACCGTGGCCGTTTTCATCGTCATGGGTTCCAGTGAACCCCAAGGTCCAACAGCCTGCATCAACTGCGGCCGTCACACCTGCCATTGAATCTTCAACCACCAAACAATCCCCCGCCTTTACGCCTGCCTTTTTGGCAGCCAGCAAAAACACATCGGGGGCTGGTTTGCCTTGCGGCACGTCCTCGAATGTTACAATGTTATCCTTGAAATAGCCCAACAATCCGGTGAGCTGCATGGCGAGCCTAACGCGTTCCTTCGGGCTGTTTGATGCAATCGACATGGTAAGACCCAAATTGCGAATGCTTTCAAGGGCATCGCGCACACCCCGCACCAGCTTCAATTCACTGCGATAAAGTTCAGCCAGACGCTTGTTTTTTGACTCGAGCAAGCCTTCAGGAAAAACGATGCCGCGCTGCACAGAAAGTTCCTTCAACATGGCTTCAAACGTTCGGCCCACAAATCTGCGGTGGGCTTCAGTCTCGGTCATTTCAATTCCGAAACGTTTCAGAATTTCAACATCAGCACGCATGGACAAAGGCTCACTGTCCACCAGAACGCCGTCGCAATCGAATATGATATGGGCAATGGTCATGCGCCCAGATGCCGGAAGCTTGCGATCACGTCAACATAGACTTGGCGTTTAAAGGGAATGATCAAATCCAACATCTCGTCCATTGTGGCCCAGCGCCAGGCATCAAATTCCTGTTTATGTCCGGGCGGTGCGAGATGGATTTCGCTGTCCTCACCAGCAAATGCAAGTGCAAACCATTTTTGTTTTTGACCACGGTATTTGCCCTTCCAGCTTTTCCCAATCAGGTGGGTGGGAAGATCATAAGTCAGCCAGTTTGGCACTTCACCTATGATGTGTGCGGAGGTCACATTGGTCTCTTCGGCCAATTCGCGCAGTGCCGCAGGTTTGGGGTCTTCGCCCTCATCAATGCCGCCTTGCGGCATTTGCCACCATTTGCCAACGCCATCATCATTCTGCTTTTCAAAGCGGCGGCCAATCCAAACAAGGCCTTGCTTGTTAATCAACATAACACCCACGCAAGGGCGGTAAGCCGTAATCAAAGACGCATCAACCATCAACTCAAGCGCCCTTTGAAAGCCGCAGATGCGGGCAGGAAAATAACGCCGCGGTCAGATGCGGCCTTGGCCCAATCGGAAACTGTTTTTATGGTCACATCAAGGCCAGAGCCTGTGCCAATTGCAATGCCATTTTTGTTGGCCTCTTCTTCCAGAAGATTGAGCGCTGACGTGATGGCTGATGGATCAGGGCTGGTATCAATGACAGTTTGGGCACGTCGTGTTTGAAATTGCAGGCTTGCGGCCACGTCTTCAGTTGCAGAAAGTGGCAATGAACCGTCTTCAATAAACAAAAGGCCGCGCTTGCGAAGTTCAGAAAGCAATGGTTTGACCGATTGCGATGACGAAAGGAACCGCCCACCCATGTAATTGATGATGCCAGTGTAACCTGTAAAACGGCTCATGTGCCAATTGAGCGAAGCCAGATTTTCAGCTGATGATGCATCAGCCAATAATGTCTTTGGCCCTGGATTGGTTGCCGGAAAACCAACAGGTTCGAGCGGCAATTGCAGTAACACTTCATGGCCTTGCGCGCGCGCCCTGTCGACTTGCGCCTGCAGATTATTACCGTAAGGCGCAAAGGCAAATGACACTTCGGAAGGCAGATCCTTGCCAGCTTGGCTGGTGAGTTTTTCATTCAAACCCATGCCGCCGAGAATGATGACAATCTTGGGCGCCTCGGAATGGATGATCCCCATAGAAACAGTTTTGGCATAGGCTTCAGAAGGCTTTTTACCTGTTGAGGCGATACGCGGCAGCATGCCGATATCTGCCGTCTCAGTCACCGCAAAAACAGGCGCCTTGGTGAGCGGCATTTCAGGTGCGATATAGACAGCACCGGTCTGTTGGTATTTTTTAGGGGCCGGTTCTGGATCAAGTGTAAATTGTGCTTCGTCTTGAGGGGCTGGTTGCTCAGGAGGAGCATCCGGAGCAACGTCTGGCGCAGAGTCAATGCTCGCTGTTTTAATCTGCTCAGGTGGAGGCACTGCCAGCATGACAACCGGTTCACCAGCAAATGGATAAGGCTGTTTCACAGCCCATGCCGCACCCCCGATCAGTGTTGTGAGCGAAAGCACATAGGCGCAAACCAGCGCGCTGGGTCTCTTTTCCCAAATCCGCTGTCTCAGGCTTCGCTTATGAAGCGGCTGATTTAATTCGTCCCTGCGCACTGTGTTCGATTCCTCAAGACCCATTGTGCCGAGAGAAGCGTTAATGACATGTTAACCAAGTTGGAAATGTTTTTAGAGCGCGCGGAAAAGAGAAAACGGCAGAGATTTCTCTCCACCGTTC
>JBBRNW010000008.1:0-139638 GCA_038230015.1 Hyphomicrobiales bacterium | reverse complement strand
GTATCAAGGCCAGCGTATTGTTGTGTCAGGCGACTATAAACGCCGCCGCGATCCAACATGCCCTGAATTTGAGCCTGTGACATGTGATATCTTTGTGACTGAGGCCACATTTGCGTTGCCGGTTTTCACCCATGGGCCTGATACTGAGGAAATTAGAAAACTTCTCTCCTCGCTGTCGATGTTTTCTGACCGGACACATCAAGTGGGCGTCTACTCTCTGGGAAAATGTCAACGCTTGATCATGTTGTTGCGCGAAGCAGGATATACCAAGCCCATCTGGCTGCATGGTGCCATGAAATCCATGTGCGATCTTTATCAGAGTTTGGGAATTCAGCTGGGCGATTTGCGTCTGGTATCGGACGCCCCCTCAAACTTGGCAGGTGAGATTGTGTTGTGTCCCCCATCAACCATTGGAGACCGGTGGAGCAGGCGTTTTGCCGATCCGCTTCCGATTATTGCATCAGGGTGGATGCGCATCAGGGCAAGAGCCCGGCAAAGGGGCGTTGAGCTTCCGCTGATTATTTCAGATCATGCAGATTGGCCAGAGCTTATTCAAACTATAAGCGACGTTAAAGCGGCAGAGATCTGGATCACCCATGGTCGTGAAGATGCCTTGATGGTGCAAGCGCAAAACATGGGCATCAAAGCGCAAGCGCTTTCAATGGTTGGCTTTGAGGAAGAGGGCGAATGAAGGCCTTTTCACGTCTTTTAGATCAGCTCAGTTTCACGCCGTCGCGCAATGGCAAGGTTGCATTGATGGTTGCATATTTCAGAACTACGCCAGATCCTGACCGCGGCTATGGCCTTGCAGCGCTGACCAATGAGATGAATTTTTCCATTCCTATTCGTCCAACCCTGGTTCAGCTTGCAACACGCCACGTCAGCGCAGACATATTTAAACTTTCGCGCGATTATGTAGGCGACAGCGCAGAAACCTTGGCTTTGATTTGGCCCAATCACGGACAGCAGGGCGAGCTTCGGTTGGCGCATGTATTTGAAGCGGTATCGTCTGTCAGCCGTGCCAAAGCTGCCGATTTGATTGCCGGATGGCTTGACCAACTCGATGTGATTGGCCGCTGGGCCCTGTTGAAATTTATCAGTGGCGCCTTGCGCACGGGTGTGTCTGCCAGGCTGGCAAAAGTTGCGGTTGCGGAGGCCTTTGGCAAAAATGTTGAAGACATTGAGCAAGCGTGGCACGGTTTAGAAAAACCTTACTCCACTTTGTTTGCGTGGCTGGAGGATAAGGCAGATTTGCCGATTACTGAGGGTGCTCCCTTGTTTCGCCCCCTGATGCTGGCGCATCCACTGGAAGACAAGGATTTTGAAGCCCTGGAGATTGCTGACTATCAGATTGAATGGAAATGGGACGGCATCCGAGTTCAGGTGAGCAGCAGGCCAAACGGCTTCAAGCTTTATTCGCGCAGTGGCGATGATATTGGGGCCAGTTTTCCGGATATTGAAAACCTGAATTTTGATGCCACGCTGGATGGGGAATTGCTGGTTGGAAAAAATGGTGTGGTGGCACCGTTTCAAGATTTGCAGCAACGCCTCAACCGCAAAACTGTCAGCAAAAAAACCCTTGAACAATATCCGGTTTTTATTAGGCTTTACGATGTTCTGGATATTGCTGGTGAAGATTTGCGGACATTTTCACTTGTTGAACGTCGCGTTCGGCTTGAGCATTGGTTTGCAGACGTGAAGCCTTTTTGGGGTGACCTTTCTGAAATCATCAAACCCCACTCACGAGATGATTTAAAGATACTGTGGCAAGCCACCCGGGATGATAGCATTGAAGGCTTGATGTTAAAAAGGCTTGATAGCAGTTATGTTTCAGGTCGTCCAAAGGGGCTGTGGTGGAAATGGAAACGTTCGGCACTGACGGCAGATTGTGTGCTCATTTATGCTCAGCGGGGCTCTGGAAAACGCAGTTCGTTTTACTCGGATTATACCTTTGCTGCGTGGGATGAAAGCAAGACGCCACGAGAACTGGTGCCGGTGGGGAAAGCCTATTCGGGGTTTACCGATGAGGAATTGAAAAAGATCGACCATTTTGTCAGGCATAATACCACCCAAACATTTGGGCCAGTGCGGCAAGTGAAACCGCAGCTGGTTTTAGAAGTGGCTTTTGATGCGTTACAAAAATCATCACGGCATAAATCAGGAATTGCCATGCGGTTTCCGCGCGTGTCGCGCATCAGATGGGACAAACCCTTTGAAGAGGCCGACACTGTACAGTATCTGTGGTCAATGACAGACTAAACAGCGACAGACTAAACAGTCATGCCGCCATCAATGGTGAAACTTTGACCCGTAATGAAGGCTGCCTCATCGCTTGCCAGATAGACCACCATGGCCGCAATTTCCTCCGCCTGTGCCAGGCGTCCCATGGGTTGGCGGGCAATGAAGGCCGCCTTGGCTTTTTCAAAATCCCCAAGTGCGCGCATCCGGTCATAAAGCGAGGGCGTTTCAACAGTGCCGGGGCAAATACAATTCACACGAATGCCTTTGGGTGTGTAATCGGCCGCCAAAGCTTTGGTGAGGCCGATGACGGCTGCCTTTGAGGCCCCATAAGCCAAGCGGTTTGGCACACCCTTGATGGTGGAGGCCACAGACGCCATGTTGATCACCGTGCCTGAACCGCGTTGTAAAAAACCTGGCATAAAAGCCTTGATCATACGGAAGTGAGATTTGACGTTAAGATCAAATGAAAAATCCCAATCCTTATCTGCGGTTTCCAAGATTGTGCCGTGGTGCACAAAGCCAGAGCAGTTAAACAAGATATCAGGGTTGCCCACTTTTGCTACGGCGGCTTGAATAGCCTCAGCGTTCAACACATCGAGCGTAAAACTCTTTATGTTGGCATGTTCGGCCTCAAGGGTTTTTAAAGGTTCGGCCTGAATGTCAGTGGCCCACACCATTGCACCCTCGCGGGCCATAGCCAATACAGAAGCTCGGCCTATCCCTTGCGCAGCTGATGTCACAATAACTGATTTGTCTCGTAACCGTCCCGCCATATTAACCCTTGCCCCTGTATTGCCAAGCACCAAGTCTAGCAATACGAAGGGACAGGTTCAACACATGATCAGCTAGTTTTTACGGATCGAATTGATACGCCCGCTGGAGCTTGCAACATAAATGACCATCTTGCGGCCATCCCGGCGTGCGGTGTAGCGAAATTCCCGGCCCGAGCAATCAATTGCGTTTATGTTTCTGAAACCAGACCGGCGCAGAGAATTGGCAATTGAACTGCAGCGGCTGCCTTGGTTGCCACCGAAGTTAAAGCTTAAAACTGTTCCCTGGCCATAATTATTGTAATCATAGTCACGATAGCGGGGACGAGGTGGGGGATATCCGTAATCATTACCGTAGCCATCGCCATATTGAGGCGGATAATCATTCGAACCGTCGTTACCGTAGTAATCCTGGCATGCCGGATCGTCGGGATTATAGATGCAGTAACGGCTTGCAGCACTGGCTTGAGACATGAGCGCCACCGTACAAAGTGCTGAAACCAACCCAGCTAAAAGAATTTTCTTCATTTTCATTCCTACGTGTTTCGACAAAAAGTTTGAGAGCAAATCGCGGCGCGGTCACGACTCAATTGTGATTATTTCGCGGCACATTATGACATCCCATCTAAACTCAGCAAGCCACCATAAAGTTCCGGTCTGCGGTCGCGAAATACGCCCCAGCTTCGACGCAACTCTCCAATCCTCTGCAAATCAAACGATGCCACCAAAAAACCCTCATCAATTCGGTTCATCTCCCGCACTTTTTCCCCTTGGTAATCTGATATAAAAGATCGACCATAGAAAACATCGCTTCGGCCATCTGGGGCAGTTTCCTTGCCAACCCGGTTTGATGCCAGCACAGGCATGATGTTGGCAGCCGCGTGCCCGCGCATTACATTTTGCCAATGGCTGCTGGAATCGTAAGCAGGATTGGGTGGTTCAGAGCCAATGGCTGTTGGATAAAGCAACACTTCAGCACCCATCAACGCCATGGCCCTTGCGCATTCAGGAAACCATTGGTCCCAGCATATGCCAAGACCAATGCGGCCAATGCCAGTGTCCCACACCTTGAAACCTGTGTCTCCGGGGGAGAAATAGAATTTCTCCTGGTAACCTCTGCCATCAGGAATGTGTGATTTTCGGTAGTAACCCAGTTCAACACCATCAGCATCCACAATCACGGTCGTATTATAATGAACCTGACCTGCCCGTTCAAAAACGCTGATCGGCAGCACCACACCTAATTCTTTAGCCACTGCCGCAAAGCGTTTTACAGTCGGATGCCTGTCAAGTTCTACAGCTTGCTGCAAAAATTTAACATGCTGTTCGATACAGAAATAATCACCGTCAAATAGCTCTTGTAACAGAACGAGCTGTGCCCCCGCAGCAGCGGCTTCACGCACCAATTGCTCGGCCTTATCGCAATTTTTTGACCAGTCATTTTGAGACGCCATCTGGGTAATGGCCATTATCGTGTTCGGCATGCTGCAATCGTACCCTTTGACCTGCACAGTGCCAAAGAAAAAGCGCCAGAGCAACTCTGGCGCCTGATTTTATAAAAGTGATTTTTTCAATTGATAATCGTGTAAGAAATTTTGGCAATTCCTGAATGGTTCAATCCAATGATTTTGGCTGCACCCAAGCTGAGATCCAGAATACGCCCTTTGATGAATGGTCCCCTGTCGTTCACGCGAACAATCACTGATTTTCCGGTGCGGATATTGGTGACTTTAAGTTTTGTGCCGAATGGCAATTTGCGATGGGCTGCTGTCAGCCCCATTGGTTTGAAGGACTCGCCGTTTGCCGTGAGTTTTCCTGATTTATAAAATGAAGCCCATCCGATGTTGATCGCTTGAGCAGGTGACGCCAATGTAAATGCAAGTAATAACACAGTTAAACAAGATTTTTTCAATATACTTCCCTCTTATATTGCGGCGCAACATAAGAGGGAATGAGACTTAAATAGGGCGACGGTTAAACCGCCGCTTCAACCATGATTTCAACGTCCAGGCCTGGACCTGCAAGTTTTGCTTCAACAGTGGCACGGGCCGGGGTGTGGCCTTCTACAACCCAGGCATCCCACGCTTCGTTCATTTGAGCCCAGGTTCCGATATCAGTCAGCCAGATGTTTGCTTTCAGAAGTTTGGTTTTATCAGTTCCCGCTGCTTTCAGTGTTGCATCAATTTGTTTCAGAATATCCTGCGTCTGTTCCTTGACAGATTTGCCGGAGGCCTTGTCCGCTACAAAGCCCGCAAGCCTTGCCACACCCCCATGTATCACAGCTTCACTCATGCGTTTGCCCACGCCAATTCTTGTAATCGTCATTGTCGTCTCCTTGTGAAAAGCTGCTCTCTAAACCACAGCGTCAATCACAGCAAGCAGGGCCAGCGGCAATATCTCAAAAGCATAGGGCGCGTGCAGGCGTTCCAGCCAGTGATGATAATCCCTGCCCCACGGCCCCAGATTGATGCAAGGGTAAGCTGCTGCTGGTTGCAGTGTGAAGCTTGAGTTCCAGATGGGTGTGTTGTCTGCCGCCACCGAAAGATCGCCTGAGGCTTCGCCAAAAAAACTCATATCAGAAATTCCGGCGAAGTATTTTAAAGTGCCGATGCCCAAGGGGTGCAATGCTGCCGTGATTTTTGTTTCAAGTTCAGAGTTTGAAAGCGACACTGCAGGATAAGGAATAGATCCGAAGCCTAATATAATTGCCGGACCTGGCAATGCCGATTGTGAAAATGCAAATTCTGTAACAAGCTTGGCGCGTTCAGGAAGATCAATATGTGACAGGCGCGCAATCTCCTCAGCCTTCGCTTTCAGAACACCGGGTTCTATTCGCCGTGCTATGTCTTCATAGGTATAAATGGAAATCTCGCGCTTGACGCGGTGAGACGCTCTTGTCATGGCGCGCCGGGCCAAGGATTTTGCAATCTCAAAAACCTCGTGTGCAGATCTTCTATGCTGCATGGTGTTCCAATACACCCATGCTGCAGAAGGCGTGGTTACGTTGTAACCCTGCTTCAAATCCTTGGCATACAAGCAGGTGGGCGGTGCTGCAATTTCCTCTCCGCTGGCTTCTGAAAGCTCTGCCGCCATTTCAAATTCGGTGACCAACTCTCCGGCCAAATAAGCCGCATTCACACCGTCTTGCGGGTAGCCTGCATGTGTTTCCTGACCCACGACATAAGCCGTGAGCAATTGTTTGCCGATTGAGCCCATGGTCGCCACGCGGGCCTTGGCGCCGTCAGCTTGATCGGAAATTGCATCAAGGTTGATGATGAGTTCAATATTTAACTCATATTGCTTGGCAATTTCACGCAGGCGCGGTGCTGCGGCGCGCGCTCCAGCGGAACGCTCTTCTTCGTCGCTTACGCCGAGAAAAATAAGCGTGGCATTACCTTGATAAAACTCAATTGCGGCCAGACCTGCTGCAAGGCCTGCCTTCATGTCCAGAAGACCGCGGCCCGGCAAAAATTGTCCAGACTCGAAATCGGCCAGTGCTGACGGATTTTCCCCGCTCGCTTTTAGCCGCGATATTATCTCAGGCAGAAGCTTTTCACTTTCAAAAGCGAGAGCTTTCAAATCGCCATAATTTTCAACTGACACAACATCAAAATGGCCCGTGAGAACAATTGCACACTTGCTTTGACCGTGTTTGATGGCAAAAACGTTACAGCGACCCGCAGCATCGCCTGGAATGGCATCGGTCCATACCGTGTTGCAGCCCCGAATAACGCCAGCCAGGCGAGGTGCAAAGTCTACTTCATCTTGTGTTCCAGTGACTGAT
Organism: Hyphomicrobiales bacterium; assembly: GCA_038230015.1. Lineage (GTDB taxonomy): Bacteria > Pseudomonadota > Alphaproteobacteria > Rhizobiales > Aestuariivirgaceae > Aestuariivirga. The sequence continues at coordinate 132,843 of JBBRNW010000008.1, read as the reverse complement.
GGCCAAGAGGTAAGATTAAGTGCGATCTCCCGCGCTCTGGCGGCCAGATCATTCCTCATGCAAAGCTTTCATCATGAGAGAGTACTGCATTGAGCAACACCTGAGCGCCAGCACCACATTCTTCCAATGTGGTTGATTCCGCTTCATTATGCGAAATGCCACCAAGGCAGGGAACAAAAATCATGGTGGTGGGGGCCACACGCGCGATGTAGGCTGCATCATGGCCTGCACCTGATGCCATGTCGCGAGATTTGTAACCTGCTTGTTTCGTTCCTGCGCGAACGCAATCAATAAGCTCAGGAGCGAATTTTACAGCAGGTGATGTCCAGATGCATTTTTCTTCGAAAGTGATATGGGAACGTTTTGCAATGTCGGCAATTTCGCTGCGAAATCCAGTCTCCATTTTGTCCAGTACCGTCTCATCAGGATGGCGTAGATCGACTGTGAAGAACACTTCACCCGGCACCACATTGCGGCTGTTTGGCCTGTTTTCAATCAGGCCTACAGACGCCACACCCGGTAAATGGGTCATACCCAATTGATCAACCGCATCAATCATGCGGGCGGCGGCCAGAAGTGCATTTTTCCGAAGACCCATGGGTGTGGCGCCGGTGTGGCTTTCCTGGCCCGTGACCGTAACCTCATACCAGCGCATGCCTTGAACGCCAGTCACAACACCTATCATCTTAGCTTCCGCTTCAAGAATGGGGCCTTGCTCAATATGAAGTTCGAACATCGAGCTGAACTTAATGGAGCCAGCCTTATGGGCTCCCTTGTAGCCAATCCGCGCCAATTCTTCGCCTAGTTTTATTCCGTTGCGGTCCTCGCGTGCATAAGCATACTCTGCTGTGAAAACACCAGCATAGACCCCTGAACACAACATGGCCGGTGAAAACCTTGAGCCTTCTTCGTTGGTCCAATTGGCAATCATGATGGGGGCATTGGTTTCGTAACCCATGGTCACAATGGTCCGCAATGCTTCGAGCGCTCCCAACACGCCAAGCACACCATCAAACTTTCCCCCCGTAGGTTGCGTGTCGAGATGCGAACCCATGGCGATGGGCAAAACATCCGTGCGCTTGCCGGGGCGGGTCGCAAACATGTTGCCAACTTCATCGATCTGAACTGTGCAACCAAGCTTTTCACATTCTGCCTTGAACCACTCACGCACGCGCTTGTCTTCATCGGACACTGTCAACCGCTTGATGCCGCCTTTGGCAGTTGCGCCAATTTTGGCCGTTTCCATTAGATCATCCCACAGGCGCTGCGGATTAATCGTAAGATTGGTTTTTGAAAGCATGGCCGCAGTCTTATTTCTTTGCCGCCAAATGTGGTGCATGCAATGTGAGATCAGCTGCACCTAACCTGTCACCTGCAGAATTACATTGGTGCCAATAGGGATAAATCAAAGGCTGCAAGCTGACATCATCCAGAGATTTGCGCTCTTCGTTAGACAATACCAATGATGCGGAAGCGAGATTGTCTTTGAGCTGTGCCTCGTTCCGCGCCCCAATGACCAACGATGCGATACCAGGACGGCCCGCAAGCCATGCTAGTGCAATTTGCGCCGCAGACACGCCGCGCGCTTTGCCCACAGCAATTAAAGTGTCGATGATCTTATAGAGGCGCTCCTGATCGCGAATGGGAGGCTCGCTCCAGCCGGAAAGATGACGGGATACGTCTGGCGATGAATTGCGGCTGAATTTTCCGGATAACAGGCCGCCCGCAATTGGGCTCCACACTTGAATGCCAATGCCTTGATCCAGAGCAATTGGCATCAACTCATATTCAGCATCGCGCGCTTCCAATGTGTAGTGAATTTGCTGGCAGACAAATTTTTGAAAGTTATGCTTGTCAGCTGCCATCATGCATTTCATGATATGCCAGCCGGAGAAATTTGAGCAGCCGATATAACGCACCTTGCCTTGCTTTACGAGCGTATCCAAGGCTTCCATCATTTCTTCAACGGGCGTTTGCCCATCCCATTCATGCAGAAAATAAATATCGATATGGTCGCGCTTCAAGCGCTTTAAACTCGCCTCTGCTTCGTGGATAATGTGAAAGCGCGACAGCCCTTGTTCATTGGGGCCCTTACCCATGCCAAAACGCACTTTGGTGCCCACCAGCATCTGAGCGGATTTGCCTTTGAGAACCTCGCCCAACGCTTCTTCAGATTTGCCCGTGGTATAGGCATTTGATGTGTCAAAAATATTCACACCGGCCTCAATGGCAATATCGACGAGACGTTGAGAGTCTTTAAGAGAGACACTGCCCGCCATTCCGAAAAACCCTTCTCCAGAAAAATTCATGGTGCCCAAGGTGTGAAGTGAAACCTTTAGTCCTGAGTTTCCCAGTTGACGATATTCCATCTGTGTCCAATCTCCTGTTTGACGTGGTGCTGATCACGAAGCGGTGAAAGTATAACCATAGACCACTGCGGCAGAAGCAACAAATATCATTCGCTAAAATGGATAAAAAAATTTACGGGTGAGTTTTGGGCGGGTGATAGCCAGGCAGCTTGGCCGCATCTGGCTGGCTAGCCAATTGCACCGCTTTTCTCACTGCTCCATTGAAATCGCTTTTCAATTCCTTCAGCTTAATCAAGCTTCTGAAATAATTGGCCCAGCTGAATTCCATAAACGGGGTTAGGGTTTTGGTGAAGCCACCTTCCTGCCGCACAACACCAGCCAGGCTGCGGTAGGGATCATCTTCCATGTCTAAAAGATCATCAGGAATATCAGCAATATTTTGAACACGCCCCTTCCCGTCTACAGGATAAACCCAGTGCTTACCTTCCATTGTGGTCCAGAATTCTGGCTCGGCCAGATTTGAAAAATCTGCTTCAACTTCGACCGGGGCGGTTTTAAACCCCTCCTTCATCAAGGCAAAACCTAAATGATGATGATCAATGATGTGAATTTGATCATTGGGGCCTAGCACCACGCGCAACGGATTGGCCAAAATGAAATCCAACAGTTCCTGCGGTTTGCGTAGGCGCTCGCGCAAGCCCTTGCGCTTCATTTTCACCAAACGTTTGCCCACAGCAATTTGCGTGGGTCGCAGAAGTTTAACAGCAATGCTCTGCACGGCCATGGGTTTAATCTTTCATTTTTTTTGGCTCGGTATCGTCAATGTCTGCAGGCAATTGGCGGACCACTTCAATGCGATGTTCCAACCAATGGAAAAAGCTGTTGCCGATGATAACCCCAATTGTAATTTCAGCAGAAAGAAAGATGCGTCCAAACCCGGTCAGGCAGCCAACGGCAGCAACACACCAGACCGTAGCTGCCGTGTTAAGCCCACGAATACGAAGCCCATCTCGCAAGATTACACCCCCAGCCAGGAAGCCGATGCCAGTGGCCACTTGCGCCAAAACCCGTGCGGCCGCATCCCCGCCGATTTGCTGTCCAACAATCACAAACAAGGCGGCACCAAAGGCCACCATGCCATCTGTGTGTGGTCCTGCCACATGCCCGCGCCAGCGCCGCTCAAACCCAATCAATCCGCCAAAAAGAAGGGCTGCCATTAGGCGCATGAGAATATCTTGATCAAGCATGACAAAAGCTTATACGCTCTCGATTTCGGCGGAACAAGATTTGCCAGGTTAACAATTGTTCAGCGAATCCACTTGGGTCACTTTCCCTCTTTGGCAGTCAAGCAAAGCTTTGGCTGGAACACAACGGCACTTGATCTCTTGCAATCCTCGGTCGCGGGACTAGTTTCAATTTGGGGAGAGCAAAATGATATTCACTCAAGAATTCTATCAAGAACTGATCCATATCGGGGCGATTCTCTATTTGGTGTGCTTTTTATTCCGCAATCAAATTTTGTTGCGTTGTTTTGCGATCGCAGGCGATGTTGCCTACACAGCTTATTACTATGGTGTTTCAAGCAGCCCCCTGTGGGACGCCATGTTTTGGAGTTCCACCAACATTGTGGTGAATTGTGCGATGCTTTTCATTCTCTACACTGAAAGCAGGCACGGCAGTTTAGAAGATAATGACCTTAAGCTCTACCGCAGCCTCAATGCTCTAACCCCTGGTGAGTTTCGACGCCTTTCTGCACTTGGCAAATGGAAAACTGCAACCGAGGACATTGTCCTTACAACACAAGGTCAAGAACTCTTTAGACTCTATTATATTCTTGAAGGAGAAGTTGAAATTGAAAAATCAGGACGCAAAATTGAAGTTAAGCCTGAGCTCTTTATAGGTGAAATTGCCTATCTTTTGAAAAAGCCAGCCTCGGCAACCGTGAAGCTTAAACCAGGGACGGTGTATATTGAATGGGAGCATGCTGCTTTACAAAAGGCTTTTAAGAAGCAAGAGAGTCTGAAGCATGCGTTAGGTGCACTTCTCAGCAGTGATCTTGCTGGCAAAGTTGCAAGGGCCTAAATCACTTTATGGGTTTGGCAATGAAGCCCGGAAGGTGTGCGGCCTCGACGCTGTTAGGCAAGACGGCCGCTTTTTATGCTAGTCTTAAAATCTGGTGGCCGCACTTTTGATCTCTCAGTTTTTCAACTGTCTTTAGTCCTGCGCTGGTGGTTTTGGGTAAGTCACCAGAAAGGCCCACACTGAAAACCCACATAAGGCAGCAGCAATCGGCGTCCACATCCCATCGCCACGCCATCCTTCTAGCGCAAGCCAGATGACAGTGGAGGCAACAATCACAATGCGCCGCCACAGGGGCCTGTAAAATGGATTGGTTCGAATGTCTTTCAGCATTCAGATTTCAAAATCCAAAACCAGCACGCCGTCAACACCACCCTCGCACGCCGCCACAACCATACCACCCACAATTTGATGAGCCGGATGTGGCAGGTAAGCATCGCGCGCTGCGGCATCAATGAAATCAACTGTGAAGCCATGCGTATAGCCGCGCTGCAAGCCTTCGGGGCTGCAATCGATACCTGATGCAATAGTGAGAATGCCCGGGATTTGAGGTTGCAAAGCTTTAAGGGCGGTGAAGATTTGAGTTGCCTCTGCGGCGTTGTGTAATTTCAGAAGGACGACGTGGCGGATCATAGGAAATTCCTGTTTTGCGGTCCAACTGTGAAGCACCTGCAGTAAAACCGCAATTGTAAAATTCTCCAATCCGTCATCGCGGCGGAGGCTACGATGACGCTTTGACTGCTTGCGTCACCGCAGAAAGCGGGACCGGGGCCTTAGCTTTGATGAAGATGCGGGGGCAACGTAGTTTTCTCAATGATTTTTACGGCGTAACCTCAACCCGCTTCACACCCTTCGGCTGGGTGATGCCTTTCCAGATGGCATTGGCTTGATGCACGGGGGCGTTGGCTTCGCGTCTTACGAAATCGCCGTCGCCTGCTTTGGCGCGCATGTCGCCTTGCTCCCAGGCGATCTTGCCCCGGGAGATCACCGTCTTTGGTGCGCCCTTGCATTCGAAGCCTTCGAAGACGTTATAGTCGATGCGGCTTATTTGCTTTTTGGCGGTGATCTTCTTGGTTGCCGCCGAGTCCCACACTACAATGTCTGCATCGCTGCCGACCATGACGGCGCCTTTGCGCGGATAGATATTGAGGATGCGTGCGATATTGGTGGAGGTGACGGCCACGAATTCCTCGCGCGTCAGGCGGCCTGTATTTACGCCCGCCGTCCATAACACAGGTAAACGGTCTTCAAGACCGCCAGTGCCATTGGGAATTTGCGTAAAGCTTTTGAGGCCCATGCGCTTTTGCGCCAATGTGAAGGCACAGTGATCGGTGGCCACCACGCTCAATGTTCCAGATTGTAAACCAGCCCACAAAGAATCCTGGTGTTTCTTGTTGCGAAAGGGCGGGCTCATCACGCGGCTTGCCGCATGATCCCAATCCTTGCTTTGATATTCGCTGTCATCCAGAACCAGATATTGCACCAGTGGCTCTCCATAAACGCGCTGACCCGCCATCTTGGCCCGGCGGATGGCCTCATGCGTTTGTTCGCAAGAGGTGTGCACAATATATAAAGGCACCCCTGCCATATCAGCAATCATGATTGCTCTATTGGCAGCTTCGCCTTCCACTTCGGGTGGGCGTGAATAAGAATGGCCTTCGGGGCCAGTTACACCGCGCGCCATCAGATCAGCCTGCATCCGGGCCACTACATCGCCGTTTTCGGCATGGACCAATGGTAATGCGCCAAGCTCGGCACAGCGCTTGAATGAATTATACATCTCATCGTCATTGACCATGAGAGCGCCCTTATAGGCCATGAAATGTTTGAAGGTGTTGATGCCGTAAGTTTTCACCACCGTTTCCATTTCATCATGGATCATAGGTGACCATTGCGTCACTGCCATATGGAAGGAATAATCGGCCGCCGCCTTTTCAGATTTGTGCCGCCACGCCTGATAGGCTTTGAGCATGGATTCACCCGGTGCTGGCAAACAGAAATCTACCGTCATTGTGGTGCCGCCAGAAAGTGCCGCCAGCGTGCCTGACTCAAAATCATCGGCAGTTGAGGTGCCCATAAAAGGCATATCCATATGCGTATGTGGATCAATGCCACCTGGCATCACAAAACATCCACCTGCATCAATCACGGTGTCGCCGGAGAGATGTTCACCAATGGCAATTATTTTTCCGCCGTTAATGAGAACGTCTGCCTTGACTGAGTGATCATGATTAACAACAGTTCCGCCGCGAATGAGTGTGGACATTCTATCCTCCGTGCACAGATTAACAAAAGGGACGGCTCTCGCCGCCCCTTAACTTTTACATACCCGCCGCAGCCTTGGTCACCACATCGGTCCAAGCCCCCGTGGGAACCTTGGTGATCACTGGATCAGAGCCGCCCTTCATCAGAGTTGCAACTGTGCGTTCGGCTGCAGATACATCCAGCGTACCATCAGACCCTTCTGTCAATGCATTGATTTCTTGGATCATGGTTGCTTGATGCGCTTCGGTTTGAGCACCTGAAGCATCATTTTCCAGAACAGTTTTCACAGCGCCTGCTGGGTCTTTGCGCGCTTCATCCCAGCCTTTCATTGAGGCTTTCACAAACTTCGCCATGGTCGTGACGAACGCAGGGTCCTTCAGCTTATCTTCCAAGACATAGAGACCGTCTTCCAAAGTGGCGACGCCATTGTCTTCATATTTGAACACCACCAGCTCTTCGGGCTTCATGCCAGCTTCGAGAATTTGATAGTATTCATTGTAGGTCATAGTCGAAATGCAGGCGGCCTGCTTTTGTAAAATCGGGTCAACGTTGAAGCCTTGCTTTAACACCGTAACACCTTCGGCTCCGCCATCGGTTTTGAAACCAAGCTGGCTCATCCACGAGAGAAACGGATATTCGTTGCCATAGAACCACACGCCAAGTGTTTTTCCTTTGAAGTCAGCCGGAGCAACAATCCCACTGTCTTTGCGACAGGTTAGCATCATGCCCGATTTCTTGAAGGGTTGCGCAATGTTAACAACGGGCGAGCCCTTTTCGCGCGTGGCCAGGGCTGATGGCATCCAATCCACCACTACATCCGCACCACCGCCTGCGAGCACTTGTTGGGGGTTAATGTCAGGACCACCAGGCATAATGGTTACATCAAGGCCTGCATCTTTGTAATAGCCTTTGGCGGCTGCCACGTAATAGCCAGCAAACTGCGCTTGCGTTACCCACTTCAATTGCAACTTAACAGATTCAGCAAAAGCATTCGTTGAAGCCATTGCCACGGCCCCCGCTGCAACCGCAGCCATCAGAAATTTTTTCATTGTTTCTCTCCTGTTTAAAATTACCGCCTTACCTTCGGTAAGACGGATGCCAAAAAGTTACCCGGCGCTCTAACAGTGCCAGTAACCCATAAAAAGCCGAACCTGTAATGGCAGCCACCACAATCTCAGCCCAGACCAGATCAAGCGATTGACTGCCTGACCCTGTTTGAATGCGAAACCCCATGCCGACGACCAGGGTTCCGAAGAACTCGGAAACTATGGCACCGATCAAGGCCAGTGTGGAGTTGATTTTAAGCGCGTTGAAAATAAAGGGCATGGCGGCGTGCAGGCGCAGTTTCAGCAGGCTTTGCTGCCAACTTGAGCCATAGCTCTGCATCAAATCACGCTCCAATTGGCCAGAGGCCTGCAATCCTGCCGTGGCATTCACCAACATTGGAAAGAATGTCATGATCACGATAACGGCAATTTTGGGCGCAACCCCCGGACCAAACCACATAACCATGATGGGGGCCACGCCAACCAACGGCAACACCGAAACAAGGTTTCCCAACGGCAAGAGACCGCGCCGCAAGAACGGTAACCGGTCACACAGGAGAGCCCCTGCCAAGCCTGCAAGTGACCCGATCATCCAGCCCGGGATCATCGCCTTTAAAATGGTTTCGACAAAATCTCCACCAAGGAGTGGTAATGAATTCATGAAGCGCACATAGACTGCAGACGGGGGCGGAAGCAAAATAGGTGATATGTTGAACACGCGAACGGCACATTCCCAGATGCTGATCACTGCAAGTCCCAATGCCACGGCCGGAACATATTCACGGATCCGGTTCACGATTTCGCACCCCTTGCAGCGAAGACGAATTTTTCAATACGCCCAATGCTGTAAACCAAAACGGCCGCTAAAATTGCGCCCGCAAACAAAGCTGCCCAGACTTGCATGGTCTGGCCAAAATTGAACCCCACCAACATGCGCGAACCAAGCCCGCCTTGCGCACCTGTTGGAAGTTCCCCCACGATGGCACCTGTCAAAGCGATGGCAATTGCCACTTTCAAAGATGTAAATAAAAACGGCACTGAGGCTGGAAAGCGCAGTTTCCATAAGACTTGCAATCGACTTGCATTGTAGGTTCGCATCAAATCAAGATGATAAACCTCTGGCGAAGTGAGCCCCTTCACCATGCCGATGGTGACAGGAAAAAAGCAGAGATACATTGAGATCAGAGACTTTGGTAAAAGCCCTGTAAGTCCAACAGACCCTAAAACAACAATAATCATTGGTGCAATCGCCAGGATAGGAATAGTTTGGGATATGATGATCCACGGCATCAATGCCTTGTTCAACAGGGTTGAATGGACAATTGCTACGGCAAGCCCGATACCCAGCGCCACTCCCAATATAAAACCTAAAAGTGTTGACGACAATGTAACCCAGCAATGAAACACCAGCGATTTTACTTTCCAAGGCGCCACTAAAACCATGGTGTTCCACATCTCGTTCATTATCTGATGAGGTGCTGGCATCACTGGACGTTCAAAATTCCACGTCACGGCCAGTGTATTGAACAGTCCCCCGCCAGCAGCCTGGATTTTTGACTGGGCCACACTTTCATTCATCGGAATGGCGGCAAGGTACCAAGCTACAATGAGACAAATACTGATGACTGCTACGGGAAGCACATGCCCTTTGCGTTCAGTCCTCATAGGAATGTCCCGCCCTTAATCCTTCGCGCACACGTTGCGCAATTTTTAAAAACTGCGCTGTTTCTCGAATATCAAGGGTGCGGTCACGCGGCAACTTGGTTTCAATCACATCAATAATGCGACCGGGCCTTGGGCTCATCACCACAATTTGGGTCGAGAGAAACACCGCCTCAGGAATCGAATGCGTAACAAAAACGACAGTTTTTTCAGTGCGGGCCCAAAGCTCCAAAAGTTGCTGATTGAGCTTATCGCGAACGATTTCATCCAATGCGCCGAAGGGTTCATCCATAAGAAGCAATTTGGGATCAAAGGCCAAGGCCCTTGCAATTGAAACCCGCTGTTGCATGCCACCGGAGAGTTGCCACGGATACTTTTTCTCAAAACCTCCGAGATTTACCAAATCCAGATTGCGTTGCACGCGACCTGAAACGTCATCAAACCCCATGATTTCCAGAGGCAATGCAACATTGCGTTCGACGGTTCGCCAAGGATAAAGTGCGGGGGCTTGAAAAACATAGCCATAGGCACGCGCAAGACGCGCCTGTTCAGGCGTCATATTGTTTACGTTTAACGTTCCTTCTGTAACTTGCTCAAGGTCTGCAATGGCACGCAGAAGTGTGGTTTTGCCACAGCCGGAGGGACCAATGAATGAGATGAATTCGCCGTCTTTAACCTCAAGATTCACATCCGACAATGCAAAAACGGGCCCATCCGCTGTCTGAAACGTTAAACCTAAATTACGCGCTTCAATAACAGCCGTCGTCACGTAAAGCTCCCCGGTTTCTTGTTGTTGCAATCAAGCTAACTGGTCTTGACCATTTGATCAAGAATGAACACACTTGGGCTATGCTTAAATCAAGGGCAGAACATGCCGTAAAAACACGCATTCAGACCGAAAATCAGAATCTGATTCTGAAGGCAGCACTGGATGTATTTTCGGCCTATGGCTTTCGCGGTGCCACCGTCGACCAAATTGCTGCGCAGTGTGGTTTGTCCAAACCCAATCTGCTCTATTACTATCGCCGCAAGGAAGATCTTTACGTCGCAGTCTTGGAACACACTCTGGCAGAATGGCTCATTCCACTGCGCATGCTTGACGTCAAAAATGATCCGGTCAGCGAACTTACGCGCTATATTGAGGCCAAAATCGACATGTCTTTCACAAATCCTGCGGCCTCAAAACTTTTTGCCAACGAGATTTTGCATGGAGCCCCTCACATCGGGGGATATTTGAAAGGACAGCTTTACGATCTGGTTAAATCAAAATCCCTGATCATCAGGCAGTGGGTTGACCAAGGCAAGATTAACGCAGTTGATCCGCATGCTTTCATTTTTGCAATCTGGGCTGTTACACAACACTATGCTGATTTTTCAGCACAGGTTGAAGCGTTGATTGGTCCCAAGGTGCCCTTGTCAAAGATCAAGAAAGACGTGCTTGAAATTTTGCTGCGGGGACTGAAAAAAATTTAGAAGAGAGGGGTGCGGCCCGTTTTGTGTTCAATGGCTTGCACGATAGGTACCCCCGATTTTTCTGCATATGCCTCAATTTCGATGACTTTGGCATCCACTAAACTTCTATACCAAAGACCCTGAAACAGGTGAAAAAAGGCGCCTGGCATTCCATCCAGAAAACCTAGTCTGAAAATATAACGGTAAACGAAATAAGACACAGAGCGAACACCGCTCGGAAACCGCATGTAAACTTCCTGTTTTAAAAAGCGCTTCAATCTGGGTTGGAAGCCCGATGGCATTGTTTGGGCTGCGGGAAGAAAGCCATATTTTCGGCTCAAGATGTCAATTGCTTCGCGAGACGCGTAGTCGTTGTGTTTGGCTGTCCACCACTGCAATGAATTCAGGTTGATATCCGAAATCACCAGCCTGGATTTTTTGACAAGGCCTTCAATCACAATATGCTCATCCATCCACCGGTTTTCGCAACGGCCGGATCCATTGCGCCATAGCCGCAATTGCCAACTGGGCTCTATGCCGCCAAACCTGATGTGCTTTCCCATAAAATGAATCTGTCTTTTGACAAAGTACCCGTTAACATCTGGAGCGGTCGATAAAAGCAATTGCTTCACGTCTGCGCCCTCTAATATTTCGTCGGCGTCTATGCGCAACAGCCAGCCCTCATTGCCGGCCAAAAAATCAACACCAAAATTGAACTGCGTGGCATAGTTTACCCATGTTCTCTGCTCAACGTGTGCGCCGAGACTTCGTGCAATCTCGCATGTTCGGTCAGTTGAAAAACTATCTACAATCAGAATAGTGCTGACATGCGGTTTGATGCTTTCAATACAACGGCGAATATGTCGCTCTTCATTCAAAGTCAGAATGATGGCGTGAATCTGCAGGCTCATGTTGACATACTGCGCTGCTTTGACATGCGAAAGGGGTTGCCATGGCCTATGCTGTTGGGGCCCACGCTTTTCATCACAACAGAACAGGCTCCAATGATGGAATTATCACCAATTTCAACACCGGGACCAACAAACACCTGCGCGCAGATCCAAACGTCGCTGCCTATTTTTACGGGAGACTTTACAAGTGGCATTGCGGGGTCCCGCCAGTTATGGGTGCCAGCACAGAGATGAGCATATTGAGAAACAGTGGAGCGCGGACCGATTTCAACCGGGCCTAAAGCATAAATGATGGCATGGTCACCCACCGAAGACTGAGCACCGACATTCAAGTTCCAAGGCATGGTGATGCGTACAGAGGGATAAATGTGAACGTCTGCGCCTATCCGTGCTTTAAATATCCGCAATAAAGCCCGCCTCCAACCCCAGAATGGACGAGGGCTGAAACGAAACAGGGGATAAGCCAAGGCCCATAATACGCGGCCCCGGTTTTCATGGGCAGTCCATTTTCGCGTCTTGCGATTCTCAGCGATGTCAATCATGGATGTCAATCATTCGGTTTTTCATAAAGATGAATGAAATCTGGTTTGGGGCCACCTCGCAAAAGCCAGTCATAAGAACGGTGCATCTTTTCGGCCATGGCTTGGATAGAAAAATCACGCTCTATCCATTTCCTTCCCTTCGCACCCATGTGTGCCAACCTGTCTCCCGGAAGGTCCAAAGCCTTGCGTAGCGCCACTTTCAATCCAGATTGACCAATATCTGGCCACCACCCGCACTGTTTTTTTTCAAGTTCGGACCAAGGGGCACCTTTGGAACAGATGACGGGAACGGCATGGGCCAATGCCTCAGCAACAGTCATTGAAAAATTTTCCGATTGAGAGGGTAGCACGTAGATATCAGCATCCGAATAGGCTTCAGACTTCTGATCTCCAAACACCGGACCTGAAATTTCGATGCGCTGGGCCCGTAGTGCCCCAATCAAAAGTTTCAATCTTGCGGTTTCCTCATTTTCGTCTGATCCAACAATGCGAAGTTGCCAACCAGGATAAAAATTTTCCAATTCACTCCATGCGGTAACCAAATCACCCAGACGTTTTATGGGATGAACCCGACCAAGATAGAGGATCGTTCTCATTTTTTTGCTGGATTGTTTTTTTATGCTTGTGGGAATGTCGATCCCCAAGGGGATGAGCGCTATTGGTTGTTTCCACCCCGCCAGCCTTATATTTTGCACTTCCTCTGCACTGGTTGCGTGAAAAAGATCGTTATTGGCCAAAGCCTGATTTTGAAACATCATGCCAAAAAGTATTTTTTGAGCGCGCGAATATTGCAATGCATTCGGGGCAAGCATGCCATGAACACTGGTGACCAATTTTGCCAAGGTTTTGGATTTGACCCGCGAACCATAAATGTTTGGCATCAACCAAAGGCCATGGTTGTGAATGATATCTGTAGGTTCAGCACTCAGCATCAAGTTCATTTTAGCGGATGCTTGAAGTTTTTTGAAAATGGGAAATGTTTGCCACTCTGGTCTGAATTTAAGCCATTCAAATCCAGTGTCATGATTGCTGCCGGGTGGACCTATAGATCTTAAAGAGGTATCCGCGCCCAGGGTTGCCAGTGCAGCAACCAGAGCTGGGATAATGTAGGCTGGTCCACTTGCCTTATCTTCCAACGATGCAGCAACATGGGTTACTTTCATGGCAGGCATTGCAAAATAAGAGACTGGGCAGCGGCTGAAAAAACAGCTGGGCCGAAATTTTCAGCAAAGCGGAGCGATGTTGCCTCCGCACGCCGCCATTCATCATCCGTCCACTTGGTAATTTTGTGAAGTGCTTCAAACATATCAACACTGTTTGTTGATCGAAACGAAACAGAATTTTCATAATTTGCCAAATCTGCTGCACTGCCAATTGCCCTCGACAACGCAAGTGCGCACCCACAGCAGACAGCTTCATGCGCAACCACGCCCCAGTGCTCATCGTGCGATGGCAAAACCAAGCACCTGCTATTTTGCAACAACAGTGCAAGTTTTTTAGGTTGCATAAACCCATGAATTGAAATTTGCGGATGAGCCGAAAGCTTATCTGCCAGTGCCCCATTGCCAACAATTTCAAGTGACCATTCAGGACATAACTTTACAAGTTTCAAAAACACCTCAACCAGCGCCAGAATATTTTTTCTTGCGATCAATTGACCCACAAAGATAAACTTTTTAGATCGTAAATGCAGCGGAGTTCTGACAGAAAAGACTTGCGGATCGGCCCCATAGACTCCCTTTGCAATTTTATTTTTTGAAAATCCAACGGCATGCGCGAAGCGCTCCGCACTTTTTCCGGGTACTAAAGTGGCATCAAATTTTTTGCGATGAAACAATCTGTAGCGCACGGGATCAAGCACATGTTGCCTGAAGCCGCCTCTCCAATTTTGATCATTCATCAGAATAATCTTGGCACCTGAACGTCGCGCATGTTCGGATAAAATATTGAAGGCTGGTTCTGACCATCCACCCTGAAACACGATATGGGGTTTGTGCAAAGAAAGTTTTTCCCACGTCAAGGTCTTGTCAGTGCCATCAACCCAGACGACGGCTTGGCCCAATGAATTTTCCATTCCGCCTATTGGAATTTGTGGCTTGGTTGCGATGACACTGACGTTGCATTGTGATTGCGCGATGAAATGTCGAATGGACCTTGCAGCGTAGTCCGGAAAACCAGGCCACATAAATGAAACAGATATTTGGTTTAATCCTGCCATTACAGCGGACTGTGGTCCGCAGAAAAACGACTTATCATGCGTTGAGAATTCTGCATGTCCAGTAACCGGTTGATGTACCAAATTGGGTCATTTATAAAGCGTGACCAGCGTGAATTTCCTGCCGTACTTCCGAGATAACTTTCAACAATTCTTAACTTATCGGCATGGTACCGGGCTTGGTGGCGTTGGCCTGCAGCACCGCCCGTCAGACTTCCGCCATGTAGCCTGAAAGCACCCACTCTTTGCGCCAAGCTTTGCGCAGGTTTACCGCTTGCAAGCAGTGCACAGAGCAGTTCAAAGTCCCAACAGGTTCGGTTATCAATGTTGAAGCCACCACAGCGATGAAGTGCATCAAGTCGAAAACTCATTCCCTGTTGAAACATGCGGCCCGCAGAATTAAAAAGTTTGTCGAGGGTTGCGGCACCCGCACGCAATTCACGCAAGGGTTGACCATTATGGTCAACCATCCATCCATTGCAAAGCAACGCGTCAGTATCTGGGTTCCCAATCCAGAAATCTTGCATAATTCTGATGGCATTTGGCAATAGAAAATCGTCTGAATTCAGAAAGTAACCCACACTGCCTTTTGTGACTGCAAATCCTTTGTTAAGTCCATCTGCCGGTCCCTTGTCTGGCTCTGACACAAAGGTGTCGATTTTTGAGCCAAAAGATTTTATCAATTCAACGCTGCCATCGGTCGAACCAGCGTCGACGATCACATATTCAGTATCGCTGGTTTTCTGACTTATAACCGATTCAATCGTTTGCCGGAGAAACTGCTTCTGATTAAACGAAATCGTGACGATCGAAATCAAGGGTCGGGGCATTTAACATCCGTGTGAGATTGAGAACGATGTTGGGAGGTACTGAGGATACTCGATAAATTGATATAGCGGAATGCAGTTGAGATAATGATACTTCGGATTGCGATGTCCAATCGAATTGGCCCAGGTGACAATAGAACGTCCCATAGCGTTTCCAGCCCAACAAATATGAACAGGGGTGCAAAGGGGTGGCCCCAGCGCCAAAGTTGGGCCAGCATTTTAAGAGAAAGCCAGATGACAAAAAGCCAGCTTGCTGCCGCAAAAATTCCGCCATCTGCCCAAGCACCAAACAAATGGCTGTGACTGGGAATTCCTTGCAACCAATCCTGCTGATAAATTGATTTGAAGACATTGCGGGAAAGTTGTGCGTCCTTGTAACTTGCAGCATTTACTTCGGCATAAAAAGAAAAAACCTCCGGATCAAAAACTCCAGAACCGTAACCCAGAATCGGCCTTTTGCTGATTGCATAAAGTGCGGTGAAGGTATCAGGTCTTGCAGCTGCGAGGAGGCCATATTGGTTGGCAGCCTGGAGTTGATTTTTGGTGACCAAATTTTCCGGTAGCAACTTAGCGTTGGCCAGCCACGAGAAAGCAGTTGGCGCTGCATAAGAGAAAAAACATATTGCCAAGACAATTGACAACAGCGCTGGAACTTTAAAGGCCGCAGCATAGGGCTTTGCCGCAAAGATTGACAAAAAGCAGTAAATTGCCACGGTAAAAGTGATAGCGGCCAAAGATCTGCTTTCAAAATAAATGTGTAAAGCGGCCAAACCAAACAGCCCCAGTGTCAAGAACAAGCGGGCCTGCGGTGCAACGGCAAAAGCTGATACTGTCAAAAGTGTTACAGCTGCACCAAGGCCAAGGCGCCAAGGCAATTGATCAAAGGCTTCGGAGACGGCACCTCCCGTCCAATAAATAAAGATGAATGAAAATCCGAAGCCACACACTACGGCCAGCAATCGCCGCCAGTCCCTGTCAACTATAACTGCGATGATGGGTATCAACGCTGCCAACAAAACGTAAGTTCCCACGCGCGCAATTGTGGATGACATTGGTGCTTCGTTGACGATGTTTGACAACAGCTGCACCAGCGCGGTGACCAGAAATAAAGCGCTGACTTTCCATTCGAGAAGATCCACACGGGACGAAAATTTATTATAAGAACACAGACCTATTATAAGCAATATCGCTTCGACATATCGCAACTGGCCTGCAAAATTGAAGGCAGAACCATAAGCCGCAAAAAGCCCGAAGATCAGAAAAAGCGTTCGAGCATTTGTTTCAGTATGCGTGAACTGCAAATTTTGCCGAACGGTCGGGAATAGAACGCTGTTTTGTGGTGCAAGCCAAGAGTGAGCCATTGGGGTTCAACGTCGCCGAATCAGAATGTTGCTATAGTATAGACTTCTTTTCAGTGCGGTATTGTCTGTCAAATTTACGAAATGCTCTGGGTTTTCAAGATCAAGCCCTGCAATGGCAAAACCAAAATTGCAGACAGAAACGTCACGCCGCATCCCAATATGGAATTCCACATGATGATATTCGCACTAAAACCATTTTGCTGAAGGTGCAAACCTGCCGCAGTTATCAGCGCTGCCATGAGGATAGGTAAATTCAACCAAGGGCTTATTTTCAATTCACCATCGTCAAACGAGGATCCTTCAAATTTTCGCGCTGCAATAATCATAACTGACGCTGCAATTGCCAATCCGATTGTGACCCCCAATGTCACCCCCAGAACGCCAAACAGATAACCACCGGTAAAACCAAAAACGCTTACGGCCATCAACATGAGAAGGCGGTTCCAGAACAGCGGTCTTAACTGTCTACGCGCGGTGAGAAGAAAAAATGCCGGAGCACTGATGATGTTTAGGCCCCAACCTATGCTGAGCATCCAAAGCATTGGCAAGAAAAGTGAATCTTCTTTTCCCAGCATAATCCGCTCCATTGCAGGTCCCAAGGCCAGAAGGCAGGAGAGAACCGGAACAGTGATCAAAATAAAAATACGTCTTGAGACGTTGTACAATTTTTCTGTCACTTGAATATCGTCCGATGATGCCTTGGCAAAAGCCGGAACCATCAATTGTCCCGCTGCAAGAACCAATCCCCGAATGGCAACGATCATTCGCGTTGCAACCTCCATTAAAGTCACAGCGCCCAAGCCCCCGAATCTGCTCATGAGAAGTCTGATCAGCGGATCGCTGGCTAATTGTAGAATACCAATCAGCGTGGCCCTGCTGCCGTAATGCGACAATTTTTGAAAATCTCGCCTGTTCCAAGCAAATGTCGAATTTCCTTTTGTAATGCAAAGGTTAAACACGATCATTCCGAAACCCAGCATCAAAACACCTTGAATTGACTGCGCAATGAGGATTCCCCAAATCCCGTAGCTCGGAGTCAACATCACCGAAATAGTAAAAAATATCGCACTGCCGCCAACATTCTGAATCAATTTTAGCAGCGGTTGGTCGAACGCCAGAAATCCCACATGATAAGTAATTGCAACAGACGTGAACCAAAACGTAATGCACATGAGGGGCACCATGCGCCTGACCTGAGCAGCATCGATATCGCCCGGGATATGCTCCGCTAGCAGATAGAGCAGTGAGCCTGCTGCCAAAATGACCAGGAAAAATCCCACAGCTGCTGTCACCATTGCTGTTGACACCAAGCGTGCCGCAGACTGTTTTTCGTCCCGGCCAATTTCTTCTGCCACAAAACTCACAAGGCCAGCTGACCAGAAATCAGCGATCCTGGAAAAACCTAAAAGTGAATTGAGTAAAACCCACAAACCAATGGTTTTGATATCGGTTAGTCTGACCAAAACAGAAAAAGATCCCAAGGTGAGCAAAGTCATCAAAAGCACCTCTGCTACAACAACCGTGTAGTTGCTGCTGAAAAGATGCTTAAGCGTGGTGATAGAAATGCGTGTCATCTTCAATAATTTTTCAACCAGTTTCTGAAGGGTTGTGGAAAAACAAACCGCACAGGCTGTGGCGTGAAATGACTCAATATTTTAGAGAGAGGACCGCGTGGTGCTTTGTTTTTCTGGCGCAAGCGAAGAAACTTAAGCGACCCCACAAATCGGTTTAAGGCCCGTTCATCGGGGCTGTCTATATCGAGAATCAAAAGACGATCGCTCGGAATATCATGTTTCACCGCCTCTATATGTGCGTCCCATTGAGCGCTCCAGATTCTGGTCACTTCAGCTTCGGGGACCGCCAAAGCCTTGGCACAGGTTTTCAAATAGCCGCCAAAATTTCTCCGGCTTTTGAGCCAGTCTTCCTTGTAACGGAGATTTAAAATGAACTTCGTTTCAGGGTGAGCATGGGCGATTTCGCGAAACCAGTATTGCGCGTAGACAGATTTTTTTTCATCAAGATATTCCAGATCCGTAAAACCATTCCAAGCGTCCAATCCAAACAGGGGTGCACGTTTCTCCCTGATATTTTCTTCGATCACGAGAGCCGCAAATTGACCTTTATAGCGGCCCAGATCAAATCGGTGGTCGACCACGGCAAAACCTGCACGTCTTAAAAAATCTGCAATTGAACTGGTGCCAGCGCGGTTGAATCCGATTTGCACGATGCGAAGATTGTCAACCATCCACAAGCCTTTCTGGACCTAGAGCCTGAAGGATGCGGCCTGCAACCGCGTCCCAACTCATGTTTTCACAGGCGTAGCGCTGGGCGGCTTCGGCTTTCATGTGCAAAATTTTCGCTTGGGAATTGTAAGCATTTAGAATTTCTGTTGCTATCAGCTGAGGATCTGGTTTGCTGACCAGAAATGCATTTGCGCCTGCAGAGGTTAATTCTGGTACTGCCGCTCGCCTGAGGCCCACCACGATGGCCTTGGCTTTCATGGCTTCCAGATACACTTGCCCCCACGGATCAGCCAACATGGGCTGGACCAGCATGGCGGCACCATGAAAGAAAGACACTAATGTCTGACGTGATACAAATCCATGCGCTTCAACTCCGGGTTCATTCGCCACCCGCGCCACTGCAGATTCATTTCCAATTACAATCAACCGCGTTTGAGGCCTGCTGGCACGCACAATGCGAAAAGCTTCAATTGCGAGATCTCCTCCCTTTTCGGAAAACAAGTGTTTTGCCACAAAGAGAAGATGGCCAGCGGAGTAATCCTTATCTCCAACATATGCGGGCATATTCCCAGAGCCGCAGCCCACCGCAACCACCTTTTCAGGGGCCACGTCATAGTGCGATATCACATCTTGCCTCACGTGCTCGCTGAAGGTTAGGACTTTCTGCGCAGATTGCAGAGACAGGCGTTCTAGAGTGTCAATATACTCAAACACCCGACCTTTGGCCCAAGGTGCAGCTGTTGCCCCGGTGCACAACAAATGCCAGGTGCAGTCCATCCAGATTGAATACGAAATGCCAGAGTTCAAAGGAACGTCGAGCGACCCTGTGCACAAGACATGATCCGCACCAAGCTCACGGGCGCGGAGAGCCACATGTTTTCCTCTCATGGTCCGGGCCTTGCTGTTGATGCCAACGACATTCCAAGGCAGACCGTGCAGCAGTGAATCCGGAATACATTTGAACTTGCTGAACCGGGAGGTGATTTGACTGTTGATAGACACCAGATTCACGTTCTTTTGCCGCAGTGCGCCAGATAGATTTGCAGGAGCCGCTGACCACGTCTTTGGATCAAATGGTTCACCGGCAGCACTTGAAATTGCAAGCTTCAATTTGCGCGCCTCAAAGTTTCACTCTTTAAAGACTGTATAATTTCGGCATAGGTTTGGAATACACCTTCCCGCAAACCTCGTGCGCGGTCCCATCCCAAAGCTTTTAGCTTTGATACATCACACAGTTTGCGCGGCGTTCCATCCGGCTTTGATTGATCAAATATCAATTCGCCCTTAAATCCTGTCACTTCGCAGATCAGTTCAGCGAGACTGCGAATGGAAATTTCCTGGCCTGACCCAACATTAATATGGCTGTTGCCAGAATAATTTTTGGCCAGAAAAACGGCGGCATCAGCCAAATCATCCACATGCAGGAATTCCCGCAGCGGTGTTCCCGTTCCCCAAACTGTGAAAGCTTGCGCATCAGATTGTTGAGCTTCATGCGCTTTTCGCATCAGGGCAGGAAGAACATGACTGTTGACCAAGTCATAATTATCACCCGGGCCATAAAGATTGGTGGGTTGTGCTGCGATGAAGTCACAGCCAAATTGTTTGCGGTAGGCTTGACATAATTTAATGCCCGCAATCTTTGCAATCGCATACCATTCATTGGTTGGCTCCAAGGGTCCTGTCAACAACGCCTCTTCGACAATGGGTTGGGCGGCAAATTTTGGATAGATACAAGTGGATCCCAGAAATACGAGTTTTTGCACACCCGTTTTGTAAGCGGCGTGAATTACGTTCGATTCAATCATCAAATTTTCGTACAGAAAGTCGGCTGGCAACAGGCTGTTTGCCGCAATACCGCCCACCTTTGCTGCGGCCAGAAATACAACGTCC
This sequence comes from Hyphomicrobiales bacterium, assembly GCA_038230015.1. Classification (GTDB taxonomy): domain Bacteria; phylum Pseudomonadota; class Alphaproteobacteria; order Rhizobiales; family Aestuariivirgaceae; genus Aestuariivirga. The sequence goes on along the minus strand of JBBRNW010000008.1, from coordinate 112,041 downwards.
GGCCTTTCAAGGTTCATCCAAGCTTCAACATCAGCCTGCCTGCGCAAATCAACCTGACTACGATTGACCGTCAACATCGTACACTGCTCAGAGACCAGTCTGCGTAGCAATGCGGATCCCACCATTCCCCGGTGTCCAGCAACCCAAACCCTTTTATTTGCAAGCTCAAACATGCGCGTCCATCTCGGGAGTTTTCGCAAAAGGCGTGAACTGCATAACCTTGCGCAAGGGCTTTGCAAACAGCGCGTAATCAACCACTCCGGCATTCAACCATTTCTGTCGTACAGAGAGAGCTTCAAGATTATGCCTGATGTGGGCCAAGACGTTTTTTGTGCTGCGTCCACCCGTCTTCATGTCAATCAATATCGTGTTGAGCAAGTCAACTTCAAAGCCCAACACATCTACAGCGCGTAGCATCCAGTCATAATCAGCTGCAATTGAAAAGCTCAAGTCGAACTCACCCACCCGTTCTGCCACTTCACGACGCACATAAAATGTGGGGTGTGCTGGCATCCAACCCGCTTTAAAGCCGTTGCGAGGCCGGTGTTGTCCGCGCCATCTCCGCTTGATTGTTTTCGAATGATGATTGGTTATAAAATTTACGTGGCCTTGCACCACTGGTTTCTTGCGCAGGCCTTCAGAAATTTCACTTAGAACGTCAACATGGTGATAAGTATCGTCGGCATTCAAAATGCCAACCGCATCCCCTGTATAAAGTTTCAATCCCTTGTTGAGCGCATCATACATTCCCAGATCAGGTTCGGAGATGAGCTTGATGTTCTGGTTGCGATAGGTCTTGGCAATTTCAAATGTATGATCGGTTGAGGCACCGTCAATCAAGATCATTTCGCGGTTAGCATAAGTTTGCGCGCAGAAGCTATCAAGCGTCTGGCGAATGGTATCTTGGGCATTGTGACAAACTGTGAGAACTGAGATCAACACAATTTCTATCTCCGCCCCAACTCTTCGTCACTGCGCCTAAAACCAGCGTCATGCGCCACAAGTTTCAAATCGGCCTGGACCATTTCCTTGATAAGAGTTTCAAAGGTGGTTGTTGCTGTCCAGCCAAGTTTTGCCTTGGCTTTAGCAGGATTACCAATGAGCAAGTCCACTTCCGTGGGTCTGAAATAGCGAGCATCAATTTGCACAAGAGTCTTTCCTGTACCAGCATCCTTCCCAACTTCATCAACACCAGTGCCCGTCCACACAATTTTGATTTGTGCCTCAGCAAAGGCTTTCTCAACAAATTCCCGCACCGCATGGGTTTCACCCGTTGCCAGAATGTAATCGTCACCTTTTTCCTGTTGCAGCATGCGCCACATGCCTTCCACATAGTCTCGTGCGTGACCCCAATCTCGCTTTGCATCCATGTTGCCAAGGTAAAGTTTTTCCTGATGACCCAATTTTATGGCTGCAACAGCCCGTGTAATTTTGCGGGTGACGAAGGTTTCTCCGCGGATGGGACTTTCGTGATTGAACAAGATTCCGTTAGATGCGTGCATGCCATATGCTTCGCGATAGTTTACGGTTATCCAATAGGCATAGAGCTTGGCTGCAGCGTAAGGTGAACGCGGATAAAATGGAGTGGTCTCGCGCTGCGGCACTTCCTGGACCAGACCATAAAGCTCTGATGTTGATGCTTGATAAAACCTTGTTTTCTTGACAAGGCCTAAAAGGCGGATCGCTTCCAAGAGGCGCAGTGTTCCAATTCCATCTGCATTGGCAGTGTATTCTGCTGTTTCAAAACTCACCTGCACATGGCTTTGGGCGGCGAGGTTGTAAATTTCGTCGGGTTGGGTTTCCTGCACGATGCGAATGAGATTTGTTGAATCAGTCATATCGCCATAATGCAGTTTGAAGTGCACGTTGTTTTCATGCGGATCTTGATAAATGTGATCAATGCGACCGGAGTTGAAAGAGGATGACCGCCGCTTTATGCCGTGAACCGCATAGCCTTTTGCCAAAAGCAAATCAGCCAGATAGGCTCCGTCTTGCCCGGTAATGCCTGTAATCAACGCAGTTTTTTTCATGTCTATTCTGCTTCTTTGAAGTTGTGAACTTTGAGGTGTTCGACCAATTTTTTAACGTGTTCTGAAGAGCCCCGCTTTGTTACGAGAATGGCGTCAGAACTTGTAACGACGATGAGATCATCTACGCCAACGAGTGCAGTAAGAACCCCAGCGCTGTGAACAAAATTCCGCTCGCCGTTGACGACGAGGGCATGACCCTCAAGAGCATTCAAGTGCTTGTCCAGCGGTGATAGATTGTAAATTGCATCCCAGGTTCCAACGTCACTCCAGGCGTATTCTACTGGAAAAACAGCTGCAAGCCTGGTTTTTTCCAATACCGCATAGTCAACTGAAACCCGTGGTGAGTTTGCAAAAGATTGCAACTCCAGCCACGTAAAATCTGTGTCACGCTTGGCGTTTTTGAATGAGTTTGAAACTGCCGATAAAATTTCAGGGGAAAATTTTTGCAGTTCAGAGATAAAAACGTCGGCAGAAAATAACAGATTTCCACTGTTCCACAGATAGCCGTCACGAACGTAATTTGCCGCTGTGGCCGCATCCGGCTTTTCAACGAATTTTTCAATCAGGGCACTTCCGCCAGCACTCAGCAAAGCGCCACGTTTGATATAGCCATATCCTGTGGCGGGACCTTCTGGTGTAATGCCGAACGTTGTCAGATAGCCTGCTTGCGCATCACTGCAGGCTGACTGAACTGCTAGTCTGAAGGCTTCCGCATCTGGAATTTTATGATCAGCGGCAATTACGCAAACCATTGCACCGGGCGAACGGTGCAAAGCTTGCAAGCAACCCGCAGCGATTGCGGCACATGAATCGCGGCGAAGCGGTTCCAGTATAATGTCGGCTGCAATATCAATTTCCCTCAAATGTTCGGCAACCAGGAAACGTTGCTGTTCGCCTGAGAGAATTATGGGCCTTTCATCGAAAGGGGCACCACAGCATCTCAAGATGGTTTCTTGAATGAGGGAGTGTTTTGAATTCAGGCGAAAAAACTGTTTTGGTATTGCCGCACGCGACAAGGGCCACAGTCTGGCACCTGAGCCTCCGCTGAGAATAATTGGTATAACAACGCTGCCTGCCATCAGATTATTCTCTGACTTTGACATTTGTGTTCTGACATTAGCGATATCACTGCAAATTCCTGAGCCTTGCGACTCAAGGTGAGTCGTCACTATCCATTAGGCTCGAAAATAAGCGATAGTCTTTACCAAACCGTTTTCAAGTTTGATTTGAGGTTCCCATTCTAAAATTGATTTTGCCCGTGAAATGTCCGGGCAGCGTTGTTGCGGGTCGTCTTCTGGAAGGGGTAAATGAATAAGTCTTGAATTCGAATTTGTGAGCCTTAAAATTTTTTCGGCCAGCTCCAGCATGGTGAACTCGTCAGGATTGCCTAGATTTATTGGACCAGTAACACCTTCTTTACTGTTCATTAACCTTACAAAACCTTCAATCAGATCATCAACGTAACAAAATGACCGGGTTTGGCCGCCATCTCCGTAAACAGTGAGATTTTGACCCTGAAGAGCCTGAACAATGAAATTGGAGACGACACGCCCATCCTTGGGGTCCATCAATGGGCCATAAGTATTGAAAATGCGCGCGATCTTGATGTCCACACCATATTGGCGCTGGTAATCAAAGAATAACGCTTCAGCGCAGCGTTTGCCTTCGTCATAGCAAGACCTGATACCGTGTGGATTTACGTGTCCCCAATATGTTTCTGATTGTGGGTGAACATCGGGATCTCCATAGACTTCGCTAGTTGAAGCCTGAAAGATTTTCGCCTTGTTCTTGCGCGCCAGCTCCAGCATGTTGATGGCTCCCAGCACGCTGGTTTTCATCGTTTTGATGGGGTCGGCCTGATAATGAATGGGAGAAGCCGGACAGGCCAGATTATAGATCTGATCAACCTCAAGCTCAATTGAATTGACGACATCATGTTCGATGAATTGAAGTTTCGAACTGTTGTGTAAATGAGCCAGATTCGACCTTCGGCCCGTGACAAGATTATCAAGGCAAATGACGTGATGACCTTCGTCCAGTAACCTCGTGATCAGATGGGCACCTAAAAATCCAGCGCCGCCGGTTACCAAAATTCTTTTCTGCATGGACAAATTCAAGCCTTTTATTCTGCCAAAAAGCTGGCGCGGCCTAATGAATGATAGGAAAAGCCGGCTGTCACCACATCTTCAGCCACATAAAGATTTCGAAAGTCGAGAATGATCCGCGCATTGACAATTGATTTTAATTTCGCAAAATCAAGCCCTCTAAATTCATTCCATTCTGTGAGGATCACGACGATATCTGCTCCTGCTGCCGCTGTGTAAATATCATCGCACCACGTGACATTTTGAAAACTGTTTCGGCCATGTTCCATTGCTGCTGGATCATAAGCCGATATTTGGGCCCCTTTGGCTTGCAAAGCAGGAATGACTGCCAATGCCGCGGCATCTCGGATGTCATCAGTATCGGCTTTGAATGCAATTCCTAAAATTGCAATTTTACGACCTGCAACAGTGCCACCCATAATCGAGATGATCCGATCAGCGGCGGCATGACGGCGCTTTTCATTGGCCACTACAACCTCTTCAACAATTGAAATTGGTGTGCCGCTGTCGCGTGCCAAGGCCATCATGGCGCGCGTGTCTTTTGGAAAGCACGACCCCCCAAACCCAGGGCCAGGTGCAAAATAATGCAAGCCTATTCTTTTATCGAGTCCCGCTCCAAGTGCCACCTGTTTGATGTCTGCTCCTACAGCCTCGCAAATATCCGCTACCTGATTCACAAAACCTATGCGCATCGCAAGATAGCAATTTGCCGTGTATTTTATCAATTCAGCCGAAACGGACGAGGTGACAACCAAGGGCACTGAACTTGCTGATAAGGGTTGATAGAGTTGCCTCATGACAGTTTCGGCAGCCTTGGAATTAACGCCGATGACAACTCTGTCAGGATGCAAAAAATCGTCAACTGCACTGCCTTCTCGTAAAAACTCTGGATTTGAGGCAACATCAAATTTCGCATCAGCGTTCGTTTCGGTCATCAAGGCGTGCAGGCGTGCCGCTGTTCCGACGGGTACTGTGGACTTGATAACAACGACTGTATAGGTTGATATGAGATTTGCAATTTGGCGGCCAGCCTCGAAAACATAAGTTAAATCGGCATGGTCCTCACCTTTTTTGGTCGGCGTTCCCACAGCTATCAAAACAACGTTTGCACCCTTTACCGCGTCAGAAAGATGAGTTGTAAAAGTCAAATTGCCTTTTCGGCGGCTGGCTGCAACCACACTCTCAAGACCGGGTTCATAAATCGGTATGACACCACTTTCCAAAGCCGCAACTTTTGCTGCATTTTGATCGACACAGACAACATCATAGCCAAAGTGTGAAAAGCAAGCTCCTGAAACAAGGCCCACATAACCCGTACCAATCACTGCAATTTTCATAATTGAACTTTATCCTGGCTCAGCGCGATCCAAAACCGGTCAAAACGGTTTGGATTGTTTTCAATACTATTAACAGGTCCAGCCAAGGTGAGAAATGTTTAATATAGTAAAAATCGAATTGTAGTTTGATGGTTACCGCGTCAACCTTTGCAACGTTGCCTTGCATGACTTGCGCCCAGCCCGATATTCCAGGGCGAACTGCATGACGGTAAATGTAAAAGGGAATATCTGCTGCATACCAGTCTGCCAGCTTCACTGATTCCGGGCGTGGACCAATCCAGCTCATTTCCCCTTTAAGGATGTTGAAAATTTGTGGCAATTCGTCAATACGATATTTTCTTATAAATTTCCCGACGCGGGTGATGCGCGTGTCATTTTCTTCGGTGAAAGCAGTGCCGGTTCCGGTATCAATGCGCATGCTGCGCAACTTATAGATTGAGAATACCTTGGCACGAAAGCCAATGCGTGGTTGGGTAAAAAATGCAGGGCCACGGCTTTCCAGCTTGATTAAAGCTGCGGCCAGCAAAATAATGATCGAGAACATCGGCAGCAATATAATAGCGAGGATCACATCAATTGCACGCTGCATTCGCAAATAAATGTTTGAGGGCAAAACCGACCCAAAACTATTTTCTGACAAGCGCTCGATATCAACTCTGCCAGTCAGTGTTTCCATGATACTTTTCACATCGTGCACCGGAATACTGGCCAACACACATTTTGCGATAAATCGTTCCCAAGGTCTGCCCATGTCTGCTGAAAGATCCGCCACCACCCCTTCAACACCTCTCAGGTGGATTGAAGGATTGGTCAGCAAAATCCAGCGGGCAGTTTCAATGTTGGTAATGCCGCGCTGGTTGCCATTGGGAACAATTGCCAATAATGGCCTGAAATGATCCTCACGCAATTGATATTCGATGTGAAGCCACATCAGAACGGTGACAAAACTGGCGCCAACGACATAGCGAGAATAATCGGTGCGCAGCAGGAACATAATAAATGCCATCACACCGTAAGAAAAAACAAGGCAGGGTAAAATATAAGAAACACTGTGGCGACCAGGATAAATCGTAAGCTGTCGCACCAAGATAAATCCTGCAACTGCCGCAGCTGAAGACCACATGATCGTGACGTAAATTCTGGGTCCTATAGAATTGTCCCACGGCGAGAAAAACCCAGGCGGAAGCAGCATGAGCGGAAGAAAAATCCCAATGATCTGCGCGGCCAGCACAATCAAAATTTGCACCCGCATGCGACTGAACAGTGCTCTGGGCACAGGTTGCATTGCGCCAATCTGAATGTCCGAACTCAAATATTCAGCCGTCATTTGAGCTGGCCTGGGTCAAAGAAAAATTGTCAAAATAGATTTGTCCGTCAAGTGCAGCCGATTCTGATCCTCCCGAACGCAGTACCAATTTCTGGTAAGAGCAGTTTTCTACCGGAATTTTTAACGAAACTTCGAATGATGTCCATTGTGACTTGTGATGAAAATAGTCAGTCTGTGCTATTGACCCATTTTTTTCCAAGCAGCGCACTTCCCACCTTAAATCATTATCGTCTTGCATCCGTGCGGCATTCACCTCTCCTGCAAAAACATAATCGCCTGCGGAAAGTTTTAAAAATTGCGAAACCAGAATGTGGCTTGGCTTTGCCTGCGTAAAATCCAGAGCCAGTGAAAAGTCGTTCCGGGCCCCTGTTCGGGGTACAAGCCCTATTGCGATATCTGCCATGGGAAACAGATTCCAGTCAAAAAATTGATTGCGAGGTGCGAGCGAAAATCCGCCGTCAAAAATGAGCAGGGCTTTTCGCACCTCAGCTGCATCCAAAAAATCAAGCCAGACAAAATTGGCCTTCTCAATATCCTGACGTTTCACCAAGGCATTTAGATAGACTGAAATTTCGGGTTTAAACAGGGAGTGTTGCTTGACTTTGAGAGATGAAAATAGGGCGTAAAGAACATCTGGGTTCTGGTTGTCATTGGCAGCAAAAGAAACAAATTCTTTTCGCCACGGCGGATTTTGTGCCAGCACTTCTGTAACTGACTGTTCGGCTTTATGCGAAGTCGCGATTGCGATAATAAGCGCGAAGAAAGGTTTTGGGTCGGTATTTTTCTGGCGCAAGACGGTGTCAACAAGGTGCAGTGCTGAAGTGTAATCAAACGCGCTGATCATATCGTCAATCACATGGGCTTGCGCAGCAACATCACGTAAACTGTGACGTGCTGCCAAAGCGAAAAATCCGCGCGCTTTGGCATGGTCACTTTCGGCATCCATAAGTTTTCCAATGTGGACAAGGGTTGCCGTTTCAAGTGGTTGAGAGCGCAACCGCTCCTGGCTTTGTTCCAAAGCAGCGTCTTTTGATAAAGGGGTTCGGTCTTGAACTGTGTAAGTGCAAAGCAAAACCGCAAACCACACTAGTGCTCCTGCGCTCAGGCTATGCCGCGTGTTCAATTGCACTTTGCGCACCGTAATTATAGTTGTCATAACCACTATAGCCATAGCCGTAACCATCGCCTGCCTGCTCAGCGTCAAACTTGCTGAGGAGCACGCCAATTACATTGCCCCTTGCCATTTGAATGCGCTTCAAAGCAATCTTCGTTGTGTTACGGCGCGTTTCTCCAGCCGCGACAACCAATAGGGTAGCTCCAGCGGAACTGGCCAAAAGCGGCGCATCTGCAAGACCCAAAATGGGTGGCCCGTCAATGACTACAAAATTAAATGATTTGGTTGCCAGAGCGAGAAGTTGATCCAATGATGGCCCCGAAAGCAATTCTGCGGGGTTGGCTGGGATCGGTCCAGCAGCCATGACAAACAGGCCTTTTGTTTCTGTGCGTTGCACAACTTCTTGGGCGCTTTTCTGACCTTTCAGAACACTGCTCAATCCAAAGCTATTGCTGCACCCAAGTTTTCTATGAACTGACGAACTTCGTAAATCAGCATCTATCAACAAAACATTCATGCCGATGCTGGCCAATGAATGAGCCAAAGCAATCGAAGTTGTGGTTTTGCCTTCAGCCGCACGGCTACTGGTGACCAACATTGTTTTTGGAAAGCCCTCACTGGTGGCAAATTGCAAAGCCGTGCGCAATGACCTGATTGCTTCTGACATCCCGGATCTGGCATTTTGCAATTCGTCATCAACGGCTTGACCTAATGCAGGTCTTGGCACCACGCCCATGACATTAAGTCCAATGTTGCGTTCAATATCGGCAGGGGATTTGAAGCTGTCATCCAGATAATCGCGGGCAAATGCAGCAATCAATCCCAGCACAAGGCCAACTGCCAAGCCCAAGCCCAAATTGCGCATAAGGATGGGAGATTGCGGCGAAGTTGGAAAAATCGCTTCATCGACCACGGAAATGTTGTTGTTGCCAACCGCTCCGGTCACACCGATCTCTTTATAGCGTTGCAACAACCCGTCATAAAGCGTGCGGTTGGTATCCGTTTCGCGTTTCAGGATGGTGTATTCAATGTTGCTGTTGCGCTGGATTGAGACTTCAGTTTTCTTCTGCAGTAGCAGTTTTTGCAATGAGTCTTCTTCTTGCGCGGCGTTAAGATAAGACGATTCGATTGATGTCTTGATCGCCTGAATTGCCTTTTCAGCCTGTGCATCAAGTTCCTGAATTTGATTTCGCAACTGCAGCATCTCTGGAAAAGCTGGTTTGAAAATCCCGAGCTTTTGCTGATACTGGGCCGCAAGGGCAGCTCTGGTTTTCAGGTTATCCTGGATTGTTGGACTGCTCAATATTTCCTGTAGGCCAAACCCATTGGTTTCTTTGGCGCGCAGCCATGCGAGCTCACTTTTCACCCGCACAGATCGTGCGTCCGCCAACTTGGTATTGATTGCTTCCAGATCGTTTATGGCCAAATTCTTGTCATCGCTCAAATTGATTATGCCTTCTTTGTCAGCATAGCGTACGAGTTGTTTTTCCGAATCTTCCAATTTCGCCTTCAATTGCTGCAAACGCTCCTCGAGAAATTTGCGGGCATAAGACGTGGCCTCATAACGGCGGTCAAGATTATCGGCGATAAACGCCTTGGCGTAGCTGTTGGCAATATTCATCGCGACAGCAGGATCGGGATGGTCAAAGCCAATACGAACAATGCGTGAGCCTCTCACAGGTGTGATGATCAAACCAGCCATAAGGGCATCGGTCGTCGCACGCAAACGCGCCTTCTCATCAACAATCTTGCGGCTGAGAGGATCCGGGCCAAACACTGCAGCTTTCAATGCAGCAGTCAGCGACTTTGCCTTAGTCAAAAAGGCTTTGTCATCGGTAAGCCCAAGTGTTTTCACTATACGGACGGCCAAAGAGCGGCTTGCCAGCAATTCGTATTTGGTTTGATAAAAATCATCGGCAAATGGATCTTGCTCGGCTTGGATGCCCTTGAGATTGACAACGTCGACAGTTTCACGATCAATTTGAATACTTGAAGTTGCGCGGTAAATCGGTGTCATGAGAAATGTCAGGATGGCGGCCACCAGCACAGTCATTGTAGTCACACCCAGAACCCACACGCGGTATCTCTGCGCGGTGAAGTAGAGCCTTTGTAAATCCAGCTTTCCGGCAATCAGCGGCGTTTCTCCAAATTGTGGAAAATAAGGATAGGCCTTGCCTGCATCTGCCAAGGTGTTTGAATCCCAGAATTTTGCAGGCATCAGCGCCATGTGATCAAGTGCTGGGTTTGGAGGTTGAAAATTGGGATTGGCCACTTGGTTTGCCCCTAAAGACTTACAAACTGAAACAGGCCGGTGAGTGGCAACATGTTTTTGATGGTGCGCAATGTGCTGCGCGACTTTGACTCGTCAACAGTTACAATATCGCCTGCCAGCAGCAACGGATCAGGCGCTTCACCATTGCGGATTTTTCGTAAATCAAACCGTGCTGCACTCTGGCGACCATCTTCAATTCTAAAAATCAGAATGTTTTTTGTGTCAGCAATATCCGTGAGCCCTTGTGATAAAGCAATGGCTTGCAAAAGCGAAAGCTTGCCAGTGAACGGAAAGATGCCGGGCTTTGCCACTGCACCATCGACGGTAATTTTTTGGCTGTTAAATTCTTTGATATAAACAGAAACCTGCGGAGCTTGCATGTAAGTTTCTGCCAGTTTTGCGGCGATTTGTTTTTCCAGTTCATTACCTGTCAGGCCGCCTGCACGCAGTGTTTTCACCAGCGGCAATGAAATCAATCCTTCAGCACTGACTTGCACAGTGCGGCCAAGATCTGGAACACCGAGCACAGAAATTTCCAGCACATCCAAACCCGCAATGCGGTAGTCGCCAAGCCCCGTGGTATTGGTTGCAAACGCCTTTGAAGATGCTGATTGATAAAGGGCATTTGAGGGGATGCGGTCAATTGCAGATGTTGTAAAAAAAGCTGCAGGAGTTTTGGTGCTGGTCGTGTGGTGAACGCAGCCGCTCATTGCGATGGCAATGCACACGTATAGAATTTTCCGCAATGTGTGCACCATCGTCATGCGCTTGCAACTTTTGTAAATTGTGCAGGTTGCACAAGCTGGTTATCGAGAATGAACTTTGGCCGGTTTACAACAAGGTTTTGAGCTTCCAGGGTTCCCACTTCACGGGCCGCAAGGGCCACAGCATGGGCAAGCCTTGGCGGGCGTGATCCCAGATTGTGCGCATCTGTGGCCATGACATGAACAAGGCCTGTTTGCAAAAGACGTTGTGCCCAATAGAGCGGTCGCTTACCAAATCGCCCGGTCAGAGAGCCCGCTGTAATTTGCATCCAGGCCCCTGCCATCACCAGTGGCTTCAGAATTGCAGCGTGCTGTTCAATCCAGCTCAAACGCTCAGGATGTGTTATGACCGGGATAAAGCCAGCCTCAACCATTTTTGAAATGAGTGTATCCAGGCGCAATGGCATGACAATTTGTGGCGGCTCCAAAAGAACATACCGCGTATCATTAAGGGTGAGCGCACGTTTGCCTTGAAGTACACTTACCATATCAGCCCGAATGTGGACGTCGCCACCTGTGACCAGTCGCAGAGGAATGCCCTGGCTAGCTAATTCCTGCGAAAAAGCTGCAGTTCTTTGCCTGATGTCATTTGCATCATTGTTGTAAAGCCCCGGCAAAAAGTGTGGCGTACACGCCATGACTTTAATGCCGTCTTCCACGGCCATGCGGGCCATGGCGAGCGATGTTGCAAGATCAGGTGATCCATCGTCAACGCCCGGTAAAATATGGCTGTGAAGATCAATCATTGAAAAACTCGTTCAGTTTTTCGCAGTATGGCGTCGCGTGCGGTTTGTCGGCCCTTGGCGCTTGCCAATACGCCACAACACCACCCAAAAATGCACATGAGACTTGCTGTGCGGAGCGGATAATCAAAACAGGAATGAAGCAGCAAGCCAGCTATTGTAAGACTGGCAAACCGGGCACAGATTTTTGGCTTTGTTCCGGCCCAGGCATGATGTGTCGCTTTGGCAAACCACCAGATGAATGCTGCATACAAGATCAAAACCGGAAGGCCGCCCTCAATCACAAGTTCCAACCAATCATTGTGCGCGTGGTTTATAAAATACGGCTGTATGGAGTCAGGTGTTTCAAATAGCTGATAGACGGGAACAAAAGTTCCAAAGCCGCTGCCTACTGGAAAAAATGTGGTTGCTGCTTTAACGCCAGTTGAAAAAAGGGAAGATCGAAACTCAAGTGCTGATTGCAATTCAGTCAGGCGTGACAGACCTAGACCACCCAACATGAGAGTACAAATAATCAATAAAGTTAGAGCTATGATGTGTGAGGAGCTTGTTCTTGCGAATTTCAGTATGAGCAGAATATGAACCGCAAGCAGAGCAGCAGCAATCATCAAACCCAGGCGAGAGCCAGTTGCACCTATTGCGGTCATGAGGAGCAGTGCTGCAACGCCAGCAATTGGGATGGACCATTTTGAATGGGTTGCAAATGTGTGGCCCAGAAAAAAAACAGATCCAATGGATGAATAAAGAAAAGCTGCATAAAAATTTTGATTGATAAAGAACCCTGCGGCTTTGGGCTCTTGCGAAAACCCCACTGCAATGTTCATTGTTGCAATGGCAATAATCAGCAAGGCTGTAATGACGTGTCCTTGTTCTTGTGTTGCAAGTGCAAATGCAAAAGCGCTGATTCCTGGGAGAAGTGCCAAAATACTCACTGCCGTGCCTGAGGGAGACATTGAGAGCGGCATCCAAACATTTATGAGTGAAGCTTGCGCAAATATATCGGATATAAAGTGCCTTCCGGCAAGATTGGACCACACGCTCGGGGGCAAAGGCAGGAGTTGAAGCGACATGAGGCTTACCGTGCAGCCGATCAAAAACAGACCCTGCACTGCCAAGGGTGGTAAGGGTGTGTCGCGCAGGTACCATAAGGCTGCTGCCAACAATCCTAAATTCAATATCGCAATAAGCAGAAAGTTTTCATGAGCTGGCAAGGATGAGCCACCTGCAACGAGGGTGAGCCCCATTGCAGTCATCACGCCAAAATTCAAAAGAGTGTTCTTCGCCATTATCCCCACAGCAATGCAAACCAACACACAACGGCGCTGGAGCATGACTTCTTCTGTTGATTTAACGCTGACTCGAACACACAGCGGGGAACCCCCGCTTTCAACCGTGGCAGCTTATTGCTACGGTAAACTCGCAGGTATGATAGGATCTAAGACAAGGGCCACACCCCAACCTACCAAAGGAATTCCGGCTGCAGCACCGGTGCCCGCAGCAGCAGCGCTAATTCCTGCACCAATTGGAGCTACAATAGGAGCAGTGCCAATTGAGTTTGATATAAGTTCGCCTTCACAAGGGGCTGTTTTGGCTATTTTAACCAAGGAAGGCGTTTTGAAAGTGGTCAAACAGCCCGCCGTCAAATAGTGAATGGTTATGGAGCTTTTCGCGCTGATCAACACTCTATCGCCTTTTTTCAGCGGTGTTGCCGCAACGGCTTGTTCAAAGCCTTGGCCTCCATTGATCAGAATTTTTCCAGTGAAAGCCTGAATTTGTGCGAAATCTTCGCCTGCTTTCGCAGTTGGCGACAGCAGGACCGAACACGCCAAGGCGGCGCTGCAAATTTTGTGTAAGCTTAGTATCACGATCAAGTCAGGTTCCGGCATGTAGCTAACGAATAGCAACAGGTGCTGCTACAATCGTGCCAAACCACTTAAGGACCCCTTAATGAAATCGACTAAAACGCAACTCAACTGCAAGATGTAGTTATGCAGGTCGGCGCAATTTCAAACTTCGTCCACCCCTTCAAACAATCCTGATCGACTTGGGATCCCAGCCCTTGGCCACTGGAAATTCCGGCTTCATATCCTCGAGTGTTTGACGCACAATTGCGGCAATTGCAGCGTTGCGTACCCAATTGCGGTCGGCCGGGATTATATGCCATGGGGCATGTTCGGTTGAGCAACGCTCCAACGCAATCTCATAAGCCTTCATATATTCATCCCATTGCGCACGATCTTCCAGATCAGCGGGATTGAATTTCCAGCGTTTTGTAACGTAGTCAACACGCTCCTGCAAGCGCACAGCCTGTTCCTTCTTGGACAAGTTCAACATGAATTTAAGAATGCGCGTGCCATTTTGTGAAAGGTGTTTTTCAAAATTGTTGATCTGTTCGTAACGATGTTCAATTTCATCTGCACTTGCAAATTTCTTCACTTTAGCAACCAAAACATCTTCATAGTGAGAGCGGTTGAAAATTCCGATCATGCCTCGCTGTGGGCAAGCTTTATGAATTCGCCAAAGATAATCATGGGCCAGCTCCTCTGATGAGGGGCCTTTAAAAGAAGTCATTGCGACACCGATGGGCCCGCACTTGTTAAAAACTGCCCGCACGGTTCCGTCCTTGCCAGAACTGTCTATGCCTTGAAGTACCACCAGCAATGCACGTTTTCCTTCGGCATATAGGATATTTTGCAAAGCATCTATCGCTTCTGAATCTTTGACAGTTTGATCTTTGGCTTTTTCTTTTTCCGCGAATGCGCCAGTATCGCTGGGATCAAAGGTGGATAGATCGACGCGGTTTCCAGGCGTAACACGGTAAGCTGCAGCATTTGTCATAGATTTTTTCCTTTAACAGGTGAACTTTTCAAGACTTAACTTGCTTGCCGATGATTGTAAGTTTACCCCTAGAACAAAGTTAATAGCAGAGGAACCGCCTTGACCCAACGTCCGTCCAACACCGCGCAAATGGCGTCAACCGCTTATAAATTGCCTGCCTTAGATCAAGATTTCCTGCTTGGTGATTCAACCCGGGGCATAAGGTTCCAGCTTGAGTACCTGAAAGCTGAACAATCCCTCCGGGACATGGCGATTGCATCGACAATTGTTGTATTTGGATCGGCGCGCGTCAAAGAGGGTGAAGCCAATGGATGGTACGAGTCTGCAAGAGCGTTTGCCAAATTATCATCAGAATTAAGTGGCGCCAAACTCAATCATAAAATAGAACGCCATAATGTCATTGCCACAGGTGGCGGGCCCGGTATCATGGAGGCTGCAAATCGCGGAGCTTACGATGCGGGTGCCAAATCGATAGGCTACAATATCACACTGCCAAATGAACAGGAACCAAACCCGTATTCCACGCCTGAACTTACATTTCGCTTTCATTATTTTGCCATGCGCAAAATGCATTTTGCGATGCGGGCTGCGGCGCTGGTGGTTTTTCCGGGTGGGTTTGGAACGTTGGATGAACTTTTTGAACTTCTCACATTGCGGCAAACCGGCAAGATGAAGAAAGCCTTGCCCGTTGTGCTTTATGATAAAAAGTTTTGGACATCCGCCATCAACTTTCAACATTTTGCTGCAGAAAAATTGATCAACCCAACTGACTTGGAGTTGTTTACAATGGCTGATACACCAGAAGAAGCTTGGGCGGCACTTCTGGCACGTGGCCTTAAAATTCCACAGGAGCACGTATGACCCTCAAACTCACGTTTCATGGTGCAGCACGCACCGTTACAGGATCTTGCTACTTGATCGAAACCGACGATGCCAAGGTGCTTGTGGATTGTGGGATGTTTCAAGGTTCCAAAACCATGAGTGCCTTGAACTACCGTCCCTTCCCTTTTGATCCCGCAACAATTACCGCAATGCTGCTGACACACGCACACATTGATCACACCGGAGTTATTCCAAAACTCACCAAACATGGGTTTAAAGGCAAAATCCATTGCACCCCGGGCACGGTTGATCTTTGTCAAATCATGTTACCGGATTCTGGTCACATTCAGGAAGCGGATTTGGCTCAATTTAACAAGCGCAATGCCAAACGTGGCATTGAACCGATTGAACCAGTGTACACTTTAGAAGATGCCATGGCAGCGTTGACGCATTTTTCACCAGTGAGTTATGAAACGTGGATAAGCCCTGCCAAAGGCATTCGCGCGAGGTATTGGAATGCTGGGCATTTGCTGGGATCTGCTTCGATTGAAGTTGAAATTGAGCAGACTGGGCAAAAACCAACACGGCTCTTGTTTTCAGGCGATATCGGGCCTGATAACAAATTGCTGGAACATGATCCGGAAGCACCTGGATCGTGGGACTATGTGGTGTGCGAATCGACTTATGGCGGACGTGACCGCTTCGAGCGCAGTCTGGATAAACGTCGGGACATATTAGCAGCGGAGTTGAAAGATGCTGCCGCGCGTGGCGGTGTTTTGCTCATTCCATCTTTTGCGGTTGAACGCACACAAGAGGTCGTAACCGATCTGGTTTATCTGATGGACCGCAACATGGTGCCCAGTGGAAATATCTTTATTGATTCACCGCTTTCCAACAGAGCTACCGAAATTTTTAGAAAACACGCGAATGAGTTTGAAAATGGTGCAGATCTTGCGAAAGCTTTCTCTTCACCACTCGTAAAATCAACTGAGTCTGTTGATGACAGCAAGGCCCTGGCTCATGTGTCAGGGTTTCATATTATTGTTGCAGCATCTGGTATGTGTGAAGCAGGACGCATTCGCCATCATTTGATGAACCATCTTTGGCAAAAATCAACAACTGTCTTGCTGGTTGGTTTTCAGGCGGGCGGTTCACTGGGGGCACAACTGGAAGCTGGCGAACAAAATGTTCGCATCATGGGACAGCAGATCGCCGTTGCCGCGACCATCCGAAGAATTGAGGATTATTCCGGCCATGCCGATGGCCCGGAACTTGTGCAGTGGATCAAAGAGCGCCTGCCGATTGTAAAAAACCTGTTTCTGACCCATGGCGAGGAAGAAGGCGGGATTGCATTAGCCAATGACGTCAAATCCATGGTGTCGGAAGACCGCATTATTCGACCAGCCCTGGATGAGGCTTATGATTTAAGCGGCGAGGTTGCAAAGCTGCTGGTGTCTGAAACCAAGCCTCGTATTGATCAGTCTGCTGTGGCGCAGCCAGATTGGCATGACGACACGCAACATCTCATTCTGGATTTGCAAGATGCCCTCAGCAAAGCCGCAACTGACAAGGACCGAGGTGTCATCATTCGGAAAATGAAGCGGGCTTTGGCTGGCGGCGATGAAAGCGCACTGCCTGCAATTAATACACAAAGGCGCAGACCCTTTCGGGCACGTGGTTTTGATGAAAGTTGAACTGGAAGTCTGATGACATCAAAAACGCCCGTACATCAGAAATTAGATGTCATTACCATGGGCCGTTGCTCGGTTGATTTATACGGGCAACAAATCGGCTCACGATTGGAAGATGTTGCCTCGTTTGCAAAATCAGTTGGCGGATCGCCCACCAATATTGCCATTGGCACGTCAAGACTTGGCTTAAAGTCTGGTTTGATCACAAGGGTGGGTGATGAGCAGATGGGACGCTTTGTAGTGGAGCAGTTGCAGCGCGAGGACGTTTCAACCACCGGAATAACAATTGACAGTCAGCGCTTGACGGCACTGGTTTTACTTTCAGTGGAAAATGACAAAACCTTTCCCTTGATTTTTTACCGAGACAATTGCGCTGATTCTGCATTGGACGAGAGTGACGTGGATGAGCAATATGTTTTGTCAGCCCATGCGTTGTTGGTGACAGGCACCCATTTTGCAAAAGCCAACAGCGATGGGGCCCAACGCAAGGCCATGGCGATTGCTAAAAAAAACGGTCGCAAGATTATTATCGATATTGATTATCGGCCCAATCTGTGGGGCTTGGCTGGCCATGCGGCAGGTGACGAACGCTATATCAAATCAGATAAAGTAACAGTGCATTTGCAATCCATTCTGGCTGATTGCGATTTGATTGTGGGGACTGAAGAAGAGGTGCACATTGCGGGTGGCAGTGAAGACACGCTGCAGGCTTTACGAAACATTCGTTCCATTTCAAACGGCGTTATTGTTTTAAAGCGCGGGCCAATGGGCTGTGTGGTTTATCCTTCCGCTATTCCGACCTCGCTTGAAGAGGGTATTATCGGACAAGGCTTTCCCATTGAAGTTTACAATGTGCTGGGGGCTGGTGATGCATTCCTGTCGGGGTTTTTGCGGGGGTGGTTAAAAGGCGAGACATTCCAGATCTGCGCCACGTGGGCCAACGCATGTGGAGCTTTTGCGGTGTCGCGTCTGCTGTGTTCTCCTGAATACCTCACATGGGTTGAGTTGCAGTATTTCTTGCAGCATGGCAGCGCACATCAGGCTCTTCGTTTGGATGAAACGCTGAACCACATCCACTGGGCCACCACACGCAGAAAGCAACCCGATCAAATTTTGTCCTTTGCCATTGATCACCGCAAACACTTCGAAGACATGGCAGATAGGTTAGGTGTTTCGCGCGACAAAATTGCACCCTTCAAACGGTTGGCAATCACCGCCATCGGCAAGGTGTCAGGTGGCAAGCCCGGTTTTGGCACATTGCTCGATGACACTTATGGGCGTGAAGCGATGTTTGATGCAGCAAAGCTCAATTTGTGGATCGGGCGCCCCTTGGAGGAACCGGGGTCTCGTCCTTTGCGGTTTGAATTCACTCAAGATGTGGGCGCCAGGCTTGTGGATTGGCCTGTTACCCATACCATCAAATGTTTGGCGTTTTACCACCCTGCTGATCCGGCTGCCTTGAGGGCTGAACAATCACAAAAATTGCGCACGCTTTATGAGGCGGCGCGCAAAGTGGGCCGCGAGCTACTGGTGGAAATCATTGCCAGCAAACATGGTCCGTTGGATGAATACACGGTTGCAATGGCTATGGCCGAACTTTACGGGCTGGGAATTAAACCTGATTGGTGGAAACTCGAGCCGCAAAGTACACCCGCCGCTTGGGATGAAATTGCCAAAGTGATTGATGCGCATGACCCTTTTTGCCGGGGAATTGTGTTGCTTGGATTGGAAGCGCCGGAAGCTGAACTTGAAAAAGGCTTCAGGGCGGTGGTGGGTAAAAAATATGTAAAGGGATTTGCCGTAGGTCGTACAATTTTCAATGAGGCCGCCCAGCAGTGGCTTGCGGGCTCCATTGATGATGACAGGGCCGTTGGCATGATGGCTGACAAATTTGCCAAATTGGTGCATATGTGGAACCGGGCACAGGGAAAATACAATGGCTAAAACACTCAGGCTGACCACGGCGCAAGCGTTGGTCAAATTCATGACAAAGCAAATGGTATTAAGTGACGGCAAAAAACTGCCAATTTTTGCTGGCATGTGGGCCATCTTCGGCCATGGCAATGTGGCAGGCCTTGGCGAAGCGCTTTATCCTGCGCGCAAAGATCTTCCCACTTACCGTGGCCACAATGAACAGACCATGGTGCATTCCGCAATTGCCTATGCCAAGGCCAGCAACCGCCACCGGATGATGGCTGTCACCACATCCATCGGGCCCGGGGCTTTAAACATGGTGACGGCTGCTGCGGTGGCGCATGTCAACCGTTTGCCTGTTTTGCTTTTGCCCGGCGACATATTTGCCAGCCGCATCCCTGATCCGGTGTTGCAGCAAATTGAAGATTTCAATGATGGCACAGTTTCAGTCACTGATTGTTTCAAACCGGTGTCGCGTTACTTTGACCGCATCATGAGGCCCGAACAGCTTATTCCAGCTTTGAACCGCGCTATGGTGGTTTTGACTGATGCAACTGATTGCGGCCCAGTCACCCTTGCCATGTGCCAGGACACGCAAGCCGAGGCCTATGATTACCCGGTGGAATTTTTTGCGGAGCGCATTTGGCATACCCGCCGGGCACGGCCTGACACCGATGAGTTGGACGCAGCCATTCGCGTTTTGAGCGCTGCCAAAAAGCCCGTCATCATTGCAGGCGGTGGGGTTCTCTATTCGGAAGCCAGTGTGATGCTTACCACATTTGCAGAAAAGCACGGGATCCCAGTGGTGGAAACGCAAAGCGGTAAATCAGCGTTGCCCTTTGCAAATGAACTTAATATGGGGGCCATGGGCGTATCAGGAACGACAGCTTCAAACATATTATGCAATGAAGCCGATGTAATTTTGGCGGTGGGCACAAGGCTGCAGGATTTTACCACGGGTTCATGGTCGCTTTTTAAAAACGAAAGAAAAAAACTTATTGGCCTTAACACGCAGAGTTTTGATGCCACGAAACATCGCTCGTTGGCGTTGGTGGCAGATGCAAGAGTGGGGCTTGAAGAATTGAGTTTGGGCCTTGGGCCTTGGGCAGCACCCAAGGCGTGGACATTACGCGCCAAGGCCGAGCGTCTCGCTTGGATCAAGAAGGCTGATGCCTACACCAAACCCAGCAATGTAGAGCGCCCGGCTGATTCACAAGTGATTGGCGCGGTGCAGCGTGTCATGGGCAGTGCTGCGCATATCATGGGAGCAGCAGGCGGACTGCCAGGTGAATTGCACAAATTATGGCAAGCGGGTGCGCCCGGTTCCTACCATATGGAATATGGCTTTTCTTGCATGGGATATGAGATTGCCGGTGGCATTGGCATCAAGATGGCCAAGCCAGAAGCCAATGTTGTGGTGATGATTGGCGATGGCTCCTACATGATGGCCAATTCCGAACTTGCTACATCTGTCATGCTCGGACAAAAACTTACTGTTGTGTTGTTGGACAACCGCGGATTTGGCTGCATCAACCGCTTGCAACATGCCGTCGGTGGTGAACGCTTTAACAATCTGTTTGATTACAATGTGAAGCAAGATATTTCGCCCGCAATTGATTTTGTGGCGCATGCCGCCAGCATGGGGGCGATTGCTGAAAAGGCAGCATCACTTTCAGATTTGGAAATGGCGTTGGAGCGGTCCAAGAAAAATAGCCGTACCACAGTCATCGTGATTGATACCGATCCCATGGCCACGACTGATATTGGTGGCAGTTGGTGGGATGTGGCCATTCCTGAAGTGTCGGAACGTGGAACGGTGCGTGCGGCGCGCAAGAAATATGTCAGAGCGCGTAAATTGCAGACGATTGGAAGTTGATGATGCGCAAACTTTTGGTGAAACCTAAAAAAGGCAATGGTCGTGTGACGCACGTCACGCCAAAGTCGGCGAAGTGGACTTATGTGGGCTTTGATGTTTTTAAAACATCCAAGGGAGATACGGCCAAGGGCAAAGAAAGTAAGCGTGAAATTTGTTTGGTATTCATTTCAGGCAAGGGTCAAGTGACCGTTGGAGGCGTAGATTTTGGCTTGATTGGAGCGCGCATGTCTCCCTTTGAAGGCAAACCCTGGTCTGTCTATGTGCCACCTTCTCAGAAATGGTCAGTCACGGCGGCAACAGAAGTGGTGCTGGGCGTGTGTTCTGCTCCCGCCAATGGAAAGTATGAGGCGCGTATCATTGCGCCCGAAGGTTTGTCGCTGGAGATCAGGGGCAAAGGCTCCAACACACGGCATGTGACCAACATTTTGCCTGAGCAAGACCAACTGGCTGAGAGCCTTTTGGTGGTTGAGGTGATTACGCCCAATGGCAACACGTCGTCTTATCCACCCCACAAGCATGACAAAGATAACCTGCCACAGGAATCTTACCTGGAAGAAACTTACTATCACCGCCTCAACCCACCGCAAGGATTTGCCTTTCAACGGGTTTATACCGATAACAGGAAATTAGATGAAACCATGGCTGTGGAAGATGGGGATGTGACCTTGGTTCCCAAGGGCTATCATCCGGTTGCCACCCTTCATGGTTATGATCTCTATTACTTGAACGTGATGGCAGGCCCCAAGCGCACGTGGAAGTTTCACAATGCGCCTGAGCATGAGTGGTTGATGACGAAGCCTACCACTTAAAGCGTGAACACAGGTAATCTGGCTTGGGGTTAATCTCTGTTTCGTTGAGTTTGGCTGAAACGCCCTGTTGAACCAGAAGCGTGTCAAGCCCCGCATTTCGCCCGCCTGCCACATCATGTTCGGCGCTATCACCAATACAAAGTACCCGTGCGGGATGTTTAAGCTTTTCCAGTGCATGTAAATAAATCGCTGAATAAGGTTTGCCGATCCATGTCACGTGTCCACCCATTTCTTCGTACACTGCAGCAATTGCTCCGGGTGCGGGTTGCAAGCCTTGCGGGGTCAGCATGTATTTGTCTGGATTGCAGCAGATCGCTGGTAACTTCATATCGCAAAGCAAGTTTCGGTAATCCTCTAAAGACGTTTCTGGGGCGTTTGAGCCAAGGATGAGAATGACTTCAGCGTCGCGAGGCCCGACAAATTCTATGCCAGAGAAGCCATAATCCTCGCCGCTCTTGCCAATCAAAAAGGCGCGCTTCACTTTCAAGCTTTGAAACGCCACTTCGCCAGAACTTACGGCATCAAAAAACAGTCCACGCGGCACTCCCATCTTCAAAAGCCGCACAATATTTGAAGCGGCACGCTTGCCGGAATTGGTCATTACGATGACCGGAATTTTCAATGCAGAGAGTTTTTCCAGAACCTCAAGCGTGCCGTCATATAGTTTTTGCCCATCATGAATGACGCCAAATTGATCAATCAGCATGGCATCGTAATTTTTCGCAATCTCTGCTAGGCCGCTAATCCGCATGGCCCAGGCCCCACCATGCGAGGCGCGCTGCCCCCATGGCCGCATGTTCGCTGGCTGGTTGAAGAGGAGGCACGTTCAATTGTTTCAAGCGGATGGAGGTCCATTTGTCGTTTGCGGCCCCGCCGCCCACGCTGCGAACGGTGCGTAAAGGTGTTGCCCCCAATTCAGCCAAACGCTGATATCCCAAGGCCTCAATATTTGCGATGCCTTCCAACAGAGCTTGAAAGTAGGTGGCGTCATCGGCTGGGCGGGGTGTCATGCGGGGTGCTAGATTTGGGTCATTGATGGGGAAACGCTCTCCCGGTGCTGGGAGTGGATAATAGTCAAGAGCTGTGGGTTTATCAGGGGCTACAAACTCGGTCAGGCGGGCGATTTCATTTTTGCTAAATTCCTGGCCCAATACACGACCCCCAGAATTCGACGCACCCCCTGCCAGCCAGCGATTGGAAATGCGGTGGCTGTAAATTCCAAATTTGGGCGAAAAAACGGGTGTGGCTGAAAGCAGTTTCAAGGTCAGCGTGGTGCCCAATGATGTGACACCGTCGCCATTGTCTTTTGCGCCACTGGCCAAAAAAGCAGCACAGCCATCGGTGGTCCCGGCCACGATCACCACATCTTCTGGCAAGTTGAAGTCCTTGACGCATTTTGAGGTGATCGTTCCCATTCGAGTTCCAACAGGGAGAACTTTTGGAAATCGGCTCACCTCAAAACCCGTATTTGAAATCCAGTCTGGCCATTGGCGGGCCACGGGATCATAGCCAGATTTGAGGGCATTGTTCTCGTCGGTCACATCAAAGTGCCCGCAAAACCGTCCCGCTATCCAATCGGCTTGATGCACAATCGGGCCCATCATGGAAAGTGCCCGCGCCAAGGGTGATGATCCTCCCAAAGCCGCGGTCTCAGCGGGGGCGGCGGCTTTAACTCGGGCCACATCGTCTGGCGCGGCAAGATCATTGTACATTGATGCCAATGCCGTTGGCTCGCCCATCTGGTTCACTGGTAAGATGGTTCCGGACGTCCCATCAACGGCAAGTGCGCGCACGTTCAGTTTTTCAAGGTTAAGCGCGTTGAAGGCCTTTTCAATGGCCCGCCACCACAGCTGCGGGTCTTGCAAAAGTCTGATGCCCGATTGCAATGGAAGCTCCATCGCGGCCTGGGAAAAGGCCAACATCGCTCCGTTCTGCCCGCGTGCCGCAATGCGAACCCCTGAAGAGCCCACATCAATACCGAGGGTCACTTCGGTCATGCGTGCATTGCGCTCCACAGAGGCACAAATGGCGCGTTTTGGGTGAGGGTTTTCAGCAAGGCCAAAGTGAGCGGCAATTTTGAGCGGTCCAGCTTGTCAGACGCTAAAATGAAATCAGCCACCGCAATGCCAAGTTCGGCTCCTTCAATGGTGTCATGCTGCATGGGACCAGATTTCACTTCAGCGAAAGTGAGGCCTCTCCCCAGATGGTTGCCCAATCTGGAATTGCGGCCTGCCTGGCAAGTCACATAAAGATCGCCCGCGCCAGGCATGCCCCACACACTTTCAGTCGAACCACCAAAGGCCCTGACCAGCACCATCATTTCGCGAAGGGCCTGGTCAAACAGAATGGCTGCTGCGTTGTTGTTGAATGCCTTATTTTCGGTTGGCGGCAATTTTTCCTGCGCGCCGTGGGCAAAGCCCACTGCGATGGCAAAAAAGTTTTTGAATGCCGCACAGATTTCTGCGCCCACCACATCCATTGATGCGCGTGGTTGATAATACCCGGTTTGCAAATTCTCACACAGCTGCAGCGCCAAATCAAAATCGTGAGAGACGATCACAGTGCCTGTTGGCCTTCGCACTGCAAGTTCGCCTGCGATGCAAGGTCCCGCAACGGCCGCCACTGGAACTGAAAAACCCAATTTTTCTTTAAGGCCTAAAGCCACAACATGAGGCAAAGCTTCCAACGTGGTGGACATGCCCTTGGTGATCATCAAAACAGGGATGGGCTTTGTCAGAACAGAAGCCAGTTTTTCTATGGCCCACGGCACACCAGCCGATGCCACCCCCAACACAATCAAATCGCCGTATTCAGTCTGATATTCATCATGAGCAAACGCCCTGACGCTTTCAGGCAAAGTCACATTCAAACGGGGGTGAAAATGGTTTTTTTTAACGCTTTCAACAATTGCACCATCAAGGTGTGTTCCAATAAGGCGGATGTCAAATCCCCGATCGGCCAATGGCAGCGTCATGGCCGAACCCATGACACCGGCCCCTAAAATGGTCACCTGTTTCATCAAATCGCTTTGCCACTTTCCGCATCAAACAAATGCACCTTGTCAAGGTCAGGTGCCAACTGCACGTCCTGTCCGCGCTTAAGAATTTGTCTCTCGCGGATAATGGCACACACTTCCTTTTCTCCGACATTGGCATAAACATGGATTTCAGGGCCGGTGGGTTCTGTTACCGTGATTTTTGCAGCAATTCCCTTGCCCAAGCTTAAATGCTCCGGACGAATGCCGTAAATAATCTTTTGGCCTATTTTTGCACGGTGGGTTTTTGGCAATTGCAATTTTATGCCCCCAACGCCTGATGCGAAACCCTTTTCAACGGTGGCTGGCAAAAGATTCATTGAAGGCGACCCGATAAACTCGGCTACAAAAAGATTTGACGGGTGATCATAAACCTCAAGCGGAGTGCCCGCCTGCTCAATGACGCCATCACGCATAATGACAACTTTATCGGCCATGGTCATGGCTTCAATTTGATCGTGCGTCACATAAACTGTTGTGGTCTTCAAGCGCTCATGAAGATCCTTGATTTCCGTTCGCATTTGAACACGCAATTTTGCGTCAAGGTTTGACAGTGGCTCATCAAATAAAAACACCGCCGGGTCACGCACAATCGCGCGGCCCATGGCCACGCGTTGGCGTTGGCCGCCTGAGAGTTCGCGCGGATAACGTGCCAGATAAGGCTCAAGGTTGAGAATTTTCGCAGCCCATGCCGTCTTCTCGTCAATCTCGCTTTTGGGGCGCTTGGCCAGCGTCATCGAGAAGCTCATATTGTCTTTCACTGTCATATGCGCATAGAGCGCATAGTTTTGGAACACCATGGCAATGTTGCGGTCTTTGGGGTGGGTTTCATTGACGCGCTTTCCCGCAATTTGCACCTCGCCACCTGTTACAGATTCCAAGCCTGCAATCATGCGTAACAAAGTGGACTTGCCACAACCTGAGGGCCCGAGGAACACCACAAAGGAGCCGTCATCAATTTTCAAATCGATCCCATGGACGACTTGAACGTCACCATATTTTTTAACGATATTCTTGATTTCAACTGAAGCCATGTCTTACCCCTTATTGCGCATCTTGCGCCAAAAATTCATCAAGCAGCCCACAATCATCTGCCAAGTCCAAAAATGACCAGCGATTTCTGACATCGCGTCCGTATTTCATGGCATCGCGCCACACAGAAACCGAAAGCCCAAGTTCTGTGGCGGTCGTTGGTCCACCGGCGGATTTGATAATGCGCTGCATCTCTGCGGGATCAATCATGAATTTGGGCAACTGTTCGCGAAGTTCAGGCCAAAGCCGCTCTATTTTTTTGTTGAAGACAGCTGCGCCTGCTTTATCAAAGGCCTTCTTGCTTACTTCCTTAAAAAGCATGGGACCCAGCTTCTGGCCATAGCGTGTGATGAATTCATCTTCAACGATATGCGTTGCTTTGATTTTTGGAGCCCGTGGACTTTCAAGCATCAGCTTCTGCAACCGCGCAATGGCCAAGGTGGCAACTCCCACCTGCTGGCCATGAATGGAACCTGGGTGTTGCAGACCTGCAAACATATCAAGCCAGTGCGATACTTGGTGTTCTCCCATCGAACCTGCATGTGATGATCCGGTAAAGCAGTTTCCAAATCCTGATAAAATCATCACGCGGTGTAAGTGGCCCGTGGCATTCACGTCATGTGTCGAAAGGCCTGCAGCGGAAGCTAGCATCCGTGGTTCATCAGCTGCAATCAAGGCATAGGGCGTGTTGGAATAACTGGAGCCAAACAACTTGTGAGCGGCCCACCAATCCACTTGAGCCGTTGGCCTGCATAAGCTGTCGGCCAAGCCTGCTGCTGCAAGCCAGGCAGGGGCGGCTGCATTCACGGCAAGATCAATAAAAATGCCGCGCGGCGCATGAGCAGCCAATGAAGTCTTATAACCATTGTCAAGCGTAACTGACGCAGTACCCGCCGCATACCCATTCATGGATGCAGCTGTTGGAAAACTCACATAGTTGCGGCCATCTTTGAACGTTGCGTATTTTACCACATCCGACAATGAGCCTGACCCCACGATAACAAGCCCATCAGCATGGCGGGATTTGTCTTGCATCATGGCAATCGTCGGCTCGTCACAATGGATGTTTGATGGCATTACAATTTCATCAATTGTCCCAAGGGCCTTCAATTCCTTTGCGACGCGCTTTCCCAAGGCTTCATGCGTATTGCTATCCGAAACGACTGCAAGTCGGCGTCCAATCTTGAGAGGGGCCACCATGTCGGCAGCCCCGCCATCCAAATCGCTTTCAATGCGAATGGCTTCAAAGGGCAAGATTGCGGCTTTGTTTGTTTCAGGATCACGCCATTCTCCGGCAATGACATCGCGGATCAGTTCGTTCCAATCGTTCATGTCTGCGTTCTTGCAAAGTTTTGCAGGCGTTGGTTCCAATTTGAAACCTGCGGCCACAGATCGCGGTAGATACCGAGCAATTCTGTGTAGGCCTTGTTTTGTTTGGTGCGCGGGCGAAATGTTTTTGACGGTTTGCCCGACATTTTGGAGGAAGCTTCAGATATTGTTTTATACCAGCCACTTGCTTTGGCGGCAGCCATGGCCGCCCCCAGTGAAGATGCCTCAACTGTTTCGAGACGCTTCACATCGCGGCCTGAGGCGTCTGCCACAATCTGGCACCAGAAATCTGAACGCGCTCCACCCCCCATAATCACGTAATGCTCTATCGGCGTGGTCGCGGCTTCCGCACCATTGGTCATCATCACCTGTTCAAGCGCAATTCCTTCCAGAATGGCGCGGTAAACATCACCTCTTTTATGGTTGCCTGAAAGACCTGCGATGAGCCCACGTGCTGATGTATCCCAATAGGGGGTCATGCAGCCCGACCAATAGGGAACGAGGATCAAGCCCCGGCTTCCAGTTGGTGATGCCATAGCCTCTTTTTCCAATGTCGCAAAAATTTGTGGATTTTTTGCCCTGTCCACATTGAACAATCGCTCGACCATCCAGTTGACCAGAAAGGTTCCGGTGCGGTTGCACGTCTCATAAATATAACCTTCTTCAGCGACAGCAGACATGGTGCGAAACATGGGATCGTGGGCATAAGCCAAGCCAAAATTGCCCGACACGGCTGCCGTGCCGAGATTAAGATAGGCCCGGCCTTTCACAAAAACATTGGCACCTGTGCCGGCACACTGGCCGTCACCACCGCCTGCTACAACGAGTGTACCACTCTTGAGACCTGTTATTCTGGCAGCGGCCGAAGAGACTTCACCCATTATTTCACCCGGCCTGTAAAGTTTGGGCATTTGTTTGCGGGTGAGCTCTACATGAGCCAGAAGTTCCTCTGACCAGTCATAATTTTTCATGTCAATGAGGCCCATGGGATCAGCTGATGCAGTGGAGGTGTGCCACAGGCCCGTCAAAAAATGTGAGAGCACACCGTGCACCTCAGCAGTCTTTGCGGTTTTTTTCCAGAGTGAAGACATGTTCTTTGCCAGCCAGCGGCACCTGCCAATGCAAGGCGTTATATCAGATGGTTTTCCTGAAATGTCATGAAGACGTAAAGATCCGATAATTGCGGCCAGTTCCTTGGCCTCTTCATGAGCGCGCTCATCCAGCCACAAGGTGCCGGGGCGCAAGGGTTTGTCATTCCTGTCAAACTGCGCAAAAGATTCGCGCTGATTTGAAATTGCAACAGCTGCTATGCGGCTCACATCGATTTTTTTTGAAACTTGCTTTAAAGCTTTAGTTGCTGCACCCGTCCAGCTTTTCACATCCTGTTCAAACCAGCCGGGTTTTGGGTTGCTCAAGGGCACGGCCGACCGGCCTTCTGCCACCACATGCCCCTGCCTGTTCCACGCAATCGCCTTGGTTGCAGTGGTTGAAGCATCAAGGCCTATCACGAGGTCAGGTGTCATTGAGGTGAAATAAGATCATTCAAAAAAGTGGAGGCAGAAAAATTCTGCCTCCACATGAGGTCAAGATATTACAGGCCAGCGTCGGCAACTGCCTTGTCAACTTGGCTTGCAATTGTATCCATGCACTTCTGGGCATCGCCACCGAAATCCTGGCCTGTGAGCAATTTGCCCAGGTTCACAGGAATTTCGTTGTTCGAGAAACCAGCCCACAATGGCATATCTGGCTCTGACGCCATGTCATTGTTGATCGTCTCCAACACCACTGGCAAATGGCGTGTGGTACCTGGTCCTACAACTTCCTTGGCTTTCACGCGTGGATCAGCAAAGGACGACAGACGCATCGGGGCAAAACCACCACCCAAGGTGCAACGTGTCATGATATCCTTTGAGCAAGCCCATTGCATGAATATCCAGGCTGCATCAATGTTCTTGGAATATTTTGACAAACCAAGAATTGAACCGCCCTGGTGAGCAGCGCCTGGGATTTCACCAAAACCAGCATCAGCAGCGGTGGCATAAGGCACCATGCCGCGGACGGGGCGTTTGGCTTGCCACAGGCCTTGAACCTTAGAGTCCTTGCCGTCCCAACCTGGGAAGAATTCATCCCAAGAGTTGACCAGTGCAATTTGACCCGAAGCACCCATCTGCCATTGACCATCCCATGTGGAGTTGGTCGATTCAGGTGGTGAGATCTTCAGCAGCTCTTGATAATATTTCAGGCCCTTGACACCAGCTTCGTTGTTACCAGCGAACTTCTTGTCCTTGCCAAAAATCGTACCGCCATGGTTCCACACAACCTGGGTCCAATCGCATTCCAGCGAATAGTGACCAGACTTGGCCTGCAGACCCGTACCAAACATGCCGTTACCTTTTTCAGCCGCATAGATAGCCTGTGCAGCTGCCATGAACTCGTCTGTCGTGTTTGGTGGTGTAAGCTTTAGCTTGTCAAAGATATCTTGACGATACATCGTCGTCATGATTGGAATATCGAAGGGAATGCCAGCCCAGTGACCATCATAAACGGCAAGACCATCAACCAATGGCTTGGAGAAATCTTCCCAATCCATGCCAGGCATCGCGAGATCTGGCTTATCTTTATAATATGCAATCGGGTCAATTGTATCTTGAGCAAAAGTGGCAACCCATGATTGGTCAAGATAATAGAGATCATAGGAACCCAATTGACCTTGAACATCTTGCGTGGCCTTGGCGAGAACCTGCTCCAATGGAACAATTTCAATTTCCACTTCGATGCCGGTGAGGGCAGTGAATTCACCCTTCAGCTTGTCCAGAACCACAGTTGGTGGTGTGGCTTCCGAGGTGTAGCGGATCTTGGTGCCCTTAAATTTGGAGCCCACATCTTTCAGCCACGCATTGACGGCTGGATCGCCCATCTCCTCGGCATAAGCCGGAGTGCCGATCAGGCTGCTGCGATCTTTGCGCAAATTACCGAGCAAGCCCAGGTTGAAGGCCGAAAAGCCCACGCCAGCCAGGGCTGTCTTTTTCAAAAACGAACGCTTGGAAATGCGCTTTGCTGTAAAGTCGTTTGCTGCATCGATTAGATAGGTCTGTTTGTCATACTCTTTGAAACTCATTGGTTTTCTCCCATTTGTTGTTTGTTAAATCTTAGTGTTGGTTTTTCTCGTCTGCGTGATCACTCTTTCAACGAACCGAGTGTTAATCCGCGGACCAGATGGCGTTGCACCAGCAAAATGAAAATGAAACCAGGGATTACGGCTGCCGTGCCCAGCGCCGTGATAAATCCCCACTCATTGCCAGTGGATGTTACAAAAGTTTGAATTTTGACCGGCACAGTTCGAATGTCGGTCGTCAGAAAAAGTGACAGTAAAAACTCTGTCCAAGAGAAAATAAAACACAAAACAGCGGCTGCCGCAATGCCGCCGCGCACCATGGGCAAGACAACCTTCCAGAAGGACTGCAAGCGCGTGGCCCCATCAATCATAGCGGCTTCATCCACGTCCTTTGGTACATCATCAAAGAAAGACTTGAGCAGCAGTACGGCAATTGGTAAATTCATCAGCGCATAAATCAACATCAGGCTGAGCCAGCCCAGATAGTAGTTCTGGGTATCGCGCATGCCCGCAAATTTAAATGTCAGAACCAAAGGAAAGATAATGGCTATGGGTGGCATGAAGCGCTGGCCCAAAACCCAGTTTAAGAAGGCATCCCGCCCGCGAAAGCGCATGCGTGACAAGGCATAAGCTGCAAGCACTGCCACAATCATTGTGATGGCTGTTGCGCCTAATGAAACAACGATTGTATCCAGCATCGATTCTCGTGAATCGTAAGCTTCGGTGCCTGCAACCCCCATGCCCAAGCCATCATCGATGGCAAGCTGTGACCGCGAACGTCCAAACAGTGTGACCGCGTAGTTTATGAGTGTTGGGGTGAAATCGAACCAAACCACCTTGTCTTTGTCGAAGACGGCTGAAATCGGCTTGATCGACGTCAGCGCCCACCAGAATATCGGAAACATGAACAGTCCGGTGACAAAGACTGAAACCGAGTCACGAACGAATTGCCATGGTTTTGACAGTTCCATCAGAGCTTCACCTTGAAGATCTTCATGAAGAGGGTGGAGGTTACAATCACCAATAGAAGAGTGAGCAATGCAACGGTTGACGCCAGCGGAAAATCGGCGTTGCCGAAATAGATGCGCCCAGCGTAACTGGTCATGGTTTCGGTGGCGGTGCCGGGCCCCGAATCTGTCATCACCTTGATGTAATCAAAGGCCCGCAGGAGGTCCACGCCGCGTATCAAAACTGCAATGGCAATAACTTTGGACATCATCGGCAATGTCAATTTGAAAAAAGCTTGCACAGATGTTGCACCATCTATGGCTGCAGCCTCGAAAGGTTCTTTTGGTAAAGACCGCAACCCCGCCAACATAATCAGCACCATGAAGGGAGTCCATTGCCAGATTTCTGCCAGCAAAACGCCAGCGAGTGCTGTGGAAGAGTTGCCCAAAATGGTATAGCCCGGTGGCAAAAGTCCCATGGCCATGAGACCTTTGGCAATCACACCAAATGACCCGTTGAGCATCAAAAGAAACATCATAGCAGTGACTGCAGGCGGGATCACCAGTGGCAATGTCATCATGGCGCGCATCACACCATAACCCTTGCGATCGGAATCAAGTAGCAACGCAATCAACATGCCCAGCACCAACTGAAACACAATGGCAATGCCAGTGTACATCAATGTGTGCCACAGCGCGTCCCACATGCGGGGTTCATTGAAAATCTTGACCCAATTATAGGCCGGGTCCCAGATCTCTTTTCGGGTTGCCGCGTTCTTGCGGTGAAGGGATGACCAGATGGCCGCAATCAACGGATACAGGCCAAACACGATCATCAATGCGGAGGCTGGCAAAAGCCATGGCAGCGGATGCTCAGAAGATAGCCATTGCCTCCGTCTCGCCGTTTGACCAATTTGCATCAAAAACCTTGCACGCAATCACTTTGTAACATTTGCAACATTTCACACTTCATCCCGTCTTGGCAATTTGAATCTTTTCATGTTGCAATGCGCCAAAAAACCTGCTGCACCATCGATTGTGCATATCATCCACATCGTGCTAGAGAGTCAAGCCCAATGTTAAAATTTTGAAAAAGTGAAAGTGGCGCAGGCATGACGGGTCGAAAATCCACGATCTATGACATCGCTGAAAAATCTAAAACCTCAGCTTCAACGGTCGCTGCTGTTTTAAACGGCACCTGGGAAAAACGCCGCGTGAGTGCCAGAACGGCTAAGCTTGTGCAGAAAACAGCCACCGAACTTTCCTACCGAACCAATTTGCAGGCCAGCGGCCTTCGCACTTCAAAATCCGGAATGGTGGGCATGGTCTTGCCTTTGCATGACAATCGATATTTCAGCTCGCTTGCACAGCACTTTGAAAATGAATCGCGAATTCGAAATTTGTGCCCGGTTGTGGTCAGCACCTTGCGTGATCCCGAAGTGGAAATGAACACAGTTCAAACTTTGATTGCACATAACATTGACCATCTCTTTATTGCTGGCGCAACAGCGCCTGACCAAGTTGGTCAACTGTGTTCATCGGCAGGTGTTGCGCATATCAATGTTGATTTGCCTGGCACACAATGCCGCTCTGTTATAAGCGACAATTACTGGGGCGCATCACAACTTTCTCATTACTTGGTAGGTCGCGTGGCAAAACCTAACAGGGACGCCTGTTTTATTGGCGGAATTGCATCTGACTTCAACACCTCCGAACGTGTGAGGGCTTTCAAAGATATTGTGACGAAAGACGATAAAGATATTCACACCTGTGGCTACGATGCAGAGCAATCTGAAATTGCAATCCGTGCGCGTGTTGAACTCAAAGGGCGCTTGCCAGAAATTTTGTTTGTCAATTCAACCATTGCATTTGAAGGTGTTTTTCGGTTTTTAAAAACCCAGCCGGATGTGGACGTGAATAAATCAGCCATTGGCTGTTATGACTCAGACCCGTTTTTATCACATCTCCATTTCCCAGTTGCCATGGTGCGCCAGGATGCTGAAAAAATGATCAAGCGTGCTTATGAACTGATGGATGCAAAAGAACACACCAAGCCCGGTATTGATTTTATCCAACCCATACTTGAATTCGGTGCGCCATGAAAATCTTAGCGCTTCTTTGCTTTTTTGCCATCGCGCCTCACGGGCGCAAACACGGCATGAGCAGCCACATCTTCGGCTTTCAGCGCATCCGGCTGGCGGCCATAGGTCTTGAACCGCTTCAAGACGGTGGTCATTTGAGCCTCCGCCAAGATAACGGGTTTACCTGCAACCGAGGCGGCCCAAAATTGATGGCAGATCGCTTCAATTTCTCCAGCCAGCCAAAGGGCCTTATCCAAGGTTCCAGAAAAACAAATTTGACCGTGGTTGGCAAGAAGACAGGCGGTGCGATCAATCATGGCTTTCAGCATCGTATCAGACAGGTCCTGCGTGCCAAATTCAGCATAATCAGACACCCGCAAGCTTGTACCCCCGGTCACTCCCATCATATAATGAAAACACGGAATGTCCTTGCGCAGGCACGCAAGAGCTGTGGCATGCGTAGAATGAACGTGAACAATAGCACCAGCTTCTGGACGCGCTTTGTAAAGATCCATATGCATGCGCCATTCAGTCGATGGCAAATAGTCGCCAACATAGCCACCTTCCAAATCCATTGTGACGACGTGATGCGGTTTCATCTTTTTGTAAGGCACCCCCGATGCCGTGATCAAAAACCCTGCGGGAATGCGGACGCTTACATTGCCAGATGTGCCCTGATTGAGGCCTTCTTCA
Organism: Hyphomicrobiales bacterium; assembly: GCA_038230015.1. Taxonomy (GTDB): domain Bacteria; phylum Pseudomonadota; class Alphaproteobacteria; order Rhizobiales; family Aestuariivirgaceae; genus Aestuariivirga. Next base: position 78,168 of record JBBRNW010000008.1, on the reverse strand, counting down.
TTCATATCAAGGCAAGTTTGAATGACTTGTTTTCGCAATTGCATGTGGTTCAGTTTAGGCATGATAACTCCCTGATCAGGACTTCGGCCCTTACATTACGGAGCCTGTTGCGTCCAGCGCCACCTCGTGAAATTATTGCCTCATGAGAATTGTCCCATGAGAAAAGAGAAATTGCGCGGCATTGTCGTTGTGGATGTGGGTTACACCAACATCAAAGCCATTCTGTTTTCGCCAGAATTGAAAGTTATAGCTGAACGCAAAATTGCAAGCGTGCACCGAAATGGCCCGGACTATAAAATCATCGATGCCGAACCGGTTTTTGAATTTCTGAAACAGGCCTTGCCGGAGCTTGATGCCATTTTGCCGGTTGATGTCATTGTACCCTCAGCGCACGGCGCTTGCATTGCTGTTCTTAAGGCTAATGGCGCGCTTGCACTGCCTGTGATGGATTATGCTTCTGAACCGCCAGCTGATATTGTTGCCGCGTACCAAAAAATAGAGCCGTCCTTTAGTGAAGTTTATTGCACTTTATTGCCGATGGCTCTTACGCACGGGTTACAGCTTTTTTGGCAACAGCACTTGAAGCCTGGAGATTTTTCCAAAGTCCAAACAATCTTGCCCTGGATCCAATATATTTCATTTCGACTTTCGGGAGTTGCTGCATCTGAAATTTCCTCAATGGCGTGCCAAAGCCAATTGATCAACGTTACCACAGCTGGCCCTTCCTCTTTGGCGCAAAGGCAAGGGTGGGCTTTACATTATGCCCCGTTACGCAAAGCCTGGGAAAGGCTTGGTCTTTTGCAAAATTTCTTTCAAGGCACAGCTTTCATGGGCCAAGGTCAAGTGCTTGCGGGTGTTCACGATTCAAGCGCAAACTATCTTCGCTATTTGGCGGCGGGACTTTCGGATTTTACCTTGCTCTCCACCGGCACATGGGTGATTGCGTTCAACCAAAGCGCAGATATAGCAAAGCTTGATCACAGCAGGGACACCAATACCAACACAGATGTGTTAGGTCGCCCGGTTGCCTGTAGTCGTTTTTTTGGCGGAAAGGAATTGGAAGTTCTTTCGGCGGGTGCTTCTCCCGGTCTGGCGTCATTTGAAGATGTACAAAAATTGATTGACCAGAAAACCTTTGCACTTCCATCATACAGCAATTCGGGTGGGCCCATACCGCATACCGGGCATCGGGGGTGTATTGTCGGGCCACCCTTGGAGAATGACTCTGAACGTGCCAGCCTCGCTGCACTCTATTGTGCTTTGATGGTAGCAGCCCAGCTTGATGCGGTTGCATCAACCAACCAGATCATTGTCGATGGGCCGTTTTCAAAGCACAGGATTTTTCTTACAATTCTCGCTGCTTTGAGACCGAACCAGAACTTAAGTGCCTCTGATATGCGCGATGGAACAACGGCAGGTGCGGCCTGTCTGGCCTTGATGGAAGGACCTGTTTTGCCCAATCTAAGCCTTGCGCTCTCCCCCGTTGCGCCAGCTCTACTCAAAGGCTTGAGCTTCTATCAGCGTGAATGGCACCAGATTGCGGTCAACCGAAAGGCGTGAAAGACGCACGTGGCCCTGATGGCCACACCATAAAAACATAGGAGCTCTGCGCCACAGGCAGAGTGATGCCAGTTAACCAAATGGCAAGATGAAAGGTGCACGCTTGGCTTGGTCTGTGAGGTGTATCATGCGTCAGGTGTCTTTAGAATATGCCGATTTCACTGTAACCTGCCCTGATATAGCAGGTTCAAATAGCGTCGTTGGTAACATCAGAGCGCGTGGAAATTTGCCCTTGGTTCTCGAAGAAGATATGATCATTGAGCTGAAACGCAGCGAGCTTCTGGAAAATTGGCGCGCAACCTGTGCCATGGGCCGGGCGAGGGTGGACAGGTTGGTTTATGAAGCAGCAAGACGCATCCATGCCGCTTTGGACGACGAAGACACGGTCGATCTTCCACTTCTGGCAACCGACACGGCAGCCTTTTATATTTTGGCCTTACGCCAAAAAGGTGTCAAACACCCTTGTAACATGGCCAGTTGTGCAGTTCGTTACTATCATGACGAAACGGGCCATGAACATGGTGAAGTGCGGGTTAACTGATAAGATGCTGCGATAAAGCTATTTGGCCGAACACTTCTCATCACAGACTTTAGGCATCCCGATTCATCTCGTAATCAGAATTATCTTCTGTTAAATCCGCTCCACAAACATTTCGAGAGAGTGTCATATGGTTCAGGAAATCGGTCATTTCATTGGTGGCAAGCACGTCAAGGGTACGTCAGGCCGATTTGCCGATGTTTACAATCCCAACACGGGAGATGTGCAGGCCAAGGTTGCACTCGCATCAATGTCTGAACTTCGGGCTGCTGTTGAAAATGCCAAGGTCGCTCAACCCGCCTGGGCCGCCAAAAACCCACAGTTTCGTGCTCGCATCATGATGAAGTTTTTGGAGCTTGCTGCCAAGCACAAGGAAGAACTCGCCACTCTTATTTCCAGGGAGCATGGAAAAACTATTCCCGATGCCTTGGGCGATTTGCAGCGCGGTGTCGAAGTGGCTGAGTTTGCCTGCGGCATACCGCATTTGCTGAAAGGCGAATATACCGATGGTGCGGGCCCAGGCATTGACATGTATTCCATGCGCCAGGCCTTGGGTGTGGTGGCTGGTATTACGCCGTTTAACTTTCCGGCCATGATCCCATTGTGGAAATGTGCACCTGCAATTGCCTGCGGCAACGCCTTTATTTTAAAACCATCCGAGCGTGATCCATCCTGTCCCATGCGTATTGCCGAATTGTTTCTAGAGGCAGGCCTGCCGCCTGGCATATTGAACGTGGTCAATGGCGACAAGGAATCGGTTGACGCCATTTTGACGGATCCTGACATCAAGGCCGTGGGTTTTGTGGGCTCTACGGCCATTGCGCACTATGTTTATGCGGGTGCGACTGCAGCTGGCAAACGCGCGCAGTGTTTTGGCGGCGCAAAAAACCATATGGTGATCATGCCTGATGCCGACATGGACCAGGCCGTTGATGCGTTGATCGGTGCTGGTTATGGTTCAGCTGGTGAACGCTGCATGGCTATATCAGTAGCCGTACCTGTGGGTGAAGCCACGGCTGATGCCCTGATGGCCAAGTTGATCCCGCGCGTTGAAAAACTTAAAGTGGGTCTCTCTTCTGACCGCGAAGCAGATTATGGTCCGCTGGTTACCAAGATGGCACTGGACCGCGTAAAAAACTACATTGATGTTGGCGTCAAGGAAGGTGCTACCCTTTCAGTTGATGGGCGCGGCTTCAAGATGCAAGGCTATGACAATGGCTATTTTTTAGGTGGTACATTGTTCGATCACGTCACCAAAGACATGCGCATTTATAAAGAAGAGATTTTTGGTCCGGTGCTGGGTGTGCTTCGTGCCAAGAATTATGAAGAAGCGCTGGGCCTGTGTAATGACCATGAGTATGGCAATGGGGTCGCCATCTATACACGGGATGGCGATGCGGCCAGAGACTTTGCCTCAAAAGTGCAAGTTGGCATGATAGGAATTAACGTTCCCATTCCGGTACCTCTGGCTTACCACACATTTGGAGGCTGGAAAGCCTCCAGCTTTGGCGATCTTAATCAACATGGACCAGATGCCATCCGGTTTTACACCAAGACAAAAACCGTAACCTCACGGTGGCCCTCTGGCACAAAAGAGGGCGCACAGTTTTCAATTCCAATAATGCGGTGAGGCATGCCGCTTCTCGAATTGCCGAATGGGTATTATGAGTTGCCGAGAGGCAAACTTGCCAATGTTGTAACGTGCCTTGAAATGCTTGAGAATCCTTTGGTGGAGGTACCGCTTCTACCTCCAGGATTTTCTTTGGTGAGAGTTGATCCAGCCGATAGTGTTACCTACCGCGAGGTTTTCAGCAAGGTTGGCCAGCACATCATGTGGTTTTCACGCGCAATTATGCCGGATGATAAACTCCGGTCCATTCTCGCCAATCCGCAAACTGAACCCTACTTTCTTTTGCAAGGCGATAAGAAAGTCGGAATCCTCGAGCTTGATTTCACAGATCTGCCAAACTGTGAATTGGCCTTCTTTGGTCTAACTCAAAATGCAATCGGCCAAGGTGTGGGACGAGCCTTGATGAACCAGGCCATTGCCAAAGCCTGGGCCAAAGGCATTAACCGCCTGTGGGTCCACACCTGTCATTTTGACCATCCCAATGCGCTTGGCTTTTACCAGCGCTCCGGTTTCAAGCCTTTCAAGCTGATGGTTGAAATTCACGATGACCCGCGCCAGACCGGCCATTTGCCGCGTCATGCCAGCCCGCAAGTGGCATTGCTCGAAAAGTAACTCTGCTGTTTTGGTCCTGTTAATATCTGGTCCAGTAAGCTGAGGTTTTGAACCCAAGGGTGCAAATGTATTCACTTATTGACCAATTTGGACCGGGCACGGCCTTCACCCTGTTGTTACTCGCACTGTTGGGGCTTCGCGCAAACGTAACGCCCCGCACATCGCTGTGGATCAAAATTACGCCTGAGAAGCTCTGGGCGCTGGTTGATACGTTTGATGGTAAAATTGAAAATTGGGGCCGTACACGTGTTGTGTCGCAGCTTTTAGATATTGAAAAAAGGATTTACAAAAAAACCTATACGACACTTTTGCCAAATGGTGTTGAGCGTTCAGTTTCCGCTGCATTCAAAATTATGGACCGCATTGACAATCAACGGATTGAATTGGCACGTGAAGGTCTGGCGGGCAAGCCAGAGACCAATGAACTCCTGCGCATTTCATACAAGTTGACACCTGAAAGTGGCGGAACACGACTTCACACTGTATATGGCTGGGGGTCGCGCCCGTTGATTGCACAATTGATTGCACGGGCTGATTTGTGGAGCGGAACATTTCGTCTCAAAGGGCTTGCTGAAACGGGGACACCCGATGAAAAACCCTATTATTTCATTTCAGCTGCCGTAGCCTTGATTACGGGTCTTTTCACGCTGGCCGGTTTTGCAGCTGTGCTTAATCTTGAATGGGCGTTGCTGTTGGTGATTGCACTTTTTGTGCACGAATTTGGACATCTTCTGGCTTACCGCATGATGGGCCAGCCTTGGGGGCGCATGGTATTCCTGCCCTTTTTGGGGGCTATGGCCATGCCGCGGATGAGCTTTGAAAGCCAAGGGCAAGCCGTGTTTGCGGCACTCATGGGACCGGCATTTTCAATCATTCTGGCGGTTGTGTGTGGTGCTCACTTGTTTTTTGGCAATCCCCCCAACATTTTTCTGTGTCAGCTTGGCATCATCACGGCGTTTCTCAATTTGTTCAACTTGATGCCAGCAGAACCTCTGGATGGCGGCATTGCCTTGCGCTCCGTGTTGTCGCGCATGATCGGGAACAAAGCGCATTACGGCCTGATGCTGATTGGTGGCATTGTCATTGTGGCAGGACTAGCAACCAACATGCTGATCATGGTTTTGTTTGGCGGACTTGCCATTCTGGCCAATCTCAAGCCGCGTGCCATTGACGCTGGACTTGTGCCGCTGTCACCACTTCAACTTGGCATCAGCGGGCTTTGCTATGTTGCAATCACGACTGCACATGTGAGCATGCTGTATTATTTTATTTAGATTGCACAGACAAACTCACACTCGCAAAAGCAATAGTTATTATGGCTTACCAGTCTTTCAATTCAAGTGACGGAAAAACGATGACGCTCGATGCGGCCCAGCGTCAGGTTTTTGAAAAGCTGGAAAGCTTGTCATTTCAACTGAACCAGATTTTTCACAGCCATGGTTCATTTTTTGGCAAACTGAAATGGAAGAAACTTAAACGTCCGAAAGGGCTTTATGTCTGGGGAGATGTGGGGCGCGGCAAGACCTTTTTAATGGATCAATTTTTTGAAACTTTGAAGTCACCCCGCAAGCTTCGACTTCATTTTCACGCGTTCATGCAGCAGGTGCATTCAACGCGCACTGACATCAGATCAGATGATATAATATCTGACATTGCTAAAGATTTTGCCAGAGATGCCGATGTTCTATGTCTTGATGAAATGCAAATCAGCGATATTGCCGATGCCATGCTCATCGGGCGATTGTTCGATGCGCTGCATCAATGCGGTGTGTGCTTTGTGACCACGTCAAACCTGCCGCCCGACCAGCTTTATAAAGATGGTCTCAATCGCCAACTCTTTTTGCCGTTTATTGCCAAACTCAACAGCCTGCTCGAAATTGTTCATCTGGCAGATGGAGTTGATTACCGGTTGGGCCGCATGGCCAGTAGGCAAACTTATATCACCCCGCTGGACCAAAATACCGATGCCGAGATTGAAACTATCTGGACAGAGTTGACGGATGGCGCCCCGAGCAAGCCAGAGGATTTGCAGCTGCTTGGCCGCACTTTGCATGTGCCGCAAGCCGCACGCGCTTACGCACGCTTTGGTTTTGGTGATTTGTGTGAGCAGCCTCTAGCAGCACCGGATTATCTGGCGCTGGCAAAAAAGTACCGCGTCATCTTTATTGAACATGTTCCCATCTTCAAAGTGAGCCAGCGTAATGAAACAAAGCGTTTTATCCTGATGATTGACATGTTTTACGACCTTAAAACAAAGGTTGTCATTTCGGCGCAAGCTTCCGCCGATAAGCTTTGCACGGTGGGCCAGCACAAGTCAGAATTTCTGCGAACGGCCTCTCGCCTGCAAGAAATGCAGTCGGCAGGGTGGTGGAAACCCTGAATTGATGTCTAACGGTCACTTATTCTTGGCTTGTAGTGGTTTTCCAACAGGCCTATTCAACCATAATATCGCGTTGCAACATTTGGGAGTTCGGGATGGCACGAAAGAAAATCGCTCTAATTGGTGGCGGTATGATTGGGGGCACTTTGGCCCACTTGGCTGGTCTTAAAGAACTTGGCGACATTGTGGTCTTCGATATTGCTGAGGGCTTGCCCCAAGGCAAAGCCCTTGATCTTTCACAATCGGGCGGTGTTGAGGGGTTTGATGCGAAACTTTCTGGGACCAATTCCTATGAGGCCATTGCAGGTGCTGATGTGTGCATCGTCACTGCTGGTGTGCCCCGCAAGCCCGGCATGAGCCGCGATGATTTGGTAGGGATCAATCTCAAAGTGATGAAATCAGTTGGCGAAGGTCTGAAGGCGCATGCGCCAAATGCTTTTGTCATCTGCATCACCAATCCCTTGGATGTGATGGTCTGGGCTTTACAAAAATTTTCCGGTCTGCCCCCCCATATGCTGATTGGCATGGCAGGCGTTTTGGACTCGGCGCGATTTCAGCATTTTCTTGCCGAGGAATTTAAAGTGTCGGTGAAAGATGTGAATGCTTTTGTGATGGGAGGACATGGCGACACCATGGTGCCGCTCACACGGTATTCCACGGTTGCCGGTATTCCGGTTCCTGATCTCGTGAAGATGGGTTGGAGCACGCAGGAGAAAATCGATCAGATCGTTCAGCGCACGCGCGATGGCGGTGCTGAAATTGTGGGACTGCTGAAAACGGGTTCTGCCTACTACGCTCCGGCCTCCTCGGCTATTGCGATGGCTGAAAGTTACCTCAAGGATTTCAAACGAGTGTTGCCCTGTGCAGCCCATCTCACGGGCCAATATGGTGTGAGCGGCACTTATGTGGGTGTTCCAATTGTGATCGGTGAAAAAGGCGTTGAGCGCATTGTGGAAGTGCAGTTGAACTCCGAGGAAAAAGCAGGTTTCCAAAAATCAGTCGACGCTGTGCATGGCTTAATGGCTGCTGCAAAAACTCTGGCACCGGAATTGGCATAATGAATATTCATGAATATCAAGCCAAGGAACTGCTGCGAAAGTTTGGCGTGGCAACGGGCAAGGGCGTTCCTGCTTTTACAGTCGATGAAGCCGTCAAAGCGGCTGAAGGCCAGCCGGGACCAGTTTGGGTGGTGAAGGCACAAATCCATGCCGGCGGTCGCGGTAAAGGTGGCGGCGTCAAAGTTGTAAAATCACTGGCTGATGTAAAGGCTGAAGCCACCCGCATGCTGGGCATGACATTGGTGACACCGCAAACCGGCCTGCAAGGCAAAGTGGTGCAGCGGCTTTATATTGAAGAAGGCACGGCCATCTCGCGCGAGCTTTATGTGTCGATGGTGGTTGACCGTGAGACTTCGAACGTCGCCTTCATTGCTTCGACCGAAGGCGGCATGGATATTGAAGAAGTGGCGCATTCAACGCCTGAAAAAATTCACACCATTCATGTGGATCCAGCCGCTGGCTATCAACCTTATGTCGGCCGGCGCATTGCGGGGGCTTTAAAACTTGAGGGTGATCTTGCCAAGCAATGCGCGAAGATGATGGGCCAGCTTTACAAAGCCTTTGTTGAAAGCGATATGAGCCTGCTTGAAATTAATCCCTTGGTCGTGAGCAAAGATAATCAGTTGATTTGCCTCGATGCCAAGATAAATTTTGATTCCAACGCGTTGATGCGCCACCCGGATCTTGTGGCCCTTCGTGATTTGACGGAAGAAGACCCCAAGGAAATTGAAGCTTCAAAACATGATCTTTCTTATGTGGCCTTGGATGGGTCCATCGGCTGCATGGTGAATGGGGCGGGATTGGCCATGGCCACGATGGATATCATCAAGCTTTATGGTGCCGAACCAGCAAACTTCCTTGATGTGGGGGGTGGCGCGACCAAGGAAAAAGTTACAGCTGCGTTCAAGATCATTACCGCTGATCCTCGGGTCAAAGGCATTCTCGTGAATATTTTTGGCGGCATCATGAAATGCGATGTGATTGCCGAAGGGGTTGTGGCTGCGGTGCGCGATGTGGGGCTGAAAGTGCCATTAGTGGTGCGGCTTGAGGGCACCAATGTTGAGCTTGGGAAAAAGATCATCACAGATTCAGGCCTCAATGTTTTGCCCGCCGATGATCTGAACGATGCCGCGCAGAAGATCGTGAAGGCTGTGAAGGACGCGGCTTGAGTGATATTGACAAAGAGGCCGTTCGTCAGCATTCGTACTACGAGGCAAGGGGGGCGGCATCACGTCTATTTGCGTGTTGCGATACCAAGTGGCCACAATTTTATTTGCAGACAGGAACGACCCACCTGATCGATGATCTATTGCGCGTTTCCCTGCATCTTCGCAGATTAAGCGAATTTAAAAACAAAAAAATTGATCGAAAGATTGTCCCAAAAAATTTCGGAATTAAGCGAATTTTTGACAACTTTGAACAAGATTTTTGGATTGCGTTGAACAGAATTATTGATCACAAAAAACTTGAACCAATTATCTATTCTCAGGCTGACTATTATACGTCGGGCTCTTCGCAGATGGCTGGACATCTCATTGCTGATATTAAAATCGAAAGTGATCGCGGAATTTCGTCAATCAACATTGCAGGCTTTGCCATTGCCGCTACAAATCAGCTCGGCGAACTATCAATATTTCCTAAGAAGGTCTTCTAATAATGTCCATGCAAGGCAACAAAAAACGCCGCAGTAAAGTCACGGTTGATTTACCAGATGATCTAATTCAAGAACTATTAATTATTGGAAAGCAAAACCATATCTCGGTTAGACAGTTCATTCGTCAGGCTTTTAGTGATTTGGCTGGCAAATCTATAATAGCGGAAAAACACACCCCCCAACACACGAGCAAAATTTAATGTCCATCCTCGTTAGCAAACACACCAAAGTCATCTGCCAAGGCCTTACCGGCGAGGCGGGGACGTTTCATACTGAGCAGGCCATCAAATATGGCACCAAGATGGTGGGTGGCGTTACGCCTGGCAAAGGTGGAACAACACATATTGGCATTCCCGTTTTTAACACCGTTATGGAAGCCCGCGAAACCACGGGTGCTGATGCCTCTGTCATCTATGTGCCGCCTCCTTTTGCAGCAGATGCCATTCTTGAAGCGATTGATGCAGAAATTCCGCTCATCGTTTGCATCACCGAAGGTATTCCAGTTCTCGATATGGTGAAAGTGAAGCGGGCCTTGACGGGGTCTAAGTCGCGCCTGCTGGGACCAAATTGTCCAGGCGTTCTGACACCTGATGAATGCAAGATTGGCATTATGCCTGGTAACATTTTTAAAAAAGGCACTGTGGGCATTGTTTCGCGCTCAGGCACATTGACTTATGAAGCAGTGTTCCAAACCACAAGGGCAGGCCTGGGTCAGACCACCGCAGTGGGCATTGGCGGCGACCCTGTCAAGGGCACGGAGTTTATTGATATGCTGGAGATGTTCCTTGCTGATCCGGACACCAAATCCATCATCATGATTGGTGAGATTGGTGGATCAGCTGAGGAAGATGCTGCTGAATTCATTCGCAGCAATAAAGCCAAAAAACCGATGGCAGGTTTCATCGCTGGGCGCACAGCCCCTCCTGGCCGCCGTATGGGCCATGCCGGGGCGATCATTTCAGGAGGTAAGGGTGACGCAGGCTCCAAGGTGGAAGCCATGAGACGTGCCGGAATTCACGTTTCAGATTCGCCAGCCTTATTGGGTGAAACTTTGTTGAAAGCATTGAACAAGTAATAAAATAGTCTTATTTGATACCTACCACTGACCACAGGTAACACGGGCGATTGTGCCCACCGGCACGGCAATGATTGCGTTGCAAGTCGGACGGAACTGAAGGACGGCACGATGAATAAACCAGACCCGCAAGCGGCTTTTGAAAACTCTTACGCAGTTTTCGGCGATGATGAGCCCGATCACGGTCCATCATGGCAACGCAGTGATTGGCCCCCCAGATCAGCAGATGAATTAACGGCAGCCCTTGATGGCAATTGGGCGCTTTATGAAAAGACCCTCGCTCCCAAGATTGAAGCACGTACTAAGGCTGCCGCTGTTGCAGCGCCTGCGCAATCAGCCTCAGCGCCTGCGCATGTGGCTCCCGAAGATGTGCGCAAAGCCACCCTTGATTCTGTTCGTGCGCTGATGATGATCCGGGCGTTCCGCATGCGCGGGCATCTGGCTGCCGATCTTGATCCTTTAAAGCTCAAAGGACCCTTGCAGCATCCCGAACTTGATCCTGCCTCTTATGGATTTGGCGCTGAGGATTTAGACCGCCCTATTTTCCTCGACCATGTGTTGGGAATTGAAAAAGGCACAATTCGCCAGATCACTGATATTCTCAAGCGCACCTATTGTTCAACACTTGGTGTTGAGTTCATGCATATCACTGACCCTGACCAAAAGGCCTGGGTGCAGGAGCGCATTGAAGGGCCCGACAAGGAGATTACCTTTACGCCGCAAGGCAAAAAAGCCATTTTGAACAAACTGATCGAGTCGGAAGGTTTTGAATCCTTTCTGAATGTCAAATATGTGGGTACCAAGCGCTTTGGCCTTGATGGGGGCGAAGCGATGATTCCAGCTCTTGAGCAAATCATAAAGCGCGGCGGGCAGCTGGGTGTTACAGATATAGTCTTCGGCATGGCGCATCGCGGGCGCCTGAATGTTCTGGCTAATGTGATGTCCAAGCCTTTTTCTGCCATCTTTCATGAATTCCAGGGCGGCTCTTCCACGCCTGATGATGTGGAAGGTTCAGGGGATGTGAAATATCATTTGGGCTCTTCATCTGACCGCGTGTTTGATGGCAACACAGTGCATCTTTCTCTCACGGCCAATCCGTCACATCTGGAAATTGTCGATCCCGTTGTTTTGGGCAAGGCGCGTGCCAAGCAGGACCAGAAGGGAGACCGTGAACGCACAACTGTGCTGCCACTTCTCATCCATGGGGATGCGGCTTTTGCAGGCCAAGGTGTGATTGCTGAATGTTTCGGCCTTTCGGGGTTGAAGGGGCATCGCTCTGGCGGGTCGATCCATTTTATCGTCAACAATCAAATTGGCTTTACCACTTCTCCCTTATGGGCCAGATCTTCGCCTTATCCGTCTGATGTGGCCAAGATGATTGAAGCTCCGATTTTTCACGTGAACGGCGATGATCCAGAAGCTGTGGTGTTTGCTGCCAAAGTTGCAATGGAATTTCGCCAGAAGTTTAAAAAACCTGTGGTGATCGACATGTTCTGCTATCGCCGCTTTGGACACAATGAAACTGACGAGCCCGGCTTCACCCAGCCATTGATGTACAAGAAAATCTCTGCGCATCAAAATGTAGTGGCGCTCTATGGGGCAAAGCTTATTGCCAATGGCACCATCACCGAGCCAGAGTTTGACGCCATGAAGGCTTCATACCGCAAGAACCTTGATGATGCGCTATCTGTGGCTACAGAATACAAGGCGAATAAAGCGGATTGGCTGGATGGCCGGTGGGCAGGCATGAAGGCTGCTGCTGATCAAGACGATGCGCGCCGTGGACAAACGGGCGTGGCTGTCGAAAAATTAAAAGATATGGGCCTGAAGCTGACTAAATTGCCCAAATCTTTCAAACCCCACAAAACCATGGTCCGCGTTCTTGATGCACGGCGAAAAACCATTGAGGACGAAGCCGGCATCGACTGGGCGACTGCTGAATCTCTGGCTTACGGCACATTGCTGCAAGAAGGTTTCAAGATCCGTCTGTCGGGCCAAGATGTGCAGCGCGGCACTTTTTCGCAGCGCCACGCGGTGCTTGTCGATCAAGAAACTGAAAAACGCTACACGCCGCTCAATCATTTGGTCCGCGATCAGCACGTCAAGATTGAAGTCATCAACTCCATGCTGTCAGAAGAAGCGGTGCTTGGATTTGAATATGGTTATTCCCTTGCAGAACCAAATGCCCTTGTTTTGTGGGAGGCGCAGTTTGGCGATTTTGCCAACGGGGCACAGGTGATTTTTGACCAATTCATTTCGTCGGCTGAGCGTAAGTGGCTGCGCATGTCTGGTCTGGTCTGCTTGCTGCCGCACGGTTATGAAGGGCAGGGGCCTGAGCATTCTTCGGCCAAGCTTGAACGCTTTTTGCAACTTTGCGCAGAAGACAACATGCAAGTTGCAAATTGTTCGACCCCTGCAAATTATTTTCACATCTTGCGCCGCCAGTTAAGGCGTGAAATCCGCAAGCCACTGATCATCATGACACCGAAATCACTCTTGCGGCACAAACGCTGTGTTTCAACGTTGGAAGAAATGGGTGAGCAATCCACCTTTCACCGCCTGCTGTGGGACGATGCCGAATTTTTGAAGAGCGAAAAAATTCGCCTGGTCAAAAATGACAAAATACGCCGCGTGATCTTGTGCAGCGGAAAAGTATATTTTGATCTTTACGAAGAGCGCGAAAAACGCGGGCTGAATGATATTTATCTGCTGCGCGTGGAACAGCTTTATCCGTGGCCACACAAAGCACTTGCGCAAGAATTGGCACGCTTTTCCAAAGCGGAATTTGTGTGGTGTCAGGAAGAGCCTTCAAATATGGGGGCGTGGTCATTTGCACAACCCAACCTGGAGCGCGTGCTTGAATTTATCAAAATGAAAAATCCGCGACCGCGTTATATAGGCCGGTCAGCCTCGGCGTCCACCGCTACAGGTTTGATGAGCCGCCATCTGAAAGAACTCAAGGCCTTTCTCGACGAAGCGATGGCATAAGGACCACTATGATGAGCAAAGATATCCGCGTTCCAACACTGGGCGAATCTGTAACTGAAGCCACCATTGCAAAGTGGTTTAAAAAAGAAGGGGACAGTGTCAAACTTGATGAGCCCATGGTGGAACTGGAGACAGATAAGGTCACTGTCGAAATCCCGGCACCCGCATCAGGCAAGCTTGAGAAGATCAATGCGGTGGCGGGCACCACTGTTATTATTGGCGCATTATTGGGTTCAATTGCCGAAGGTGCAGCTGGGGCTGAACCTGTAAAAACGGTTGCACCGTCTGCCGCCATGCCAGCACCAGCCACACCTGCTGAAATTTCGCTTTCTCCGGCTGTTCGCAAAGCCGTTGTAGAAAATAACCTTAACCCAGCGGATATTTCAGGTTCCGGCAAAGATGGTCGCATTACCAAGGGCGATGTGATTTCAACTCTGGAAAAGCCCGCAGTTCCGGCCCCCGTGACAGTATCTGCTCCCGCCCAACGCACTCACGTTGCCGCAGGCACAGAGGAGCGCGTGAAGATGACGCGTTTGCGCCAGACGATTGCGCGGCGCCTGAAGGAAGCACAAAATACGGCAGCCATGCTCACCACATTCAATGAAGTGGACATGACCCACGTGATGGCCTTACGCAATCAATACAAGGATGTGTTTGAGAAAAAACACGGCGTGAAGCTGGGCTTCATGAGTTTTTTCGTCAAATCCTGCATTCAAGCCCTGAAAGATGTGCCGGCCGTCAATGCTGAAATTGATGGCGAAGATTTGGTTTATAAAAACTTTTACCATATTGGCGTGGCTGTGGGTACAGACAAGGGACTGGTCGTACCTGTCTTGCGTGATGCTGATCTGCTGTCGTTTTCGGGAATTGAAAAGACCATCGCGGCCTATGGCAAGAAGGCACGTGATGGCCAATTGCAGTTGCGCGACATGCAAGGCGGCACCTTTACCATTTCCAATGGCGGAATTTATGGCTCACTGATGAGCACGCCGATTTTAAATGCGCCACAGTCTGGCATTCTTGGCATGCACAAAATCCAGGAACGCCCGATCGCCAGCAATGGCCAAGTGGTTATTCGCCCGATGATGTATTTGGCGCTAAGTTACGATCACCGCATTGTCGATGGCAAAGAAGCCGTGACGTTTCTGGTGCGTGTGAAGGAAATACTGGAAGACCCACAGCGGGCGTTGCTGGATTTGTAAATCGTGAAAAATGTCGGGATACATGATCGGTGGGATGAAATGAAAGCGGAGTGGCTCATTGGGAAGATTGCACTTGTCGGTGTGACAACTCTATCGAGCACCGATGAGGTAGTAAGCCAGTTACAATATTTTGGGGTGGTGACTTCTGCTACAAAAGGTAAGTCAATCGCAATTGCGAGCGAAGGAACTCGTAAAGGTCAAACGATGACCTTGCCTCCTGATAATTCAATTTTTGCTCAGGGAGCAAAGGCAAAGTACTGTCTGAGACGTACAGGTGAAGAAGTAGATTGCCCAGATGTTGTGGCATCTTGGGCAGTTCATCAGGCAAAAAAATAATCCGAGGAACTTAAATGACCTACGACATCACCATTATCGGCACCGGCCCCGGTGGTTATGTGTGCGCCATTCGCGCAGCACAGCTTGGGCTTAAAGTTGCGGTCGTAGAAAAGCGAGCAACCCATGGCGGCACATGTTTGAATGTGGGGTGTATTCCGTCCAAAGCCATGCTGCATGCTTCAGAACTTTATGCTGAAAGCCAACATAGTTTTGCGAAAATGGGCATTGTGTCTGTCAGCCACGTTGATTTTCCAAAGATGCAAGCCTTCAAGCAAGAGGCGATTGACGGCAACACCAAAGGCATTGATTTTCTGTTGAAGAAAAACAAAGTGGATGTGATCCGAGGTGTTGGAAAAATTCTGGGCACTGGCGAAGTGGACGTTGCAGGCCAAATTGTAGAGAGCAAAGCAATCATCATTGCAACAGGGTCAGATGTGGCTAGGCTCAAGGGTGTGGAGATTGATGAAAAGCGGATTGTATCTTCCACAGGTGCACTTGATTTGAAAGAGATACCAAAGGCACTCACAATTGTCGGTGCTGGCGTCATTGGATTGGAACTTGGTTCGGTCTATGCGCGGTTAGGTTCAAGTGTCACGATCGTTGAATATCTTGATCATATTTTACCCGGCATGGATTTTGAAGTCGTAAGGGCCTTTCAACGAATACTTGAAAAACAAGGCCTGATCTTCAAACTGGGACACAAGGTGACGGGTGCAAAAGCGACTGACAAAAGCGTGACGTTCACTGTGGAGCCAGCAACCGGTGGCAGCGCAGAAAATTTTACGTCCGATGTGATGTTGGTAGCGATTGGTCGCAACGCTTTTACAGACGGTTTGGGCTGCGATGAGGCAGGAATCACGCGTGACAGTCGAGGGCGCATTGAAATAGACACGCATTATAAAACGTCGCTGGATGGTGTTTATGCCATTGGCGATGTGGTGAAGGGTCCGATGCTGGCGCACAAGGCAGAAGATGAAGGTGTTGCCTTGGCTGAGCTGTTGGCGGGTCAGGCAGGGCATGTGAACTATGATGTCATCCCAGGCGTCGTTTACACCGCACCAGAAGTAGCGTCAGTCGGCAAAACCGAGGAAGAGTTGAAAGTGCTTGGCGTGAGTTACAAGGTCGGTAAATTTTCATTCTTAGCCAATGGCCGCGCCAAGACCAACCAGCAGACCGATGGCTTTGTGAAAATTCTGGCGGACGCCAAAACAGACAAGGTGCTTGGCGCGCATATTGTGGGCGTTCAAGCTGGTGAGTTGATCCACGAAATTGCCGTGTTAATGGAATTTGGCGGATCAGCCGAAGATCTCGCGCGCACGTGTCATGCCCATCCCACATTATCGGAAGCCGTGAAGGAAGCAGCTATGGCTGTGGCGGCTCGCGCCATTCATAGTTAACACTTTCTGACCCTTGGTGGTTGCGCTTTAACGATAGGTTTAAGGCGCTCACAATCATTCCCTGCCATAGTTGCGCAAAGGACAATGATATGACACCTGCAAAAAAAGACATAGACATTCTGATTCTGGACGACGACGTAGATCTGCTCACCAGTGTTGCCGAACTTCTGGCTGATGTTGGCTACAAGGTGAAAGGATTTGCCGATCCTGAAAGTGCAGTGGAATTTGCAGTTGACCAGACTTTTGCAATGGGAATTTTTGATTTTCGGTTGGGCAGCGTTAAAAACGGGTTGGACGTTGTTGAAACTTTGCAAATCATGGGGTCCAAGGCGGCCTATGTCATGGTTACAGCTGATGTTGATCGCTCGACACAACTGCGCGCCGCAGATTTGAAAGTTTTTGAATTCATGCGCAAACCTGTGCAACCACAGGAGCTACTCGATACTGTAACACGGGCCTTGGGATATTCCGGGTTGGCTGCGTAAAGGCTAAAGCCCTGTTGTTGGTTTGGGCATGATTTTACCGGCGTATTTTTCAAATCTAAAGGGTGTTGGGTCAACGCAGGTTTTTTCAGCCATCATGATTTGAGCCATTAACTTTGCTGCTCCCGGTCCCAGGCCAAATCCATGGCCTGAAAAACCGGATGCCATGAAAAGCCCTGGTGTTCTGGATATGGGCGAAATAACGGGCACAGCATCAGGTGTTGCATCAATCACGCCAGCCCAGCGCGCTGCGGATTGAAACGGCGCAAAGGCTGGAAATGCCGCTTTTAAAGCCCGCTCTGCCTCGTCTAATATCCAATGAACAGGTTCAGGGTTCAGAACGCGAATTTTTTCGAACGGTGATATTTCGTCCGGGGTCCATTTTCTTGCGAGTTGCCACTCGTCGCTAAAACGTTTGCCCAAACGCAAGCGTAAACCGCGCCAATCCAGTTTGTAGATCGGCCAGAATTCCCGCATCAATCTGAAACTGTCGGGCACAATGTCGGCCACTGAGAAATGGTTGTGGGTTACGGTATAGCCACCATCCAAACGTTTGCGGGCGGCAAATTTCGCCCCGGAAATGGTGGTTGTAAATCCTGCGTCAATGGGTGTCGTGCGCATTACAGAATTGACCACGCCTGATTGTGGGAAAGAAATTCCCGCATTGTGCAAAAACCTTCGCGACCAATACCCACCGGCCAGAACAAGCTGGCGACAATTTATTGCGCCCCGTTCGGTTATAACGGCGCTGATGGCCCCAGCGGAGGTTTCAAAACTGCGCGCTGCGCAGGAGGTGAAAATCTGGCCCCCCAGGCTTTGAAACGCTTTTGCCATTGCTGGAACAGCGATGAAAGGCTCGGCGCGTCCATCGGAAGCGGTGTACATGGCCCCCGTCCACTTGAGCGATGAATTGGGAGCGACCGCTGCAACTTCGCCTGAACTTAAAAGTTTTGAATCCAAACCAAATGCCACGGCATTTTCGCGGTGCCATTTTTCTTTCGCAGCAAATTGCTTTTCGGTTTCAGACAAATATAAGATGCCACATTGGCGATAACCGGTTTCAGCACCCACCCGCTCATTCATGCCACGCCATAATTTCAGGGATTCCAAAATAAGTGGAATTTCACGGGTGTCACGCCCCATCTGGCGGCACCAGCCCCAGTTGCGGCTGGATTGTTCGCAAGCTACTTCGCCTTTTTCCAAAACGACAACAGAAAGCCCGCGCTCGGCCAATTCCAACGCAGTGCAAATGCCTATGATGCCAGCGCCAATCACCACAACGTCGGCACGTTTGGGGAGCACAGTGTTTGACGATACGCGTTCAAGTGTGGGCATTAACGGGGATGGGCCTTGCGATATTGTTCCAACAAATGGTTGCGATTTACTTCTGTGTAGATTTGCGTGCTGGACAGGCTGGCGTGGCCCAGCAAATCTTGAATGACCCGCAGATCAGCACCATTGCCCAGAAGATGCGAGGCGAAAGAATGCCGCAGCGCATGGGGTGTTGCAGAATCTGGCAAGTTCAACGCACCGCGCATGCGCGCCATCAGCAATTGAATTATGCGTGGCGAAAGAACACCCCCCTTTACACCGCGAAACAAAGGCTCAGTGGGTGCCAACACTTTGGGGCACAGTTTCACATACATTGCGACAGCATCACGAGCCACATCGACAACAGGCACAATGCGGGTTTTGCCCCCCTTGCCAAAAATTACCAGCGGATTGCTGTTTGCTTGCTTAACAGTGAGAGCTAAGGCCTCGGAAATTCGAAGGCCGCAAGCGTAAAGAAGTGTCAGCACCGCAGCATCACGGGCCTTAATCCAAGGTTCGTCATCGTCAAACATTTCTGCGGCTGCAACTGCACGTGCTGCAGTCTCACCCAAAGGGCGTGGAACGGAATGTGAAATTTTTGGAGCTCTCACCACGCCCAAAGCAGCACATTTAAAGGCACCAACACGCTCGGCATGGCGGAAGAACGATTTCAATGATGACATTTGCCGTGCAAGAGACCGGCTTTCCAATCCTTGCGACCGGCGCACAGCCATGAAACTTCTGAAATCTGATGCCGTGAGGCAAGACATGGCCTTGCAATCTGCTGCACCGCCCAAATGATCCGCCATAAAAGTGCCTAGCCTTGCAAGATCATGCGCATAAGCTTCAAGAGTTTTTGCGGCCAGCCGCCGCTCAGATTTTAAGGTTTGCAACCATTTATGGGCCACCAAAGCTGCATCAGGTTTGAGGCCAAATTGCATGATCTTATCCGTCATCAGGCCTGTTTAAATTGCAGCGGTTAAGGCTTTGCGAAGTTTAGATTGACTTTGCGCTGCAACATAACTATCTCCAGCCCATCGCAAGCCAGCCTTGATGAATACGTGAGGCGCATTTGATGCAGCCGTTCTAGCTGGAAGCGAATATCCCGAACAATCCTTTCACGTAGGGGAGTTTAAGCGCCAGCCCGAGCTTATGCGTGAATTGTCACGCATGGTACGTCGGACGTGGGCGGCGCTTTCCCCATTGCTCCGACATTGGAAACACTTGTGAATTCATTCACCGAACTCAATTTAAATGAAAATCTTTTGAAAGCGATTGCCGCTGAAGGTTATGACAAACCCACACCCATCCAGGCCCGTGCCATTCCGTCCCTGATGGAAGGTAAGGATCTGCTCGGCATTGCGCAAACTGGCACTGGCAAAACGGCAGCGTTTGCGCTTCCCATTCTTGACCGTTTGGCCAAACACGTTGAACGCCCTGCAAAAGGCACCTGCCGTGCCCTCATTTTGTCTCCCACCCGCGAGCTTGCCGCGCAGATTGGCGAAAGCTTCAAGACTTATGGCAAATATCTGAAACTCTCACGCGCTGTGGTGTTTGGCGGTACGTCGCTCGGCAAACAGATGGAAATTCTGCGGGGTGGTGTTGATGTGCTGGTGGCAACGCCCGGTCGCCTCGTTGATCTTATTGATCGGCGTGCTGTAACACTTTCCAAAGTTGAAATTTTTGTGCTTGATGAAGTGGACCAGATGCTTGATCTCGGTTTTATTCATGCCATCCGCAAAATCACTGGCATGCTTCCGAAAGCGCGGCAGAATCTATTTTTCTCGGCCACCATGCCCAAGGAAATTTCAAACCTTGCATCTGGTCTTTTGACAAATCCTGTACGTGTTGAAGTGGCCCCGGCTGCCACCACAACCGAACGTGTCAACCAGTCTGTCATTCATGTGGAGCAAGGCAGTAAGCCTGCCCTTTTGAATGAGCTTCTCAAAGACAATAACATGACCCGCACACTGGTGTTTACCCGCACCAAGCATGGTGCTGACAAGGTTGTCAAAAGTCTGTTGGGTGCAAATTACACGGCTGCCGCCATTCATGGCAACAAGAGCCAACCCAACCGTGAAAAGGCCTTGGCCGGATTCAAGGCTGGCAAAGTTCTTGTGCTGGTCGCAACCGATATTGCAGCGCGCGGCATTGATGTGGACGGCGTTTCGCATGTGATCAATTTTGATTTGCCGCATGTGCCAGAATCTTATGTTCACCGTATTGGCCGCACTGCGCGTGCTGGTGCTGAAGGTGTGGCGATTGCATTTTGTGCGGGCGATGAGCGCTCATTGCTGCGCGATATTGAAAAAACCATTCGCCAAACTGTTCCAGTCGTGCAGCATGCCTTAGGCAAAGCTGTGCTTGGACCTGAAGACCGCGAAGCCCGCAGGCCCAATGGCCGTTCCACAAAACCTCAAGGTGGTAAACCGCAAGGCGGGCGTTTTCACCGTGGCCAATCTGATTTTAAAAACAAACCAGCCCATGAACAACGCGCAGAACAATCTCACGTGGCTGAAAAGCGCGCACCCCAAAAACGCGAAATGCCGGAAGGATCTAAGTGGTCACCACTGGCTGGCGTGCCATCGATCATGTATCAAAAGCCAAAGCCCAAGACTGATGCGCGGCCAACAGATGGCAGCAACAAGCCTTGGTTCAAACCCAAGGGCGATGGCCTGAACCGCAACAGAAAACCCGGCGGCAGTGCTGCTGGCAAACGCGGTGACAGCAGACCCGCTGGTGGTTACAAGGGTCCACGCCGCGCTGAGGGGTAAACATCATTGATAAGCCTTCTCCCGACACGGGAGAAGGTGTAAATCACTTTGATGGCTCTGCGTATAAGTATTTTTCTCGTAACTGCTATAACAGCATGGGCAGCCTTGCTGTTGCAGATTGTTCTCATCACCGAAAAAATGATGTCTGAAGGCGTTACAGTGCCGGCAGCCATTTGGCGCTTCTTAGGTTTTTTCACAATCCTAGCGAACATCGCAGTGGGCATTGTTGCAACTGCAATGATTTTTAAAAACGTACATGCAGTAATACGGCTTTCCACAATCTCAGCCATTACCTTTGTGGGTGTCGTTTATTCTGTTGCCTTGCGTGCCACGTGGCAACCCACAGGCTGGCAAGCGGTGGCTGATCATATGCTGCATGACGCAACCCCCATTCTATTTATAGTGGCATGGTTACTGTCCGAACACGGCACGTTGCACTGGCGCGATGCGACGTGGGCCATGGTGGCACCGTTGGTCTATTGTGTTTACGCGTTGGTTAGAGGGGCAGGTAACGGCTGGTATGCCTATTGGTTCTTTGATCCAAGCAAGCCTGATGTGTCGCGAATGGGGGCAAGCATCGTTGCTTTGTCAGTGTCATTTATAATCTTGGCACTAGCGTTTATTGAGGTGGATAGAAGATTGGCGCGGTAACTCTACCTCATCCCCTTGAGGGAGTAGCGGAAGGGTCTAATTAAAAAAGCCAGCGAGATGTTCGCTGGCCTCTCAATATTGTTTTGAAATCTTAGGAAATATCCGCACGATTATTTGCCGCGACCACTTCCATTTTTTGTTGGATCGGCCATTTTGTATCTTTGGCCAGAATGTGGTGTTGGCGGCAAAGGTTCACCTTTAGTAACCGTGCGCTCAATTCCGGTATGGCCGCCCCGCTGCCCAATAATTTCATATTGACCAGAGCGAGAGGCTGTCGTGCCAGGCTTCTGAGTTTTCATCTGTTTATATCCTTAATTTGAACGGCGGAATTGCACATCCACAAAAATTTCTAGCCTGATTCGTGCCACTTGACAATGTTCTATTTTAAATACACTGTTGTTCTATGACTGGAAATGAACTAAGAACGATTCTCAAGTCTCTTGAGTTGCCTCAAGTGATCTTTTCTCGGCTTGTTGGCGTGACCGCTCGAGCAGTCAATATGTGGGTTCAAGATGAAAGAGAAATACCAGGTCCAGTTGAGGCCTATCTAAGGATTTTTCAAATGTTGCCTTCAAATTTTAAGTCAGTCGAACTTCATAGAACTATTGGAAAGGAAAAAGCGATGCGCGAGGGGATCTATCAGATTAGTTTTCATACTAGTACCAATCCCCAGGACTGGGGATTGGGGACTCTTATTTTTGCCGGGGGCATTATATATGGAATCGATGCAGGTGGGGCGAAGTATGACGGAGTTTATGAGCCGGCTTTGACGGAGGGTATAGTCAATGCCAAACTGAAAGTTACTTTCCCACCAAATGGCATGTCAATTTTTGGGATCGCGCATCCTTATGAATGGGCAATAGAAGTGGCTACGCAGATGGATTCTAGGAATGAAAAAGGGAATCTGAATGTTGCAACGAATCTCGGCAGTAACGTAAGCGCAAGCTACCAATTTCTCCGGTCAATTCCGGAAGCAGCCTAACTCAAAGTGTTGATTGAATGTCTTTGAGATAGTCGAGTGCTTCGTTGGCCTTGCGTTTACCTTCGTCATCTTTAGCTGCTGCAATTTCATCTTCGGCTGATTTGATCTGCGCATTCATCGTGCTCGCATCAAGTTCAGCAACAGGAATTGCGGTTTCTGCCAACACTATAAGGCCCTTGGCGTTCACTTCAGCAAAGCCGCCGCGCACGAAAATTTTTTCAGCATTGCCACCATCCTTGGTCACAGTCACATAGCCGGGGCGCAAGGTTGAAAGCACGGGTGCGTGTTGGGGCAGTATTGTCATTTCACCCTCGGTGCCGGGGATGATGACAGACGCCACATCGCCCGAAAACAAAAGCCGCGCAGGGGACACAAGTTCAAAGTGAAGGCCAGCCATTTTGCTTATGCCGCCTCAGCAGCCATTTTCTTGGCTTTTTCTACGGCTTCTTCAATGGTGCCAACCATATAGAACGCAGCTTCCGGCAAATGATCATAGGCACCATCGCACAGGCCTTTGAAGCCCTTGATGGTATCGGCCAAGGGCACCAATTTACCAGGTGACCCGGTGAACACTTCGGCCACAAAGAAGGGCTGGCTCATAAAGCGCTCAATCTTGCGGGCTCTTGCCACGGCAATTTTATCGTCTTCCGACAATTCATCCATGCCAAGAATGGCGATGATATCTTGCAACGCTTTATAGCGTTGCAGAACCTGCTGAACGCGGCGCGCTGTTTGGTAATGCTCATCACCAATGATGCGGGCATCCATCATGCGTGAGGTTGAATCCAGGGGATCTACCGCAGGGTAAATACCTTTTTCAGCGATGGACCGCGAAAGTGTTGTTGTTGCGTCCAAATGGGCAAACGATGTGGCAGGGGCAGGATCAGTCAAATCGTCGGCTGGAACGTAAATGGCTTGCACGGACGTGATGGAGCCTTTTTGCGTTGTGGTAATGCGTTCTTGCATGGTGCCCATGTCGGTGGCCAATGTTGGCTGATACCCCACAGCAGAAGGAATACGGCCCAAAAGTGCTGACACTTCAGAACCCGCTTGCGTGAAGCGGAAAATGTTGTCCACGAAGAACAGCACGTCCTGGCCTTCATCGCGGAAATGCTCGGCCACTGTGAGGCCCGAGAGTGCCACGCGCGCGCGTGCACCCGGAGGCTCATTCATCTGGCCATAAACAAGTGCGGCCTTGGAGCCTTCGCCTCCACCCTTTTTGTTGACGCCAGATTCAATCATTTCATGATAGAGATCATTGCCTTCGCGGGTGCGTTCACCCACACCAGCAAACACCGAATACCCACCGTGGGCTTTGGCCACGTTGTTGATGAGTTCCATAATCAAAACAGTTTTGCCCACGCCAGCGCCGCCGAACAGGCCAATCTTGCCGCCCTTGGCATAAGGTGCCAGAAGGTCAACAACCTTGATGCCCGTTACCAGAATTTCAGCTTCGGTTGATTGCTCAACAAAAAGCGGCGCATCTTGGTGAATAGCGCGGGTCAGCTTGGTTTTCATCGGGCCTGCTTCATCCACAGGCTCCCCGATCACATTCATAATGCGGCCAAGTGTTTCTGGCCCAACGGGCATCATGATGGGCGTGCCGGTGTCATAAACTTCTTGACCACGCACAAGGCCTTCAGATGAATCCATGGCGATGGTGCGCACGGTTTTTTCACCGAGATGTTGCGCCACTTCAAGAACCAGGCGGTTGCCATTGTTGGTGGTTTCGAGTGCGTTCAAAATTTGCGGCAGCTCGCCATCAAACTGAACGTCGATCACGGCCCCAGTTACGGCGGTAATGCGGCCCACAAGACCGGAAGATTTTGCTGCGACAGCTTTTTTAGCCATGATGCGGTTCCTTCTAAGTTCTTACAGCGCTTCTGCGCCGGAAATAATTTCGATGAGTTCTTTGGTAATCTGGGCTTGGCGCTGGCGGTTATATTTGATCGACAGTTTGTTGATCATGTCGCCTGCGTTGCGGGTTGCGTTATCCATGGCACTCATGCGTGCGCCTTGCTCAGATGCCGCATTTTCAAGAAGGGCTCTGAAGACTTGCGTGGAGATATTGCGCGGCAACAAATCACCCAGAATTTCGCCCTCTTCAGGCTCGGCCTCATAAACTGCACCGCCCAGATCAGCGGCACCTGCGCCACCGGAGACCGCAGCAGGAATAAGCTGCAAGGCCGTTGGCTTTTGTGAAATCACAGATTTGAATTCAGCAAAAAACAATGTGCAGACGTCAAATGCACCTTCGTTAAACATTCTGATGATCGAGGCGGCAACCCCCGTGGCATTGTCATAGCGCACAGCTTTTTGCCCCCGGAAATCGACAGCATCCACAATGTATCTGCCATAGACTCGCTTGAGTGAATCATTGCCCTTTTTCCCCACCGTCATCATTTTGACAGTCTTGCCTTGGGCTATCAGGCGTTCTGCGTGTTCGCGGGCAAGGCGCGTAATAGACGAATTAAAACCACCACAAAGTCCGCGTTCTGCTGTGCACACCACGAGGAGATGCACTTGATCGCGCCCTGTGCCCGCCAGCAACATTGGCGCACCAGATTGACCAGCCACAGCACCGGAAAGATTTGCCAGCACCACTGCCATGCGTTCCGAGTAAGGACGCGCAGCAACTGCTGCTTCCTGCGCACGGCGCAATTTGGCGGCAGCCACCATTTGCATGGCTTTGGTGATCTTGCGGGTCGCTTTAACCGAAGCGATGCGGTTGCGAAGGTCTTTTAATGAAGCCAAGATAACACCCCATTTGCCGTCATCCCTGCCAAAGCAGGGACCCAGCTCAAATCACAAGCGCCGTGACGAGCAAAAGCTGGGCTCCTGCTTTTGCAGAGGTGAGAGAGTTTTGTGTCTGAAATTATGTACATTTGCACAAGTATCTCAATCTTTACGCAAATGCCTTGGCGAAGGCATCAACCGCGGCTTTTAGCTTTGGCATCATCACATCGGAAATGGCTTTTTCATTGCGAATAGCATCCATGATATCCATGTGCTTGTCTTTGAATGTTGCCAAAAGACCATCTTCAAAATCGCGAACACGGTTCACAGGAATGGCATCGAGATACCCGTTCACGCCTGCATAAATCGCCACCACTTGCTCTTCCGTTTTCAGCGGCGAAAACTGGGGTTGCTTCAACAACTCAGTCAAACGCGCACCACGGTTCAAAAGCTTTTGTGTAGACGCGTCCAGATCAGAACCGAACTGCGCAAAGGCCGCCATCTCTCGGTACTGTGCAAGTTCACCTTTGATTTTGCCGGCAACTTGCTTCATGGCCTTGATCTGTGCGGCTGAGCCTACGCGTGACACGCTGAGGCCCACGTTCACCGCAGGGCGAATGCCTTGGTAGAACAAATCAGTTTCGAGGAAGATCTGACCATCGGTGATGGAAATCACGTTGGTCGGAATATAGGCAGAAACGTCGTTGGCCTGTGTTTCAATAACTGGAAGCGCCGTCAATGACCCAGCACCCAGTTCATCATTCAATTTCGCAGACCGTTCAAGCAAGCGCGAGTGGAGATAAAACACATCGCCTGGATAGGCTTCGCGGCCCGGTGGACGGCGCAGCAGCAGAGACATTTGGCGATAAGCCACGGCTTGCTTTGACAAATCATCATAAGCAATCAGCGCATGCATGCCATTGTCACGGAAATATTCGCCCATGGTGCAACCCGTAAAGGGGGCCAGATATTGCATTGGCGCTGATTCTGAAGCGGTGGCCGCAACCACAATGGAATATTCCATGGCGCCGGCATCTTCGAGAATCTTAACAAACTGCGCAACAGTTGAGCGCTTCTGGCCGCAAGCCACATAAACGCAGTAGAGCTTTTCCTTGTCGGGACCATTTATGTGAATGGCCTTCTGGTTGAGAATGGCATCAAGAATAATGGCGGTCTTGCCGGTTTGACGATCACCAATGATCAATTCGCGCTGGCCGCGGCCAACCGGGATCAAAGCGTCAACGGCCTTTAGTCCCGTCGACATAGGCTCGTGAACTGATTTGCGCGGAATTATGCCAGGGGCCTTCACGTCCACGCGCGAAAATTTCTTGGCCTTGATCGGGCCTTTGCCATCAATCGGATTTCCAAGCGCATCCACTACACGGCCAAGCAGTTCCGGGCCGATAGGAACTTCAACGATAGCACCTGTGCGCTTGACGGTGTCGCCTTCTTTAATGTCGCGGTCATTACCGAAAATAACCACACCCACATTGTCGGTTTCAAGGTTAAGCGCCATGCCGCGAATGCCGCCGGGGAATTCAACCATTTCGCCGGCCTGAACATTGTCGAGCCCATAGACGCGGGCGATCCCGTCGCCGACTGACAAAACCTGGCCAATCTCGGCCACTTCAGCATCTTTGCCGAAATCCTTGATTTGTTTTTTGAGAATTGTCGAAATTTCTGCGGCGCGAATATCCATCAGCCGGTTCCCTTCATAGCAACTTTAAGATTTTGGAGTTTGGTTTTAAGTGAATCATCAATCATCATGGTTCCGGCTTTTACAATAAGCCCGCCCAAAATGCTTTTATCGATGATGGTTGTCAGCGTTACGTCGCGGCCCAGATTTGCTTTCAAAGCGGACTGCAAATCTTTGAGCTGAACAGAAGACAGTTTTTCAGAAGATGTCACTTCAGCCACCACTTCGCCTTTGGCCTCGGCAACAAGCAGCTGAAAACCTGAAATGGCATTTGGCAGCGCCGGAAGACGTCTCTTCTCGCACATCAATTTGACGAAGTTTAACGCCAAACCAGCTACACCAGCCTTGGCAGCAATTGCTTCCAGTGCCGCCATTTGATCTTTCGCTTTGAAAACCGGTGACTGCAGAAGGCGGCTCAAATCGCCCGATTCGGTGATCATCTTTTGCAGATTGGCAAGACCAGAGGCGGTTGCCGCAACCACATTTTCGTCGGTTGCCAAGTCAAACAGGGCATTTGCATAACGCCCCGCAACCCCTGAAATCATCTGATCTGCCGCCAATTTGGTCTTCCCGCTTTATTTTTGGAAGGCGATTCAAAAGCCGCCGCGGGCGTTCGCTATCATAGAGTGATGACACTGGCAACCCGCCTCAGGCGGCGGAATGCCGCAATTCTGAATTTTTTGTTTGGCGCTTGGCAAAAAGTAAAGCTGCAGACAGCTGCAGCCAATCTTCAGCGTCTTAAGTGATCATATGTTCAACCGTTAGAGGATAACGAATAACATGCGAAAATTCCTAATCTGCGCCAGTTTTTTTTCAGTCATTTTAGTGCACCAGGAAGCCGCCGCTTCTGGTACGACCTGCAAACACATAGATGAAGCAATTTCGGCGAATGAAGATTTTGTGGAAATTGCCTTAGGGATCGACACATTGCCGTTGCCTCCCGCTGTTGCAAAAATCAAATCAACCTTGGCACTTGTTTCGGGTCAAATGACCCCGGTAGCACTCGGCCAGTCGAAACAGCAAATAGCCTCTCTTGAAGACCAAATCGCCTCCCACAATTTGCCAATGGCGGCCGTGATGGCCATTGAACATTATAGGACCTTGATTACCGCTTTCGATCAGCGTCTCCCAACCACGTTCGAAACAGCAATTCTTGATTATGTGGGCTTTAAACTCCTGGGCCTTACGGCTGCCAATAAAGTTGACTGGTCATCAATCGCCAGCACGGTTGAAATTTCGGGAGTGAGCTGGGAAAAAACCAGAACCTTGCTCAAAGATCAGGCCATTATCGACCTGGTAGACAGCACCCAAGCCGGGCTTTCAAATGCTGCAAAGGCCAAGGATGCCGTGTGGCTTTCATCGGTCGCGCAAATTTTGCTGGACTCAGTTGATCTTATTGAGCGAGAATCCAAGAACACATCAAAATTGGCCTGTAAATGACAAAAAAGCCCGGACACATGTGGGTCCGGGCCGAACTTTCAGGGTTGCAGACGCTTACTTCTGCAAAAATGTCTCAAGGTGATAGCGCTTTAGTCCCATGTCAGCCAGATCCACATCCGACAGCTGGGCAAACTGGTGTTCAGCTTGCCGTTTTGACTTGGGCTTTTTCTGGCGCTTTAAAAGGCCAAAAAACAGCATTTTAGCGTACCGCATCTCGCGCAACACGACTTATATCGGTGCGGGCAATACCCAAATCCGCGAGTTCACGGTTCGACAGGGATTGCAACTCTGAAACGGTACGGTTGTAACGCTTCCAAGTTGCTATACGGGTTTTGAGGACTTCAAACATTTTGGCATTCCTTTCAATGGAACAAATCATCTTCGCTTACGCAGCAATAGTTAGGTGCGTTGCAACAAAATTACCATTGCAAAATTTGCATGCCTCCTAATCCCTATTTATAAACAAACGTTTATACAATCGTAACACTGTTCAGTAATGGTGCAAACTGCCTAAGAGTCAGGCATAATCGGAGGATAGTTTCGACGAATATTGCTGAAATATCTCGCAAGTGCAGCAATTTTAATCGTCACAATCGTTAATGTGCATTAGCCATAAAGCTTCGACGAATTTTTACCTTTCCAAGCTTAAATTGAACCGAATCGCATCCGCCCCCATCAGACAGGCGAAACTGCGGACTTTGAGGAGGCGACTTGTCTAACTTTGATTTTGAAAAGGTCTTTTCATTTGAAGAAGACATCGCCTTAACCGTTAGTGCTTTTGCTGGCGGCAAAGTTGTGACGGCAGCACCGGAAGCCCTTCACCGCGCCCTGGAAGCAGCAGGTGAGGCTGCTTATCACTGGTCAATTGCAACAGATAGCTTGGCCTGGAGTGAGAATGCCGGGCAAATTTTGTGTTGTGCCGCTGCAAACATCGCCAGTGGCAAATTATATGCGTCATTCATGGATTCAGAAAACCTGACCAGTCGCTATGATACTGTCATGCGAACCCAAAAAACCGATGACGGGTCTGGCGTTGCTTACCGCATTGAATATTTGTTCAAGAGTGAGGGTCGCAACAGGGAAAAATCAGTTTGGGTGGAAGATCAGGGGCGTTGGTATGCTGGACCCGATGGCAGGCCCGCCGAAGTTTACGGAACGATCAGGCCTATCAATGATCGCTACAAACGTGACCAGCATTTGAATTTTTTGGGCAATTGCGATCCCCTCACCGGAATGATGAATCGTGGCCGGATGACTGAGGCTTTGGGCGAAGCCATTTTAGTTGCATCGCGTGAGCAACGGCACTGCGCATTTGCAATCGCTGCTGTCAATAATTTGTCTGTGGTCAATGAAGCCTATGGTTTTGAAGTTGCCGATGAAGTGATTGTGGCACTGGGTCGCCGATTGCGGGAAGTTATGCGCAGTGGTGACGGAATTGCGCGTTATTCAGGTGGAAAATTTGGCATTATCCTCAACAATTGCGATGAGTCAGAACTGCGTGTGGCCCTCGACCGTTATCTTGCCGTGGTCAGAGAAAGTGTAATTGAAACTCAACATGGGCCGGTTTGGGCCATGCTGTCGATTGGTGCCATATGTCTGCCCGATGAAGCCCAAGACGCCAACATGGCAACCGCGCGGGCTGAAGAGGCCCTTAATGAAGCAGGTCGTATGCCGTCAGACGGTTATATCATTTTCAAACCATCAGACACCCGCACCACTGAACGCCGATTGAACGCAAGATGCGCCACTGAAATTGTAAAATGCCTGAAGGCTGATCTTTTCAAACTCGCATTCCAGCCTATCGTATCTGCGCAAACAGGCGAAGTTGTGTTGCATGAAGCCCTGCTGCGCATGGTGGATGAACAAAGCAATGAATTGATTGCTGCCCAACACCTAATGCCTGTCTCAGAACGGCTTGGTCTGGTGCGGCTGATAGACCGTTCGGTTACCCAAATGATTGTCAGCACCCTGCACCGCTATCCTGACTCACAGTTAGCAATGAACGTATCAGCCACGACGGCAACGGATCCGCGCTGGTATAACCAGCTGCTCGAGATTATTGCAGAAAATTCTGCCGTAGCGCACCGGTTGACTGTGGAAATAACAGAAACAGTCGCGTTAAATGATATAGAAGCGACTCGCTACTTTGTAGAAAACTTGCGGCGCTCAGGATGCAAAGTTGCGATTGATGATTTTGGTGCAGGGTTTACGTCATTCAGAAATCTGCGCGATCTTCATGTGGATTTGATCAAGTTAGACGGGAGTTTCTGCAACAACCTGCGCGGAAATCCTGAAAATGAATATTTTGTCCGCAGTCTTATTGACATGGGGCAAAAATTTGGACTGAAAACGGTAGCTGAGTGGATCGAAACCAAAGACGATGCAGACTTGCTGCGTGAATGGGGAATCGATTATTTGCAGGGCCACTTCATCGGTCAGGCATCCATCATTCCACCTTGGGCGAGATCAGAAGAAGCTGTTTTCACCGCTGTAAACCACTCAGTTTTCGAAATGACTACTCCGCCCGCTGATCCCGCAGACATTGAAAGCGCATCATGGCCCGATGAACAGATTGAAACTGCAGAGCTGTCAGTGCCGTTCCTTTCTCCAGTGCCACTTGAACCTCCTGAAAGCCTAGCTGACGAAGCTGTTACACCGCAACAAGAGACGGTAGGTGAAGCCACCGCGGACCTTAACTTTGACGGTATGGATGAAAGTATTTTTGCCTTAAAGCAAACGCTGGCCGCTTTGCAAACGCTGCCATCTCAAGATGTAGTTTCGGAGCAGTCTGACCGCGACGCCGCCTGATTTACTTTGTGATTGTTTCGAGTTTCTGTTGCATTGCGGCAAGTTGGTCTTTTAAAGCCTGCAAGTCGTCCTTGCTCGCGGATGGGCTGGCGGCCGGGCTGGCAGAGGGCGATTTTGGCGGTTCTGACCCCGCTGTTGCTGCTGTCATGACCGATGCAAACGGATTGAACATTTTCATGGCATCATTGAACATGGTCATGTTGCGCTTTGCGTGGTCTTCCATACCCTTAAAGGCGTCTCCCACACCCACCGCATCCAACATTTGCTTACGAAGCCTGTCTTGTTCTTTCATCAGATTATCAAGCGAGAATTCAAGATAACCGGGAACAAGGCCTTGCATGCTGTCGCCATAAACACTGATCAACTGCCGAAGGAAATTGACCGGCAACAGAGTTTGCGCCCCTTTGTTTTCTTCTTCAAAAATAATCTGGGTTAAAACAGAGCGGGTAATGTCTTCACCCGTTTTAGCATCATACACGAGAAAGTCTGCGCCGGACTTCACCATGTGTGCCAAGTCGTCCAGTGTCACATAAGTGCTCGTGGCAGTATTGTATAGGCGACGGTTTGCGTATTTCTTGATGACTGTGGCTGATTTGCCTTGACCCTTTTCTTCACTCACCATTTGCAACTCCCATTTTTGCACGTGCGAAAAATCTGCTCTTTGCAGCGCACAATAGCAAGTGCAAAAAAATCTCGCAACTGCACCCTCAGGCCTGCTATGGTTTGGGCATTCAGCACTGTTCGGAGTTTTAGTTTATGTCTCAAGATATCGTCATCGTGTCGGCAGCGCGCACACCTGTTGGATCCTTTAACGGGGCATTTGCCAGCTTAACCGCAGCCCAGCTTGGAACGGTGGCGCTGAAGGCCGCCATGGAGCGGGCAGGTCTCGAAGCAAGTCAGATTGATGAAGTCATCCTGGGTCAAGTTCTCACTGCGGCTCAAGGCCAAAACCCGGCGCGCCAAGCTGCCATTCATGCGGGCATTCCCAACACGTCTCCGGCTTGGAGCATGAACCAGCTCTGTGGCTCTGGCCTTCGTGCAGTGGCTTTGGGCTTACAGCAAATTGCTTCCGGAGATGCCAAGATTGTGGCTGCCGGCGGTATGGAATCAATGAGTAAGGCCCCACATGCCCAGCACCTGCGCGACGGTGTAAAAATGGGCGATTATCAAATGATCGACACCATGATCCGCGACGGCCTGTGGGATGCCTTCAATGGTTATCACATGGGTACGACGGCTGAAAACGTTGCAGCGCAATGGCAAATTACAAGGCACCAGCAGGATGAATTTGCTGTGGCCTCGCAAAACAAGGCGGAAGCTGCACAAGCTGCAGGAAAATTCAAGGATGAGATTTGCAGTGTTACAATTGCGGGCCGCAAAGGTGATGTGGTGGTGAGTGAAGATGAATATATCAAAAAAGGTGTAACCCTTGACGGCATTGCAAAACTGCGCCCCGCTTTTCAAAAAGATGGAACGGTGACTGCGGCCAACGCTTCGGGCATTAATGATGGTGCAGCGGTCGTTATTCTCATGAGTGCCGCAGAAGCCAAGGCACGCGGCCTTGAACCCATGGCCCGCATTGCATCTTGGGCCAGTGTGGGTGTTGATCCTGCAATCATGGGGTCTGGCCCCATTCCTGCGTCGCGGGCTGCACTTTCAAAAGCGGGCTGGAAAGCCGCTGACCTTGACGTCATTGAAGCCAACGAGGCTTTTGCCGCGCAAGCCTGTGCGGTGAATAAAGACATGGGCTGGGACATATCGAAGGTGAATGTGAACGGAGGTGCCATTGCCATTGGCCATCCGATTGGAGCATCGGGGGCTCGTGTTCTTAACACGTTGCTGTTCGAAATGAAGCGATCGCATGCCAAAAAGGGTTTG
Source organism: Hyphomicrobiales bacterium (assembly GCA_038230015.1). Taxonomy (GTDB): domain Bacteria; phylum Pseudomonadota; class Alphaproteobacteria; order Rhizobiales; family Aestuariivirgaceae; genus Aestuariivirga. The sequence continues at coordinate 44,980 of JBBRNW010000008.1, read as the reverse complement.
GCCACATTATGCATTGGTGGCGGCATGGGTGTTGCCATGTGTCTGGAACGATAAAATAAATGTGGGGAAAATGACATGGCGCATGTTGCTGTCGTAACCGGGGGAACCCGTGGAATTGGTGCGGCAATTTCCAAAGCCTTGAAACTGCAAGGCTGCAAAGTTGCTGCCATTTATGCGGGCAATGATGAGGCCGCACAAAAGTTTAAAGCCGAGACAGACATTGCGGTTTATAAATGTGATGTATCTTCCTATGACACCTGTGTGGCCACGCTCAAAAAAATCGAAACCGAAATTGGTGCTGTCGATATTCTGGTCAATAACGCAGGCATTACCCGCGATGCCATGTTTCACAAAATGACACCGCAACACTGGCAAGAGGTGCTGAACACCAATCTGAATTCCTTGTTCAACATGACGCAACCGATTTGGAGCGGCATGCGCGACCGTGGCTTTGGCCGCGTCATTTGCATCTCTTCGATCAATGGTCAAAAGGGCCAAATGGGTCAGGCTAATTATGCGGCCGCCAAAGCAGGCGAAATTGGATTTGTAAAATCCCTGGCTCAGGAAGGTGCAGCCAAGGGCATCACAGTCAATGCCATCTGCCCCGGATACATTGCAACCGAAATGGTCATGGCGGTGCCGCAAGAGGTGCGCGAAAAACGCATTCTTCCCTTGATTCCGGTTGGTCGTTTAGGTGAGCCTGAAGAAATTGCTCGCTGTGTGGTTTTTCTGGCTGCTGCTGATGCGAGCTTTATCACCGGAGCAACTTTGAGCGCCAATGGTGGACAATACATGGTTTAACCGGATGGCCAATTCCACGCGGCTTATTGCCGAAAATCTGGCGTGCGAGCGCGGCGGTCGAGTGGTGTTTTCAAATTGCTCGTTTGAACTTCATGCAGGCGAAATGATGGAAGTGCGGGGTCGCAATGGAGCTGGAAAGTCATCTTTGCTGCGCCTGCTTGCAGGCCTTAATACGCCGGCTGAAGGGCGCATTGAACTTGAAAATGGCAAAGTCAACACAAGCCTGGCTGAACAATCGCATTACATAGGCCACGCAGAAGCCAACAAGCCAGCGCTGACGGTGGCACAAAATCTAAAATTCTGGGCCGCATTTTTGGAAGGCACCCTAACAGATGTGGCGTTTGAAACGTTTAACTTGTCAAAGCTGAAAAATGATCAAGCACTTCTGCTTTCAGCAGGTCAAAAGCGCCGTCTTGCTCTCGCCAGACTGATCATTGCCGAACGCCTCGTGTGGCTTCTGGACGAGCCCACCACAGGATTGGACGCAACTTCGCTTGTGGCCTTGCAAACTGTGATCAACAGACATCTTCATGCAGGTGGCATGGTGATTGCGGCCACCCATGGCGACATTGGCATTTTAGCTGCGCGCCATTTGCAATTGGGAGGTGTTTCCTGATGCTGGCCTTGATTGCGCGCGATATTGCATTGGCCCGCAGCCAGGGCGGCGGGCTTGGTGCGGCACTTGGCTTTATTCTCTCGGTTCTGGTTCTGGTACCTTTGGCACTGGGCCCAGACCAGGCCTTGCTGCAACGCTTGGCGCCGGGAATAATGTGGCTTTCGCTTTTGCTATCAGTTTTGCTTACGGCAGACCGCATGTTTCAACAAGACTATGAGGACGGATCGCTGGATGTGATGATGATGGGGCATTTGCCATTTGAGGTGGTGACGCTCACCAAGGCACTGGCCCATTGGCTCACAGTAAGCTTGCCTTTGGCTGTGATTGCGCCGCCCCTAGGCTTGATGTTGAACTTAGATATCCGCCAGCTTCCCCTGCTGGGCCTCTCGATGATAGCGGGCTCTTTGGCGCTGACCATGGTAGCAAGCATTGGCGGTGCTGTAACAGCGGGATTACGCCGCGGGGGGCTGCTTTCGTCACTTCTGATCTTGCCACTTTATGTTCCTGTCCTTATTTTCGGTGTAGCAGTGACAACATCTGGCACCGGGGCAGATCATTCCATTCCGGCCCTCACCGTGTTACTGGCCATCGCCGTGATAAGTGTTGTGATTGCACCTTGGGCCAGTGCTGCCGCGCTTAAAGCCTATTTGCGTTAGAGGACTTGATGCAGCAATTTGCCAATCCGACCCAGTTTCTTAAAATAGCAAATGTCGTGATCCCGTGGACCTGGATAATGACGGCACTGCTTTTTGCAGTTGGGCTCTATGGCGCATTGGTAACCAGCCCGGCTGATTACCAGCAGGGCGAAACGGTGCGGATCATATATGTGCATGTGCCTGCAGCATCACTCGCACTGATCATTTACATTGCCATGGCCATCTTCAGTGCGATTGCCATCATCTTCCGCCATCCGCTGGCTGATGCGGCGGCAAAATCAGCAGCTCCCATCGGGGCAGTCTATTGCTTTCTTGCCTTGGCTACTGGTTCTTTCTGGGGCAAACCGATGTGGGGAACGTGGTGGGTGTGGGATGCCAGGCTCACGTCGATGTTTGTTTTGATGCTGCTTTATCTTGGTTATATCGCAGTGTGGCACAGCATTGATGAACCGCACAGAGCCGCTGCCATTGCGCGCATCGTGGCTATTGTTGGCGCCATCAATGTACCGATTGTCAAATTCTCTGTGGACTGGTGGAACACCTTGCACCAACCTGCCAGCATCATCAAACTGGGTGGCCCTTCGATTGATCCCTCAATGCTGTGGCCGCTGCTGACCATGATGACAGCTTACGGATTTTTGTTTTTGACACTTCATCTCACGTCTGTGCGCAGTGAAATTGCAGCGCGCAAGCTGCGTCAGGCCAGGCTTCAAGACATTGGTGCGGCAGATGGACTTTAACGCTGCGCATGTGGGGTTTGTCGAAGCGTCTTATATTCTTACAGGCGTGCTGTTGGCTTCGCTTTGTTTTTGGGTTTTGGCACGTGACAGAACATTGACCAAAAAAATCAAAAATATAAAAGACAAGACACAAACATGAACCTGATGGTTCGGCGCTTTGGAAAAATTTTCCCTGTTCTGGTGTTTTTGGCATTTACAGCTTTCATCTGGCGCGGCTTGAGCAATGACCCCCGCATGATCCCGTCGGTTTTGGTTGGAAAGCCCATTCCAAATTTTAACCTGGCCCCTCTAGCTGGCCTTGAGACTCCCGGCTTGACCAGCGCCGATTTAAAAAAAGGTAAAATCACGCTGGTCAACATTTGGGCCTCGTGGTGCATTCCTTGCCGCGAAGAACAGCCCCTGCTGCTGAAGTTGGCCCAACGCAGTGATATTCAGGTCGTGGGAATCAACAATAAAGATGATACAGCCAAGGCGCGCAATTTTTTGAACATGATGGGAAATCCGTTTTCGGCCATTGGTGTTGATCCTTCAGGTAGGGCCACCATTGATTTTGGAACATATGGTGTTCCAGAAACATTTCTAGTTGATGGCCAGGGCATTATCAGATTCAAGATCATCGGTGGCATAACCGCACAAAACCTGAACGTCGACTTGCCGCGCGAAATCAGTAAAGCGCTTACGCCGCCGATTTAACTTTTCCGGCGCAGTTTTTGCTTGGTAGGTTCGGCCGCTGGTTGCTTGTCATCAAGCTTATCCATTTCACCAGAAAGGCATCCCAAACATTCAACCACTGTGCGGCGGTCAGTTGCAGAAAACATGGCCAGCATTTGCTTATCTATTTCTTCTGCTCCGGTTTGCGAGGCCTTCAACATTTTTTTCCCAACTGGCGTCAAACGGATAGCGTTGGTTCTTGCATCATCCTTGGACCGGCGGCGTTGCAGATAACCTTGGGCCATCAACCGCGAAACCAGATCAGCCAAAGTTGACCGATCAATGCCAGTCACTTTCACCAGTTCAGTTTGACTTTTGCCTTCATTGGTATCGACTGCCGAAAGAACAGTGAACTGGCGATGTGTCAAACCTGTCTTGCCAACTTCATCCATATAGAGATGAACTGAATATTGCACTGCACGTTTGAGCAGATGCGAGAAAGACCTTGCAAACTGCTTTGTCTCTTTGGTTGCCGACATATCCGTTTCCTGCTCCCTGCCGGTCTTCTTCCCCGAAGAAGGCCCTGCACCCCTCTGCTTGCGCAGATATATCATCTTCCTGCTTTTAAAAGCCCGCGAGTCCTAGCGAACACGGAACATATCGGCAAGCAATTTTTAAACTTTGCTTTTAGTGAATTAAGCTAGGAACAAAACTAAACGGAATGCAAGACTTGACAGCCACAAAAAACAATCAGCAGTACACGGATTATCAGTCTGCGGATGGTATTTTTTTGCTCTCTTCAGCGTTCATGAAGCGGGCCATGTAGGGAGCGTTGGCAATGGCGAAAAGCAGTGTGAGGCCCAAAATGCCAAATGCCTTGAAAGACACCCAATAGTCTGGCGTGACGTTTCTGATGAACTCATTGATTGCTGCAAGGCACAAGAAAAACAAAGCCCACCTGATTGTCAGGGTGCGCCAAGCTGCATCTGGCAATTCCACGGCTTGGCCCATAACTGACTTGATTAAATTTTTCCTGAAATAAAGCCCGCCAAAAAGAATTCCAGCAAACAGCACGTTGATGATGGTGACCTTGATCATCGCATAAAATTTATCATGCAGATAAAGTGTTAGGCCGCCAAACACCATGACCATCACGGCTGTGAACAGAAGCATTTTGGAAATCTTACGCGTCAGAAAATAAGTGATCACAAGTGATATCAAGGTTGCAGCCATCAATATGCCGATGGCCCAAAAGAATTTTTCATCAGCGGTGCCAGGGAATAGCCAATTGGTTGCAAAGAATGCTGCCAACGGAAAAAGATCAATCAGAAATTTTTTGCCTTGCGATAGTTCAGCCATAACGCGTCAATCCTCAAATCCTGCTATTGCGCGCGAAAACGCAAGGGCGTCAAACGGTTGCAAATCATCTATGCTTTCACCCACTCCGATGGCGTGAATTGGCAATTTAAATTTTTCGGCAATGGCCACCAAAATGCCGCCACGCGCCGTACCGTCCAGTTTTGTCATGATGAGACCCGTTACCCCTGCCACTTTGGTAAAAATCTCGGCTTGTGCCAAAGCATTTTGACCTGTGGTGGCATCAAGCACCAGCAACACGGCATGGGGTGCAGCAGCATCCATTTTTTTGATGACCCGCACAACCTTATCAAGTTCATCCATTAGGTAAGTTTTATTTTGCAATCGTCCTGCCGTATCGATGAACAGAATATCGGTGCCGTCTTCCCGGGCCTGTTTTAAGGCATCAAACGCAAGGCCTGCGGCATCAGCGCCAATCGCTGCTGATTTTGTGGTTGCGCCAATGCGTTGGCCCCAAACCGTCAGTTGTTCCACGGCTGCGGCGCGGAATGTGTCACACGCTGCAAACATTACCTTGAAATTTTCTGATGCGGCGATGGAACCCAGCTTGCCAATGGTTGTGGTTTTACCGGACCCGTTCACACCAACGACTAAAATGACAAATGGCTTTTCAGCTCCAAAATTGAAGGGCACTTCAACCGGCGTTAAAACCTTTGCCACTTCGGCTGCAAGAATTTGCTTCACCTCTTCAGGGTCGATTTCCTTGTCATATCGGCCAGCTGATACTGCAGCAATGATGCGCTCTGATACCGCTACGCCAAGATCGGCCTGGATCAGCGTGTCTTCAAGTTCCTGCAGCGTTTCTTTATCAAGCTTGCGCTTGGTGAAAATCGAGGTGATTGACCCTGAAATGGTCTTTGATGACTTTGAAAGGCCCTGTTTGAGGCGCGAAAACCATCCACCGCGCTGTGGAGGTTCTTGGGCAGCAGGCACAGTAGGCGGTGGCGGCACAATGACGAGGGGCGGGGGTGCTCGGACAACAGGTGGAGCCTGCGGCTCCGCAATCGGCTTGGATATTGGCGTTTCAATTTTTGGCGCGGGCTTGGGTGCTACGCCTTTTGCGGGCGCAGGTTTTGGCGCTGATGGCGGCTTTTTCTTTGCAGGTGGTGGAATTTTCTTTGCTTTTATCGGCTCTGCCTTAGGGGCGGCTTTCTTAGCTGGTGGTGGAGGAGCTGTTTTTGGCTTCGGCTTTGCAGCTGGTTTGGATGGTGCTTTGTCAGAACGCTGCGGCTTTTCCACCTTTGGCGGGGGAGATTTTTTCAATACAGGCTTAGGTGCTTTAACCTCAACGACGGGCGAAAGCTCAGGTTCCGGAGCAGGCAGTGCAACTTGCGCCTCTTCAACGAGTGCAACGTCCTCGGTTGGTTTTCCAACAATGCGGTTAAACAGTTTTTTGAAGAAGCCTGCCATCACTTACCTTCATGCAAAGAGGTGAGGCCGCGCATGATTTCAGTTTCAGTTGTGTTAAGCCTGCAACCGAAGGCTTTAAACTCCGTCATGCCAGCAGGCCCTCTGTCAGCACGCCGTCAAATTCGTAAGCCACAGGCCCGGTCATCATCACATGGCCATCATGCTCGCGCATGCTCATGACTAAGTCGCCACCGGGCAAGGTGATTTTGCACGTGGCATCAATAATTTTTATGCGGTGACCGGCAGCCATGGTGGCGCATGCTGCTGTGCCGCAGGCTTTGGTGAGGCCTGCACCCCGTTCCCACACTTTTAAAATGACATGATCACGCGCCACAACTTTGGCGAATGAAATATTGGCGCGTTCGGGAAACAGCGGATGGTTTTCCAGCATCGGCCCCGCCCTTGCAAGATCAACCACGTTCACATCATCCACCCAGAAAATGCAATGCGGGTTTCCCACATTCACAACCGATGGCGAATGAATAAGCGGTGCATCAATGGGCCCATATTGAAGTTCAATATGGCGCGTATCGGCGAAGGGTTCGGAGAGTGGAATATCCTTCCAGCCAAATTTCGCAACACCTTGGTCAATCGTCACCCTCTTGTCGCCAGCCTTGGTGGCAATCAAAAATCCGCCCAAGGTGTCAATGGTGGCGGTGGTTTGGTTTTTCTCGTTGAACATCAAATCGGCGATGCAACGCGAAGCATTGCCACAAGACTGAACCTCACCACCTTCGGCATTCCAAATCCGCATACGCACATCAGCGGTGGAGGAACTCTCCATTACGATCAGCTGATCACAGCCAATGCCTGTCTTGCGGTTTGCAATGGCGCGGGCCTCCGCTTCTGAAATCATGATAGGTTTCGCGCGTGCATCCAGCACCACAAAATCATTACCAAGGCCGTTCATTTTTTTGAAATTGACAGACATGCCCGCGCTTATATGGGAAAAGCACGATGGAATGCTACCCTCACTTTACCGGAATATGAATCTCAACTTTTGCATTCACATCCCCGCCGTAAACTTCAAACTGTGGGCCAGATGCCACCTCAAGTTTGGCAGCAGGCAACCACTCATCAAAAATCTTCGCCCATGTTGCAGGCAGCCTGGCCATATCACCCTCATGCAGAAACACTGCCGTTTTGCGTTTGGGAATGGTGAGGGTGTATAAATAGCCAGGCACTTGCCCTTCATCTTTCACTTCAACACCAACCAGATAATCCATCATCCCATTGCCGAATGAATGGCAAACCCCATAAGCATTAAAACCCACCTGCCCCTCAATCTTTCCAAAATCCGTCATAAACTCCGCCCATTGCAACTTCATTCCGGGGTCAGGACCAATTTTGTAAGACTTGTTGCGGCCCGCGATGATGACCGGTGGGGAGGTGAGGGTGCGGATGGGTTGGGGCATTGGAGAGGCCTTTTTGAATATGATTACTTATAATCTTAACCGCAGTTCATGAGTCCACAAATGCGCGCTTGTCAGAATTGAGAAAATTTCGAGTCCATTTGCCACACTTTTTTACTGCCTGTTAACCACATGTTTCGTCTATTGATAAAAAATTGGGAGAAGCATTATGGACGCAACGTACAATTTAAATGGTGGATTCAAACCTACCATCAAGCGTTTTGCCGATCTTGATGGCCCTGATTATTTCCCAACCCCTGCTTGGGCAACTCATGCTTTAATTGACAATGAAAAATTTGACGGTGAAATTTGGGAAAGCGCTTGTGGAAATGGTGCGATGTCAGAAGTACTCGAGTCTACTGGCAGTAAAGTAAAGAGTTCAGACTTGTTTGACCGCGGATACGGGGATAGCGGAATAGATTTTCTCCAAACGACAGATAGTTCAGACAATATTGTGACAAATCCACCGTTCAATTGTGCGGAGGGATTTGTTGCGTCTGGAATTAAAAGCTCTCGTAAGAAATTTGCACTCCTTTTGAGGCTCGCTTTCCTAGAAGGGGCAAATCGAGCGAACACGATTTTTACAAAATGCCCTCCGAATAGAGTATGGGTGTTCAGCGAACGAATTACATTCTATCCTGCTGGAGCAGTACAAGCGGGATCAGGTACAACTGCTTATGCTTGGTATGTTTGGGACAAAGATGCGGCTGGAACAGAACTAAAGTGGCTCAAACCAGGATATAAAGCTCGCTTTTCCTAAATTCATTTTTTTGCGATGTGTAGGCGGCCCGCGTCTGTAATCCTAAGCTTTCCACGACTTGGACTGTTTGCAAATCCTTCTGCAATTATGTTACCATCCGTTTTCTTGTGTGAAACAATGTTTCTTACAATTTGCTCCCAAAGTTCTTCATTTTCGCGAGTGTCTGATTGTTTTCGGTCATCAACACTGAGATTTACCTCAGCAGGAATTCGTTTTTTAAGTTGCAAAATTGTAGCCTCTCCGTTAGCGGATACTGCGAGGATACGAAGAACCGCCTTAGAAATTTCAGATTCGCCCGTTCGAGTACTAGCCATTCATCACTCCCACTAAAGTTGATCCTAAATGAACTGGATTGCACTTTTAGGTCGAGTCGCCAATATCAATTCACTAATACATATGCGGCATTAGAAGTTATACACCCTATTCACAGGCCATATTGAGAAGCTTATACATATTTCAAATAAACCTTACATTCGAAACCGAACTTGACACTGACGGTCGTTGGATTGCGGAAGTTCCAGACCTTCCGGGTGTTATGTCTTATGGGGTGACGGAACTTGAGGCGATTGCTCAAGCCGAAGCGCTGGCGCTTCGAGTTTTGGTTGAGCGCAGGCAAGCTTAGTTCACCCTCTCACCTAGCGGGAGAGGGCCGTCATCCTCGACTTGTACCGAGGATGACAGGTGAGGGGGCTGGTTCAGCGAGCGAATTGCTAGCATCAGGACTCGCTGCACCAGCCCCCTCATCCGGCGCTTTGCGCCACCTTTTCCCGCGAGGGGAGAAGGAGAACGGCAGGAGTTTGACTCGGTTTGCATTTTCCCCTAAGGCCTCCCTCATTCAAGACGGTTTCATTCGTCAAATGGGTTTTTGCACATGGGGGGTTTATTCCCGGGAGGCTTTAAATCCAGCATCCGGCAGCGAGTTTCGCTCCCGGATCGTTTTTCGTTTGGGCCACAGGGTATTTTAAATGTTTGAAACGTTAAGCGACCGCCTCTCTGGCATCTTCGACAAGCTCACCGGCCGCGGTGCGCTTTCGGCTGAGGATGTGGATGTGGCGATGCGCGAAGTCCGCCGCGCGCTGCTTGAGGCTGACGTTGCGCTTGAAGTTGTCAAAACCTTCACTGAAAAAGTGCGTGCACTCGCTGTGGGTGCTGATGTTGTAAAATCCATCAAGCCCGGCCAGATGGTTGTGAAAATTGTTCATGACACGTTGGTAGAGACTTTAGGCTCTGATCAATCGGCGCTTAATTTGCGCGCCTCGCCGCCTGTGGCGATTTTGATGGTTGGTCTGCAAGGCTCCGGCAAAACCACCACCACAGCAAAAATTGCAAAGCGCCTCACCGAGCGTGAAAAGCGCAAGGTTTTGATGGCGTCACTTGATACCAGGCGGCCTGCCGCACAAGAACAGCTTGCCATTTTGGGCACGCAAGTGAACGTGAACACGTTGCCGATTGTGAAAGGCGAAACGCCCATTCAAATCGCCAAGCGCGCCATGAGTGAAGCCCGCAAAGGTGCTTATGATGTGGTGATTCTCGACACCGCAGGCAGGCTCAACATTGATGAAGAGTTGCTGGCCGAAGCTGCCATGGTGCGCGACATTGCCAAGCCAAAGGAAACCTTGCTGGTTGTTGATGCGCTCACAGGACAAGATGCCGTAAATCTGGCGCGCTCGTTTGATGAAAAAATCGGCATCACCGGCATTGTGCTCACTCGCATTGATGGTGATGGCCGTGGTGGTGCAGCCCTTTCCATGCGCGCCGTCACAGGCAAGCCCATCAAGTTGATGGGCACAGGCGAAAAGCTTGATGGTCTTGAAGATTTCCACCCAGACCGCATTGCGGGCCGCATTTTGGGCATGGGCGATGTTGTTTCGCTTGTTGAAAAAGCAGCGCTTGATTTTGATTCCGACAAAGCCAAGAAAATTGCCGACCGCATGCGCCAGGGCGCGTTTGATTTGAATGACCTTGCTGATCAATTGCGCCAGATTGAAAAATTGGGCGGCATGGGCGGCATCATGAACATGTTGCCCGGCATGGGCAAAATGAAAAAACAAGTTGAAGGCATGGACCTGCAGAAAAAAGTGTTCAACCAGCAGCTGGCCATTATTGGCTCGATGACCAAGGGTGAACGCCGCAATCCGAAAATTCTTGATGGCAAGCGCAAAAAGCGCGTGGCCGCAGGTTCTGGCACCAAGGTTGAGGAAATCAACAAGCTTTTAAAAATGCACCAGCAAATGGCAGGCATGATGAAGCAGATGGGCCAAGGCAAAGGCATGCTGGGCAAAATGATGGGCGGCAAGGCAGCCCCTTCAGAAGCGGAAATGGAAGCCATGCAGAAAGAGCTTGCTGGGCTCGACCCCAATGCGCTGCCTGAAGACATGAAGCAATTGCTCGAAGCCCCACAAGCCATGCCCGCATTGCCGGGATTGGGGGGTGCAAAACTGCCCGGTTTGGGAGGGTTGCCAGGTCTTGGCGGCTCGCCGTTCAAAGGTTTTCCCGGTTTTGGGAAGAAGAGATAATATCAATCAAGAGGAGAACTATTTATGTCACTTAAAATTCGTCTGTCCCGTGCAGGTTCCAAGAAGCGGCCTTATTATCACATCGTTGTTGCTGCTGCGACTTCGCCTCGTGATGGCAAATTCATTGATGTGATCGGGGCTTTTAACCCCATGCTGGCCAAGGATTCAGCCGACCGCGTGAAACTTGACGGTGCCAAGGCTGCTGAGTGGATGAAGAAGGGCGCGCAACCGACTGACCGGGTTCTGCGTTTCCTCGACAAGATTGGCGTGGCCAAGCGCCCCGTGCGCAACAACCCCACCAAAGCTTTGCCTGGCAAAAAGCGTTTGGAGCGTGAAAAAGCTGCTGAAGCTGCCCTCGCAAAAGTGGCCGCTGCTGAAGCTGCCGCCAAGGCCGCCGCAGAAGCCGCAGCTGCCCAAGCTGCTGCTCCAGTAGAAGCCCCGGTTGAAGCGCCTGCTGCTTAAAGCTAAATGATGCCGCGTGATCTCATTCGCGTTGGCGTCATTCTGGGGGCCCATGGAATTCGCGGTGAAGTGAAACTGAAGAGCTTCACCGTTGATCCCAAAGCCATAGGCTCCTATCGCCCACTTGTTTCTGCCGCGGGTGAGACGTTTGAAATCACGCGGCTGAAACCACAAGTCGAAGATTTCATCTGTACACTGAAGAGTGTTGCAGACCGCAACAAAGCCGAGACCCTTAAAGGCACCGAGCTTTTTATAAGCCGCGCCCAACTGCCAAAAGATCAGCTCTATTTACATGATCTGATTGGTGCACCCGTTTTCAATGGCGATGCCTTGCTTGGCACCATCCTTGGCTTTGAAAACTATGGTGCGGGCGATTTGGTTGATGTAAAAATCGAGGGCAAAACTGAAACAGTGCTGATCCCTTACACCGAATTCTTCATCGTTACGGCCTCTGCTGATAAGGTTGTGGTTAACCTTCCAGATGATTATCTTGATGAGGCACAACAGCCATGACCTTCCACGCCACCATCCTCACGCTCTTTCCGGATATGTTTCCAGGCACCCTCGGCCATTCGCTGGCGGGCAAAGCGTTGAGCGATGGCAAATGGTCTTATGAGGCCCATGACATTCGAAGCTTCGCCACTGATCGCCACAGAACAGTTGATGATCATCCGGCAGGCGGAGGGGCTGGCATGATTTTGAAACCTGACATTCTGGCGCGTGCCATTGATGCAAATCCGCATAAGGGGCCACGTCTTCTCATGAGCCCGCGGGGAAAACCTTTCACGCAATTTTTTGCCCGTGAACTCGCCGAAAGTGAAGGCTGCATGATCGTGTGCGGGCGCTTTGAAGGCATTGACGAGAGGGTGATTGTGCAGCGGCACTTGCAAGAAGTTTCAATTGGCGATTTTGTTCTTTCTGGTGGCGAGCCTGCGGCTTTAACCCTGCTTGATGCCGTCATCAGACTTTTGCCCGGTGTGATGGGACATGAGGAAAGCCATGCCGAGGAAAGTTTTGAAGACGGGCTTTTGGAGCACCCCCATTACACCAAGCCCAGAACCTGGGAAGGGCTGGAAACGCCCGAGATTCTGGTGTCGGGCGATCATGCCGCGATTGCGCGCTGGAAACTTACCCAGCGTGAAGAATTAACCAAATCACAGCGGCCAGATTTGTGGGAAAAATATGTCAAGCCCAAAGGTTGACTTTTTGCAGCTCATGCCGCTAGAAGCCTGCAACTCAAAATAGGAATTTATCATGAATATTATTGCTCAGCTTGAAAAAGAGCAAATGGCGATCACCACAGCCAAGCGCCAAATCCCTGCTTTTGCTCCCGGCGATACGCTGATTGTGAGCGTTAAAGTGGTTGAAGGTGAGCGCACCAGGTTGCAAGCCTATGAAGGCCTTTGCATTGCGCGCGCTGGCGGTAGCATCAACGAGAATTTCACCGTTCGCAAAATGTCTTATGGTGAGGGTGTGGAACGTGTGTTCCCGCTTTATTCTCCCATGATAGACTCGATCAAGGTTATCCGCCGCGGTAAAGTGCGCCGTGCGAAATTGTATTACCTGAAAGGCCTCACCGGCAAGAAGGCGCGTATCACTGAAAAACTGACCAAATATGCAGCTGCAGTTTTACCGGTGGCTACACCTGTTGAACACCACGCAGCGCCAAAGGCATTTGTTGATGATGTGTCGATCATCGGCGGTGTAGGTCCAAAGATAAAAGAACAACTTGCGGCCGAAGGCATTACATCCTTGCATCAGATTGCTGAAATGTCTGATGAGGCTATTTTCAATCTTGATGAAAAGCTGGGCCTCAAAGGCCGCACCAAGCGTGAAGACTGGGTTGAACAGGCCAAGGAATTGATCGCAGGCAAGGCACCGCGCACCAAGATTGATCAAGACAAAGTTTGATTTTTCTAACATCGTCATTCCCGCTGCGGCGGGAGTGACGTAAGCGGTTCACGCAATACTTTGTCCAGTCTTCTTCCAATCCGCGAGGAATGACTCAATGCCTTTATCTGTGAGCGGGTGTTTCACCAGGCTCTTCAGTACAGCGGGCGGGGCCGTTGCATAATCTGCGCCAATCAGTGCCGCTTCTCGAATGTGATTTGCCGTGCGCACTGATGCCACCAGAATATTTGTATCAAAATCATAGTTGTCATAAATCTGCCGGATGTCGGCAATCAAATCCATGCCTTCGAGATTGATATCATCCAGCCTGCCAACAAAGGGTGAAATAAAATGCGCTCCTGCCTTGGCGGCCAGCAGCGCCTGATTGGCACTGAAGCACAACGTGACGTTTACCATGGTGCCTTCAGATGATAAGGCCTTGCACGTTTTCAGGCCCTCCAAAGTGAGCGGCACCTTGACAGCCACGTTCTTGGCAATCTTGCGCAGAACATTGGCTTCTTTCATCATGCCTACGAAATCAAGCGCTGCCACTTCGGCGCTGACGGGGCCTTCCACAAAGCTGCAAATTTCCTTGATCACATCTACGAATTGTCGCCCCGTTTTGGCGATGAGTGACGGATTGGTGGTAACACCATCAAGCAGACCCAAGGCCTGAATATCGCGTATCTCGGCGACGTCTCCTGTATCAGCAAAAAATTTCATGGTTCAAATCCTTCCGGTCAGAGTTTCAAGGCTGGTTTTTAAATCCTGGACAGTGCGTTGGCCTATGGCTTTCTCGTCAATTGAAGTCACTTGCGTGACAAGGCGCAAACTGTTGGTCACAAAGACTGCATCTGCCATCAAGAGGTCTGTCACCGTCACAACGGCCTCTCTGGTTTTCCAGTGGTCCATCTTTAAAATTATTGCGCGCGTGATGCCAGCCAATATGCCTTGATCAAGTGAAGGTGTTAACACTTCATCGCCGCGCAGCAGGAAAATATTTCCCACCGTGGTGCATGCAACATTTCCTGCTGTGTTCAGCATTAAGGCATCATCTGCTGTGGCCATCACTTCGCGCGCGGCGGCAATACCGTCTATATAGGACAGGGTTTTGCGCTGTGAAGAAGGTGCCGTTTCATTGCGCCTGATTTTTGATGTGGCCAGACGCATGGATTGGGGCTGGCTTGCTGCATCATACAAATTGCGGGAGATCAACAAATTGGGCTTTGCACATTCTGCCGAAAATCCACGTGCTGTAACACCTCTGCTCAAGGTGATGCGGAGCACCTCAAATTTGGCAACGCTCTTGTGCAACACGGCCTCAACGCCGCGCATGATGTGCGCAAGATTAAAAATAAGACCAAGCTCAATGGCTGCCTGCGCCATGCGCGCCAAATGTTCTTCAAGCCAAATCGCTTTGCCATGATTGACGGCTACGGTTTCGAATACGCCGTCACCCAACAGGAAACCGCGATCACCCACCTCCAGCGGGAAAGAACCTTCCACGATGTTGCCATTGAACCAGGTGACGCTCATTTCACCACTTTCAAGAAATTCCGTAACAGATCATAGCCATTTTCAGTTAAAATAGACTCGGGGTGAAACTGCACGCCAAATGTTAGATGCTGCTGGTGCTGCAATCCCATGATTTCTCCATCGTCTGAGTGCGCTGTAATATCCAGCATGGTATTCTCAATCTGCTCGACAATCAAAGAATGATAGCGGCCCGCCAAAAAACGCTGCGGGATATTTTGAAAAATGCCTTTGTCATTGTGAATGATTTCAGAGCTATCACCGTGCATGGGTTGCCTTGCGCGGGTTACCACGCCGCCAAAAACGTCACCAATCACCTGATGGCCAAGGCAGATGCCGAGAATAGGAATGTGACCGGAATAGTCGCGAACGATCTGCGAGGAGGCTCCCGCTTCATGCGGTGTGCAAGGGCCTGGGGAAATCACGATCGCCTTAACGTCTAGATCCGAAGCTGAAATTTCGTCATTGCGCACCACACGGGTTGCCTGACCCAATTCCTCGAAATAGCGGGCCACATTGTAAACGAAGCTGTCGTAGTTATCGACAATCAAGATCATGGCGCAAAAGCCTCCATGAGGCGCTTGATTTTGGTGAGGCTCTCGTCGTATTCGGCGGCTGGGTTGGAGCGGGCCGTAATGCCGCCGCCACCTGAAACATAAGCCTTGTGCTTGGAAAAAAGTGCTGTTCGAATAGCGATATTCAAATCACATGCGCCATTGAAACCCAGATACCCAATGGCCCCGCAATAAACACCGCGTGACTGCTGTTCAAGCTCGGAGATAATTTCCATGGCGCGAATTTTTGGTGCACCAGTAATTGAGCCGCCAGGAAAAACGGCATCAAGCACATCAACCAGATCAACACCGTCTTTTAAATCGCCTTGAACAACCGAAACCAGATGATGCACATTGGCATAAGTTTCGAGGCCACACAGCACAGGCACTTTAACTGTGCCGGGTTTTGATATGCGCGAGAGATCATTGCGCAACAGGTCAACAATCATCACGTTCTCAGCCCTGTCTTTGCGACTGGCTTGCAGCTCGACCATCAGTTCGGCATCGCGGATTTCATCACCATCGCGTTTTCGCGTTCCTTTTATGGGGCGCGCTTCTGCCACACGGTTTTCAACTTCGATTAAGCGTTCGGGGGAGCTTGAAACAATTTGCACATCAGCATAATCGAGATAGGCTGCAAAAGTTGCAGGGTTCATGTCTCGCAACTGGCGATAAAAGGCAAAGGCATCAAAGGATGCGGGGATGGCTGCGGAAAAGCATTGCGTGATGTTGGCCTGAAAGATATCGCCCGCCAATATGTAGTCGATAGTTTTTTGAACAGCTTGTTCATAAGTGGTGCGTGAGAAATTGGATTGCCAGTTTTCGATTACACAGGATCCTGTGGGTGAGACCTTGCGCTTGAGCAGGTTTTCCAGTGCGTCAGCCTCCGGCTCGCTGCTGGAGACAATCCATGCCTTTTCTTGCAGATGGTCGAAACTGATCAAGGTGTCGTAGCGGTGTAAAATACTGTCGGGGCAAAGTGCGGGGTAGGCCGCAGTTTTGAGGGAAAACTCATATGAAAAATATCCGGCAAGCCCGCCTTGAAACGGAGGTAAACCAGAAAGTGTCTCGAAGCGATGAGACTCCAAACAGGTTCTGATTTCATCAAGTGTCGCATTTTTCAAAGTCTGGGCTGGATTGCAGGCCAGAAACGAATAGCGGCCCAAATGCTCATGGCGCATGACACTTTCCAAAAGCGTCAGGTTTTTTTCATTGCGCAGCCTTGCTGCCAAGGCTGCAGGCTCCATATAAAGAATATCGCGCACATGAGGTTTCATCACAAAACATATAGGGCTGGATGCGCACCGCTTCAAAGTCTATTCCAGACGCCATGAATTCCGATTCCGCCCAATTTGCCGATGTGCTGTTGCCGCTGGCGTTGGACAAGGCTTATTCTTACCGTGTGCCACAGGGATTGGCCTTGGTTGAGGGGTCTTATGTTGAGGTGCCGCTTGGTCCGCGTTCGCTGATTGGTGTCGTATGGGCTTTACGCCCGGCTGCAGCCACCAACATGAAAATGCGGGATGTGACCCGGGTTTTCGATATGCCACCGATGACAGAAGCCCACCGCAAGTTCGTGGATTGGCTGGCCTCCTATTATCTGGAACCTATGGGCAATGTGTTGCGCATGGTGCTGCGCGTGCCATCAGCCTTTGAGGGTGCGCGGCAAAACACTGCTTATAAAGCCAGCGGCATCCAGCCCGCAAAAATGACCGCTCAACGCACCCGTGTATTAGAGGTTGCTGTACAAGGTTTTGCTTTCAAGGCATCTGATCTTGCGGAAGCGGCGGGTGTGGGTGTCTCAGTTGTCAAAGCACTGATTGCGGCAGGTGCTCTTCAAGCCGTAGTGCTGCCCGCCCAGCGAGAATTTATCCAACCTGATCTTAATGCGGGGGGTCATAAGCTCTCCAAAGACCAAACCACCGCGGCTGCTGCCATGAGACAAATGGTTGCGACGCGCATGCATAAAGTGCTGCTGCTGGACGGTGTGACAGGGTCCGGAAAAACAGAAGTATATTTTGAAGCGATGGCCGCAAGTTTGGCCGCTTGCAAACAGGTTTTGCTGCTCCTGCCTGAAATTGCTTTAACAGCGCCCTTTATTGCGCGCGTTGAGGCCCGCTTTGGCTGCGAGCCTGCGCAATGGCACTCAGAACTTCGACCCCGCGAACGCGAGCGCGTCTGGCGAGGGGTAGCTGAAGGTCATGCCCGGATTGTGGTGGGGGCACGGTCTGCGCTGTTTTTGCCTTGGGTCAAGCTTGGCCTTATTGTGGTCGATGAAGAGCATGAAAGTGCTTACAAGCAAGATGAAGGTGTGCCCTATCATGCCCGCGATATGGCCGTGCTTTATGGATCAGTTGGGAAATTCCCTGTTGTGTTGTCATCGGCCACGCCAAGTTTGGAGTCTTTGGTGAATGTGGAGAGGGGGCGTTATGGGGTTGTGAAGCTGAAAGACCGCCATGGCAGGCCCGAACTTCCCGAAACCACGCGCATTGATATGACACGCGAAAAATTGGAGCCCGGCACATGGTTATCGCACCAGCTTGTTGAGGCTGTGTCCTCAACTTTGGCATTAGGTGATCAAGCCCTGCTGTTTCTCAACAGGCGCGGGTTTGCGCCGCTCACCCTATGCAGATCTTGCGGGCATCGTCTGCATTGCCCACACTGTTCAGCTGCCATGGTGGAGCATCGCTTCAGGCGCGAATTGATGTGCCATCATTGCGGACACAAAGAGCCAACACCCAAAGCCTGTCCCGCTTGCGGCACCACAGGTGATCTGGTTCCAGTGGGACCCGGTATTGAGCGGCTGGCCGAAGAAGTGGCGATCACGTTTCCCCAAGCGCGCATTGCTTTGTTATCAAGTGATCTTTCGCGTGGTGTGAATTTACGTGACACGTTGCGCGATGTGGCTGATGGAAAATTCAATCTGGTTTTGGGAACGCAATTGGTGGCCAAGGGCCATCATTTTCCACATCTCACACTGGTCGGCGTGGTGGATACTGATCTTGCCCTAGAATCATCTGATCCAAGGGCAGGGGAGCGCACCTGGGCCTTGCTTGCTCAAGTGGCGGGCCGTGCGGGGCGTGGCTTAAAGCCTGGTCGCGCCATGGTGCAAACCTATTTGCCAAATCACCCACTGATGAAAGCCCTGATCACCGCAGACCGGGACAGCTATCTCAACACTGAAAAGCAAATTCGCGAAACCGCAGGCCTGCCACCGCATGGGCGCCTGGCGGCACTTATCGTTTCGGGCAGCGATGCAGGTCTCACTGAGCGTTTTGTCCGTCATATTGCCAGTAAGGCACCGCTGGTTGAAGGTGTTGCGGTTTTAGGGCCAGCACCAGCACCCATTGCCATGGTGCGCGGGCGGCACCGCTGGCGGTTGCTGGTTAAAGCCGGGCGTGATGTCAACATCCAAGGCTTCTTGCGCGCCTGGTTGCAGGATATCAGCCCTAAAGGAAATCTCAAATTGGAAGTGGATGTTGATCCCTATAACTTCCTATAGGAACCGCCACTCTATTTTGTTTTTGTAAATCTCACCAGGACGGACGACCGCACTGGGAAAATTTTCATGGTTTGGCGCATCTGGATAATTCTGTGGTTCAATGGCAAGGCCCTGGTTGGGATGCAACACACCCTGCTTTGACGGCACAGCATTGTTCCAGCGGATTGCGGTGTACATTTGAATGGCGCACTCGGTGGTCCAGACTTCCATGCTGCGGCCAGAAGCCTTGTCGCGCAATGTCAGGCCATGTTTCATGTCTCCTCGCGGTCCGTCCAGACAAAAACAATTGTCATAGTCTTCGGAAATCTCGCGCAGTGTTCTGAAATCAAAGCGCGAGCCTTCCACTTTGCGAATTTCACCAAGCGGCAGAAGCGCATCGCTCAAAGGCAAATAGGATGCAGCATTGATTTGCAATTCATTGTCGAGAACTGAACCCTTGCCTGCCATGTTCCAATACGCATGATTGGTCAAATTCATGATTGTGGGTTTTGTTGTCGTGGCTTCAAGTTCCAACGACAGAATATTCTCCTTCAACCTGTAAATAGCAGTCGCGTCCACGGCTCCCGGAAACCCTTGGTCACCGTCTGGTGAATGCAAGCTGAACCAGATTGAATAGTCATCCGCATCAACAGTCCATGGCCTGATAGCAAAATTATCAGGCCCGCCATGCAATTGAAAATCATCCACATTGGGTGTCACATGGACACTGTTTCCATCCAGCGGGAATCTGGCTTTTGAAATGCGGCCCGCAAAACGCCCGGCAATTGCGCCCGCGTAAGCATCACCTGTTGCCAGATCAAACCCCAGCCGGTTTCCCTGCACCACGTCGACACCGTCGACGATCAAAGATTGCAGTCTTGCCCCCAAAGGATCGAAGATGGCGTGAAGTTTGGCGTTTTTAAGTTCAAGCATGATGGTTTTAGTGATTGTCCCGTGGAATGCCTTGCGTTTTGGCAATGCGCTGAAACTTGGTTGATCCCTTGATGATCATGCCCTGGGCCAGTTGCTCGGTGGTGTTGCGGAAGATTTCCTGCCACGGGGTTTGCGAAGGTGGAATTTTGAAACCGCCACTTGCTGCAAGATCAGCCTTGCGTTTGGCAATCTCGGCTTCTGAGATTAGCATGTTGCATTCACCCGTGTTGAGATCAACGCGAACTTTGTCGCCATTCTTTAAAATGCCAAGACCGCCACCCGCGGCAGCTTCCGGCGAAGCGTTCAAGATTGAAGGCGAGCCTGATGTACCTGATTGCCTGCCATCGCCCACACAAGGCAGCGAGCGGATGCCTTTTTCCAAAAGTTGGGTTGGCGCACGCATGTTTACCACTTCAGCAGCACCGGGATAGCCCAAGGGACCTACGCCGCGGATAAAAAGAATGGTGTTTTCATCAATGCCCAAGGCGGGGTTATCGATATTGGCGTGATAATCTTCCGGTCCGTCAAATACGATGGCTTTGGCCTCAAACGCATTCAAATCGGCGGGGTTGGATAAATAGCGTAACCGGAATTCTTCTGAAATGACCGATGTTTTCATGATCGCTGAATCAAACAAATTGCCATGCAGCATCTTGAAGCCCGCATGGGTTTTGATGGGATCATTGAATTCCTTGATCACTTTACGGTTCCATGAGAATTTTCCTTTGTTGTTTTCACCAATGGTTTTGCCATTGGCAGTCAGCGCACCTTCATGAATTTTGCCAGCCTTGATCAGCTCTGCCAGCACCGCAGGCACACCGCCTGCGCGGTGGTAATCTTCCCCCAGATATTCGCCAGCGGGCTGCAAATTCACCAGCAGTGGCAAATCAAGCCCGTGCTTTTCCCAATCGATCACATCAAGCTCTACGCCGAGGAGCCTTGCAATGCCGTTCAAATGGTTGGGCGCATTGGTGGAGCCGCCAATTGCAGTGTTGACGGCAATGGCATTTTCGAAAGCGTGACGCGTCATGATTTTGGACGGCGTCAAATCTTCGCGCACCATCTCAACAATGCGCCTTCCGGTTTCAAAGGCCATTTGGCCGCGCTCCCGGTAGGGGGCTGGAATGGCCGCATTTCCAGGCAGGCACATGCCCAGAGCCTCAGCCAGCGAATTCATGGTGGTGGCAGTTCCCATGGTGTTGCAATAGCCTGCCGACGGGGCAGATGATGCAACCAAATCCACAAAGCCTTCATAATCAATTTCGCCAGTGGCCAGTTTTTCGCGCGCCAGCCAGACAATGGTGCCAGAGCCTGTGCGCTGGCCTTGATAATCTCCGTTCAACATGGGGCCTGATGACAGCGCAATGGCGGGCATATCCACCGTGGCTGCCGCCATCAAACAGGCGGGCGTTGTCTTGTCACAGCCAATGGTGAGCACCACACCATCAAGCGGATAACCAAACAGCACTTCGACCAGCGAGAGATAGGCCAGGTTGCGGTCTAGTGAGGCTGTGGGGCGTTTTCCGGTTTCCTGGATCGGGTGGATGGGAAACTCCAAGGGCACGCCACCTGCTGCAATAATGCCGTCGCGCACGCGCTTTGCCAGTTCCACATGGGAGCGGTTGCAGGGGCTGAGATCAGAGCCTGTCTGGGCAATGCCGATAATGGGTTTGGCGCCCTGAAGTTCGCCCCTTGTAAAACCATAATTCAAATAACGCTCCAGATACAAAGCGGTCATGTCGGCATTATCTGGATTGTCGAACCAGTTTTGCGACCTCAAGGTCAAGGGCTTTTTTGGGGCTTTGCTCATGGTGAAACTTTCAAATTGTTCTTGTGTACTTTCATAACTCTAAAGGCCTGTCACGTCCATTGTCATCAAAAATTTGACCGTTTGAACAAAATCGGTCATGTTTGGATTTCATCGATTGGAGAAGCGTTTATGCCCGTTGCACAAAAGCGTTTGAGCACAACTCAACTTGCAGAAAACTTTACTGATCTGCATCCGCCGCTCAGCCATCACGAAGCACTAGTTGAATCAGACCGCTGTTACTTTTGCTATGATGCGCCCTGTATGACAGCCTGCCCCACTTCAATTGATATTCCGCTTTTCATTCGGGAGATTCAAGCAGGGCATGCCAAATCGGCAGCCAAAACCATTTTTGATCAAAACATCATGGGTGGCATGTGTGCCCGCGTGTGCCCCACCGAAACACTGTGTGAAGAAGCCTGCGTGCGAGAACATGCCGAGGGCAAACCCGTTAAAATCGGGATGTTGCAGCGTTATGCCACCGATTTGGCCATGGTTGCTCCTCACCCCTATACGCGCGCCAAACCAACCGGCAAAAAAGTGGCCGTGGTTGGGGCAGGTCCGGCCGGCTTGGCGTGTGCGCACAGGCTGGCCCTGCACGGCCATGATGTGACAATTTTTGAAGCCCGGAAAAAATCTGGAGGGCTGAACGAATATGGCATTGCAGCTTATAAAACGGTGGATGAATTTGCGCAGAAGGAAGTCGATTTCATTCTTGCGATTGGTGGAATCAGCATCAAGAACAACATGGCACTGGGCAAGAAACTGAAACTTTCAAATTTGCAGCGTGACCATGATGCCGTGTTTTTGGGGATTGGTCTTGCAGGCGTAAACGCCTTGGGTTTGAAGCACGAAAATACCAAAGGCGTTGAAGATGCCGTAAAATATATTGCAGATTTGCGGCAAGCCAAGGATAAATCCAAATTGCCAGTGGGCCGCAATGTGGTGGTGATTGGTGGCGGCATGACGGCAACGGACGCTGCCATCCAAGCAAAACTTCTGGGGGCTGAAAACGTTACTATTCTTTACCGCCGTGGCGTGGAGCATATGAAAGCCAGTGCCTACGAGCAGGAATTGGCGCAGACCAGTGGTGTCAAGATCATGCACAACGTTATGCCAAAAAAGCTGCTGACAAAGAAAGAGAAAGTCGTTGGTCTGAAATGTGAATACACAACTGAAAAAAATGATGCCTTGGCAGGCACTGGCGAAACGTTCAAACTTGACGCCGACATGATTTTCAAAGCGATCGGGCAAACTTATATCGATGAGTTAAGCGGTTCGCTGGTGCTGGAAAAAGGGCGCATCAAGGTCGACGCTGAAAAGCGCACATCAGCCCCTGGAATCTGGGCCGGTGGTGATTGCATTGCCGGGGGCAAGGACTTGACGGTGGCAAGTGTGGATGATGGGCGCAGAGCCGCAGAGAGCATTCACGCGTTCTTGGGAGCAGCAGGAGCTTAACATGGCAGACCTTCGTTCAAATTTTGTGGGCATCAAATCTCCGAACCCATTCTGGCTTGCGTCCGCACCGCCTACTGACAAAGAATACAATGTCGTGCGGGCCTTCAAGGCGGGGTGGGGCGGCGTAGTTTGGAAAACACTGGGCGAGGAAGGTCCGCCAGTCGTCAACGTCAATGGGCCGCGCTATGGTGCCATTCACGGTGCTGACCGGCGCTTGCTGGGCCTCAATAACATTGAACTCATCACCGATCGCCCGCTTGAGATAAATTTGCAGGAAATCAAAAAAGTGAAACGCGAGTGGCCAGACCGCGCCATGGTGGTCTCTCTCATGGTGCCATGCGAGGAAGAGCCTTGGAAAAAAATTCTGGCCCGCGTTGAGGACACCGAGGCTGATGGCGTTGAGCTTAATTTTGGCTGTCCGCACGGCATGAGCGAGCGGGGCATGGGCGCTGCCGTAGGGCAGGTTCCAGAATATATTGAAATGGTGGCCCGCTGGTGCAAACAGCACACCCGCATGCCAGTGATTGTCAAGCTGACACCAAATATAACAGACATTCGCTTGCCGGCGCGCGCTGCGCTGAAAGGTGGCGCTGATGCTGTATCTTTGATAAATACCATCAATTCAATCACCCATGTGGATCTCGACTCGTTTTCGCCCATGCCTTCCATTGGCGGCAAAGGCTCGCATGGCGGGTATTGTGGTCCAGCTGTCAAACCAATTGCGCTGTCCATGGTGTCGGAAATTGCGCGTGCCAAGGATATGAAAGATTTTCCCATATCTGCGATTGGTGGCATTACCACGTGGCGCGATGCGGCTGAGTTTATTTCAATGTCGGCAGGCACTGTGCAAGTGTGCACTGCAGCCATGACGTATGGGTTTAAAATTGTTGAGGAAATGAAGGCAGGTCTGGCACGCTGGATGGACGAAAAGGGTTATACCACGCTGGAAGATTTTCGGGGTCGGGCGGTGCCCAATGTAACTGACTGGCAATATCTCAATTTGAATTACGTTGCCAAAGCCAAGATTGACCAAGATGCCTGCATCAAATGTGGGCGCTGCTATGCTGCTTGTGAAGACACATCACATCAAGCCATCATGAAAGAGAAAGATGGCAAGCGCCATTTTGAAGTGATGGATGCTGAATGTGTGGCGTGCAATTTGTGCGTTGAAGTGTGCCCCGTCGAAAACTGCATCACGATGGCTGAACAAACTTCAGGAACAGATGCGCGGACAGGCAAAAAGATCAGCGATGAATATGCCAACTGGACAATGCATCCCAACAACCCGATGAGCGTGAAAGCGGCGGAGTGAGTTATTTCGTCCGCCTGCTCCGCTTCCTGATTGCCGTTGAACTTTCCTTGCGCAGCGGCATAGAAACGAAAACCCAGGCCGGTGATTTTCGGGTGGCGAGGACGCCTGCTTTTTCATTTGGCAATCTGGCCCAGCCATAGCGGTTAGCCGCTTGGCCGCTCAACGCCCGCATGGAATAGCCGGGCCTTGCCAAGATGGCCAACGGCAAGGTGTTGGCAATGCGGGTCCAGTTTTTCCAGCGGTCCAAATCCGTAAAGCTATCAGCCCCCATAATCCATACGAAATGCGCCGCTTTAAGCGGTCTGTCTAAGGCAAGAAGAGTCTGGGCGGTGGTGCGGGCATGAATCTGGTGTTCAAGGTTGGTGACCACAAAGCGCGGATGGAGCGCAATTTTCTGGGCATAAGAAAAGCGCGCTGAATATTCGCCAGTTTCCTTGGTGTCTTTCAATGGATTTTGCGGCGAGACCAGCCACCAGACCCAATCCAATTTCAAACGCTTCAAGGCATAAAGCGCTACCATGCGGTGGCCATTGTGAGCAGGGTTGAATGAACCGCCAAACAAGCCAATGCGCTGTGCAGGCCCGAAGGGAGGCAACTTGATCACGGCCTGATTTGCCCGCTGCCACGGATTTGATATTTGAAAGTAGTCAGCTGTTCCACACCCACAGGCCCACGTGCATGAAGTTTTCCGGTGGCTATTCCAATTTCAGCACCAAACCCAAATTCGCCACCGTCTGCAAATTGCGTTGACGCGTTGTGCAGCACAATGGCGCTGTCAACTTCATTCAAAAATTTCTCGGCCGCTTTCACATCACTCGTGACAATCGAGTCCGTATGTTGCGAGCCATAAGTGGCAATATGCGTAATCGCTTCATCAATACCTGCAACAACGCGGATTGATACAATCGCATCTTCATATTCGGTCACCCAGTCTTCTTCGGTTGCGGGCTTTACAGCCTTGTCAACTGCCATGGTTTCTACATCGCCGCGCACTTCGCAACCGGCATTGATCAGCATGGTAACGATGGGCTTCAGGTTTTCAAGTGCAGCACGATCAATCAAGATGGTTTCGGCAGCACCACAAATGCCAGTGCGGCGCATCTTGGCATTGAGCACAATTGATTTTGCCATTTCAGGATCCGCAGCCTTGTCAACATACACATGGCAGATCCCTTCCAGATGGCTGAACACCGGAACACGGGCCTCTGCCTGCACGCGCGCCACCAAATTTTTGCCACCACGCGGCACAATCAAATCAATGGTGCCGCCCAAACCAGAAAGCATTTCACCTACAATTTGGCGGTCGGTGCTTTCAACCATCTGAATGCAGTTCACATCAAGGCCCGCCTGTTTCAGCCCATCCTGCAAACTTGCAACGATGATTTGAGATGTTGCAAAACTGTCAGATCCGCCGCGCAAAATTGCGGCGTTGCCTGATTTCAAACAGAGCGCACCAGCATCAGCCGTTACATTGGGACGGCTTTCGTAGATGATGCCGATTACACCGATGGGAACTGAAATGCGGGAGATTTCCATGCCGTTGGGTCGCATCCACTTTTGCGTTACGCGGCCCACAGGGTTGGCAAGCGCTAAAATTTCTTCAATGCCGCTGGCCATGGCTGCAATGCGGGCCTCATTGAGTGTGAGCCTGTCGACGAAGGCCGACTTCAGATTTTTTGCTTTTGCCGCTGCAAGGTCTATTTGGTTTGCTTCAATGATCGCCTGTGAATTTTTACGGATCTGCGATGCCATGCGGGAAAGTGCTGCGTTTTTTTGGTCTGATGATGCAAGGGCGAGTGACTGAGCAGCGGCGCGTGCGCGCTTTCCCATGTCCAGATTACTCTTCAATTTCGGTCTCCACCCAACATCACAAGATTATCCCGGTGAATGATCACATCGCGATCATCATTGCCCAAAAGCTTTTGGATGTCAGCCGATTTTAATCCGGCGATGCGGTTTGCGTCGGCCGAATCATAGGCGACCAGACCACGTGCAAACTCAACGCCGTCCTGCAGGACAATGCTCACAGTGTCGCCGCGTGAGAAAACTCCTTCTATTTTTTTGACACCCGCAGGCAGCAAGCTTTTGCCCTTTATCAGCGCGCCTTTGGCCCCCTCATCAACAACCAGCTTGCCAACGGGTTGCAATGTTCCAGCAATCCAGCGCTTTCGCGATTGCATAGCGGAAGCTTCCGCCACAAACCATGTGCACCGCGCATTTTCTATTATGCGCTTTAAAGGATGGAGTTCATGGCCCGATGCAATGACCATGTGACAACCCGCCGACAGAGCAATTTTGCCAGCTTCGATTTTGGTGACCATGCCACCCGAGCCAATGCCGGAAATGGGTTTTCCAGCCATAGCTTCAATTTCTGGCGTAATCTCGCTCAGTTCAGAAATAAAACTAGCGCCTTTTTGAGTGGGTGGTGCAGAATAGAGTCCATCTATATCAGACAGCAGCACAAGCACATCACCAGACATCATTGAGGCCACGCGCGCGGCAAGCCTGTCATTGTCGCCATAGCGAATTTCTGATGTGGCCACCGTATCGTTTTCGTTGATGACGGGAACAGCACCTTGGGCCAGGAGTGTTGATAAAGTTGCGCGGGCATTCAAATAGCGCCGGCGTTCTTCAGTGTCTTGAAGAGTTACCAAAATCTGTGCCGCCACAATGTTTCGGGTTCGCAGTGCCCCGGCCCAGCTTTGTGCCAATGCAATTTGACCCACAGCTGCTGCGGCCTGGCTTTGATCAAGTTTCAGTTTGCCTTTGGGCAAGCCCAAGGTGCTGCGACCCAGTGCAATGGCACCGGATGAAACCAGAATGACATCTGCACCGGCAAATTTGAGATCAGCCACATCGTCAACGAGTGACGACAGCCACGACGCCTTTATGGTGCCGGTCTTTTGATCAACGAGCAACGCAGATCCCACTTTAACAATAATGCGTTTTGCTGAAGCTAACCTTGACACTACGGCTTCCAGCTTTCGGTGGTCACCCCGGCAGGGTCGGGCATGCGCATGGCGATGCGATCTTTGCTGATCACTGAAAAAAGTTCGTACATCGCCATATCCGTATTTTTTTGGGTTGCGGCAGACATTAGCAAGGGCGTCTTCTTGATTTTCTTTTTGAAGGCCTCAATCTTGGTGGCCAATTCATCTGGGGCCACAGCATCGATTTTGTTGAAGGCAATGATTTCCGGCTTCTTCGCCAGAATTGGGCTGTAGGCTTTAAGCTCAGCCCTGATAATTTTATAAGCCTCTACCAGATCATCGGCTGTTGTATCGATCATGTGGATCAGAACCGCACAGCGTTCAACATGGCCCAGAAAACGCACGCCAAGGCCCGCCCCTTCAGAAGCACCCTCAATCAACCCTGGAATATCAGCAAGCACAAATGAATGGTTACCAACCTTAACCACACCTAATTGTGGGTGCAGGGTTGTGAAGGGATAATCTGCAATCTTTGGCCGCGCAGCAGAAACAACGGAAAGCAAAGTGGATTTGCCTGCATTGGGCAAGCCCACAATGCCAGCGTCAGCGATCAGCTTCATCTGCAGCCAGATCCAGCGTTCTTCGCCTGATTGACCGGGATTGGCATTATAGGGGCTGCGATTGGTGGCTGATTTGAAATAGTGGTTACCAAAGCCGCCATTGCCACCTTTGACGATGCGAATGCGGTCTCCGGTTTTTGCAAGATCGGCGATCAGCGTTTGGTTGTCTTCTTCATAGATTTGCGTGCCTGCTGGCACTTTGAGAATAATGTCATCGGTAGATGCGCCGGCGCGCAGCCTGCCCATGCCGTGGCCCGCTGTGCGAACCTTGAAGTGTTGCTGATAGCGGTAATCGATGAGCGTGTTGAGATCATTGGCAGCTTCCACCCATACATCGCCACCCTTGCCGCCGTCACCGCCGTCTGGACCCCCGAACTCAATAAATTTTTCACGGCGGAATGATACGGCGCCCGCACCCCCGTCGCCTGCCCTTACATAAATCTTTGCTTCATCAAGAAATTTCATGAGCCGCTCATAGAGTAAAGCCCCGCAGAGTTGAAGGCTTTTGAAAAAGCCTCAAATTACCGGCTATTTAGCAATAAACTGTCGCCTTTGGAACTTTTGGGGTCGCACCGGGTTATTGCACTGCAAAATCGAGCTTTTAGGATTTTTTCAATGCGGGTTGCGTCCTTAGTGAGGCCACAATTGGATTGTCAATCGCGCTTCTTACCCAGACATCGGCGGTTTGGTTCACGGCTTTCACTTGTTTTGTGGAGCTTGTTTCTGTTGTTTGCGTCACTGAAAGGAAAAAACAATGACCTTAAAACTTCTGGCGGGCCTTGGGGCCATGATTATTGCCGGTTCCCTTTTTACAAGTTCAGCTGAAGCTGGGCGTATTCATCACGCGAAAGCCAAACACCATCAGTCTTTTAAAGTTAAACACCGCGGTGTTGTAAATAGCGCACAGCGCAATGCGGTAATGGCCATGATCAAGTCGCAAGCACCCTCCTACGGTGTGCCCACATGGTTTGCATTGCGCATTGCCAAGATTGAATCCGGCTTTAATCCGTCGGTGCGCGGCAAGGCTGGCGAATATGGCGTTTACCAATTGAAGTGTGCCACGGCGCGCGGTGTTGGATTTCGCGGCAATTGCTCAGGCTTGCTTAACGCTTCCACCAATGTGCGTTATGGCTTGAAACATTTGTCACTGGCGGTGCGTTCATCACACGGAAATTTGAAGCTTGCTGCTTCAAAACATAATGGTGGCCTTGGTCGCAAGCGCCTGGTTCCACGTTATGTGGCCATGGTATTTTAAGAAAATCTATTGATCATAAACCGGCAATCCCAACTTTTGTTGGGGTCGCCGATTTTAAACATTCATTGTCAGCCAGCCATTGTCAGCCAGCGTTCACGCGTAAGACCAAACTCCGTTACACTTACGTGTTGTCCTTGTGCCCTAGAAAAACTCGTGCTGACCCCGCTCCGCTGAAAACCCAATTTGCGCAAAATGCGGCCTGAGACCGGATTATCATCATGGTGGCAGGCCACCAACTTTTCGAGTTTAGAAACCGTGAAAGCATGTGTGACAACCGCATGTGCCGCTTCACTCATCAAGCCCTCGCCCCATTTCGCCTCTGAAAGCCAATAGCCAAGTTCTGCATCCGCTGTGTCGGCTTTGTATTCATAACTTATAACACCGCAGAGACTTTGAGGTTGCGGTTTCAGCGCAATTGCACAAACCAAAGACTGCTCATCCAAATTTTGCACAAAACTGAAGAACTCATGCGCATCCTGTTCACGGTAAGGGTGAGCGATGCGTGAGGTGTTGCGCGCAATATTGAAATTGTTAAGCTCGGTCACCAGCACGCTCACATCAGCTTCGCGCAGTGACCGCAAGATTAACCGCTGAGTTTCAATCATCCGTGCACCCATAAAAAAACGGAGATACAAAACTGCATCTCCGTTTCAAAGCGAAAAATAGATGCCTTGCTTATTCGGCGGCCTTCATGGGCAAAACGGAAACAAGTTGCTTGTTTTCCTTGGTCTTGCGGAAGTTCACTGTACCAGCGATTTTAGCGAAAATTGTATGGTCACGCCCAATTCCAACGCCAGTGCCTGTGTGCCACTGTGTTCCACGTTGACGTAGGATGATGTTGCCAGCGATTACGTTTTCGCCACCAAAACATTTCACGCCAAGACGCTTACCCGCAGAGTCGCGGCCGTTGCGGGATGAACCACCTGCTTTTTTATGTGCCATGAGATTTCTCCTGCTTTAAATTATGAACGGGCTTTATCGGTTTTAGCACGTGGCGGTTTGCCAGCCATTAATTCTTTGGCTTGCTCAATCCACTCTTCACGGGCTACACGGCCCTTCTGCTTGATGTCAGTTTCGATGCGAATGACGTCATCTGGTGTCCAGCTGGCGATTTGAGCATAAGTCGTAATGCCCATATCATTCAGTGCTGCGAAAATCTTGGGTCCAATGCCGCCAATGAGCGAAATGTCATCAGCACCAGACGCAGCACCTGTTACAGGCGCTGCAGCTTGAACTGGCGTTGCAACCTTGGCTTTGGCTGCAGGTTTTGCACCGCCGGTTAAAATGTCGGTGATAATCACCGATGTGAGATCCTGACGGTGACCATTGCGCCGACGATAATGCTTGCGGCGACGCTTCTTGAAGATGATCAGATGAGGCCCACGGGCCTGCTTTTCAATGTGGCCAACAACTGTGGCACCAACCACCATCGGAGCGCCCACGTGAACAGCGCCATCTCCGGCGACCATGAGAACGTTTTCAAATGAAACTTGATCGCCAGCTTCGCCTTCGAGCTTTTCGATCAGAATTTTATCGTTTGCGGCAACGCGATATTGCTTGCCGCCTGTCTTGATGACTGCGTACATAATTAACACCTTTTCCGCGCCCTTTGGCGCCTCTTCTAAACCCTTGAAAGAAGAGGACTTTTATGAGTGTTCCGAAAAACCTGCTGGGTTGCCGGGGGCAGCGCATGAATATCCTGCCAGACGTTGCCTGACCGGATTTCGGGCTTCTATGCGGCGGCATACCCAGTGTCAAGTTTTTGCTTGTCTTTTACAGTGGGCGTTGATTTCATGGGCCAGTCTAACAAGGGTGGCAAAGATGCGTTATGGTCGAGTGTTATGGGTCGTGTGGTCAATTGTCATTGCACTGACAGTAAGCTCTTACGCCATAGCCGAAGACCAAAAACGTGAACCGTCGATGCGTGTCGTCATTGTGAGAGACAGTGCGCCTGATTGCGAGCCTTTGTGTCCGCAATGGATTTCAGCCGAGGGCGAGATTGTTGCAGGCACGCCAGCCTTGTTCAAACGCGCTCTCAAAAATGCAGGAAAAGCCAAGCTGCCTGTGGTGATCCAGTCAGGTGGAGGAAATGTGCGTGCGGCACTTGAAATTGGCCGCCTGATCAGAAAAGCCGGACTTGATGTTGGGGTGGGCTGGACCAGTTTTCGCGACATATGCAAACCTGGCAGCGCCAATTGCAAATTGCCGCCCGAAAATGGCAGCCTTTACCGTGGCATCCCTTTTCATGGGGGTGCCTACTGCTCATCGGCATGCCCCCTTGTTTTGGCCGGTGGCATAAACCGACTGGCGGGGCCTGGCACCTATATCGGCGAGCATCAGGTTTTAACCAGTTGGGTTCAAGGCGATTCCATCACCTACCGTGAAAAATTTTATATGGTTCAGGGCAAGAAAAAAATTATCAGCCGCACGGTTGTGTCCCGCAAAAAGGGAAAATCCTTCACCACCAATGGGCTTTACAAGGGGTTGCGCAAGGAACTTACTGTCTATCTCAACCAGATGGGTGTTGGTCTTGGTCTGTTTGATGCGATGGAAAAAGCGCCTCCCACCTCAATTTACTGGATGCCTGAAGATGAATTGAGCAAGCTCAAACTGGTGACCAGCAGTGCACAATTAGACACGGTGCTGTCGCGCGCAGTTTGCAAGGGCAAACCCGCCCCAAGTTTTTGCGTTTTGAAAAGCGATCATTAAGGGGCGGTTGCGCGAAGCTGCATGAACACCCGGTTGAACTCGCCACCGAAGATGAGCACCAAAGCTGACTGGTAGATAAAAAACATTGCTGTAAAAAGACCAGACAGCGAGGCGTAAGTAGACGCAAAAGAATTGAAATTCTGCAGATATATTGAAAACGCTGCCGACAGCCCGATCCACACTAGAACTGTCAGGATGACCCCTGGCAAAACAGCGCGTGCGGGAAGAGTTTGGGCGGGCAATACGCGGTGGGCAAATTGCAAGCCGCCCAACAGCAACAGCATGGCAATGGGATAGCGCAAATGATCAAGTGACGCAAAATTGGCAATTTGAGCCGGGGCGTAAGTTGCCAATGCGTTGGCGGCGACCGGATAGAACACGATAAGCACCGCAACACTCAGGAGCACGAAGGCAGCTCCGATGATGAACAGCACATTTTGCAAATAGAGATACCACAGTGATCTGGTTTCCTTGAGATCGTAGGCACGGTTCAGGCCCACACGCACCGAGTCAACGCCTGCCATGGCGCTCCATATGGTAAGCAGCGCGGAAAGACTTAAAAGACCCGCGCGCGGCACGGTTAGAATGGCCTTTATTTCGCTACTGAGTGGCCTGACCAATTGTTCGGGTGCAATGCTTAAAAGATAGGTCACCACTTGCTCAGCGAGGGCCGCGCTGCCAAAAAACCCCGCAAGGCTGGCCAGAAAAATCAGAAACGGAAAAATTGAGAAGACGATACGAAAGGCGATGTTGCCCGCCAGCGGTATGGCTTCATCGGCAAACAAGCGCTTGAGCGCTTTGACAAACAGTGCAACAATATTTTTACCAGAATCGATCACTGCCTTATCTTATTGGAACTTTTGCCTGATGACCATTGCTCCCGCCCGGATCCGTTTAACCGCGGTGGTGCCGATGGTGTTTGTGGTGTTATGGGCCACAGGCTTTGTGGTTTCAAAACTGTCAGCTGGCCATGTGGGTCCTTTCTGGTTTTTGTCGCTGCGCTTTCCTGTGGCAGGCCTGTTTCTGCTAGGTGTGGCTTTACAGCAGCGTGCCCGTTGGCCTGATGCAAAGCACAGTCTCCATGCCATGGTTGCTGGTGCGTTTATGCACGGGCTTTATCTGGGTCCAATTTATTGGGCAGTATCAAACGGGTTGCCCGCAGGTGTCTCAGCCTTGATTGTGGGGTTGCAGCCTTTGCTTACGGCCTTCATGGCGGCCTTGATTCTGGGCGAAGTGATTTACCCCCGCCATTGGTTTGGCCTTCTTGTTGGATTGATTGGCATTGGCCTGGTTGTGTGGCCCAAGCTTGTGTTCGCGCCAGTGGGGGGAATTACGCCACTGACAGCAGCTTGTGCGTTATTTGGTGCGGCGGCAATATCATTTGGCACTGTTTACCAAAAGCGCTTTGCCACGGGTCTTCATTTGGCCACGGGCGGATTTTGGCAATATGTGGGTGCCAGTGGTGTGGTTTTGCTAGGTGCCGTCGCGACAGGCGATTTCCAATTTGATTATAGCTGGCAAGCCTGGAGTGCCCTGGCGTGGGCGGTTATTGTGCTTTCCATCATTGCAATCACACTGTTGATGGTCTTGATCCGCGAGGGCGAAGTCTCTCGCGTTTCTGGCCTTATTTATCTGGTGCCCGCTGTTGCAGCGCTAATGACTTATATATTGTTCGATGAAAACTTGCTGCCCGTGCAAATCATTGGCATGGGCGTTTGTGCGGCGGCCGTGCTGATCGTCAACCGCTCATCGCTTGGTAAACTCAACGCTTGCTAAAATAGAGAGCTGACATCAACAGAATAATGGCCACAAATTGCAGGCCTACACGCCAGCGCATGAATTTTTGTGACGCATTGGACGAGCCCCCACGCATCATGTTGAAAAGCCCAAACACCAGGACCACGAAAACGGCGGCCAACGCCAGAGGCACGAGATAGGTAAAAAAATTCATTGATCAGACATCCTGTTTACAAACCGGTCCATGAAACGTTGCGGAAAAATCCGGCGCGCAAAGCCCATAACATAGGTGGGCGTGGTCACATAATAATGCGCGCGGGGTCGGTTTGATTCAAGTGCATGCACCAGCTTTTCAAGCACAGCGTCTGGCGGCAGTTTGAAACGGTTTGATCCGCCTTTTCCCAGCCTTGCACGCTGATTTTTGTAGGCCTGCTTGTAATGCGACGTTTCGCTTTTGATATTGAGGTCAAAATTTTTGAGCGAATTTTCAACAAATTTACTGGCAATAGGCCCCGGTTCAATTGTTGAAACGCAAACCCCTGAACCACGAAGCTCCAATCTCATGGTGTCGGTTAACCCTTCAAGGGCAAACTTTGAAGCATTATAAGCACCACGCCACTTCAGGGCGACAATGCCCAAAACTGAAGAAATGTTAACAATGCGCGCCTGACTATTGGCGCGAAGAAGCGGCAGACATAAGGTGGTCAGTTCATGCCAGCCAAAAAAGTTGGTGGCAAATTGAGCTTCCAGCACTGTTCGGGTTAAATCTTCTACAGCTCCCGGCTGGCCGTAAGCCCCGTTGTTAACCAGGCCAAAAAGCTTCCCCCCTGTTCGTTTGGCCACTTCATGGGCACAAGCCTGAACCGATGAGCTGTTGGCATAATCCAGGAGCAGCACTTCGAGGCCTTCAGCCTCCAAGCGCCTTAGATCTTCGGTGTTGCGCACGGTAGCGATTACCCGGTAGCCCCGTAATTTCAGTCCGATTGTAAAGCAATAACCGATGCCTGAAGAACACCCGGTGACTAAAACTGTTTTGGTCATTGCCGTATTTTCACCGTCATTTTGCGCTGGAAGACGCGTCATGGTTTTCGCAAACTATTAAGAATTGCGGCTTAAAGGTTAATAGCATGAATTGGAACAAAACATTTTTTGCGGGCCTGATCTTGCTTACAACGGCTGGCCTGGCGCATGCTGAAGATCCGGTTTCGCTGGGCACGTTTGATGATTGGGAGAGTTTTACTTATCAAGCCTCCAATGCGCCGGTGTGTTATATTTATTCAGTGCCAAAAAAATCTGAGTCAGCCAAGAAAGTAAAGCGTGACCCGGTTTATTTTCTTGTCACGCATTTCCCGGGTCGCAAAATTCGCAATCAGGTTTCAACCATCATCGGCTATCCCTTCAAAGAGTCTTCCATGGTGACTGTTAAAGTGGACGACGCCGCTTTCGAGCTTTACACCAATGGTGATGCGGCCTGGGCCGCTGCTGTTGAAACTGAAGCAGCGTTGGTCAAAGCTCTAAAGACTGGCAAAACATTGACAGTGACAGGCACATCGTGGAAGGGCACCGAGACGACCGACACCTATTCCCTTGTCGGCGTTCCTGCGGCACTCACCAAAATCGATAGTGCTTGCAAATAGGCCATGACACGGGCGCTAACTTTGCTGCTATATTTTTTGGTGTTTTGTCCCCCAGCTTTTGCCCAGTGCCGCAACCTTATGGTTTCA
This sequence comes from Hyphomicrobiales bacterium, assembly GCA_038230015.1. GTDB lineage: Bacteria > Pseudomonadota > Alphaproteobacteria > Rhizobiales > Aestuariivirgaceae > Aestuariivirga. Next base: position 9,636 of record JBBRNW010000008.1, on the reverse strand, counting down.
GGACTGTCTTATACAGCGTGCACCGTGGATGTTGAGACGCAAATGTTGGGGCTTTATAATGCAGATGTGAATGGAGAGGCTTATGGCGGTTTTTACGGACTGGAGACGGCGCTGGAAGCTGATAACAAAACCCTCACTTTTGCGATGAATGCAGGCATGTTCGATAAAAACCTGAGAGCCATTGGTTATTATGTTGAAGGTGGCAAGCTTATTAAAAAACTGAACCGTCGCAATGGGTCGGGCAATTTTCACATGAAGCCAAATGGGGTTTTTTTCGTGAATGGTCAAAAAGCGGGTGTCATGGAAACGGATGCCTTTGCCAAATCAGGTATCAAACCTGATCTGGCTTCGCAAAGCGGACCCATGCTGGTGATCGACGGGCAAATCCACCCCAAAATATCGGCTTCTGGCACGTCAGCGAAAATACGCAATGGCGTTGGCATGATAGATGATCATACGCTGGTGTTTGTGATCTCCAATACGCCAGTTACGTTCTATGAATTTGCTTCACTCTTTCTCGACGAGCTGTCTTGCGATAACGCCTTGTTTCTCGATGGCACCATTTCTTCGCTTTATAGCAAGGAGCTCTCGCGCCAAGACGGTTTTTTACCGATTGGTCCTATAGTCGGCACCTATGAAATGCGCTAGAGAGCGCGTCATGACCACTCTTTTGCAAACTGCCATTCCGCTGGCTGCCAGCTATATTCCCAATGATACCCGTGTTTCATTGCTGGGGCTTTCGCGCATAGATTTGGCAGCCCTCCTGGAGCGCGTGGGTGTGCCGGAGAAGCACCGCAAAATGCGGATGCGCCAGTTGTGGCACTGGATTTATCAGCGCGGCGTTTTCGATTTTGCGGAGATGACGGACGTATCAAAAGAACTTCGTGCCAAGCTGGAAGAGGCGTTCATCATCGGCAGGCCAGAAGTGGTGACCGAACAGATTTCATCGGATGGCACACGAAAATGGCTGTTGCGTTTGGCCCCTGATGAACACGGCGCACGCCACGACGTGGAAACGGTTTACATTCCCGAAGAAGACCGCGGAACGCTTTGCATTTCTAGTCAAGTGGGGTGCACACTCACTTGCACGTTCTGCCATACAGGCACGCAAAAACTGGTGCGCAACCTTACTGCGGGTGAAATCGTCGGCCAAATCATGCTGGCGAGAGACCGTATAAAAGATTGGCCCGATGATATTGCAGCCAACTCCAAACCACCCTCGTCAGGTCGTTATGTCACCAACGTTGTGCTGATGGGCATGGGCGAGCCTTTGTATAATTTTGACAATGTGAAAACAGCAATCAACATTGCCTCAGATGGCGAGGGGCTTTCACTTTCAAAGCGTCGTATCACCCTGTCCACATCGGGTGTAGTGCCGGAGATCATTCGGGCGGGCGATGAGATCGGGTCAATGCTAGCCATCAGTTTGCATGGCACCACGGATGAGATACGAAATAAACTGGTGCCGCTGAATAAAAAATATCCGATTGCTGAATTGCTGCAGGCCTGTCGCAATTACCCAGGCCTGACCAATGCCAAGCGGATTACATTTGAATATGTAATGCTTAAGGATGTGAACGACACGGTGGCTGATGCCAAACGTTTGGTGCAACTTCTGAAGGGCATTCCAGCTAAAGTGAATCTCATTCCTTTCAACCCCTGGCCCGGAAGTACTTATGTGTGCAGCAACTGGGACACCATTGAGAATTTCGCCGAGATTTTAAACAACGCGGGTTACGCATCGCCCGTGCGCACGCCGAGAGGCCGCGATATTATGGCGGCCTGTGGGCAGTTGAAAAGTGAGAGCACGAAGGTGCGGGCGAGTGAGCGGGTTTAGTTTTCTTGTTGAAGTTTTGTAGCTAACGCTCCGTCGATGACTGACAGCAGTTGTTTTGCTAACATTCCCGTTAGCAGCTTTTCCATCGCAGTTACGTCAATACTGCTGTCTTCCTGCCATGCCGCATCTGCTTTCTCGAGAGCGTTGAAGTAACCTTTTCGATCTCCCTGGATTTGCTCCGGTATCGTTGGTGTCCCCGGCAGCATGTACCCGACGCAAATTGACAAGACTATGTACGACAATACTCTGCTGGTTCGACCGTTCCCGTCCTCAAATGGGTGTATCCAATTATGCCTCCACATCACATATGATGCCAAATGGAATGCTGTTTGTGTATGCCTGTTATCGTTCACATAGTCGCACATTTCGCGAACGAGGTTTTCAACAAGATGAGGCGCGGGAGGATGATGCGCACTTTTTTCGATTCTAACTATCGTATTTCGCCATTCACCCGGATTTGCCACTAGCCCTTTTACTGCTATTTCTTGCAGCTCCAATATTAGACTCGGACGCAACGCGAACGGTAGATTTGGCTCCAGATAGTACTTTATGACCTCAATACCTTTTTCGATCTGGCGGAAGCCATTCTCGGCTTCTAATGTTGCGACTTCGTTTACGTCCATATTTCCCCACAAACAAAAAGCCGCACCACGAATGTGGTACGACCTTATCTTCTAAAGATTCTTTGGAGTTTTCAAGCCCTCAATTTTTCTGCTACCTCATCTATCAACTTGCGAGAAATTTGTGGGTTTTCGAACGCCGTATTCCCATATACAAAAGACCTTCTTTGTTCTTCCTTTTGTGCTTCGGTAGGCCGGACTGTTTTAGCAAGTTCAATCAGCCTAGATATGTTTTTCTCCATTCAGTAGTCTCCTCCCGGTGCTTTAGCTTTACCTTAATTTGTCTGTTTGATCAGACATGTCAACCGTAAAGAATTCGTTAACTGTTATGTAATCTGCAAAACATCCATGTGCAAAAGCGGCAGAAGTAAAAAAACAAGCGCTTGCACGGGCTTGTAGAGAAAGCACTTGACGTGATAAAAAACGTCAAAATATAGAGAAGAAAAGAAAAACCAACACATGACCACGAAATCCAAAATCAAAAAGGTCGTCCTCGCCTATTCCGGAGGTCTTGATACTTCCATCATTTTAAAATGGCTGCAAACTGAGTATCAGGCCGAGGTTGTGACCTTCACCGCCGATCTGGGCCAAGGTGGCGAGCTTGAACCGGCGCGCAAGAAAGCTGAACTCATGGGCATCAAGTCGATTTATATCGAAGATGTGCGCGAAGAATTTGTGCGTGATTTTGTGTTTCCGATGTTCCGCGCCAATGCGCTTTATGAAGGCGTTTATCTTCTGGGCACATCCATTGCGCGGCCGTTAATTGCCAAGCGCTTGATCGAGATTGCGGCAGAAACTGGCGCAGATGCCATAGCACATGGCGCCACTGGCAAAGGCAATGACCAGGTGCGTTTTGAACTGACCGCTTACGCCTTAAACCCGGACATTAAAGTGATTGCCCCGTGGCGGGAGTGGGAGTTTAAAAGCCGCACTGATTTGATTGCTTTTGCTGAACAGCACCAGATTCCAGTGGCAACAGACAAGCGCGGCGATGCGCCCTTTTCAGTGGATGCAAATTTGCTGCATTCATCATCCGAAGGCAAAGTGCTGGAAGACCCGTGGGTGGAAGCACCGCCTTATGTCTATCAGCGCACCATAGCACCCGAAGATGCGCCCGATAAAGCGACCTATATTGAAGTTGAATTTAAGAATGGTGATCCGGTGGCCATTGATGGTAAGGCCATGTCTCCTGCCACGCTGCTCACAGAACTTAATCGCTTGGGCCATGAGAATGGTATCGGGCGGCTAGACCTGGTTGAGAACCGTTTCGTGGGCATGAAGTCTCGTGGTATTTATGAAACGCCGGGTGGCTCGATTTTGTTGGTGGCGCACCGGGCCATGGAATCTCTCACGCTTGACCGTGAGGCCGCACATCTCAAAGACTCAATCATGCCACGTTATGCCGAGCTGATTTACTACGGCTTCTGGTTTGCGCCCGAGCGCGACATGCTGCAAGCGATGATCGACAAAAGCCAAGAACATGTGGAAGGCACGGTTCGACTGAAACTCTACAAGGGCAATGTGATTGTCGTGGGCCGGAAATCCATAAAGTCACTCTACAAGAATGATCTGGTAACGTTTGAAGATGACCGCGGTGCTTATGATCAAAAAGATGCAGCAGGGTTTATTCGCTTGAATGCACTCAGGCTACGCACATTGGCAGCGCGAAAAAGAAACACTTAGGTCTCTTAAGTCAAATAGGGCCAGAACACCAATGCTCCGATGGTGGCTGCGCCCAAAGCTGCAACCAGCACGGCCCCTGCTGCCACGTCTTTTGATTTGCCAATGAGCGGATGGTGGTCAAGGCTCACCGCATCACAAACAATTTCCACGGCAGTGTTGATGGTTTCAGCGCCCCACACCAACGTGATGGCCAACACCAACCAACGCCAATCGGCAACTGAAATTTGAAAATAAAACCCTGCCACCACAACGCAAGCCGCCGTGAAGCTGTGAAACCACATGGCATGCTGGGTTTTGAAAACATGCGCCAAACCCATAATGGCATACCCAAAAGCGCGCACGCGGCCCGGAATGCTGAAGTGGGCGCCCTGCTTCATGCGAGTGCCTGAAGCTCCGACAAAATGGCCTCACCCATTTGATGGGTGTTGGTGTTGGCTTCCCCGTCGCCTGCAATATCCTTGGTGCGAAGGCCCCGCGCCAGAACGGCTGAAATGGCTTGATCCAATTTGTCGGCCCACTCCCCCATGCCGAAGGAGTAACGCAGACACATGCCGAAGCTGGCAATCATGGCAATGGGGTTTGCAGCGCCCGTTCCGGCAATGTCAGGGGCTGAACCGTGGACAGGTTCATACAATGCTTTGCGGCGTTTGGTTTTCGCATCAGGTGCCCCCAGTGAAGCAGATGGCAACATGCCAAGTGAACCTGTGAGCATGGCTGCCACATCAGACAGCACATCGCCAAAGAGATTATCGGTTACAATCACATCGTATTGCTTGGGCCAACGCACCAGCTGCATGGCGCAATTATCAGCAAGCACATGTTCAAGTTGGGCTTTCGGATATTCGGTCGCGTGAATGCGGGTTACCACCTCATGCCACAGCACGCCCGTTTTCATCACATTGCGTTTTTCAGCAGATGACACTTTGTTTTTCCGGGTTGCAGCAAGATCAAAGGCCACGCGCGCAATGCGCTCGATTTCGAAGGTGTCATAAATTTGCGTATCAATGCCGCGCTTCTGACCATTGCCCAGATCGGTGATGGTTTTAGGCTCACCAAAATACACTCCTCCGGTGAGTTCACGAACAATCAGAATATCGAGACCTTCAACCACGTTTTTTTTCAGCGATGAAGCATCGGCCAAAGCGGGATAGCAAATGGCGGGGCGCAGGTTTGCAAACAGGCCTAAATCTTTGCGCAAGCGTAAAAGGCCTGCCTCGGGGCGTGCATCATATGGCACCTTGTCCCATTTAGGTCCGCCCACGGCCCCAAATAAAACCGCATCGGCACTTTGCGCCTTGGTCATGTGCTCTTCAGAAATGGCCTTGCCATGGGCGTCATAAGCCGAGCCCCCCACCAGGCCTTGGTCAGTGTTAAACGTTGCAATGCCTTCAGCGCTGAACCACGCGAGAATTTTTTCAACTTCGCCCATCACTTCTGGCCCAATGCCATCACCGGGGAGGAGGAGGAGGTTGTAGGTGTTCATTTGAAAATCTCGCGAAGCTGATTGATGTCTGGTGCCTAGCGAATTGATCGCACTGTTGCAAGCGGGCTGGCATCGGCTGCCAAGCGGTGATATAAATCAAAAATCAAAAGAAGGATCACGACCCTGAGCAAGACACCTGTTAAGAAAAAGGTAACACCAAAAACCAAAGCCGTGGCTAAGAAAGCCGGGGTGAAAAAAGCTGCGGCTGCGAAAAAATCTGCGACCATAAAAAGGGCTGCTGCGAAAAAAGCAAAACCTGCGCCAAAGAAAGCGGTCGCTAAAAAAATTGTAAAGAAAGTTGCCAAGAAGGTTGCACCGAAAAAAATAGCCAAGAAAGTTCCAGCTAAAAAAGCTGTAGCCAAAAAAGTTGTAGCCAAAAAAGTTTCAGGCAAAAAAGCTATTGCCAAAAAAGTTTCAGGCAAAAAGATTGTCAATAAAGCTGCACCCAAAAAGATAACCAGGAAAACTGTTGCCAAGGCTGCAGTCAAAAAAGCTGTTGCGAAAAAGATTGCACCAAAAAGTGTCGCCAAAAAACCCGCTGTCAAAAAGATTTCAGCCAGAGTTGTTATTTCAGCGCCCAAGGGTCCGCGCTATGAGGGGCCGGTTTGGCCCTTGATGGATGTGATTTTGGATGCGATGGAAGATGCCAAGGCCGAACAAATTATTCCGATCAATGTCGAGGGTCGTTCATCGATGGCAGATGGTATGGTCATAGCGTCAGGGCGGGCCAACCGCCATGTGGCCGCCATTGCTGATCAGCTGGTGGAAAAGCTCAAGGCCTTTGGCCAGAAGGATGTGCGCGTGGAGGGATTGGAAACCTCCGACTGGGTGCTTGTAGATGCAGGCAATGTGATCGTTCACATTTTCCGCCCTGAAGTGCGCAGCTTTTATAATCTGGAAAAGTTGTGGTCGGAACATGCCCCCTTAGAGAATCGCGATAGCGAATAATGCGGGTTGGTCTTGCCGCCATTGGCAGGCTTAAATCCGGGCCTGAAAAGGTGATGGCCGATGACTATGCTTTGCGCATTGAGCAGCTGGGACGAAAAGCTGGCATTACATCATTGAAAAGTGGCGAATGGGGCGAATCTCAGCAGGCGACCGCCAAACAGCGGATGGATGAGGAATCTGGCATTTTGTGGTCTGCTGTGCCGCCAGGATCTACGACGATGGTGCTTGACGAGCGGGGGACATCTCATTCCAGTGAGGCCTTTGCAGCAAAAATCAGAAGATGTGCTGACAGCGGCGTGGCAGATTTGATATTTTTGATCGGGGGGCCAGATGGCCACGCTCCCGAAACACGCGAAAAAGCCAATCACCTCATCGCGTTAGGGCCTATGGTGTGGCCTCATAGATTGGTGCGCATCATGCTGCTTGAGCAGATTTACCGTTCAGTCACCATTATGGTTAATCATCCGTATCACAGGCCGTGAAAGGTCGCAATTTGGACATGGAAACTTGCCAAATTTCTGTGGAATGATGATTTTGCGTTTTGCCATAATTGCTGCAGTGAGTTCTTTTTTGGTCACCTTGGCAGGGTGGCCGCAGTCTTCGCACGCGGAAGTCAGCACCTCTGACCAGTTGGACCAGATTGAAAGCTCCTTACAAAACTCGACTGAAAAGCAAGCTGCGATGGCGCTGGAAATTGAAGCTGCCCTCAAAGCGCAATCGGAAATTTCTGATAAGCTGATTGCCCTAGCCAAAGATCTGGTCGATCAAAATCAGGCCATTGCCAGTGCGGACCAAAAGATAAAGAGCCTGGGCACGGAAGCCATTGTTATCCAGAGTGATCTGGCGGCCAAGCAGGACCAGCTTTCCGAATTTTTGGCTGGTTTGCAAAGATTAGAGCAAAATCCTCCCCCCGCATTGGTGGTAGACCCCAATGATGTTTTACAAGCCTTGCGCGGTGCCATGATGTTTGGCGCGGTGGTGCCTGCCATGCGTGATCAGGCTGGCGTGCTGCGCGACCAGCTTAACCGGCTTGACGCGGTGCGGCGTGAATCAGAAACTGCTAAGAAGGACATGAACACAGCTCTCCTGTTAGCCAGCGCCTCGCAACAGGAGCTTAGGCTTTTACAGGTGCAAAAGAAAAATTTTGCTCTCAGTGCGGCCAAAGACTTGGCCGGTGAAAAGCAGCACGCAGCCGGTTTGGCGCTGCAGGCCAAAACCCTGAGGCAACTTTTGGCGAGTTTAGAGGCTGCAAAGATTGAGGCCGATAAAAAGCAGACGGCAGAGGCCAAGGCGCGTGATGAAGCTGAAAAACTTAAACTCGAAATCCTCAATGCGCCACGCGTTGCGCTTTCTGATTTGCGAGGGAAATTGAATTACCCCGTGCAAGGCGACATCCTCAAACAATTTGGAGATGATAATGGGTTGGGCAGTCCGCTTGAAGGGTTAGCAATTGCAACACTGGCTAACCAAAATGTGATCAGTCCGGTTGACGGAAAAGTTGAATTTGCAGGGCCTTTTAGGTCATATGGTGAATTGTTGATTTTGAATGCCGGAGAGGGTTATCTTGTTCTCCTGGCGGGTATGAAACAGATTTCTGCCGAGTTGGGCCAATCCGTCAAGGCAGGAGAACCCGTAGGGATAATGGGCGACGGCCAATCATCGGTGGCTTTAATCGGTGGCGAAACAGAATTAGCTCGACCTGTGCTCTATACAGAGTTTAGAAAGAACAATGAACCAGTCGATCCATCGCCGTGGTGGCTTGGCGGCAGAAAAGAGGCAATGAAATGAAACAGAATTCGAACCTGCGCAATATCGGTTTTGTGCTTTTGGGCGCAGTCTCTGCGGCGGTGCTGATGCAGGCTCTGAATGCCGCCACTGCGGCGACGAACGCTGACACTTACAAGTTGCTGAACCTGTTTGGCGATGTTTATGAGCGGGTCAAATCTGACTATGTTGAAAAACCGGACGAAAAGAAGATGATGGAAGCTGCCATTAACGGCATGCTGACCTCGCTTGATCCGCATTCAAGCTATATGGATGCCAAAGAATTTGCTGATATGAACATCAAGACCCGGGGTGAGTTTGGTGGTCTTGGAATTGAAGTCACCATGGAAAGTGGCGTGGTCAAGGTCGTTGCCCCCTATGATGACACACCTGCCGCAAAGGCTGGCATCATGGCCAATGATCTGATTATCAAGATTGACGGCAAAGATGTGCAAGGCACAACGCTGAATGAAGCAGTTGAAAAAATGCGCGGTGCGATTAATACGCCCATTACGCTCACAATCGTTCGCAACAAGAAAGAACCATTCGATGTAAAGATGGTGCGTGATGCCATCAAGATCGAATCAGTCAAATACAATGTTGAAGGCGATGACGTAGGCTATGTGCGCATCAGCACCTTCAACGAGCAAGCCGATAGTGGCTTGCAAAAGGCTTTGGCTGAACTTTCCAAGAAAATGGGCGGCAAGGAAAAGGGCTTTATTCTTGACCTTCGCAACAACCCCGGTGGCCTCTTGCAGCAAGCGATTGCTGTCAGTGACGTTTTCATGGAAAAGGGTGAGGTTGTGTCAACGCGCGGCCGAAATTCCGACCAGGTCGAGCGCTATACCGCGCAGGTCGGTGATCTGATCAAGGGCAAGCCCCTTGTGGTGTTGATCAATGGCGGATCTGCGTCGGCATCTGAAATTGTTGCTGGGGCCTTGCAGGATCAAAAACGCGCCACAATCATTGGCACCACGTCTTTTGGCAAAGGCTCGGTTCAAACGATTATTCCTTTGGGCAGTGAAGGGGCCATGCGGTTGACAACGCAGCGCTATTTCACACCGTCAGGGCGCTCGATTCAGGCCAAGGGCATTGCTGCTGATATCGTGATCGAAGAGCCATTGCCACCTGAACTGCAGGGCAAAAATGTTTCAACAGAAGGCGAGCAAGGCCTCAATGGTCATCTGGCCAATCCCGGTGGTGGAACCGAGGGTGGCGGTTCTGCAGCCTATGTTCCTGAAGACAAAACGAAAGATGCACAATTGAAAGCTGCCATTGATTTGCTGCATGGGGTGAAAGTT
>JBBRNW010000007.1:0-142340 GCA_038230015.1 Hyphomicrobiales bacterium | reverse complement strand
TCTGGCAAAGTAAAGCTTGCCGCTGGCGCAGAAATTGAAGCTGCCGCACCAGAAGGTGCAAAACCATCTGGCAATGTTACGGTGGTGATGCGACCTGAACATGCAACACTGGTGAAACCCGCTCAGGGGCACCTGAAAGGTGTGGTTGATAACATCGTCTATTTTGGCACCGATACGCATATTCATTTGCATCTTGAAGACGGGTCAGAATTCATGGTGAGGCAGCAAAACAGTGGCGGAGCTGTGGCCAGCCTTGCCAAAGGCGCAAAAGTAGGCGTTCAGATTGCTGCAGGCACCGCGCGGATTTTGAAAGATTGACCATGAGCACAACGGCAGCACAAATCGCGTTGAATGCAGAGAAGGCCAGCTTCAAGCGGAACCGACTGCTTTCAACACCAGCACTGGTGATGATTACGCTTTTTGGCATTGGGCCGCTCGTTCTGATTTTGATATATTCGTTTTTGAAAGCAGCGCCTTATGGCGGTGTTGAATGGAAATTTTCCACCGATGCCTATTTGAATTTTCTCTTTCAGCGCGATATTTTTGACGACACGCTGCAATTCACGCCTGATTATCTTTATATCTATGCCCGCTCCGTTGGCTTTGCGCTCATCACCACCATCATCTGCTTGCTGATAGGCTTTCCAACCGCCTATTTCATGGCCACGCGCGAACCATCGACCCGCAATTGGTGGGTGCTGCTGATTACCATTCCGTTTTGGTCCAACCTGCTGGTGCGCACCTTGGCCATCATGTTCATTATCAGGGATGAAGGTTTGATCAACAACATGCTGATCTGGCTTGGCATCATCGATAAACCACTGACCATGCTTTACACCAATGGGGCCATTCTGGTGGGTCTGCTCTATTCCTATTTACCCTTCATGATTTTGCCGCTCTATTCAAGTTTGGAAAAACTGGATTTTCGTCTTGTTGAAGCTGGCCACGATCTTTATGCCAACAAGCACCAGGTTTTGTGGCGGGTGATTATTCCACTGGCCAAGCCCGGCATCATTGCCGGCTGCCTATTGGTGTTTGTGCCGGCTATTGGCGCTTATGTAACACCCCTGATTCTGGGCGGGGGCACACATTTGCTGATTGGTGATTTGATTGCACAGCAATTTGGCTCTGGCCGCAACTGGCCTTTGGGGGCGGCACAAGCGCTGATCTTGATGGCAGCTGTTTTCGTGGCGCTGTTTTTTTACGTCCGCAACACCGCCGGAAAAATGACCCATGGTTGATGTGAAAGCCCAGCCCGGTTTTAAATATATGGCCATGCTGTGCCTGGTGCTGCTCTATTCGCCGATTTTGATTTTGATTTTGTTCGCGTTCAACTCAGGCAACATCATTATGCGCTGGGAAGGGGTGAGCCTTTATTGGTTTGGCGTGGCGCTCACAAATCCTGATTTTCAGTCGGCAGCCTGGAACACTCTTAAAATTTCAGTGGTGGCCACGCTTTGCGCAACCACCTTTGCAACCCTGGCCGCCATTGGCATGACGCGCATCAAACCTTGGCCCGGAATGAAAGCGGCCTTCATGGTGGTCAATCTTCCCTTGATGGTGCCTGAAATCATCACCGCTGTCGCCACACTTTCGTTTTTTGCTTTGCTGGCGCAAGTGTTGGGTTTGAACTTCGGCATTGGCAATATCATGTTGGCGCATATCGTATTCTGCATTCCGTTTGCCTTCATGCCGATCAGGGCCAGGCTTGAAGACATGGACATGACCTTGGAAAATGCAGCGGCTGATCTTTATGCCACACCTTGGAATGCCTTCAAACGCGTAACGCTTCCATTATTGGTGCCCGGTATTGCATCGGGTGCGGCTTTGGCCTTCATTGTGTCATTTGACGATTTTACCATAACCCAGTTGGTGGCAGGTCCCGGACAAACCACCTTGCCGCTTTACATCTGGAACCAGACAAGAAGGCCAATGACACCAGAGATCAATGCGATTTCGGCCATTCTCTTGCTCGTTTCTGTTCTATTCATTACAGTTTCTTTTTTGATAGCTCGTTCACGGAAATGATTTTGATCGATTTTATAAATTTGGACCTGCTCCAAGAAGACAAGTTTCAACACGAACTCTAACACTTTAAACAAGGGAGACTGAGATGAAAAAAATTCTTATGGCAGCAATGAGCGCTGCAAGTTTAATGGCGGCAGCTGGTTCTGCAGTGGCCGCAGGCGAGCTTCATATCTACAATTGGGGCGATTACACCAACCCTAAACTGATTGAAAAATTCTCCAAGCAGTTCGATGTAAAAGTATCGTTGGATAGTTACGACTCAAACGAAACCATGCTGTCCAAAGTGCGCGCTGGCAATTCTGGCTTCGATATTGTGGTGCCATCTGATTACACCATCAAAATCATGGTGACTGACGGTCTGCTCGAAAAAACCGAACCCAACAAAATGGAAAACTTCAAACACATGCGTCCCGAATTTGTGGATGTGTATTGGGATCAGGGCCGCAGCTACTCTGTGCCGTGGCAATATGGCATGACCACATTTGCCGTTGATACCGCCAAATACAAAGGAGACATCGACACCCTGAACATTCTGTTCAATCCGCCTGATGAGTTGAAAGGGCAGATCAATGTGTTGGACGACATGAATTCGCTTACCCATGCGGCTGAGCGCTTTGTGGGTGTTCCCCGCTGTGGTGCGGACAAGGCTGATCTCAAAAAAGTATCCGATGCCTTGATGGCGGCCAAGCCAAACTGGAAGACCTTCAGTTACGACACTATCACAAAAATGACTTCGGGTGATGTGGCCGTTACGCAAACCTGGAATGGTGCGGCCTACCGCATGCGCCAGAAAATGCCGACTGTGAAGTTCTCTTACCCCAAGGAAGGCATTGAAGGATGGATGGATAATGTTGCCGTGCTCAAGGGTGCTGCCAATATGGAAAATGCAAAGCTGTTCCAAAATTTCGTCATGGACCCTGCCAACACTGCATTGATTTCAGATTTTGCAGGCTATGACAACGGCATCACCAATGGCCTGGCAGCGTCCGATCCAGATTTGGCAAAATCGCCTGAACTGAATCGCCCGGCCTCGGCACCTGTGCCAGAATTTGTGCCGCCTTGCGATCCCAGTGTTGTCGAAATTTACAACAAGATCTGGACCAAATTAAAAGGGTAATGGCACAACCTATTATACCCAAGGCTGATTGGGACCGCCCACCGCACAACCGGTGGGCGTTTCAGCATATCCGTGAATTATTACCCACTGTTGAGGTGTGGCGAGGGCCTGGCCCCGTGCGCACCTTGGCACGGGCTGAAGTTGACCTTGATCATCTCGAGGTGAAATGCTTGAATGGAGGTGATATTGCTCTCGCAGCTTTTCTCGACGAAACTTATACGGATGGTCTTGTTGTTCTGAAGAACGGCAAAATAACTTACGAGCGTTACTTTAATGGCATGACACCGCGCACCTTGCATCTTTCTCAGTCAGTTGCAAAATCAACAATCGGCATGCTCTATGGAATTTTTGCCGGGCGTGGAGACGTCGATTTGGCGGCACCCCTGTCGCGCTATCTGCCGGAACTGGAGCACACCGGCTACCGCGGCGCGTCAGTGCAGCACGTCTTGAACATGACCAGCGGTATCCGTTTTGATGAAACATATACGGATCCTTATTCCGATATTGGTCAATCCGATGTGGCGTCCGGGTGGAAGCCCATACCTCTGGGCAGTAAGCCCGATTTTAAGTGGCCGACTGATATCTGGGATCAGATTGTTGGCTTGAAACATGTAACGCGCGCCCATGGGGCCGCCTTTGAATATCGCTCGATTGAAACCGATGTACTGGCCTTCGCTTTAGAGCGTGTTGCGAACAAGCGCCTGCCCCAGATTTTGTCGGAAAACATCTGGCAAAAGCTGGGCATGGAAGAAAGTGCGAATTTCACAGTGGACCCTGCAGGCTATGCGCTCGCGTCTGGCGGCCTCAATGCCACGCTTGGCGACTATGCCCGCTTTGGGCAGATGATATTGGACAACGGGGCAGGCATTGTGCCTGCGGCTTATGTGGCAGAGACGCGCCAAGGTAGCCATGAACTTTTTCAAGAGCCCTATACCATTGCGCTGCCTGAGGGTGCTTACAAAAACCAGTTCTGGATTGAAGACCGCAACGAACAAGCCGTCATGGCGCGCGGTGTGTTTGGGCAGCTGATCTATATCAGTTGGAAATACAATATGGTCTTGGTCAAGCTCTCAAGCTGGCCTGATTTCTTGAATGTTAAATTCACCATGGCAACATTGGCTGCGGTCCATAAAATCGGTGAAGCGCTTTAATCGGCGAGCAAACTGCGCGAGATGATGTTGCGCTGAATTTCAGATGTGCCCTCATGGATCCGCATGATGCGCGCATCTCGCGCAAAGCTTTCATGTGATGAGCGGAAAGGCGTGACTGTTGATCGGTTGCTGCAGCTTCAGGTGCCAGAACAGTGCGGCAGAACTGCGCAATGGCTTCAAGTATTGAATGATCAAGCAAGTCATCATAAAGTCGAAGCATCATCACTTCCACAATTTGGCGCAAACAAATATGAATGCGCTATTCATCCCGTTTTGGAGCCGACGCAAGCTGGGAGCTTCAACGTCATCGAAGCGTCAAGAAATTCGACTTTGATTTTGATAAGGTCAGGAGAACCCACATGAAGTTAGTGTTCATCTCAATAGCGTTCACTTCAGTTATTACCAGCTACGCCCTGGCAGACCCGCAAAGACTAACGCTACTCACCATGAATATGTGGGGTGCAGGGGCCAATGCGCAAAAAGGCATTGAAGAGACAATAGCCGTGATGAAAGCAACCGGGGCTGATATTATTGCAGCACAGGAAACAGTGCCGGAGCCAGACCCTTGCACAGCTGAAGTTTGCCAAGCTGAAGACGGGAACAGCCGTGCGGCGCAAATTGCCGAAGCGCTGGGTTATAATTTTCATGAGTTCAAGCACAATACAGAGAACCATTGGGCCGATGTGGTGTTCAGCAAATATCCCATCGGCAAGGAAACGCCAAATGGAGTTGGTGTTGAAATTGATGTTGGGGGCCAGAAGGTGATAGCCTACAGCATGAATTTAGATGATGCGCCCTATCAGCCTTATCAATTGCTGAACATTGAATATGACAAGTCTCCTTTCATCAAATCAGCAGACGAAGCGGTAAAGTTTGCCTCTGAGACGCGCGGCAAAGCTTTAACTTTGTTGCTGGCTGATATCGAGGCGTCGAAGGATGCATTAGCGCAATTTGTAATGGGCGATTTCAATGAACCCAGCGCATTGGATTGGACTGACAAAGCTGTAGCTGCTGGCCTGCAACCCTTGCCAGTAAATTGGCCGTTTTCAAAGGCTTTGCTTGATCAAGGATTTGTCGATACGTTCCGCGTAATGTTTCCAGATGTGGTATCCAAGCCGGGCATGACGTGGACCCCAACAACGTCGCCCACGGACGAGACCGATCACCATGACCGGATTGACATGGTTTTAGTCAAAGGCAAAAATCTGAAAGTGAACACCGCTGGCATCGTCGGTGAAAAAGCACCCGAGTCCGATCTGGTAGTCACACCCTGGCCCTCAGACCACCGCGCCAGCATGGCAGTGGTGGAATTTGAATAGTTGCTTTGCCGCTCTGAACCGCACGATGAGATTTAGGCGCGTCCTCGAGCTTTCAAAGAGCAAGCGACCGAATTGATCAACCCGAAATCCCCGGCAGCTTCAATCCCTGCTCTTTGGCGCAAGCAACCGCAATCTCATAGCCCGCATCAGCATGACGCATGACACCTGTGGCGGGGTCATTCCACAGCACCCGTTCCAGGCGGCGGGCCGCGTCAGCGGTTCCGTCAGCCACAATCACCATGCCTGCATGTTGTGAGTAACCAATACCCACTCCACCGCCATGGTGCAGTGACACCCATGTTGCACCTGATGCCGTGTTGAGCAGCGCATTCAACAAGGGCCAATCAGACACGGCATCCGAGCCATCTTTCATCGCTTCAGTTTCGCGGTTGGGCGATGCAACCGACCCTGAATCCAAATGATCACGACCAATCACGATGGGTGCATCCACCTCGCCATTTTTCACCATGTCGTTGAACGCCAGGCCCAGCCTGTGGCGCTGCCCCAACCCCACCCAGCAGATGCGCGCAGGCAAGCCTTGGAAGGCAATTCTTTCGCGTGCCATGTCCAGCCAATTGTGCAAATGCTTATCATCAGGGATCAGCTCTTTTACGCGCTGATCCGTCTTGTAAATATCTTCCGGATTGCCAGAAAGTGCGGCCCAGCGAAACGGGCCAATGCCCCGGCAAAACAGCGGGCGAATGTAAGCAGGAACAAACCCCGGAAAATTAAACGCATTTTCCAGTCCCATCTCCAAAGCCATTTGGCGAATATTATTGCCGTAATCCAAAGTGGGAACGCCAAGCGCTTGCATATCCAGCATGGCTTGCACATGGGTTTTCATGGATGCCATGGCCGCTTTCCTCACGCCCTCAGGATTGCTCACGCGTTGGTCTTCCCATTCAGCCATAGTCCACCCGGCTGGCAAATAGCCATTGATCGGATCATGGGCCGAGGTTTGATCGGTCACTGCGTGGGGCAGAATTTTGCGCTTCACCATATCAGGCAAAATCTCTGCCGCGTTGCCCAGCACACCCACTGAAATGGGTTTGGATGATTTATGGATGATGTCCAAAGCTTCGTCTATCGTGGCGGCTTGTGTATCGAGATAACGCGTGCGGAGCCGCATCTCTATGCGCGAGGGTTGGCATTCAATCGCAATCATTGAAGCGCCGGCCATGGTGGCAGCCAGCGGTTGTGCGCCCCCCATGCCACCCAGTCCCGCTGTCAAAAACCATTTGCCCTTGAGGTCACCATTATAATGTTGCCGCCCCACCTCGCAAAAGGTTTCATAGGTGCCTTGCACAATGCCTTGGGTGCCAATGTAAATCCATGAGCCTGCTGTCATTTGGCCATACATCATCAAACCCTTGCGATCGAGTTCGTGAAATTTCTCCCATGTGCCCCAATGCGGAACCAGATTTGAATTGGCCAGCAGCACGCGGGGCGCGTCCTTATGGGTTTTAAAAACACCTACGGGTTTACCTGACTGCACCAATAGAGTTTCATCATCTTCCAAGGCCTCCAGCGACTTCACGATCTGATCATAGGCTTCCCAGTTGCGGGCCGCCCGGCCAATGCCACCATAAACCACCAGCTCTTCCGGCCGCTCTGCGACGCGCGCATCAAGATTATTCATCAGCATCCGCAATGGCGCTTCTGTGAGCCAGGATTTGGCGGTGAGTTTGCTGCCCGTTGCAGCGCGGATATTTCTGCTATTATCAAGACGGGTTGTCATTGGCTTAAAGACCCTTTGCTGGTGGTAAGGTAGCGGCTGTAGAGCGCATAGCGGCTGGCAGGATAAATCAAGGTTGCCGATGTCACCACATGGCCCTTGCTCCACGAGCGGCGGTGCAACGAAAGACAAGGTTCGGTGGCTGCAATTTTGAGACGGCGCTGTTGCGGACCATCAGGCATGATGGCTTCAACTGTATGTTCAAGTTCATCAACGGGGACGACCGCTAGCAAATAAGCGGTGGGTGTTTGCAAAGTGAAATCCTGTTTCAAAAAATGAGGCGCGCAAAACGGATTGACATGACGATCTTCCAGCTGAACCGGCATGCCATTTTCTTCATGGATTATGACCACATGAAAAAGCGGTGTTGGCGATTTCAATTCAAAATCTTCGATCAGATTTGGTGTTGCTGTAACGGTTGTCACGTCTTCTAAACGGCATGAATAAGCATGACCCCGTGCTAAAATCTCATCTGCAATGTTACGGAGCTCCAAAAGGCTGGTGCGAGGAGTTGCATCTTTCACAAATGTTCCCACGCCGGGAACACGCGCAAGATGACCCTCATGGGTGAGTTCATTCAATGCACGGTTGGCTGTCATGCGGCTTATTTTAAATCGCTCGACAAGTTCGTTCTCAGAGGGAACGCGGCTTCCAGATGTCAAAGCACCTGAGCGAATTTGATCGAGGATGTGGGATTTGACTTGAGCGTAAAGCGGCGTCATGCCCACACCTTGCTGAAAACACCATTTTGCATGATGGCGGCAATAGGATTGAAGCCCAGGGGATAGGCCAAGTCCCCCGGCCGTTCAACCGACCAGAAGGCCAGATCAGCGCGTTGGCCCGCTGCAAGGGTGCCGCGATCTTTTAGGCCCAAGGCGCGCGCCGCATTAACTGTGACGCCCATCAAGGCTTCCTCCGGCGTAAGTCCAAAGAGCACACAAGCCATGTTCATGGTTGTCAGCAGCGAATGAACAGGAGACGAACCCGGATTAAGATCGGTTGCAAGTGCCAGTGGAACTTTTGCAGCGCGTAAAGCGGCAACGGGCGGCGATTGCTTTTCTCGCAAATAATAAAACGCGCCCGGCAACAATACGGCAACTGTGCCAGATGCTTGAAGGGCCTCAACCCCCGACTGATCAAGATATTCGATGTGATCAACCGACAATGCAGAGAAGTGCGCCGCAAGCTTTGCACCGCCCAAATTGGAAAGCTGTTCTGCGTGAAGTTTTACGGGAAGGTTCAGTTTTTTGGCCACCTGAAAAACCCGCTCGGTTTCAGCAATGGAAAAAGCGATACCTTCACAAAAGGCATCTACTGCATCAACCAGATTTTTAGCGACAGCGGCAGGCAAGGCCTGATCACACACCAAATCCACATAGGCTTGATGGTTGTCCTTAAATTCAGCAGGAAACGTGTGGGCCCCCAGAAATGTGGTTTTCACGGTGACAGGACGTTGCAGTTGCAGGCGGCGCGCCACCTGCAACATTTTAAGTTCAGTCTCAATATCAAGGCCATAGCCCGATTTGATTTCGACAGTTGTCACACCTTCGCTCAGCAAACAATCGAGGCGCTTTAACGCTGAGGCCATCAACTCTGCTTCCGTGGCGCTCCGCGTTGCGCGCACGGTTGCCATTATGCCGCCGCCCGCTTTGGCAATATCAGCATAGCTGGCACCTTTCAAACGCTGTTCAAATTCAAAAGCGCGGTTGCCACCGTAAACGAGATGAGTATGGCAGTCGATCAAGCCGGGTGTGACCAGACTTCCCTTGCAATCCAGTGCGGGACCAGCAGGGGCTTCAGAGGCGGGCCCCGCGTAGTTGATCACGCCACCTTCAATGACGATTGCAGCACCGGCGATCAAGCCATAGCCGCCTATCATGGTTGCGAGGGTTAAGTTGGTGAGCTTCATGATAGTATCCGAACCCTTGCGTCGCAAATCTACTTGTATAAGGTTGTCTATACAGTATACTCAGCCTATGTCGTTGCGCAAGTTGAAATTTAATTCGGTTCTGCTGCCCGAGGGCTGGGCTGAGAATATGTGCCTCTCAATCAATGCACAAGGCATTATCCAATCAATCGGCAAAGACGAGGGCGAACTCATCTCCGGAATTGCCATACCCGGCATGGCAAATGTGCACAGCCACGCCCACCAACGTCTAATGCAAGGAGTGGCAGAGCGTGCGGGTCCTGGAACTGACAGCTTTTGGACCTGGCGCGAAGTCATGTACGGGTTAGTCACTAAACTTTCGCCAGATGATCTAGAGGCCGTTGCAGCGCAAGCCTATATGGAAATGCTGCTGGCTGGTTTCACGGCAGTGGGCGAGTTTCAATATCTTCACCACCAGCCAGATGGCAAGCCCTACGACAACCCTGCCGAGATGAGTTTGCGCTGTATGGCGGCTGCTGTAACAACCGGCATCGCCATCACCATGCTGCCTGTGTTCTACACTTATGGTGGTTTTGGCAGTGAACCCCCTCAAGCAAATCAACGCCGCTTTATTAATGATGTGGACGGCTTTCTCAAAATTCACGCAAAGCTGGGCGGAGGTTTTGCGCCACATAGTTTGCGTGCTGTGACCAAAAGCGATGTTACGCAAGTTGCTGCGGCAGTGCCCAACAACACACCAATCCATATTCATGTGGCCGAACAAATAAAAGAAGTTGAGGACTGTATCGCGTGGTCTGGCAAGCGGCCGGTTCAATACCTGCTCGATAATTTCCCGGTAAATGAAAACTGGTGCGCCATTCATGCCACTCACATGACAACCGAGGAAACCTCTCTCCTTGCAAAATCTGGCGCAGTGGCAGGATTATGCCCTACGACTGAAGCCAATTTGGGGGACGGCATTTTTCCAGCTGTCGATTACCTCACATCAAAGGGGCACATTGGCATTGGTTCGGACAGTCACATTTCAATTTCACCCTCCGATGATTTGCGCATGCTGGAATATTCGCAACGCCTTAAAAACCTGACACGCAATGTCTTGGCTGATGGTCCGCTCCACTCAACCGGTCGATCAGTATTTCAAAGAGCGTTAGGTGGCGGTGCTAAAGCCTTGCAGCAAAACATGGGTGCGCTTCAAGTGGGAAAACGCGCTGACATTGTTGTGTTGGACCATGAACACAACTCGATGCTTGGCCGCACGCAAGATCTCGCACTTGATGCTTGGATTTTCTCAGGTGGCAATGCGGCGGTGCGCGATGTTTATGTAGGCGGACGCTTGCTTGTCAAAGACCGCGAACATCTTCATCACGCTGCCATAAGAAAAAAATTCAAACAGGTTTTAGCGAGAGTGTCATGACATTATCAGTGGGCAAGAATGAACTCACATTGAGCGACGTCAAACAGGTCCTGGCCGGTCCTGTCTCAGTGACCATCAGTGCCGAGGCAAAGGCGGCAATTGAACAATCAGTGGCTACAGTGGAACGCCTTCTCAGGTCTGGGGATGCTCTCTATGGCATCAATACAGGGTTCGGCAAACTCGCCAAAACCCGCATTGCCACAGAAGATTTGCAAAAATTGCAAATCAACATTGTGCGCTCCCACGCGGCTGGAGTGGGTGACCCGTTGCCGGCTTCCGTCGTGCGCCTGATCATGGTTCTGAAATTGCGGTCATTGGCCCAGGGTGCCTCAGGCATTGCTTATAAAACCGCAGAGGGTCTTGCAGCCTTGATCAACGCTGATGTGCTTCCCCTTATTCCGGGTCAAGGGTCCGTCGGTGCATCTGGCGATCTTGCACCTTTGGCCCATATGAGCCTTGTCTTGATCGGTGAAGGCCAAGCGCAAGTGAAGGGAGCAATTGCAACCGGCGCAGCCGCACTTAAAGCTGCTGGCATTGCACCGTTGCAGCTTGGACCCAAAGAAGGTTTGGCGCTTTTAAATGGCACGCAAGTATCAACCGCCTTGGCCTTGCTGGGGTTGATTGAAGCTGAGCGCAATATGGCAGCAGCAATCTTGGCTGGGGCGCTTTCGCTTGATGCCATTATGGGGTCAGATACACCCTTTGATGCACGTATCCATGCGCTGCGGCCACATCAAGGACAGATCAAGGCTGCTGGCCATTATCGACGCCTGATGGCTGGCAGCCAAATCAGACTGTCTCACTTGAAGGATGATGACCGCGTGCAAGACCCCTATTCCTTCCGCTGCCAGCCGCAAGTGATGGGGGCGTGTTTGGATCTTTTGACACATGCCATGAGCATGCTTTTGGTGGAAGCCAATGGCGTGTCAGATAATCCATTGGTATTTGCCGAGGACGGTGCTGTTTTGTCGGGTGGCAATTTCCACGCCGAACCTGTGGCCTTTGCCGCCGACATGATTGCAATGGCCATTGCCGAAGTGGGGTCGCTTTCAGAAAGGCGCATGGCAGCCTTGATAGACACATCCATCTCGCTGTTACCCCCTTTTCTGATCCGCAATCCTGGCCTCAATTCAGGTTTCATGATCCCCCAATGCACAACTGCTGCTTTGATGAGCGAAAACAAGCAACTCGCTCATCCGGCCTCAATTGATTCAGCACCCACATCCGCCAATCAGGAAGATCATGTGTCGATGGCCACTCATGGTGCCAGACGCTTGATGCTGATGAACAAAAACCTCACCCGCATTGTGGCCATTGAATTGATGGCAGCAGCCGAAGGCATTGATTTCAGGCGACCGCTGAAAACATCAGCACCCTTGGAAGAGGCCCACACTTTGGTGCGAAAAGTTGCCGGCCCCCGCCCGGAAGACCGTGAATTCAGCACTGAAATCGAAGCGGTGGCTGCGCAAATCGAGAGGCATGCTTTTGATAAATTTGTAACTAACTTGATCTGAACCCTTAAGGCTCAAGCTCGGTATCCCAATAGAGATAATCCATCCAGCTTTCATGAAGGTAATTGGGTGGAAACAAGCGGCCATTGGTATGAAGCTTGTTGACACTGGGTACCACCGGCCAATTTTTGGGAAACATGCCAGCTTCCTTCGGCAAATAGCCTCCCTTGGTCAAGTTGCAAGGCGAGCAAGCGGCAACCACATTTTCCCATGTGGTATGGCCACCCTTGGAGCGTGGGATCACGTGGTCAAAAGTCAGGTCATCGCCAGATCCGCAATATTGACACTCAAACCGGTCTCGCAAGAATACGTTAAACCGTGTAAACGCCGGGTTGCGTGAAGGTTTGACGTAAGTTTTGAGCGACACGACACTGGGAAGCTTGAATTCAGCAGAAGACGAATGAACCACCCTGTCATATTCCGACACGATATTCACCCGCTCAAGAAACACAGCCTTGATCGCATCTTGCCAACTCCACAAGCTCAAGGGATAGTAGCTCAATGGTCGGTAATCGGCATTGAGAACCAGAGCAGGGCAAGCTTCGGGCGCGATCGGCGCTTGATACAAGGAAACCTCTTTTCAACCAGTTAGATGCTTATACTATAAGCACTATATCAGTTCTGTGAAGGGGGGTCAGGGTGCGGCTTGAGGAAGCCCTTTAAGGCTCCGGTAATGGCTCCAAAGCAACTTTGCCGCAACGGCCCGCCAAGGCTGCCACGCAGCTGCCAAACCATCCATCTCCGAAATTTCCGGTCTTCGGCCCAATTTCAAAAAATTTTCCACTGCAATACGCAACGCCAGGTCCCCCTTCGGCCAAGCGTTGGCAGCCCCCAGCACGACCAAGAGATAAATGTCGGCAGTCCATGGTCCAACACCGTGAATGGCGCAAAGCTGCTTTGAAACATGATCCTCATCTAACCCTGAACAATCGACATCCGTACTGGCTGCAGCGTGAAACGCTCGCGCCTTGCTGCCTGATAAGCCCAAGCTTACAAGTTCACTTTGAGAACACCTGAGAACATCTTGCGCAGCACAAGCCCCCAACCTGACTTTGAGGCGAGCCCAAATGGCTGCCGCTGCCTTGAGAGAGAGGAACTGCTCGGTTATGATCACCAATAGGCCCTCAAGGCCTTGCGGCGAAACCCGGAGCGACGGCACCCCATGCTGCTTCACGATAGCTTGAAACCGTGGCTCTAACCGACACAGCTCTGCAACTCCAAATTCCAGATCCTTGAGGTTGTTCAACCTGTTAAAAGTCAGAGGTAAGGCCCTTCTTTTCCCAATCGCCAAAGCGCGTGGGCTCAAGGCCTTTGCCACCGTTGATTTCACGGGGAAGCTTTGACTGCACTGCTTTTTTCCGCCGCGCCTCGGCTTCAGCAAGGGCGCGCTTGGCGGCCTCTGTCAAATTCAATTGTCCCATATGTTTCTCCTCAACTAATTCCGTCAAACTGTCTGAGAATTAGCAGTTCATTAACCACCGCAAAGCGACACTCGCCTTTCTCAATCGAAGCTTCAGGACATACCAAAGCTGAATATGGCTGATCGTAGCACATTGCGCATCGTTTTCACGCCTTTTCAAACGGGCGGCGCTTCTGTTTGGTTCAATCTCTTGCTTAAACCTTTTGCATCGAAGCCCAAAATCACTGGATTTGGCCAAATCATTCAAAGTTTTCACCATGGTGAAGAAGCTTGCGCTTTTGCCATGTATGCCGGATATTTTTCAGCAGCGGGAGAAACCATAGAAAGCACGCCAAGCTTGGTGTTTGAACATCAAGAAGCTTCCAATCAGTGGCATGGCGAGATGCACACCCTGGCCTGGCTCCACCATTTTACGGCGAGCAACCGCAAGCTCCATGCGCATTATGCACTCCGCCTGCTTGCCCGTTGGGACAGAGCAAGCAAACCCGAACTCTCCACCCTAGCCCATTGCAAAGTCATGGTGGCTTTGGCAACGGATGGCGCTGCCTTGGCGCGAACTGTGGATGCCAGTTTGCAAAGAGAATTTTTTGCGGTGGTAGCGCGCCATGCTTTTAAATTGTCGCGCCGAAGAGTGAAAACATCAAGTGAAGCTGTTCTGAAAGCGGCCAGCATTTTGATGGCAGCCACCGCATTTCAAGGACTGGAAGGCTTGCAAAAGCAAGGGACTGATAGTCTGGAAGCCAATATCCAGAAGATTGTCTTGGCTGATGGCGGTCACATATCCCGAAAACCAAAAGCACTTCTTGAGCTGATCAGCATTCTGGCTCCTCTCAAATCCGCCATGAAGAAATCCAGACAGGTTTTTCCGCCCAAAGCTTCACAAAGCCTGGACCGCATGATGGCCATGCTTGTCACCTTGCGCCATGGTGACGGCGGCGTTGCGGGATTGGACCCCACCAAAACCCATTTGGAGGACGTGCACCAGTGTTTGCAGCACGATGACAGCGCGGCTTTGCCACTCGTTTTGGCCCAACAGTCAGAGGTGGCAAGATTGTCAAAAGGAAAACTTTGCCTGATTGCCCAAACCAAGGCAGGTTTTGAATTTGAATTATCGTCAGGCGAACACCGCATTTTGAAGTGCCGTTCAGAATTTCACGACCAAAGCGTTGGCAACTGGCAGATCAATGACGCCGCCGCAGGCATAATTCTCCAGAATACTGAAGGCAATCTGCGCCAAAGAACCTACTTTCTGTCAGACTGCGGACGCGATTTGAGAATCGAAGATGATTATCACGGCACACTCGAACTTGTTTTTGACATGGCGCAAGATATGAAAGTGACGGCTTTGCGTGAAAGCAAGGACCTTCTGCTGATATTGCCCAACCGTGATGTCTGGAAATTGTCCATGCGGGGTGCCGAAGCCAGAATTGAACAGAATGGCAAGATTTTGCGGCTTCTCAGCACAGGAAAGGGCCGCATCAATTGGGCCCTTAAACAGCAGATCAAATCTGCGAAATCAAACCAACGCAAGAAAGATGTTGAACACGATATTCTGATTTGAAAACATCTGCCGCAGCTTGGGTTTTGTTTTGGGCGCTCATCGGCTAAGTCAAATTCATGACCTATCGCAAAATCATTACGGCTCTCATTTCAGTTTCCGACAAGTCAGGTTTGACTGAAATTGCAACCGCACTTTCAAATCAGGGCATCCAATTGATTTCAACTGGCGGCACTGCGGCAAGCCTGAGGGCTGCAGGACTTCCAGTAAAGGACGTCTCGAGCATCACAGGTTTTCCTGAAATCATGGATGGTCGCGTGAAAACCCTGCATCCGAAAATTCACGGTGGCCTTTTGAATATTCGTGGGGATAGCGCTCACGAAAAAGCCAAATCTGAAAACAACATCGGCAACATTGATCTGTTGATCGTCAATCTTTATGCTTTCGAGACCGCTGCTGCCAATGATGCCGGGTGGGACGAAACCATCGAAAACATTGATGTGGGCGGACCGGCAATGATCAGGGCTGCTGCGAAAAATCATCGGCACGTAACAGTCATCGTTGATCCGGCTGACTATGGTGTGGTGTTGCATGAGATCATGGCAACAGGCACCACCACCCTTTCGACCCGGAAGAACCTTGCGGCAAAGGCGTTTTCACGAACGGCGGCTTACGACACGGCAATTGCAAACTGGTTCAATTCCCAAAATGGAAACGCCACGCCAGATTTTTACACTGTCGGTGGGCCCCGCGTTCAAATTCTGCGCTATGGTGAAAACCCGCACCAGTCTGCAGCACTGTATCGC
Organism: Hyphomicrobiales bacterium; assembly: GCA_038230015.1. Lineage (GTDB taxonomy): Bacteria > Pseudomonadota > Alphaproteobacteria > Rhizobiales > Aestuariivirgaceae > Aestuariivirga. Next base: position 126,453 of record JBBRNW010000007.1, on the reverse strand, counting down.
ACTAGCGACAAACGCAAGGGCATCGCTGATGCCGTGCAGGTCCAGGGTAAGGAATTATCCTACAACAACATCAATGATGCTGATGCAGCATTGGAAACCTTGCGCGAGTTTTCGAAAGCGGCTTGTGTCATTATAAAGCACGCTAACCCGTGCGGAGTTGCCATCGCTGAAACGTGTCATGCTGCATATTTGAAAGCCTTGGCCTGCGATCCGACCAGTGCTTTTGGTGGCATTGTCGCAGTAAATCGCGCGCTGGACGGAGCAATCGCCGAGGATATTTCGAAACTTTTCACCGAAGTGATCATCGCCCCCGACGCCAATGAGGATGCGCGGCAAATATTGGCCACCAAGAAAAATCTTCGCCTGCTTTTGCTTGCCGACCTGAATATGCCTCAGCCTGCAAGTGTGAGTGTTAAATCAATTGCAGGCGGGCTTTTGGTGCAAGGTTCAGATAAAGCTCGCGTTGAAGAGATGGACTTGCGTTGCGTGACCAAACGTCAAGCAAGTGTGCAGGAATTCAACGATCTTCGATTTGCCTTCAAAGTGGCAAAACATGTCAAATCAAATGCGATCGTCTTTGCCCACAATGGTGCCACCACCGGGATTGGCGCAGGCCAAATGTCGCGCATTGATTCAGCACACATAGCGGTTAAAAAAGGAAATGATGCCAATGGAGTTGAAGGGTCGGTATTGGCCTCAGATGCATTCTTTCCTTTTGCGGATGGGGTGGAAGCTGCAGCCAAAGCTGGCGCTACCGCCATTATCCAGCCAGGCGGGTCCGTCAGGGATGATGATGTGATCAAGGCTGCCGATGCGGCGGGCTTGGCAATGGTGTTTACAGGCGTTCGCCATTTCAAGCATTGAGTGTTTGGTAACGGCGTGATTATGTCTGTAGCATGACCAAAGAGCTTGCCTATGCGTTACAACAGTTGATTAATGTCATTCAACTTTCCACGTTTTATGTGCCGCTTGCAGTGGCGTTTGCATTGATTCAGGCCATCACCCGCAAGGTGTTTTTATCGTTTGGTGATCTGGCCATGTTCGGCTCCTTCGGTGCGGTCTATATTTGTTTTGCCAGTCTGTTGAGTGGGTATGATGATTGGCAGTCCGCACTTTTCGCGTTGGTGTTTGCAATCTTTAGTGCGGGAGCCTTTGGCAATGTGGCTGCACGTGCGGTGTTTGCGCCGCTGATCAGCAAGTCAGCGCAAGCCTACATGATTGCAGCAATAGGTTTTTCCATTGCGCTGCAAGAGTTGATGCGCCTGCAGTCTGGAGGCCGGGACATTTGGATCCCGCCAATATTTCAAGGCCAGAAACTGGTCTTTTGGTCTGGCGAATACCCGCTACAAATTCCTGCCATCACAGCCGTTGCGATCGTTTTGTCATTGATCACCGTAGGGGCTTTGGCGGCTTTGATGCGCTATTCACGCTTTGGCCGTAACTGGCAAGCCTGCGCACAAGAAATGGCGTTGGCAAAATTATGTGGCGTGGATACCCAGGCTGTGATGCGCCACACATTTATGCTGGGTGCGGGGTTGGCGGCAGTCTCGGGCTGGATTGCTGCCATTTCTTATGGTGGCACCAGTTTCTCGTCCGGCCTCATGCTCGGCTTTAAAGCAATGTTTGCTGCCGTTATTGGTGGCTTTGGTTCAGTCAAGGGAGCAGCGCTCGGTGCACTATCCCTGGCCCTTCTTGAAGTGCTATGGTCGGGTGCATTTTCAACCGCATACCGCGATGTCGGCGTGTTTTCGTTCATTGTATTTGTGCTGCTTTTGAGGCCAGAAGGTTTGGCGGGCTTGAGATCGATGCGTGAGAGTGAAGCGTTGTGAAAAAAATATTTTTGGTTTTAGGACTGGGTTTTCTGGGCGCTTGCAGCGACGATGGCAGCCCCAAAGACTATCTTAAAATCGCAGGCGGCGGCATCACTTTCAATTACCGCTATTCACAAGCGGGCATGATTGTCATCGCCCAGCAGAAATACCCGCTTCCAGCGGGCAGTGTGGTTGAAGCCCAATTTGAAGTGCCCGGACAGAATAAATTCGAAACAGTCACCTTGCCTGCCAAGGAAGGGAAGTTGACCTATCGTTTGGAAAGCAGCCCCTTGATGGGATTTAAAAAGGGAGGCGAGTATAAGGTCACCATTCTGTTGCGTGACAATGCCGGCAAGGAACTGGACCGAGACGAAACGAAATATATATCAGATGAAGATCAGTCCACACTTCCAAGCAAGCCAATCGTCAAAGGCCTTGAATTTACGCCAGCTCTTGAAAACCTTTAAAGTGGCAATCCAGTTTTGACACAGTCTGGAAGACTGGAGCGGGCGAAGGGATTCGAACCCTCGACCCCGACCTTGGCAAGGTCGTGCTCTACCCCTGAGCTACGCCCGCTTGAGCGGTTGAAACGGGTAAAATTGCCTCAACGCCCGCGTTATTGCCTAACAGCGCGACAAATGCAATAGCAACATCAAATCATCAAGACGAAACCTGAAAATGCCAAAAACCCGTGCTGACCTCATGTCATTTCTTGACACCCTCGGTATAGCGACAACCACATTTGACCATGAACCTGTTTTTACAGTTGAAGAAGCACATGCAGTTCATGGACATATCTCCGGCGGTCATTGCAAAAACTTGTTCTGCAAGGATGAGAAAGGAGCTTTGTGGCTGATTGTGGCATTGGAGGATGCCCGCATTGATTTAAAGGCTGCAAAGGATAAAATTGGATCAAAGCGCCTGACTTTTGGTAAACCTGAACTGTTGCTGCAAATTTTAGGTGTAGAGCCAGGCTCTGTCACCCCATTTGGTATCATCAATGATAAAGATATTCAGGTGAATGTTATTCTTGATGAAGCCATGATGAGAAATCCTAAGTTGAATTTTCACCCCTTAAAAAACGATGCCACAACCACCATCTCGAATACTGATCTCGTCACCTTCATAAAAGCCTGCGGCCATGCCCCTCGCATCATCGCTGTCAGCGATCCAGTTTAATATGTTAAAGGTTTGTCATGGATAATCTGATCAATACCCACATTACAGATGCAAGTCTGATCAAGGAGAGTAACACCAAGCTTTTTAAGGCGGATGTGTTGGATGCCTCAAAGTCGGTTCCTGTTCTGGTCGATTTTTGGGCCCCTTGGTGTGGTCCTTGCAAAACCCTCACCCCCGTTCTGGAAAAATTGGTCAAAGAAGCCAAGGGCAAGATAAAGCTTGTTAAGGTTGATATCGATCAAAACCCAGAGCTTGCAACCCAAATGAGGGTTCAATCCATTCCGGCCGTCTTTGCCTTTGTTGATGGCAGGCCAGTGGATGGATTTATGGGCGCCTTGCCCGAATCACAAATTCGCCAGTTCATTGATCGCTTGGGCAAAATGGGTGGACGCGCTGAACAAATAGCAGAAGCATTGGTCATGGCCAATCAGTCCTTTGCAGCCAATGAACTGGAAGCCGTGCTTGAAATTTGCGGGCAAATTATCACCGCAGAACCAACCCAAGCCGAAGCCTATGCGTTGAAAGCCCGCGCTGAAACGGCGCTAGGCCTTGTGGAGGAGGCGACCCTGACACTTGCCATGGTTCCGCCGGAAAAACAGAATGATGCACATGTTGTGAGTGCAAAGGCGGCACTTGATTTGGTGCTCAATCCAGTTGACACATCTGCCATGGCAAAGCTTGAAGCAGCCATTACTGCCAATCCAAAAGACTTTGCCGCGCGTTTAGAAATAGCAACAATACTAAACGGATCCGGCAACCGTGCCGAAGCGACTGATCACCTGATTTTTGTCATCAAGTCAGATCGCAATTGGAATGAGGATGCCGCGCGCAAGCAACTTGTGGCATTCTTCGAAGCGTGGGGTCCCAAAGATGAGTTTACACTTGCTGGAAGACGTAAATTATCCGGCGTTTTATTTTCATAGGATTATAATATGTCATCACTCATGAACCGCTACCGCAGTGCAGAAGACCTGCCAAAGACGATTCCTGTGTTCCCGCTATCGGGATCATTGCTTTTGCCGCGCACGGATCTGCCGCTGAATATTTTTGAACCGCGTTATTTGATCATGATCGAGGAGGCGATGGCGGGTGACCGGATCATAGGCATTATCCAGCCTCAGCAAGATGATGAGACAGATCAGCCACAGCTTGAAAAAGTGGGCTGTGCGGGGCGCATCACGTCCTATTCGGAAACCGATGATGGAAGGCTTATGGTCACCATAACGGGGGTTTGTCGCTTTCAGGTCAAAAAAGAAGTAGCGGCCAAAACACCTTACCGTCAAGCCAGTGTGACCTATGCGCCATTTGCAATCGATTTCGTAAATGAAACGGGCACCAGAACGGTGGACCGCGATCAATTGATCACAGCATTCAGGCAATATCTCGAAGCCAACAACATGAGTGCAGATTGGAACGAGGTACAGTCCATTTCAACCGAAGTTCTGGTGAATACGCTGTCTTTGCTAGCTCCCTATCCACCGCGTGAAAAGCAGGCCCTGCTTGAGGCTCCTGATTTGAAATCACGGGCCGATGTGCTGGTGGCGCTGACTGAAATTGCATTGGCAAAATCTGGCTCTGGCAAACCCCAGAGACTGCAATGACTGTGAGTGCTGCACCACGAAAACCGGATGCGAAACTGCTAGAAATTCTGGTGTGCCCCATCACCAAGACCAGGCTTGAATATGATGCTGAAAAGGCCGAGTTGATTTCCAAAGCAGCAGGGCTGGCTTACCCTATTCGAGATGGCATTCCTGTCATGCTGGCAGGCGAGGCAAGAGAGCTGAACCGTGAGTGAAGTGTGGCCCACAGAACTTCGCATTCATGATCATGGGACAAAACTTGCGGTCACATTTGTGTCAGGCGAAACATTCAATTTCACTGCTGAGTATCTGCGTGTTGAAAGCCCAAGTGCAGAGGTGAAGGGCCATGGACCTGGTCAGGAGCAACTGGTCTATGGCAAACGCTTGGTTGCAATTACCAAGGCAGAGCCCGTGGGCACCTATGCCGTGCGCTTGATTTTTAGCGATGGCCATTCCACAGGTCTATTCACGTGGAACTATCTGGCCAAACTTGGCCGGGAATTTAAGTCGGTTTGGCAAGCTTACGAAGCCAAACTTGTCAGCGAAAAAAAGTCACGCGGCTAGGCCCCGCATCAGCCGTGGCAATTCACCCATTTGGCCTGCGGCTTCTTTCATAAACAAAGATTTTACGCGTGGTGACTGATCAATCATTTTCAATCCCAATTCACGCAACGCCTTCAGGGCACCATTGTCATTGGCAAACAACCTGTTGAGCGCGTCCAACAGATATGCCGTGGAGACGGTATCAAATCGCCGCCATGTCTCATAACGTTGCAACACGGATGCACCACCAAGATCAGCACCTTGCTTCACAGCTTCAGTTACACATTCAGCCAGGACTGCTGCATCTTTAAAACCGAGGTTAAGACCAAGGCCTGCCAAAGGATGAATGACATGAGCAGCATCCCCCAGCAAGGCAAGGCGAGGCGCAATAATGGAATTGGCGAGCTTCATGGACAAAGGATAAACATGTCTGGCACTTGCAAGCGACAACTGGCCCCGGTGCGTGCCAAATTTTTTCTGAAGCTCTATCAGGAAATCAGCATCAGGCAGCGCACAGAGTTTTCGCGCTTGATCATGTGCTTCCGTCCATACAAGCGAAGATCGATTGCCCATCACAGGAAGCACCGCAAATACCCCATCCGATGTGAAGTGTTCTTCGGCCACACCTTCATGCGGCAATTCATGGGCCACAGTCAGCGTGATGGCCGATTGAGGATAATCCCACCCTTTAAGCTTAAGGCCTGCTTTTTCACGTGTCATTGACGAGCGCCCGTCAGCTCCCACAACCAGGCTCGCTTTGATTTCAGTTCCGTCAGTAAGAGTAATTTTTGCAAGCCCCGGCCCAAATGAAATCTGTTCCAGAGACTGTCCAGACAAAATTTGGATAGCGGGGCTGCCTGCAATCAAATCCAAGGCAACACGGAACAAGTGATGATTTTCCACCATTGCAGCTACAGGATTTTGCGTTTCAGTGATACCAAATGACAACAATGTGGGTCGGTTGCCAGATGATTTGCTGTCAGTAACAATGATCCGCTCCATGTTCTGCGCCTGGGCTTTAACGCCGTCCCATAGCCCCAGAACACCAAACATGGTCTGGGTCGCAAGGGTGAGTGCTGAGGCGCGTGAATCATGCTGCGCAGAGGTAAACCGTGCTGGATCATAACGGTCAATCACAACGACGGATAGCGGTCGGTGGGTCTGTTTGCCACCCAGAGCCAAGGCCGCAATCAAGCCGTTCAATCCTGCACCAACAACCGCAATATCGAATTTTTTCATGACAACATGCTAACTCAAATATGCCAAAATTTCCAGCGACAGATCAACGCATAAATAATAAGCAAAATTGAAAATATGCCTATTTAATAGGCATATTTCTGTCGTCGATATGTTACAGGATTCAATTTTGGGTCATGATATCAATCATTTAATGTCCTTTCCAATTCTGGCACAACAATTGATTGCCCAACCGTGGATAACAGAAAGGCTGGTTCATGAAATACATTATCGCCATAATCAAACCCTTCAAGCTGGAAGAGGTGCGCGAAGCTCTCGGAGCACTCGGCGTGCAAGGTATCACTGTAACAGAAGTCAAGGGCCACGGCCGCCAGCGCGGCCATACGGAGTTCTACCGCGGGGCAGAATATGCGGTGAGTTTTGTGCCAAAAATCAAAATCGAAGTCGCAGTCGAGGAGGAGCTTGCGGGCAAAGTTGTGCAGATCATCCAGGATTCAGCCAAAACGGGCCAGATTGGCGATGGCAAGGTTTTTGTGCTCCCGCTGGAAAGTGTGGTTCGTGTACGCACCGGTGAAACCGGCGCTGCTGCTCTTTAAAATTTAAAAGTAATTAGAAAGGAACATGATGATGAGTTTGGCCAATCTCCCAAAACGCCTGATGGCACTGGGAACCGGCTTGGGGCTAGCGACACTTCTTCCGGCATCCCAGGCTTTAGCAGCTGCAACCGTAAACAAAGGTGACACCGCCTGGATGATCACGGCCACAGCCTTAGTTGTGCTGATGACCCTTCCAGGCCTTGCCTTGTTTTACGGCGGCTTGGTACGTTCGAAAAATGTGCTCTCAATTCTGATGCAGGTCACAGTTTGCTTCTGCCTGATATCTGTTCTCTGGGTGATCTATGGCTATTCATTGGCTTTCACCAACGGAAATGGCTTCATTGGGGGTTTCTCAAAAATGGCGCTCTCTGGCGTGACCATAAGCTCAGTAGCTGCCACCTTTTCTAAAGAAACCTACATTCCAGAATATGCCTACGTGATTTTTCAGCTGACCTTTGCTGCCATCACGCCAGCGTTGATTGTGGGAGCCTTTGCTGAACGCATGAAATTTTCAGCTGTGATCTTGTTCTTGGTCATCTGGTTCACGTTTGCCTATCTGCCAATGGCCCACATGGTATGGTGGTGGGCAGGTCCTGACGCTTACACGTTGAGCGCCGCAAACATCGACGCTGTGAAAACCGCAGTGGGCGACGCTGCCGCAACAGACTTTCTGGCCAAATTGACGGCAGCGGCCACTGATGTTGATAAGGCTGCTGTCCTGTCGGCTTACAATGATGCTGTTAATGTCTCTAACGGTTACCTCTACAACAAGGGTGCCATCGACTTTGCGGGCGGTTCTGTTGTGCACATCAATGCCGGTATTGCCGGTCTTGTCTGCGCAATAATGTTAGGCAAACGCGTGGGGCTGAACAAGGAACCCATGGCCCCCCATAACCTCACAGTTTGCCTCATTGGTGCGGGACTTCTGATGTTTGGCTGGTTTGGATTTAATGCAGGCTCCAATCTTGAGGCCAATGGTCTGACCGCAATGGCTGTTTTAAATTCCATCTTGGGTGCAGCCGGAGCGACATTGGCCTGGACCCTGGGTGAAAAGGTGATGCGGGGGCACGCCAGCTTGCTGGGCGGTGCATCTGGTATTGTGGCAGGTTTAGTGGCCATTACACCTGCCTGCGGTTGGGTAGGGCCGATGGCAGCCATCTTGATTGGCGTTGCTGCCGGTTTCATCTGCCTTTTGGCCGTAATTTGGCTGAAGGCCAAGCTGGGCTATGATGATGCTCTGGATGTGTTTGGTGTTCATGGGGTCGGGGGCATTATTGGTGCCTTGCTCACGGGCGTGTTTGTTGATCCGGCCACCGGCGGCCAAGGCATTACCAATTATCTTGCAGCTGATACCTCAGTTGTCACTCTGCCCTATTCCTTCTCTGGTCAAATGACGGCACAGATCTATGCCATTGTAGTGGCTTGCGTCTTGTCAGCTGTGGTCAGCTATGTCGCTTTGTTGATCTGCAAGTTCACCGTTGGGTTGCGTGTTGATGAGCAGATCGAGCGGGAAGGCCTTGATATTGCTGAGCACGGAGAGCGCGCTTACAACTAAGCTTTTGCCTTGCAAAGTGTAAAACGCCACCTCTCAAGGGTGGCGTTTTTTATGGAATATTTACCCCCTTGTTTACCCCGCTTTAACCCTGACACCCCAGACTGCCGTTAACCATTTGTTAGAGCCCAATTTGGGGCTCATGTGGCGGAGAGTGTCATGGCCCAAAATCGATCAGTACATCACTCGGTTGAGACTGATGAGAGCACAATTCCTGCGGCATTGCGTCGTTTCCTGCGCAAGAGAGCCTTCGAGCTTGTGGGCCTGTCGATAGTCGCTGCCGTCATTGTGGTTGGGTTATCACTGGCCTCATGGTCTCCGCTTGATCCATCACTGAACCATGCCACCGCTGAGAAGCCGCAGAATTGGCTGGGCTATCCTGGCGCTTATGTGGCTGATCAACTCATGCAGTTTTTAGGTTTTGGCGTTTTAACTTTTTTGCTCATCCCACTCAGCTGGTCGGCCTGTTTTTTTCGTCACGAAGCGCCATCAAATTCCAGGTCGATCAGCCTGTGCTGGATCGGCTCCACATTAAGTTTGAGTTGTTTGCTTGGCGCATTTCCAACACCCAGTCAGTGGTCTTTGGCAGCTGGATTGGGTGGCAATGTTGGCGAGATTTTTGGGGGTGGATTACTCGCACTTCTCACCATCGGGATAAAGGGCTTTATCGCACAGACACTGGTTATTGCGTTGGCTTTCATTGCAACATGGTGGACAACATTACGTGCCATGAATTTGCAAAGTTTTGAATTTCCCACTTGGAACAGAAAATCATCACGCAAGGCGAGGACATCGCCGACATTTGCCAAGCCTACCAACGGCCTCAAAAAATCTTTCAGTATTTTTGGAATTTTTACAAAAGCAATGTTCAAAAAAGCAAAATTGCAACCACGGCAGATCATCGGAAACCCATCTCCTGCACGCGGCGATGATGTATTGAGCCGGTTTGCACCCATCAGTCTGAGCAAAAAATCCGCAGGGCGAATCGAGCCCAGCCTTGACGATGCGCCTTCTACGATCGCGGAAGATTTTCAGGATAGCAGCTTTGATCCACTGGAATATGAAACAACAGAGTTGCCGCAAGTTGACGTTGAAACGCCACGTCAACAGGCAGTTTTGCCAAAAGCAAGCCAGCGCCTGAAAACCAAAACGTTGAGATCAAGTTTTGAATTGCCTTCACTTGAACTTTTGAGTGAACCCAAGAAGGCTGGCCGGCAGCCGGAGTTTTCACCAGAATTTCTGGCGGAAAACGCGCGTCGCCTTGAGGGTGTGCTGGAAGATTTTGGCGTGCGGGGCCAAATCATCAATGTGCGCCCTGGTCCAGTTGTTACACTCTATGAGCTTGAACCAGCACCTGGCATAAAATCGTCTCGTGTGATCAGCTTGGCTGATGATATTGCCCGCTCAATGAGTGCCATATCAGCGCGTGTGGCTGTGGTTTCGGGCCGCAACGCCATTGGTATTGAACTTCCCAATCCCAAGCGCGAGACGGTTTTTCTGCGCGAATTGATGCAAACGGAAAGCTTCATTAAAAACCACACCACGTTGTCTCTGGCGCTTGGCAAGAATATTGGCGGCGAGCCCATCTTTGCTGATCTTGCACGCATGCCGCACTTGCTGATCGCTGGTACGACGGGGTCAGGAAAATCAGTGGGCATCAATACCATGATCCTGTCGCTCCTCTACAGGTTACCACCCGACAAATGCAAATTGATCATGATTGATCCTAAAATGCTGGAGCTTTCTGTTTATGAAGGTATTCCGCATTTGCTGGCACCGGTGGTTACTGATCCACGAAAAGCTGTCGTAGCGCTTAAATGGGCCGTGCGTGAAATGGAAGAGCGTTACAAGAAAATGTCCAAAACCGGTGTTCGCAATGTGGATGGCTATAACGCTAAGTTAGAAGCAATGCTTGCCAAAGGCGACAAGTTATCCCGCACAGTGCAGACAGGATTTGATCCTTCATCTGGTGCACCGATATTTGAGCAGGAAGACATGGATATGCAGCCCATGCCTTATATTGTTGTCATCATCGATGAAATGGCGGATCTCATGATGGTGGCTGGCAAGGACATTGAAGGTGCTGTGCAACGTTTGGCCCAGATGGCGCGTGCGGCCGGCATTCACGTTGTAATGGCAACACAGCGCCCGTCAGTCGATGTGATTACAGGAACCATCAAAGCAAACTTCCCGACCCGCATCTCATTTCAGGTCACTTCAAAAATCGACAGCCGCACCATTTTGGGTGAGCAGGGCGCCGAACAGCTGCTGGGCCAGGGTGATATGCTTTATATGGCAGGGGGTGGACGCATTTCACGTCTTCATGCGCCTTTTGTAACCGACAGCGAAGTTGAAAACATCGTCAATCATCTGAAGTCTCAGGGCCAGCCGGAATATGTGGAGGCCGTAACTGAAGAGCAAGATGAGGAAGCTTACGTAGAAGGTGGCGGGTCCATGCCCGGCGCTGAAGGAGGTTCTGGCGATGAACTTTATGATCAGGCCGTGGCCGTTGTGCTGCGCGACAAGAAAGTCTCAACAAGTTATGTGCAGCGCCGCCTTCAGGTGGGCTATAACAAGGCAGCCAGCCTCATTGAACGCATGGAAAAAGAAGGCTTGATTTCATCGGCCAATGCCACGGGTAAGCGGGAAATTCTGGTTCCGGGAGACAGTGCGCGTGTGTGACAGCACTTCAGCGCCGCAAAACCGCCTGCTTGTGTGGTTAGCCAACAGGATATAAATGCAGCGAGCGCGACAAAAAAGGAATCGAGATTGAAATGGAACTGAAGTATTTACGCCGTTTTTGTGCCATAGTTTTTATAGCACTGTCCATGCTGTTATCCACCCATGTATTTGCGGCCAAATTTGCAGCGATAGCACTGACAGCTGAACAGCAGCAATCGGTAAGAAAAATTAGCGCCTACATCAACAGTTTTCAAACCCTGAAAAGCAGCTTCACACAAATCAGTCCGCGCGGGCAAACCTCACAAGGGGTATTGCTTATCAGCAAGCCGGGCAAATTGCGTTTTGAATATGCAGCCCCCAATCCCTTGCTGATTATATCGGACGGAAAGTGGCTGACAATCAAAGACAGGGTGAGAGAAAAGGGTGACCAGTTTCCTCTTTCTGCAACGCCTTTGCGCCTCGTAGTGTCCCCGAAGATCGATCTTTTGGCAGAAACCAACGTCATCGCGTTTGAGAATACGGATGGCCTGACAAGTGTTTCACTGGCTGACCGCAAGGACTCGATGGGCGGCTACATCACCTTGGTGTTTGACGAAACCCGAAATCAGTTGCAGCAATGGGTTATTGTGGATGGCAAAGGCCGCCGCACAACCGTGCAGCTGGCCAATATCGAAACCGGCGGAAAGTTTGATCCAAAGCTTTTTATTGGCGTCATCAACCGGGCTGAAGGAAAATAGGGCAAATTTTTCTTGCCCTGTTTTAAAGCCCATGCAATGTGAGTTGCATGGGTTTTTCAATTGCAACATGGAATATAAATTCGGTTCGATTGCGAATTGGTTTGGTAGAGCGCCTGCTTAAAGAAAAAGCCCCGGATATCTTGTGCTTGCAGGAAACCAAGTGCCCCCAGGGGCAATTTCCATCTGCACCACTTAATGCATTGGGTTATTCTCATATCGCTGAATTTGGCCAGAAGGGCTATCACGGCGTGGCCATCGTATCTCGCGTTCCATTCCAGCAGCAGCAGTCACGCGATTTTTGTCTGAAAGGCGATTGCCGCCACGTGAGCGTGCAGTTTGAGGGTGACAGGCCTTTTGTCTTGCATAATCTTTATGTGCCTGCGGGGGGTGACGAGCCCGACCGCGAGATCAACGAGAAATTTGGCCACAAGCTCGACTTTTTGACGGAAATGGAAGAGTGGTCCAAAGTCCACGCCGCACCGAAAGGCTACGGTGCTATTGCAGTGGGTGACTTGAACGTGGCTCCGCTGGAACATGATGTGTGGTCGCACCGCGAGCTTTTGAAAGTTGTCAGTCACACGCCCATTGAAGTTGAGCATTTTGCCCGCATTCAGGAGGCTGGCGGCTGGGTGGACGTTATGCGTAACCACATTCCACAACCCCGAAAACTTTATACATGGTGGAGCTATCGCTCCAAGGATTGGGAAGTTTCAAACCGGGGTCGAAGGCTCGATCATGTGTGGGCAACGAGGGGTTTGGCACCTTTTTGCACTGGCATTGACGTGTTGCAACCTGTGAGAAACTGGACCCAACCCTCTGACCATGTGCCTGTGATCGCACAGTTTGACTGGAATCTGGCTTAAAGATCAGAAAACGTGCGTGACTTTTCAAACATGACCCGCACAGTGTCAAGTTCACGCACTGAAGCTTCAAGTTTTGCGGAAAGATTGTTCAACACCGCACGGCCAAAATCAGGATATTCCTTGGCTACTTTCAAAAAAAGTTCGTGACTGATACGCGCGGTTGAAACAATCTCGCGAGCGACTGCTGTGATCGAAAAGGCGCCAGCGCCAATCATGGCCGTTTCACCCAAAAAAGCGCCAGGTTCTGCAACACCCACGTCCTTGCCATTTTCGCGCAAAGCGACCAGGCCATTCAAAATAAAAAATGCCGCACGGGCTTTCTTGCCTTGGCTGATCAGTTCTTCACCCACCGAAAATTCCTGTCGGTCAGCTGCAAAGGCCATGATCTGGAGGGGAACCGTATCGCAATTTTGGAAAATTCCAATTTTGCGCAATGTCTCTGCATCAGCGAGAACGCTCATGTCACATTCTCTTCCAGTTTAACCAATGCACCATTCCAAGCGTGCTTTTCCACCTTTGAATGCCAAATGTGATGGAGTTCAGGGAACAAGCTTGTAGCCGCCCCCTTCTGTGATCAGAATTTCAGCGTGACTAGGATCTCGCTCAATTTTTTGACGCAAACGGTAAATATGCGTTTCGAGTGTGTGGGTTGAAACGCCTGCGTTATAACCCCAAACATCTTGCAGCAAGGTTTCACGTGATATGGCTTGTTCTCCAGAGCGATAAAGGAACTTTATGATTGAAGTCTCCTTTTCGGTAAGCCTGATTTTCTTATTGTCATCGCGCATCAAGACCTTTGCTGCAGGCTTGAAGGAATAAGGCCCAATCTGAAAAATGGCGTCTTCGCTATGTTCATGCTGGCGAAGATGCGAGCGGATACGGGCCAGCAACACAGCAAAGCGAAACGGTTTGATCACATAATCATTTGCGCCTGAATCCAGGCCGAGAATGGTGTCGGAGTCAGAACTTTGGGCCGTAAGCATAACAATGGGACCTTTGAAACCATTGCGCCGCATGATCTTGCAAGCCTCGCGGCCATCCATGTCGGGCAAATTGACATCAAGGATAACCAAATCCGCATGATCAGCTTTCAGCATCTTGACACCCGCCGTTGCGTTAGACGCATCTGCGACTGTATATTCATCATGCAAGCTGAATTGCTCTTTGAGCGTTTCACGCAAGGCGTCATCATCATCAACAATCAGCAGTTTTTTTGTGGTAGACATGGCTTTCATTACTCGCAAAAATATGTGAGGTCAGTGATGGTAAAGCAAACAGACACTGGCAACTCAACTCACTGTGAGCGAATCTATAACATATCTTCACGTATTCGTGAAAAATGCTTCAGCGAGCCGGGGCGTTCTTAAACTGGGTCATAACTATTTTCCATGCCTGTTGGGCAAACACGGCAAAACCTTTCGCAAACGCGAAGGCGATGGGAAAAGCCCTATCGGAAAATGGAATTTGGAGCGTCTTTATTTCAGACCCGATAAAATGGTCAGGCCTTTTTCGGCACTCAACAAAACCGCTATGAAAGCAAACGACGGCTGGTGTGATGCAGTTGGACATGGACGCTATAACCGCTATGTGGTGCTTCCCTTCAAGGCCAGTCATGAGGCTTTTTGGCGCCATGACAAGGCCCATGATTTGGTGGTGGTGACCAATCACAACCAGCGCCCCCGTAGGCAAGGCGGCGGCAGCGCCATATTTTTCCATGTGATAAATCTAGGAGCATCCGGCACGGAAGGCTGTATCGCACTTTCAGAAAAACATTTGCGGTACGTTTTAAGCCGCTGTAGCCGCGTCACTTATCTGGTGATCTGACGCGTGCCGAATATTGCCGACCCTACGCGCACAACAGTAGCACCCTCTTGAATTGCAACTGCGAAATCAGAACTCATGCCCATGGAAAGCTCGCTCAATCCCGTGCGCTCTGCCATGGTACGCAACATTTTAAAATGAGGAACTGGGTTTTCTGCAACTGGCGGAATACACATCAGCCCTACCACGTTCAAGCCATACGTTTCCAGACAATCGCGGATAAACTGATCCGCAATGGTGGGTATAATTCCGGCCTTCTGCGGCTCTGAACCTGTATTGACCTGGACGTAAAATTGCAAGGCACGCCCTTGCTTCTGAACCTCTTTGGCCAAGGCTTCGGCAATTTTAACCCTGTCAACAGTTTGAATGACATCAAAAAGCGAGACGGCCTCGGCGGCCTTGTTGCTTTGCAAAGGCCCGATCAGGTGAAGTTCAATCTTGCCGTAAAGCTGGCGCAGCTCAGGCCATTTATCTTTGGCCTCTTGCACGCGGTTTTCGCCAAACACACATTGGCCTGCATCTAGCACTGGGCATATATCTGCCTTGAAATAGGTTTTGCTCACAGCCACCAATTTCACATGTGACGGGATTCGAGACTTTACGCTTTGATAGGCTGAAATCATGCTTCTGCTATGCCACGCTTGCAGCTAAATTCAAGGACTGGTACGGGTGTGGCCACTGATTTCCCAAAGGACCTGCACGTGGCTTTAGAACGTTATAACCACCGCGAAACTGAACCGAAATGGCAAAGCTTCTGGACTGATGGCAAATGCTTTGAAGCCAAGGAAGATTTTTCGCGGCCGAAATATTACGTTTTGGAAATGTTTCCCTATCCTTCGGGCCGCATCCACATGGGTCATGTGCGCAACTATACGATGGGCGACGTTATTGCGAGATTTCGCCGCGCTTGCGGTTACAACGTTTTGCATCCCATGGGCTGGGATGCCTTTGGAATGCCCGCCGAAAATGCAGCCATTGAACGTGGAGTTCACCCCAAGGGCTGGACTTACGACAACATTGCTACAATGCGCGGTCAGTTGAAATCCATGGGCTTGGCGATTGATTGGTCACGTGAATTTGCCACCTGTGATCCTTCTTATTATCGGCATGAGCAAGCCATGTTTCTTGATTTCATCACAGCAGGCTTGGTTGAACGCCGCGTCTCGCTGGTGAATTGGGATCCGGTGGACCAAACAGTTTTGGCCAATGAGCAAGTGATTGATGGCAAGGGCTGGCGATCAGGTGCTGCAGTGGAAAAGCGTGAGCTTGCTCAGTGGTTTTTAAAAATTACAGATTATGCGCAGGAATTGCTGGATGCTTTGACCGGGCTGGATAAATGGCCAGATAAAGTGCGCCTCATGCAAAAGAATTGGATTGGGCGGTCTGAAGGCCTGACTTTCACATTTGAACTGGAAGATGCAAACGGAAAGAAGCTCGATGAAGGCCTGACGGTTTACACGACACGTCATGATACCATATTCGGCGCAAGCTTTTGTGCAGTCTCTGCTGATCATCCTTTGGCCAAAAAATTAGCACTGCATGATCCCCTGTTGGAAGCCTTTCGCAAGGATGTGGCAGCTTTGGGCACAAGCGAAGAAAATATTGAGCGGGCCGAAAAGAAGGGTTTTCCGTTGCATGTTTTTGCCCGCCACCCGTTTCGCAAGGACGTGAAATTGCCAGTGTTTGCGGCAAACTTTGTTCTGATGGGTTATGGTGAAGGTGCACTTTTTGGATGCCCTGCCCATGACCAGCGCGACATTGATTTTGCCAATAAATATCATTTGCCGATTTTGCCTGTGGTGGCCCCACGCGGATCAAATGCCAACACGTTTCAAATAACCACTGAGCCTTATGTGGAGAAAGATGGGGACAACGCTGTACTGATCAATTCAGAATTTCTGGATGGACTGAGTGTATCAGAGGCCAAGGTGGAAGTGGCCAGGCGTTTTGAAAAAATGGGAATTGGAAAGCGTACCGTAAATTTCCGCTTGCGCGATTGGGGCGTGTCACGCCAGCGTTATTGGGGTTGTCCTATACCCGTCATCCATTGCAAATCCTGCGGTATTGTTCCGGTGCCGAAATCACAATTGCCGGTGGTGCTGCCGGAGGATGTGACATTTGACAAACCGGGAAATCCACTGGTCCATCACCCGACTTGGAAGCATGTCACCTGCCCCGCTTGCAATGAAAAGGCAGAACGTGAGACCGACACGTTTGACACGTTCATTGATTCATCCTGGTATTATGCCCGCTTTACGTCGCCTCATGATGCGGAAGCTGTTGATCCGGTTGCGGCAAAATATTGGCTTCCGGTTGATCAATATATAGGCGGCGTTGAGCATGCAATCTTGCACCTCCTCTATTCACGCTTTTATGCCAGGGCTATGACCAAGACTCATCATGCCAATGCCGATGAGCCCTTTGCCAGCCTGTTCACCCAAGGCATGGTGATCCATGAGACTTTTAAGGCCGTGAACGGGGAATGGGTTCTGCCATCGGATGCCCTGCACAAGGATGGAGCCTGGGTTCACGCCAATACGGGAGAGCCTCTGACCGTGGGTGGTGTTGAAAAAATGTCTAAATCTAAACGCAACGTGGTGGATCCTGACACAATTATAGCATCTTATGGTGCAGATACCGCACGCTGGTTCATGCTGTCAGACACGCCGCCGGAACGCGATATCGAATGGACGGAAGCTGGAGCTGAAGGCTCTTGGCGCTTTACCCAACGCATTTGGCGCATTGTCAATGAAATTGCTGAGTTACCAAAGTCTGCGGCAACCCTTCACGGTAATGGATTGACGTTGCGGCGCCTCACGCACCGGTCTATGGCGGCGATTACCGAAGACCTCAATAATTTGCGCTTTAACCGCGCCATCTCCCGGATTTACGAACTCTCAAATGCCATCGGCCCCAATTTGAGTGTGGTTGATAAACCGCCGGATTTGAGTGGTGCTTTACGCGAGGCTGGCGAGACACTGGTTCTGCTGATGGCGCCGATGATGCCGCATCTAGCCGAGGAATGCTGGAAGCTTCTGGGCCATACCGAGGCCGTTGTGAACACGCCGTGGCCACGGGCAATTGCGGAATTGGTGGCGGTGGATGAGGTGACAATCGCAGTGCAAGTGAACGGCAAGCGGCGAGATGAAATTTTGCTGCCAAAGGCAATGGATCGTGGCATGCTGGAAGCCAGGGTGTTTGAACTTGAAAGTGTTAAACGCATGACTGAAGGAAAAATTATCAAAAAAATCATTGTGGTCCCAGACCGGATCATTAATTTGGTGGTGACGGATCAATGATGATGTTTCGCATAGTGCTGGTTCTGTGTGCGGTGGTTTTGACAGGTTGCGGGTCTTACCGCCCGCTCTATGGCACCGCTGCAAACGGGGTAAGTGTTGCGGCGACATTGTCGGAGGTTTCAATTCCGCAGCAGAGAACGCGCGCGGGCCAACTTGTGCGGAATGAGGTTTTGACATCGTCAGATAGCAACATTGCCAGCCGGTTTGAGTTGCGACTTTCACCCACTGAAACTGCAGTTGCGGTGTCTGATCTTGCTGGGACTAACACCAAACGCAAAAGATACGGCCTGTCAGTTGCCTATGAGTTGGTTGATTTAAAATCCGGCGCTTTGATTACCAAGGGGACCAGTTTTTCAAATGTGTCTTATGACATTGTGCGAGAACCAATTGCAGACTTGCAGGCGGTTAATAATGCTCAAAGCAGGGCAGCTCAGGAAGTTGGCCAGGATCTGAGGTTACGGCTGGCGGCTTATATTTCGTCACATTCGGGTTAATGACGTTTCATGACCGTTTTGCGCGCGGACGATTTTGAAGCGTTTTTAAAAAACAAGTCAGCTAGAATGAACGGCTTGCTGTTGCATGGGAGTGATGCCGAGGCCGTTGGTGTTTTGGCAAGGCAGGCAACGCGCACCTTGTGTGAGGCAGAAAAAGTGCCAGGGTCTCTCCATCATCTTGATGTGGCGGTGATCAAGGAAAATCCCGGTGCATTGATTGACGAATTTCAATCCCTGTCCCTTTTAGGGGATCGCCAAATTCTACTTGCAGACGGCGTCGACGATAACTTTCTGAAATTTGCCAAGCCCGCAATTGAGACAACGAAACTTGCCAATTTTCTGGTGATCTTGGCTGGAAGTTTGGCGAAATCTTCTAAACTTCGGCTGGCCTGTGAAGATGCAACTTTATTTGCCAGCCTCGCAGTCTATGAGGAAGACCGCGCAGCGCTTTCAAACCGGTTGCGGAAGCAAATGGCGGAGCATGGTCTTAAATGGGCAGGGGATGCAGAGGCTAGTTTTTTTGAACGCGTGGGGCATGACAGGCCCTCAGTCAATCAGGAAATGGCAAAGCTTTTATTGTATTGCCTGGGAATGGCAGAAATAACCGAAGAGGATGTGCTGGCAATTTGTGGAAACACTGCAGCGTTTGGAACGGACGAACTCATTGACGCAATGTTGCAGGGGGATGGGCAAAACACAGATCGCATGGCAGCCAGTTTTGATGGCGACCAACGCACTATTTTAATCATGGTCTTGAATCACTTGACCAGATTACAAAATTTGCGTGCTGAAATAGACAGTGGCTCTTCTTATGATGCTGTTATGCGAAGTGCAAAACCACCTATTTTTTTTAAACGTCAGTCAAACATTAAATCGCAGATCAGGCGATATGATTCAGACGGTCTCTATGAGTTACAGGAATTGGTATCGTCTGCGATTTTGCAAACGCGAAAAATTCCCAGTATGGCCGATGCCATCACTAACCGCACGTTGCTCTCTATAGCCCGCAATGCGGCAGCCAGATCGCTTTAGGTCAGCCGCAGTTAGAGCTGTGTCAGGCGGCGAACAATCTCGTCAAACTGGTCAAGATTTTTATAATGGATGTTCACAGTGCCTCCCGTACCGCCATTGTGTTTCACGTTCACGCCAAGGCCCATTGCTTCACTTAATGATTTTTCGAGGGCTCGTGTATCGGCATCTTTTTCAGGCTTGCTGGGCTTTGTGGATTTGGCATTTTGACCGCGCGCCAACTCTTCTGCCTGCCGCACAGTGAGGTTGAGCTTCACAATCTTTGAGGCAAGGTCATCTGGCGCATCGGTGGCGATCAGTGAACGGGCATGACCAGCGGTCAAGGTTCCATCTTCAATTTGCTTTTGAATAGTCTCTGGAAGGCTCATGAGGCGCATGGTGTTTGCAATATGGCTGCGGCTCTTGCCAATGGAATCTGCCAATTGCTGCTGGGTATAGCCATAGTGTTCGAGCAATTGGCGGTAAGCGCGGGCCTCTTCAAGGGCATTCAAATCTGCGCGCTGAATGTTTTCTATAAGCGCAATTTCGAGGGTTTCTTTATCATCAAGGTCACGGATGAGAACTGGCACATCATGGATGCCTGCGCGTTGGCTAGCCCGCCAGCGCCGTTCACCCGCCACAATTTCAAAGCTTCCATCGGCCCTGGGCCTCACCACAAGAGGTTGCAACAAACCTTTATCTCGAAGCGATTTTGCAAGGCTGTCCAAGTCTTCTTCGGCAAAATGTTTGCGCGGATTGTTGGGATTGGGATGTAAAAGTTCTACAGGCACATGGCGCAAGCTGCGAATATCCTGCACAACTGATTCTTCACTAGTATCGTCGCCAATCAATGCGGCGAGTCCCCGTCCAAGTCTGCGCTTTTGTACCTGTGTCAATATTGTATTCCTAGAAATCTTTTCTTATTATGTTTCGGGTCCGAATCATTTACGCCGCGCGCAAGTCACGTTCGCGTCTGATGACTTCAGAGGCCAGCTTAATGTAGGCCTGTGAGCCAACGCAAGTATGGTCGTAAAGTAATACTGGTTTGCCATAGGATGGGGCCTCAGAAATTCGCACATTACGTGGTATGACGGTTTGATAAACTTTTTCACCAAGAACATCACGCACATCAGCTGCCACCTGCTCTGACAAGCTGTTCCGCTTGTCAAACATGGTCAGCACCACGCCTTGAATAACCAAGCGGGGGTTCAAGGTTGTGCGTACCCGGTCTACTGTTTTCAACAACTGGCTCAGGCCTTCCAAAGCAAAAAATTCGCATTGCAGCGGCACCAAAATGGCGTCGGCAGCAGTCAGCGAATTGATGGTCAGCAAATTGAGGGACGGCGGACAATCAATCAAAATATAAGAATAGTTGCGCGTTTTTAAGAGGAGTGTAATGGCATCAGCCAGTCTGTGAGTTTTCCGCTCCAGATCTGAAAGCTCAATTTCGGCACCTAACAAATCAATGGTCGCAGGCGCGCAGTCCAATCTCGGTATGGCTGATTCAATGATCACGTCATGCAATGACGCTTCGCCGATCAGCACGTTATAAGTGGATTGTTGATTGGTTTTTCGCGTAATGCCAAGACCTGTCGATGCGTTGCCCTGCGGGTCAAGATCAATGACCAAGACCGTTTCTCCCACCGCTGCCAGGGCAGTTCCCAGATTAATAGCTGTCGTTGTTTTACCGACACCACCTTTTTGGTTGGCAACAGCCAATATGCGGGGTGGCAGAGCATCAGGGCTGAACACGGGCTATCTCCTTCACTTCAAGTATAACCGAAAGAGAATCGGTTTGACTGGCAATTTTATGATACACCATTCGCCAGCTGTTAGCAGCTTCCTCGAGTTCTGTATCAACATCTTGACCCTTGTGGAAAAGAGCGGTTGCGCCCTTGGTCATGAATGGAGCTGCCATAGCCAGGAGATGGGTCAATGGCGCAACGGCGCGCGCTGTGATCAATTGAACAGGCGGCATGTTCTGCGGTGCCCTTAGAGGCTCCAGGCGTTCCCGGTGGACCAGGCCAGCACATTGCATTTGCCGCAACGCTTCGTTTAAAAAAGCGGCCTTTTTGCCATTTGCTTCATACATATGAACCGTAGCACTTTGTGTGGCTGCCAAGACCAAACCTGGAAACCCGGCTCCCGATCCCAGATCAGCAATGGCTTTCAGCCCCGGCGGCAGGAGCGGCAACAGCTGAAGACTGTCCAAAATATGGCGTTCCCACAAGTTTGGAATTGTTGCTGGAGCAATAAGATTAAAATGCTTTTGCCATTCTAAGAGCAACTTCGCTAAAATCTGGAGTTTCGCGAAAGATTCACGTGAAACATTGAATTTTAAAGAGCTCTCAAAAGAGTCAGATTGCATCAAACAGCCTGTTGGGCGCGGGGGTTCTTGATGGCACTAAGCAAACACGCAAGTCCCGCTGGGGTCATACCGTCAATACGTTGCGCCTGCCCCAAGGTTTCAGGCCGGACGCGTGCCAGTTTCTGACGAAGCTCCATTGAAAGTGAAGGAATTGATGCGTAATCAATATCATTTGGCACAGCAAAACTCTCGTCGTGGCGCAAGGCCTCAATCTCAATGCTCTGGCGTTCCATATAGCCTGAATAAAGTGCATCAGCCTCAAGAGCCTCCTTCGCAAAAGTTTGTAAAGCCGCAATCTTGGGCCAGATCTCTGAAACACGGGCCATGCCTACATCTGACATGGCAATCAGATCGAGTGCTGTGCGCGATTTACCGTCTTGATTAACCCGCAGGCCAAGTTTTGCAGCAGCAGAAGAGGTCAGAGTCAATTCGGTTGCCAGTTTTCGCGCGGCTTCCAAAATACTTAATTTATCTCTGAATTTGGATTCACGTGAAACTCCCACCAGGCCGAGTGCCACCCCTTGTGGTGTAAGGCGTTGGTCCGCATTGTCCGCCCGTAAGACCAAGCGGTATTCTGCGCGCGATGTAAACATGCGGTAGGGCTCAGCGACGCCGCGCATCACCAGATCGTCAATCATCACCCCCACATAACCCGAGGCTCTGTCAAAGGTGATGCCTGTTTGGCCAGACGCCTGGCGCGCCGCGTTAAGCCCTGCAACCAAGCCCTGGGCAGCTGCTTCCTCATAGCCAGTTGTTCCATTGATCTGGCCCGCCAGAAAAAGCCCGGGGAGGCGTTTCACGGCCAGACAATGCGAAAGTTCTCGCGGATCCACGTAATCATACTCAATCGCATAGCCCGGTCGAATAATGCGCACTGATGAAAGTCCAGGCATTGAATGGATGAAGGCTTCCTGAACATCTTGCGGAAGCGAAGTCGAAATACCGTTGGGATAAACAGTATCATCATCCAACCCTTCCGGCTCCAGAAACACTTGGTGCGATGTCTTTTCCTTGAACCGGTGGATCTTGTCTTCGATCGAAGGACAATAACGCGGACCTGTTCCGGTGATCTGACCAGAATACAAGGGTGAGCGGTGGATGTTATCCGCAATGATCTGATGGGTCTTGGCCGTGGTTGCAGTTATGAAGCAGGAAATCTGGGGTGTGGTGATGTGTGTGGTCAGAAATGAAAACGGACTGGGCGGATGGTCACCTTTCTGTTCTTCAAGAATATTCCAGTTGATTGTCTTGCCATCCAGCCGTGCGGGCGTACCCGTTTTCAACCGGCCCAACACCAAACCCGAAGATCTCAGCTGCTCAGACAGCCCGCGGGCAGGCGGATCACCCACCCGCCCTGCTGCAATTTTCTGTTCCCCAATATGAATTAAACCATTCAGGAATGTTCCCGTTGTGAGAACAACCGCAGCTGCCCGAAACTGGCGGCCATCCTCTGTTAAAACACCACAAACCTTCCCATCGTCAATGATCAGCGAAAACGCAGCACCTTCAACGATGTCGAGATTTTCTTGCTCTGCCAAAATGCGCTGCATGGCATTGCGGTAGAGTTTACGATCAGCCTGCGCGCGGGGGCCACGCACAGCAGGACCCTTTGATCTGTTCAGAAGCCTAAACTGGATGCCAGCCTCATCAGCAACTCGGCCCATGAGACCGTCAAGCGCATCAATCTCACGCACGAGGTGACCTTTGCCCAATCCACCAATGGCTGGGTTGCAAGACATTTCCCCAATTGTCGTCTTTTTGTGGGTCAGTAAAATTGTTTTCGCACCCATGCGTGCTGATGCAGCTGCAGCCTCGCACCCTGCATGTCCGCCACCCACTACGATTACGTCACTCACAATTTTAATCTTTCATTAACGTCTGGGCCACTTAGTCCGTCTACGGACGAAGGTCAAAGCCAGATTCGTTTCACGTGAAACATCACTTGCCAATACAGAATTCAGAAAAAATCTTTCCCAACAGGTCTTCAACATCAATGCGGCCCGTGATCGATGAAAT
The DNA here is from genome assembly GCA_038230015.1 of Hyphomicrobiales bacterium. GTDB lineage: Bacteria > Pseudomonadota > Alphaproteobacteria > Rhizobiales > Aestuariivirgaceae > Aestuariivirga. The sequence goes on along the minus strand of JBBRNW010000007.1, from coordinate 102,707 downwards.
GACCCGCGTTGCCTTACGCAAATCTTCCGCAATCAGCTCAAGGGGCCGCGTTTCGTCTTCAAGGACATTGTTAAGCAGCCGAATCGTTTGTTGAACTGCCTTTGAATGGCGATCCCGCACGATAATAGCATGACTCCCAAGAGCAGAGCGCTCTTCCACTAAGGCTTTCAAAATTTCAGTTAACTGATTCAAACCAGCGCCTGTTTTTACCGAAATTGAAATAGCGGATTCGTTTCGTGCCCGACTCGAATCCAGATCTGATTTATTGCAAACCAGAATATCAGGCTGTCGTTCTAGCCCTACGTCCAACACATCAGGCGCTGTCAGCCACACCAGAATATCCGCATTACTGATTTCGGTTTTTGCACGGCCTATGCCTACGGCTTCAATCGAATCAAAAGCGGCGTCTCGAATTCCAGCGGTATCGCTCGCTATGATTTGCACACCGTGAAAATCAATTACGCGCTCCACCACATCCCGCGTGGTTCCTTCAAGCGGGGACACAATTGCAACCTCTCGCCCCACAAGCCAGTTCATCAGCGATGACTTGCCAGCATTGGGAGGGCCTGCAATCACCAGCTTTAACCCGTCGCGCACAGCACCAGCCTTGCTTGATGCGGCGACAGCTTCAGTCAATTCAAGTCGTAAATTCTCCACCAAGGGTTTGATAAGTCCCCAAGCATCCTGAACGACATCGTCTTCATCCACAAAATCAATCGCCGCTTCAATCATTGCCAAGGCGCTGATGAGCTGGGACCGCCAGCTTTCATAAACAGCACTTGCCTCACCCATGAATTGCCGCATTGCCAGGCTGCGCTGAGACTCTGTCTGTGAACTCAACACATCAGCCAGGCCCTCAACTTCCACCAAATCAAGTCTGCCATTTTCAAAGGCCCGGCGTGTAAACGCGCCAGCTTCGGCCGGCACAACACCCTCAATTTTTGCAAATTCAGCAAACATACAGGCTACAACCGCAGCACTGCCGTGAACATGAAATTCAACCATGTCCTCACCCGTTACAGTCCGTGGCCCAGGCAACCAAAGCACCAAGGCCTGGTCGATCAGCACATCACCAGATTTCAATTGACGAAGCGCTGCATGACGAGGTTGCGGCAGCCGCCCCGCCAAACCCTGCAATACGTCACCAGCTTGAGGCCCTGAAAGCCGAATGACAGCAATTCCGGCCCTACCAGCTCCAGAAGAGAGTGCGTAAATGGTCTGATCCTTAATCATTTCGGATTCGAATCGATACCATAAGGTCCTTACGGAAGCTAAGCGTTCATTGAATCGAAGAAGTCGCTATTCCCCTTGGTCTGGCGCATTTTATCAACGAGGAATTCAATAGCATCAACCGTGCCCATCGGGTTGAGAATGCGGCGCAGAACATAGGTTTTCTTCAACACATCCGGTTTGACCAACAATTCTTCCTTACGCGTGCCCGAGCGCAGAATATCAATCGATGGAAACACCCGCTTGTCCGCCACTTTACGGTCCAGAATAATTTCAGAATTACCCGTACCTTTGAATTCTTCAAAAATAACCTCGTCCATGCGGCTGCCTGTATCAATTAAAGCCGTGGCAATGATTGTCAGTGAGCCGCCATGCTCAATATTGCGTGCCGCACCGAAAAAACGCTTAGGCCGCTGCAACGCATTGGCATCGACACCACCGGTTAGAACCTTTCCCGATGAGGGCACAACCGTGTTGTAAGCCCGACCCAGACGGGTAATGGAGTCGAGCAGTATAACGACATCGCGGCCATGCTCCACAAGACGCTTGGCCTTTTCAATGACCATTTCAGCCACGGCCACATGACGCGTTGCAGGTTCATCGAAGGTTGAGGAAATAACCTCACCTTTGACGGACCGCTGCATGTCCGTCACCTCTTCAGGCCGTTCATCAATCAATAAAACAATCAGGTAGCATTCGGGGTGATTGGTCGTAATGGAATGTGCAATGTTTTGTAGCAAAACAGTTTTGCCGGTCCGTGGCGGCGCCACAATTAACCCGCGCTGGCCTTTGCCGATAGGCGCCACAATGTCGATGATACGAGCGGAATAATCTTTCCGGGTCGGATCAGAAATTTCCATTTCCAAGCGCTGATCAGGATAAAGCGGGGTGAGATTGTCAAAATTGACCTTGTGCTTGGCTTTATCAGGATCTTCAAAGTTGACAGTATTGGGCTTCACCAATGCAAAGTAGCGCTCGCCATCCTTGGGGCCTTTAACAGGCCCTTCAACGGTATCACCCGTGCGCAACGTATATTTGCGGATCTGGTTTGTGCTGACATAAATATCGTTGGGACCGGCAAGATAGTTGGCATCTGCAGATCGCAAAAAGCCAAATCCATCCTGCATCACTTCAATAACACCTTCCCCAATGATTTCTACACTGCGAGCAGCGAGGTTCTTGAGAATGGCAAACATCAATTCTTGTTTTCGAAGCGCACTCGCGGTTTCAACTTCAAGCTCTTCGGCAAGGCTCAAAAGGTCAGCAGGCGATTTGCGTTTCAATTCGGAAAGCTTGATCTCTTTGAGATCGGAAAGATCGGTCATATGTTCAATTTCTTTTGTGAGGTTCAGTCGGGCAGGACGCGCAACCGGATGCCATTAATTTTTGACAATTTAGCAGATAGCATAGTGCGGCCCACAAGGCAAAGCCTATCACGCGAAGGGCTTGACCACCACCATGACGACAATCAAAATCAGTAAAACCGTGGGTACTTCGTTCAATATCCGAAAGAAACGCTCCGAGCGTCCGCGCCAGCCATTGGCAAACTTGACACAATAACTTTCAAGCATTCCGTGATAGACAACCAACCCCAGAACCCCCAAAACTTTTATGATCAACCATGTGTCTGACCATGAAAACCCCGAAGCCGTTACCAGATATCCACCCGCCAGCAACGTGACAACCAGCGCCGGACGCATAATGGCTTTGAGCAAACGCCGCTCCATGACTTTGAAAAGCAGGTCAGTGTCAGACCCTGAAACTTGCCGTATGTGATAGACATAAAGCCGTGGCAAATAAAACAGCCCGGCCATCCACGCTATAACGGCAATGATATGGAGCGCCTTGATCCACTCCACCATCAAATACGGCCTTCATCAAAATCACGCACCGCCTTGACCAATTCCGTCACCATCGCGGGGTTGACCTGCGGTGTAATACCGTGACCCAAATTGAAGATGTGGCGGTCCATGGGAACGCCAGTTAACACCGCAGCGACACCCTTTCGAAGAGTCGGAACATCCCCCAGCAATAGAGCTGGGGATAAATTTCCTTGAACTGCCAACCCAGCTGGCAAGGTTTTAAGAACATTGGCCAGCAAACAATCCTCTTCCACACCAATTGCATTGGCAGCAGTGCCCTCAGCCACCATTGCGTGCTGCGTTCCAACTCCGCGTGCAAACACAATAACCGGAAAATTTGGATAAACAGCTCGAACCCCATCCACGATCTGCTTAATGGGCTCAACCACCAAACGACCCAAGGCTTCCGGTGGCAAATCTCCTGCCCATGAATCAAAAATTTGAACTGTTTCAGCACCGGATTTGATTTGTCCCAACAAATAAATGATTGACGCTTCAACCACCTTGTCAATCAACTGGCCATACCAATGCGGCTGTTCCAGCGCGACAGCCAAAGCCTTCTTCCGGTCAGAACTTCCGCCTTCAATCATATAACTCACAACAGTCCAAGGAGCGCCACAAAACCCGATCAAAGTTTTGTCTTTCTCCAAACTGGCCTTTACCAGTTCAACCGTCTTCCAGATCCTTTCAAATTGCTCAAACGAGCCAGCCGATTTCAATTGCCCAACCTCTGCTTCATTCGAAACAGTTTGCAAAACCGGGCCTTCCCCTTCCTTGAAATCCAATGTCAAACCCATGGCTTGGGGAACAATCAAGATGTCAGAAAATAAAATCGCCGCATCAAAATCATAACGGCGCAAGGGTTGCAGGGTCACTTCACACGCAAGCTCGGGATTGTAACAGAGCTTCAAGAAGCTTCCGGCCTTTTCACGTGTCGCACGATATTCAGGCAAATAACGGCCAGCCTGTCTCATCACCCACATGGGCCTGCGAGACGGTTTTTTGTTTTCAAGGACATCGAGAAGAGGTTTCAACACAGAGACCCCCTTAAACATAAAAGAATAATAAATATAGAGTATAGAGTCTGTTGGACCGTGGATTGTGGGACTAACTCATGCGCAGCTTACTTCAGCTTGATAAGCTGTGCATAAACCATAAAACAACTGCGAGAAAGCCAAGTTAATGCGTAGAATCATAAACTTGCAAAACCAAGCTTAAAAAACCTGCATCCCCGGAAATCCCTAAAGCAATAGTCGTCCGTTCCAATTGTTAACAAACCATTAATGTCTTAGCCTTGCGTAAATTATTTGCCCTTTAAAACGGATGATATCCACAATTGATCCCAAGACCATACAAACAATGAAAACACCCCAATGCATTTTGGCCTCAACCAGCGCCATTCGCAAAACCTTGTTGACCAACGCTGGTCTCGAATTTGATATTTATTCGCCTTCTATCAATGAACGGGTCCTTAAAGACACCAATTCACACCTGTCAGCCTCTGAACTGGCCCTGGTTTTAGCAAAAGCAAAGGCTTTGGCGTTCGGTGGCTCAGATCAGGTGGTTATCGGCGCTGACCAAATGCTGTCTTGCCAAGGCAAACTCTATGACAAGGCCAAAAACAGTGATGAACTTATGGTTCAACTCTCGGAGTTACGGGGTAAAACACACATCCTTCATACCGCAGTCGCAGTAACATGCGGTAAGGTGGTTCAGTGGTCGTGCTGTGTTGACGCTCATCTCACAATGTGGAATTTTTCAGATGAATTTTTAAAAGCATATGTCACCTCTCACCTGACGCATATTCTTCAATGTGTCGGTGGGTATCAACTCGAGGGCGAAGGCATAAATCTTTTTGAAAAAATTGAGGGAGATTATTTTGCTATCTTGGGATTACCTTTAGTGCCGCTCCTCAGCTATTTGCGCCACGAAAACTATTTAGTGTTATGATTAAAGCTTGCGTCATAGGCTCGCCCATCGCTCATTCCCGATCACCGCTCATTCATGGCTATTGGCTGAAACAGATGAAAATTGACGGGCTCTACACCCGTGAGTTGGTCCACCCGAGCGAACTTCGATCGTTCATCGCCAGGCTCGGCGAAAACGGATTTGCAGGTTGCAACGTTACATTGCCACACAAAGAAGCGGCATTGTCAGCAGTCGATAGCGTTGAAAAAAACGTGAAGTCTGTAGGCTCGGTAAACACAATTTATATTCGCGGTGGAAAGACCTTCGCGACATCGACAGATGGAGAAGGTTTTATAGACAATTTACTGACGCACATTCCTGATTTCGACGTCCACGGCAAAAAAGTAACCATCTTGGGAGCTGGAGGATCAGCAAAGGCTATTGTCGAAATCCTATTGCGTCAAAACCCACAAAGTGTGGTTATAGCAAACCGCACAACAGAAAGAGCGCAAGAACTAAGACAACTTTTCGGCAGCAAAATTTTAATTGATGATCTGCAACATCTTGATCTTTCAGTTACAGATCTTTTGGTCAACACAACGTCGCAGGGCATGGCTGGCCAGCCCGCACTCAACATTGATGTGAGCCAACTTCCTTCTCGCGCGGTTGTGGCAGATATCGTTTATGTGCCGCTAAAAACAGATTTGTTAAAATCTGCTGAGAGCCGCGGACTGCGGACAGTGCCTGGTCTTGGCATGCTTTTGCATCAGGCCGTGCGTGGCTTTGAACTCTGGTTTGGCCAAAAACCCATGGTAACACCAGAGCTTTATGATCTGGTTGCCCGCAACATTGAACCGGATTTAAAACCGTGATCGTGGGTTTGACAGGTTCCATCGCAATGGGAAAATCGGAAGTTGCCAAAATACTCCGTACACTGAACATTTCGGTTTTCGATGCCGATGCGGCAGTACATGATATTTATGAAAATGGAACTGCAGCCAAGGTTTTGGCCGAAATTTGCCCTGAAGCTATTGTAGATAACCAAATTGATCGTAAAGTCCTGTCACGTCTTATTGCCAGCCAGGCTCACCTGCTAAAATCAATAACTGAAGTCATCCATCCCTTGGTCTATAAAGCCGAACGTGAATTTATCGCGGCGGCTAAAGGCGAAATCGTCGTCATTGACTCGCCGCTCATTCTGGAGGCGGGGCGCGCGCACGAAATGGATGCTATTATCGTCGTGTCTTCTAGCCCTGACAATCAAATGGCCAGAGCATTGGCCCGCCCGGGCATGACACAAGAAAAGTTGGAGCTTATTCGATCAAAGCAAATGCCCGACGCTGAAAAACGTCAATGGGCAGATTATATCATCGAAAATAACGGCACTTTGGGCGAACTCAAAAAAGTGACCCTATCAGTTGTCGCTGCACTTAGAGAGAAATTAGATCATCATGCGTGAAATTATACTTGATACCGAAACAACAGGCTTGTCCCCCATCACGGGTGACCGCATCGTTGAAATTGGAGCCGTGGAACTGATCAATCATATTCCATCGGGTAAGACGTTCCATGCCTATCTCAATCCCGAACGCGACATGCCAAAGGAAGCTGAAGCAGTGCATGGTTTGAGCACGGCATTTTTAAAAGACAAACCTCTTTTTAAGCACATTGCGGCAGATTTTCTGGCCTTTGTCGGGGAGGCTCCATTGATCATTCACAATGCGAGTTTTGATATGGGATTTATCAACGCCGAACTTTCCGCACTCAATATGGCTGCAATTCAATCTTCACAGGTTATTGACACATTGCAAATGGCAAGACGGTCTCACCCCATGGGCCCCAACAGCTTGGACGCCCTGTGCAAGCGCTATGGTATCGACAATTCGAGGCGTACCAAGCATGGCGCACTGCTTGACGCTGAATTACTGGCTGATGTTTATCTGGAATTGATTGGCGGAAGGCAAACGATGCTAACTTTGCAAGCACAGTCAAATACCCGCACAATCGCCTTTCAAAACGAACGTAACAGCCATCGCCAAAGGCCGGACGTATTAAACCAAAGGCTCAGCACAGAAGAAAAACGACTGCACGAGGCTTGTGTGTTAGAGCTTGGTTCAGCCACCTTCTGGAATTAAGCTTGTGCCACCGCCTGCTGTTGCATGCGCTTTTGATACATTCCGGCAAAATCAATAGGGTCCAGCATCAAGGGTGGAAAGCCGCCATTGCGTGTTGCATCGGCCAAAATCTGCCGCGCAAATGGAAACAACATGCGCGGGCATTCGATAAGAACAGCGGGATGCAATAAATTGGCAGGAAAATTTTCAAGACGAAACATGCCCGCATAAAGCAAATCGGCCGCAAAAATTACTTTTCCATCAGCTGTTGCCTTGGCATCCAAATGAAGTTCCACCTCAAAATCTGAGGGGCCCAAATTGCGGGCATTAACATTGACTGAGATATTGATGTCAGGTTGCTGTTGCTGGGGCGCAAGCGACAAAGGCGCATTCGGATTTTCAAAGCTGAAATCTTTTAAATACTGGCCGAGTATTTTCAGCGAAGGCTGTTGGCCTGGCTGGGGTGGTGGCGCTGACAGAGTGGCGGCAGGAGCAGGAGCAGCTCTAACCACGGCAGGTTTGGCTTCGGCAACCGGAACGGGCTTTCGCACCACGCCGTTGTTGGGTTTTGCCACGACCTTTCGTGGGGCTGTTTTTATCGTCTTTGCCATATTTGCCTCGTTAAATAAACCTTCCCCGTGAAGGCTGCACTTGTAAATCTTCGCTAACATGAAGCATGATGAGCCGCAAGTGAGCCTTGATTTCAAGTGAGCCTTGATTTGGTGAAGCCTGCAATCATCTGTCATCTTGGGAACACACAAATTTGTGCCTATATGGTGTGTGCAAAAGTCGAAAGGAACTTGAGTTTGAGCATTGACCCCGTAATTGTCGTACTAACAGCTGCAGCAGTTGTCATTTTTTGGCGGTTAAAGTCGGTTCTGGGCCAACGCACCGGGCTGGAGCGTCCGCCGCTTGTGCCAATCGCACATCCTGATTCATCGGCAAAAATTATTGAATTGAAACCAAATTCAAAGCCAAAGGTAGCCATCTGGCAAGGCTTTGCTGACGAAGGTTCTGAGCTTGCAAAGGGGCTGGAAAACATTGCTGCAGTTCAAAAAGATTTCAACCCTTCAGAATTTCTGGCAGGCGCAAAGGCCGCTTATGAACTTATACTTTCCGCCTTTGCCAAAGGCGACAAGCCAGCTTTGAAACCGTTACTTGCAAAATCTGTCATGGATAGTTTTGCCACCGCCATTGATCATCACAAATCCAAAGGTGAAACCAAGGTCTTTAAATTCGTGGGCTTTGATAAAACCGATCTCAGGAGTGCCGTTATTGATGGCAAGCGGGCCATTGTTGAAGTGATGTTTGAGAGTGAAATGATCAATGCCACATTGAACAGTGCAGGCGAGACCTTGGACGGCGATACCAACGCAATCGTAAAGTCAGCCGAAACCTGGACCTTTGAACGCAATATCACATCATCAGACCCCAATTGGAAACTCATGGCAACCAACGATGCGCTCGAATGAAATCATGGGGTGTTGCACTGTTTCTCGTCATGAACGGAACATTGCTCACAACGGCCCAAGCAGCAGCGCAAGACATGCTTGAACGTGTTGATCTGTCTCATCAAACGGGTTGGGAGCAGGACAATCATCAAAAAGCGCTGGAAACTTTCCAATGTTCATGCCAGGAAATTTTAACAACGGCTTCTGGCTTCAAGCGTGTTGTCAAATTTGGCGGAACGGTGGAAGATTGGCAAACTGTTTGCCACAATGCATCATCAGCCAAGAACCCCAAAGCATTTTTTGAAGAGCAGTTTGTAGCTTTCAAAGTGAGTGATGCCGCAAGGCCAGAAGGACTGTTCACAGGTTATTATGAACCGGAGGCACAAGGCAGCCTGACTCAAACCGCAGAATACCCCGTGCCGGTTTACGGCAAACCCGCTGATCTGGTGCCATTTGATCAAATCAGTCAAAACCAAACAGGTTTGGCTTACGGCCGCATGATCAATGGCCAGGCTGAACCCTATTTCACCCGCCAAGATATTGAGCAAGGGGCTTTGCAAAACCGCGGCTTAGAGATCTGCTTTCTGAAAAGCTGGGTTGATGCATTTTTTATCCACATTCAAGGCTCCGGGCGTGTTCGCCTTGCCAACGGGAAATTTATTCGTTTGGCCTATGCCGCCAAATCCGGTCAGCCCTACACGGGCATAGGCCATGTGCTGCTGGAAAAAAATGTGGGCACCAAAGACACAATGTCGATGGAGTTTCTGCGCCAGTGGATGAAAGACCATCCGCAAGACGCCCGCTCATTGATGTGGTCGAATAAATCATACATTTTCTTTCGTGCCATTACTGTACCATCTGATGATGTGGGTGCAGTGGGAGCCCAGCAGGTCAATCTTACACCCTTGCGAAGTCTTGCAGTTGACAGGTCAATCTGGATGTTTGGAATACCCATGTGGATTGACACCACAACGCCACCAGAAGCAGGCTCCAAACCCTTCCGGCATCTCCTGATAGCCCAGGATACTGGCACGGCCATCAAGGGCCATGTGCGGGGCGATGTGTATTGGGGCTGGGGCCCAGATGCAAGTTTCAACGCAGGGCACATGAAAAGCCCTGGATCAATGGTCGTCTTGCTTCCCAAATTGCTGGCTGAAAAAATAAAGCAATGACCCGCAAAAATTATGAAGTGCCTGATCATGGATTGTGGGATGACGTCAAACGGGCCATTCAGCCTTTGTCTGTGCGAAAGCAGTTCAAGGCCAAACCTAAAGTCTCCGGCTATTTTGTCCCGACTTATGCTCGTCCACCAGCACCAATTCTTATACGCAACCAGCTTCGGGATGACCCGCCGGAGATTTCAAGTTTCGACCGGCGCACCACTCAAAAACTGGGCCGAGGCCTTGCTGAGCCAGAGGCCCATATTGATCTTCACGGTGAAAATATGGAAACTGCAAGAGTGCATCTCATGCATTTTCTATCAGCCCAACGCCACCGCGGTGCGCGCCTGGTTCTGGTTATTACCGGAAAGGGTGCGTCCCCCTTTACCAGACACACCCTGCACGGCCACACGCATTTTCATACGCCAGAACGCGAAGGCAAATTGCGCCGCGAGGTGCCTTTGTGGTTTCACGAGGCTGTTTTCCGCGCACATGTGATCGGGTTTCAACCGGCTCACCCCAAACATGGTGGGGGTGGAGCATTTTATGTGAAGCTCAGAAAACGCGGAGGTGACTTCACATGACGCCCTTTGGTGCAAAACTGCGGGAGTTGCGCGCCAATCGCGGTTTGACACTTGCAACCATGGCCAGCGCAATTGGCGTTTCTTCGGCTTATCTGTCTGCCCTTGAACATGGCAAACGCGGAAGGCCCAGCTGGCACCTTGTGCAAAGCATCATCGCTCACCTGAATATTATTTGGGATGAGGCCGAAGATTTGGTAAAACTATCAAGGCTCTCTCATCCCAAGATTACCATCAACACAGCAGGTCTTGACCCTGAAGCCACAGAACTGGCCAATCGCCTTTCTAAAACGATAGGGAAATTGGACAAAGCAACTGTCTCTGAACTTTTGCAACGCCTGAAGTCTAGGCCTTGATTTGCATCTGAAGACCGCGCCCATTGACTTCAGGTTTAAAAGGATAGCTTTGGGCTAACTTAAGTTGAATTCTTCGCGCCGTCCACGCACATGCGCAAGCATCAACAATATCATCTCGCGCTACCAATTTGCGCCGATAGATTTGTAACGACAAATCGAAAATGGGAAAGCCTGCGCACTTTAAAAGGTTTTGTCTTTCATTCTCGCCTTCTTTCGTTTTCTTGTTAAACTGCAAAGGCTGGCGCTCATTCATGTGATAAAACGATACTTCCGGATGAACTTCATGAACTTTTCTTTGCAACAGTGGAGAAATCAGCACATCAATTTCTCTGATCTTTGGCACCAGACCGAACGACTGTTTGGACAATTTCCGGGGCGGGTTGGAGTGCTGCAAATTGATCAGGCAGGCGGTTTCCCAGTCTTTCGCTTGAACAGCAGCTTCGGACGGTGTTGAAAAAACACTCGAACTTCGCCTGCCCAACACTTTTCGTGCTTCAGCCTCCGCCTTTCGACCGTTCTGGTCAGGCAGTCCTATGGGCATGTCAACGGCGATGATGGCAGCAAGTTCTGCCAAAACATCCGTGAATTGGTGATGCAATTTGACCTCGGCGCCAGGGCCACTCCATAAGACACTCAGCCATCCGGCACGGCAGCCATCAACACCCAAAACGGCTGGAAAAAACTCACTCATCACGGATGCAATAGTCTAAAAAATAAATTTGTGAATACTCATTAAATTTTTGCACATAAAGATATCTTTATATAGATATTGCGCTGTTGCGGAACCCGTGCTATCGCGCTCGCATTATTTTGAGGATAGTACCATGGCCGAATTCAACGATTATCACGTTGCCGATATCAAACTTGCCGAGTGGGGCCGCAAGGAATTGGATATGGCGGAAATTGAAATGCCGGGGCTTATGTCCACCCGTGCCGAATTTGCAAGCGCCCAGCCCTTGAAAGGTGCACGCATTTCCGGCTCTTTGCATATGACCATTCAAACGGCAGTTCTGATTGAAACTTTGAAGGCCTTGGGTGCCGATATTCGCTGGGCGTCCTGCAACATTTATTCAACTCAAGATCACGCAGCTGCAGCCATTGCAGCCGCAGGCATTCCGGTATTTGCTTTTAAGGGAGAGAACCTGAAAGAATATTGGGCTTTTACAGCCAAAATTTTTGAATGGCCAAACGGCCAAAACACCAACATGATCCTGGATGATGGCGGCGATGCCACACTTTACATTTTGCTTGGATCGCGTGCGGAAAAGAATATGTCTTTGATTGCGCATCCAAAGAGTGAAGAAGAAGAATGTCTTTATGCTGAAATCAAAAAACGCATTGCGGCAAGCCCCGGTTGGTTTGACAAAGTAAAAGCCTCAATCATTGGTGTATCGGAAGAAACCACCACAGGGGTTCACCGGCTTTATGAAATGCAAAAAAAGGGGGAGCTGCCGTTTCCCGCCATCAACGTCAATGATTCAGTTACAAAATCTAAATTCGACAACAAATACGGGTGCCGAGAGTCACTTGTAGATGCCATACGCCGCGGCACAGACGTGATGATGGCTGGAAAAGTTGCAGTTGTTTTGGGTTATGGCGATGTGGGTAAAGGTTCGGCGCTATCGCTAAGGGGCGCTGGTGCGCGTGTTGTGATTACCGAAGTTGACCCGATCTGTGCCTTGCAAGCTGCAATGGATGGTTATGCCGTGCAAACCTTGCAAGACGTTGTTGCAACCGCAGATGTTTTCGTGACGGCAACTGGCAACAAGGATGTCATTACCCTTGATGATATGAAACAAATGAAGGACATGGCAATCGTCTGCAATATCGGACATTTTGACAATGAAATTCAGGTTGCTGAATTGAAAAATTTCAAGTGGACGAATATCAAACCTCAGGTTGATCTGGTCAATTTTCCAAAGGGCAATCGCATCATCTTGTTGTCTGAAGGTCGCCTTGTGAATTTGGGCAATGCGACGGGTCATCCAAGTTTTGTGATGTCAGCATCATTCACCAATCAAACCCTGGCTCAGATTGAACTGTTTACCAATGCCAAAACAGGTAAATACAAGAATGAAGTCTATGTGCTGCCAAAACATCTGGATGAAAAAGTGGCGGCCCTGCATCTTGAGAAGCTGGGGGTAAAACTCACAACGCTCAGCCAGGAACAAGCCGATTACATTGGCGTCACTCCCAAAGGCCCCTACAAGCCCGAATATTATCGCTACTGAGCGCCCAAGCGCAGGTTCCCGAAGCAGTCTGTTTGCGTCTATATCAACCAGAACAGGCATCTGGTGATTCGGAAGCTTGGGGCAAGCGGGCGGAGATCAAGGTTGAATAAAAACAGCACGACAAATGGTCAGGCAGTTTTGGCCATCGCGCGAGCTGCAATGCCTGGTGTCGGTGCGCTATATGTATTGGTAAATCAGGCTCAGGCAAGCTCGGTTGCGTCTGAACCGACCGGAATGTTAAGTTCGGTTGGTTTGCTGTTTGTTGGTGCTGCTCTTGCTGCTGCATTGAACCGCATAAGACAATTAAAGCGGTCCGAAGCGGCGGCACGCAGCAGGCTCGCAGAAATTGAGGATAAGCTGAACGAAGCTGAAACCGCCATCCAGTCGGAAGCTCAAATCTTGTTGACATGGAAGGGCCGGGATGCCACGCCAGGCAAGATTGTGGGCTCAATGCACGGAATGATCCAGATTCCGGGAAATCTTGCAGACCTGATAAATTTCGCAAATTGGCTGGAAGCGGATTCTGCCACTATGTTGTCTGAAGCCCTGCAAATTTTGCGTCAGTCTGGTCAACCGTTTAACCTCAGCGTCAAGAATTTGGATGGGGAACTGCTGGAAGCTGATGGCAGAACCGCGGGTGGCTCTGCAACATTGAAGTTTCGCCCCTTGGCAGGTGACCGCCGCGAAGCCAGTGAAACACACTATGATGCAAGCAAGCTTGCAAAGCAGGTTGAAAGGTTAAGTGCTGTTTTGGATGCGGCGCCATTTCCTGTCTGGATCACCACCAAAGACGGCTTATTAAGCTGGACCAATGATGCATATATCAAATCAGTTGAATCTTCGGGCATTGATACGGTTTTAAAAAACAACATCATGTTTGTGCGCTCAGAAAATATAGATGCCAGTCGCGCCAACCCCGACCAAAACCTCATAGGCCGGGCTCACGCAATCCAGCGCGGCACGTTGCATGCCTTCAATATTTACGAAAAAGAATTAAGCGTAGGCCGGGCAGGGTTTGCAGTTGATATAACGTCTCTTGAGGGTGCAGAAAAAGAATTAGACCGTCATATTAAGGCGCATGCCTCAACTCTCGACAAGTTGAACACAGCAATAGCAATTTTTGGACCAGATCAACGCTTGCGCTTCTTCAATCAGGCTTTTGCCCTCCTTTGGGATTTCAGCGAGGACTGGCTCAACACCCAACCCAGCGACGGTCAAATTCTGGATCGCTTGCGCGCTGAGCGAAAACTCCCGGAGGAGGCCAATTACCGCGAATGGCGTTCAAAGCAATTGGCCGCCTATACCACTCTCGAAATCCGCGAAACTTACTGGTATCTTCCCGACGGACGCTCGTTGCGGGTGATTTGCGAGCAGCATCCCTTTGGAGGAGTGACCTACCTCTATGAAAATCTGACCAAAGAATATCAGCTTGAAAGTCGCTACAATGAACTTTTTGAAGTGCAACGTGAAACTCTTGATAACCTTGCCGAGGCTGTGGCCCTGTCGGGGTCGGACGGACGCCTAAAACTGTTCAATCCGGCTTTTTTGCGCTTCTGGTCGCTCGACGCAGGGTTTCTGGATCAAAAACCTCATGTCGAGCAATTGGCTCAACTTTCCAGCCTTAGCGTTGACTCGCGTGCAGGCTGGCAAGATATCCAGTTCGGGGTCACCGGCATTGAAGCCAATCGCAAATCCCATGAAGGCCAGATGCATCAGGACGGCCGCATTTTGCGCTACCGTGCGGTACCCTTGCCTGATGGGAATGCCCTTTTGACATTCACCGATGTCTCCGACACTGTAAAAGCTGAACAAGCTTTGCGTGACCGCACTGAAGCACTTGAGGCCGCTGATCGCCTTAAAAACAGCATTTTGGCCAACGTGTCATATGAAGTCCGAACACCACTCACCAGCATTGTCGGTTTCGCAGAAACACTTGAATATGGGATTGCGGGTCCTCTGACAGAAAAGCAACGCGAATATGTCATCGATATTCGCAAATCGTCCGAAGACCTGAAAGCCATCATTGATGCGATCATTGATCTTTCAGCCATTGATGCCGGACAAATGGAATTGAAATTGGCGAAGGTTGATATTGCACAACTGCTGACCGCAACAGCTGAGAGATTCAATGACACGTTGAAACGGCGCGAACTCAATATCAACGTAGAAATTGCATCAGATATAGAAACGATGTTTGCCGATGAAAATAGGTTGGGTCAGATCCTGACACAACTGCTGTCGAATGCGGCAGGATTTTCAAAACCGGGAAATACCATCAGCATGGGCGCCAGAAAGCAGGGTGATCACCTTCAACTCTGGGTCGCGGACAATGGCCCTGGGATCGAACCTGAATTTCAAACCAAGGTTTTTGATCGCTTTCAGGCAAAACCGCGGCCCGGAAGCCACCGTGGCGCAGGACTTGGTTTGGCGTTGGTAAAAAGTTTCACCGAATTGCACGGTGGAAAAGTTTCCCTTGTTTCAAAGCTTGAACATGGAACCACGGTTATTTGCACCTTGCCCATCAACGGACTGCGAAAAAAAGACTATGGCGTGACATTACCAGCCAAGCGAAACTCCGCGGCATGAAACTTCTGCAGCGGACATTTGAATTTCATTCCGTTGATGAAACGGAAGCTTTTGCGCAGACCATTTCACTTTGGGCAAGGCCGGGACAATTGCTAAGGCTGAGCGGGGATTTGGGCAGCGGAAAATCCACCTTTGCACGCGCCTTGATAAGCTCTCTCGCAGACCCAAAGCATGAATTTGACATTCCAAGCCCAAGCTTTTCGATCATTCAGAGCTACGACAATACCCGCATTCCCATAGCGCATATTGATCTTTACCGTCTCACAAACAAAAGCCAGATTGCCGAGCTTGGCTTGGACGAGCTTGTGACGACACATTTGGCAATCGTGGAATGGCCCGAGCTTTTGGGAGAAACTGTGGAGAGCGCCAAACTTTCCTTGCATTTTTCCGGTTCCGGCCAGACCCGGCAGGTAAAACTTAAAGCCGAAGGGGCTTGGGCTGATCAACTGCACCGTAACGACCAGATCGAGGAATTTTTGTCGACCTCGGCATGGCGTGGTGCACGCAGGACTTTCCTTGAGGGGGATGCATCGTCACGCAGGTATGAAACTGTCGTTCTTGAAAGCAAGTCTGCCATTCTCATGGACATGCCACAAAGGCCCGATGGACCACCGGTCAAAAATGGAAAAGCCTATAGTGCAATTGCCCATTTGGCGGAAAATATTGCTGCTGTGGTGGTGACGAACAAGCTGCTCAATTCGGTGGGTTATTCTTCACCCAGAGTTGAAGAATATAATGTGTCAGAAGGGCTCGCCATTGTCGAAAATCTGGGAAACCTGGTGTTTGGTAAATTGATGCGCGAAGGGCATGACATGCAGGAACCGATGACAACGGCAGTGGCGGTTCTTGCAGACATGGCGCAAAAATCCTGGCCAAGCAAATTTGACGCTCCGGATATTTTATCAACCGTGGTGCAGCACTATGATGTCGGGGCGCAGTTAATTGAAGTCGATCTGCTGTTATCGTGGTTTTGGCCGTATATCCACCAAACACCAGCACCTGATAAACTCCATCAATCATTTGAGGCCACATGGCGAGAGGTGTTAAAACTGGCAAAGCCAGAAAAACCTCATCTGGTTCTTCGTGATTTTCATTCGCCCAATCTCATCTGGCTTCCGCAGCGAAAAGATTTGCAGCGCGTAGGTCTTATCGATACGCAAGATTGTCTCCTGGGCCACGAGGCTTACGATCTGGCATCCTTGCTGCAGGATGCGCGTGTCGATATCGCGTTTGATCTAGCGGATGAACTATATGCGCATTACGTGAAATTGCGAATTGAACAAGGCCCGTTTGATTTACCCGCATTCGGTGCAGCCTATGCCGTACTGGGGGCCCAGCGCGCCACTAAAATCTTGGGTATTTTTGCACGCCTTGCCAAACGTGATGGCAAGCCTTCGTATTTGCAACATATGCCACGTGTCTCACGTTACTTGGCGCGCAATCTGAAGCATCACTCTCTTGTGCCGCTTAAACAGTGGTTTGACGAAAATTTGCCAGAGGCTTTGACCCTGGATCAACCATGACCGGTGCAATTGGTCACACAGCCATGTTGCTGGCAGCGGGGCTAGGAACCCGCATGAAACCTCTGACAGACACGACCCCAAAACCATTGATCGAGGTTTTGGGAAGACCCATCATTGATTATAGCTATCAACATGTGCTCCAAGCCCGTGTCGGAAAAGTTGTTGTCAACACTCACTATCTGCCAGGCCAGATTGTAAACTGGTGTGAAAAACAATCTGATCCAGATATTGTAATTTCGGATGAAACTGATGCGATATTGGATACAGGAGGTGGCATTGCCAGGGCTTTGCCGCAGCTTGGCAACGACCCGTTTTTTGTTCTCAATTGTGACAGTTTTTGGATTGATCAAGGTAAACCAGCACTCGAAAGATTGAGAGAAACATGGCGTGATGATATGGAATGTCTTCTCTTGCTTTGTGATCCGCAACACACGACTGGCTATGATGGGCACGGCGATTTTACGATGGACAATGAAGGCCACCTGTCACGGGTTTCGGTCAACGCAGAAAAGGCCTATGCCTATATTGGTGGGTATCTGGTTCATCCAAAACTGTTTGACGGTGCGCCGCGAGGTAAATTTTCAATGAACGTTCTCTGGAACAAGGCCATCGAACGACACTCACTTTTTGGACTTGCCCATCAGGGCCACTGGCTTCACGTGGGAACACCCCAAGCCATAGATGAGGCCGAGCATTTCTTGAAGCAAGCGTGAGCAATGACAGTCAGCATCCCTCGTGTTTACAATATCGCACCTGGGGGAGATTTTCTTGGCGTTCTGGCACATCAAATCTTGGCGGGATTTCCCTTTTCAGGCGACAAACTGCAAACCCCACCGCTACACTTTTGGACCATACTGCTGCCCACGCGGAGAGCATCCCGAATGTTGGGAAAGATTTTAGCCAAAGCATCTGACAAGCAAACGTTGCTGCTGCCAAAAATCCAGCCCATTGGCGATATCGACGCAGAAGATTTTTTAAGCGATGACGCAAGCCTTCAGGTCCATCAGGCCATTTCCCGAACTGGCCAATTGCTGATGATGCTTGATCTTTTAAAAGATTGGGCATTGCAAAATCCCCACCTGTCCATCGCTGGTGAAATCAGCACGTCAGCATTGAAAAGCCTGAACTTGGCAACCAGTCTTCTTGAACTTTTTGATCACATGGAAGTTGAAGAAACAAACCTTGAAAACTTGGCAGAAGCTTACCAGGCCGATTTATCCGAACACCGGACTTCAATTTTGACGGTGTTGGAGCTTTTGAAAATTAAATTACCGCAAAAATTAAAAGACGAAAAACTAATCGGCCCGTCTGCAAGACGCAGTTTGCTCATCCGTCTGGAAGCTGAGCGTATTGCCTCAGCAAAACTTAAAGGGCCTATCATTGCGGCAGGTTCAACCGGCACAATTCCTGCCACGCGTCACCTTTTGAAAACCATTGCCTGCCACCCACAAGGTGCAGTGGTTCTACCGGGGGTTGATCAGTACATGGCTGATGATCAGTGGGGGATGATTGGGCCTGACCACCCTCAATTCACGCTGCGGACTTTGATTGCAAGCTTGGGCGTTGAAAGACATGAGATCATCACTTTAGGCCAAACTGACGTTTCCCGGACCATTTTGAGTTCCGAGATAATGCGCCCGTCTGCCTCAACAGACACATGGCATACAGTTTTACCATCGTTAAAGGGGCAATTGGAGACTGCATTACACGGCCTCAATCTTGTCAGTGCACGCGACCGACATCTTGAGGCAAGGTCAATTGCGCTGATCATGCGTAAAGCTCTGGAGACGCCACATAAAACCGCTGCATTGGTAACGCCTGATCGTGATCTTGCACTAAGAGTAAAAAGTGAACTCCTGAGGTGGGATATCAACATTGATGATTCCGCAGGAACGCCTCTGACCAATCACGGATTGGCTTCTTTGGCAGCCTTGTCGCTTCGTTCACTGTCAAACGGTTTGAAATCTGCAGATATATTGGCTGTCTTGGCTCATGCCGATTGCACGTTGGGTTTTACCAGAGACGAGTTGTTGCGCCAGCTTCGTCACTTTGAAATCGTAGTGCTGCGAGGTTTTGCCAACGATATTGGGCCTGAAGGCTGGCAGCTGGCTTTCGCACGTGCCAAGCAAGCCAAACAAAGCAAAGCCAGACTTCACAGTCTCGCCATGTCTCTGACAGATGAGGACTGGAATTTGCTGGCCGAATTTGTGGAAAAGCTGACTGAGATATTTACGCGTTTTGGTGCGCAAACCGAAAGTGGCAATCTACACTTCATTTCAGGTTTCAAAGCATTGCTGATGCAACTTGCGCCTGACGCAGACTGGTCCAAACCTGCAAACCAGATTTTCAAAAATGTTTTGGAACAACTGGAAAAGGAAGCCCATCGTCTGGCAACGTCAACTTTGCAAGATTGGTTGGAAATTGTTCTTCACATACTGGAACAGCAAACACTGCCAA
Organism: Hyphomicrobiales bacterium; assembly: GCA_038230015.1. Classification (GTDB taxonomy): domain Bacteria; phylum Pseudomonadota; class Alphaproteobacteria; order Rhizobiales; family Aestuariivirgaceae; genus Aestuariivirga. The sequence goes on along the minus strand of JBBRNW010000007.1, from coordinate 83,248 downwards.
GCAGTGACGTGACCCACCCTCGCTTGAGCATTTACGGTGTTCTTGAAGCGCGTCTATTGCATGCTGATATCATGATTGTTGGAGGAATGAATGAAGGGGTTTGGCCAGTTCAACCAGATTCTGGACCATGGCTCAACCGCCCAATGCGCAGTATATTTCACATGCAACAGCCCGAACGCGACATTGGCGCTGCCGCACATGATTTCGTACAGGCACTGGGGTTTAAAACCGTTTACATCACCTGGTGTCAACGCTTGCAGAAATCACCTCAAATTCCATCACGCTGGATCTTGAGGTTGCAAACAGTTTTAGCAGCAGCTGGATTAAGTGCAACATTGCAAGATGGTCAATTCTGGTTGGAACTGGCTCATTCCCTTGATGCAGGTGCAGTCATGATGCCTGTGGGTAAACCAAAACCATGTCCTCCCATTGCAACAAGACCGCGCCAGTTCAGCGTGACAGAAGTTGAAAAGCTGATACGTGATCCCTATGCCATCTATGCAAAAAAAATTCTGAAGCTGGAACCTTTACCGGTCCTATCACGAGAACCCGACGCGGCTTTGCGTGGCACACTCTTTCATAATGCGCTGAAAATCTGGAACGAAAGAATGCCAGAAAAATCATTTGATGCAAATTTAGCTGGGCTCATTGAGGCTGGCGAAGAGGCCTTCGCCAATCTTCACGATGATCCCGAGATCAAAATTTTTTGGTGGCCGCGCTTTGCGCGAATTGCGCAATGGCTGGCAAAGCAAGACATTGAACTTCGCACAACAGTCCAAAACGTTTTTGCAGAGGTACAAGGAAGTCTTACTTTTTCTGTGGGAGCAATTTCTCATATCCTTACCGCAAGGGCAGACCGGATAGATATCTTCAGAAATAAATCAGCTCGTATCCTGGATTACAAATCAGGAAAACCACCCACCGCCAAGGAGGTGATCAGTGGGATCAGCCCTCAGTTGCCGTTGGAAGCGGCGATCCTTTCAAAAAATGGGTTTAAAACCATAGGTCCTGCTCTTGTTGAAGAATTTCTTTATGTTCAAATTACTGGGTCCAATCCTGCCGGGGACTTAAAATACATTGATCCTGGTCTGAATCTTACCATTGATGAATTGGCGCAAAAACATTTGAGCGGCTTTCAACAATTGCTGTCCAGATACCAAAATAAATCGCAAGCGTATCTGCCGCGGGTGGCCATACAAAAAGATAGGGATTTTAGCGACTATGATCATCTATCGCGCCATCTGGAGTGGATATTGGCGGGTGAAAAATGAATGGCAAAGCCTTAACAAAAACCAAAGAACAAATTTGGGCTGCTGATCCCAAGAGATCCGTTTGGGTCACAGCCAATGCTGGCTCAGGTAAAACCTACATCCTTGTAGAGCGTGTCATCAGTTTGCTGTTGGCGGGTGCTGAGCCAGCTTCCATTTTGTGTATTACCTTCACCAAGGCGGCAGCGTCAGAAATGTCTGCAAGGCTTTTTACCAAAATGAGCATATGGGCTGTAATGGATGACGCAAAGCTTGCCCAACAGTTGAACGATTTGGGAGTGAGTGTAGACACTGCGAATCTTGCAAAAGCCAGAAGGCTTTTTGCAAGAGCATTGGAAACACCGGGCGGTCTCAAGATCCAAACCATCCACGCATTTTGTGAAAAACTGCTGCAGCAGTTTCCGGTCGAAGCTGGGGTTCATCCTGGTTTTAACGTTATGGATGATCGGCAAAGCAACACACTTTTGACGGACGCTATTTCGCATGTTCTGCGCCAAGCAGAAGCCGAACCAGAGACTGAACTTGGTTCTGCATTGGCAAACTGTGTCAAATATGTTGGCAATGATGGCTTTCAAAGTTTGATGAGGCAATTTCTGAGCGATGCTAAGAATCTTCGGACGGTGCTGAATTCAGCTTTGACCGCTGCCGAATACGAAATCATCATGAAAAACAGCTTTGGACTTGCCTTGTTAACTTCAACTAGCTCAATTTCAAACCACATCTGCGAAATCGACCGCCGGTCTTATCTTCACCACGCACAAAAGTTATCGGCCTATAAGATTTTTGGAACGCATGATACGTCAGCGATCATGAATGCGATTGGCCAATCAGATTTTCCTTTTGAATTGTTGAAGTCACTTTATTTTACGGGCGAGTTTGCAGTCCGCAAAAATTTGATGGCAGTGAAAACTGCAAAAGAAATCCCTGCAACGTTGGATTTTCTGGAACGTGAACAAAAGCGTTGTGTTCCTCTCTTTGAACACCATGATTTATTGGTGAGAATTGAAGCAACATCAAGTCTTTTCATTCTTGCCCAAGCAATACACAAAAGAATAAGCAGGCAAAAACATGCCAAGGGCACGTATGATTTTGACGATTTGATCAATCGTACGCAAAACTTGTTAAGCTCATTGAACACCACGCAATGGGTTCTTTACAAGCTGGATGCCGGACTTAAACACATTCTGGTTGATGAGGCGCAGGATACAAGCCCTGTGCAATGGAAAATTATCTCTGCCCTGTGTGAAGAGTTTTTTGCCGGCGAAGGGATGCCTCAAAACGCTGAACGCACATTGTTTGTGGTGGGTGATCGAAAGCAATCCATATTTAGTTTTCAGGGTGCTGATGTTCGTGCCTTGGCTGACGCAAGAATAAGCTTGTCGCAACGCATTAAGGGGGCCAGAAAAAATCTTGATGACGTGGATCTTGCAATCTCTTACCGCAGTGTAGGTGAAATTCTAGCTTCTGTTGACAAGACATTCCCCCCAAATAATCCTGCCCGCTTGGGCTTTGCCACTGATGATGCAGCAGAAAATCCGCACCAGTCCAATCGCCTAGGCGCCTTGGGTGTTTTTGAACTTTGGCCCTTGGTCACTGTTGAAAATGATGATGATCCGGGCAATCCTTGGGAAGCACCCGTAGACAGGGAGGAGGCCCAATCTCCGCGCCGCCGCTTGGCTGGAGACATTGCCGCAAAAATAAAATCCTGGTTGGGCCGGCGTAAACTCGAATCTCGCGAACGGCTTGTGAGAGCAGATGACATTCTCATTTTGCTGCAATCACGCGGGCCGATGTTTTCAATGATTATTGCGGCACTGAGAAAGGAAGGCGTTCCTGTGGCTGGTGCAGATCGGTTGAGGTTGCTGGAAAGCCTGGCGGTTCAAGATCTTTTGATCCTCATCCAGTGGTTGCTGTTGCCTCAAGACGATTACGCCTTGGCCTGCCTGCTTAAATGCCCTTTCGTACCTCAACCACTCGACGAAGATGCCTTGATGGCTCTTGCCGGAAGTCGAGGAGAGTGCAGTCTTTGGCAGCAGCTTTGCCGTGAACCTTCTTTGAATTTAGAGTGGCTGAACGAACTCAAAGTGAAGATGGCTCATCTGGGTCCCTATGAGTTTTTAGCATTTGTGTTGACAAAATTCAGAAAATCCATGGTCCAGCGTTTGGGTTCGGAAGCTTGGGACGCAACCGATGCTCTTCTTGATCAGGCTTTGGAATATGAAATTGAAAATGGCAGATCCCTGGCCGGATTCCTGCATTGGTTTCAGGCTGACGAAACAACCATCAAGCGCGAAATGGACAAGGCAAATGGCGAGGTTCGCCTGATGACAGTTCACGGTGCCAAAGGCCTAGAAGCAAACATTGTAATTCTGGCAGACGCGGCAACCGTTCCAAGAGGCGGTCTCAGCGAACCTTCTCTTGTTGCGGTCCCTGATGATCTAAGAAGCGCAGGACTTCCCCTCTGGGCCCTGCCGCATCTCACGGTGGCCCCTGAACTGCAACGCTGGAAGGACAACTCCAAGTTGAAAATCAAGGCTGAGCATAACAGGTTACTGTATGTGGCCATGACCAGGGCTTGCGATGAACTTTATGTTTGCGGTGTAAAGACGACAAAAAACATTCCACACGACAGCTGGTATGCGTTGATTGAATCTTCAGTTGGTTCACCTGCTGTGGGGAGCACGCTGCCTCAGCTTGATTATGAAACTACCAGCTTTTTGCCAGAAATTCAGGACCAAACACTTCCATCATGGGTCACAGAAGTTCCCCAAAAGGAAATTGAGCCACAGCCACTCGCATTAACTACTTTATCTTCCGGTCTGGAGCCTGTCGAATACAAAACTGCTAAAAGCAATGCCAAGCGGGGCATTGCAATCCATGCGTTTTTGCAAGCAGCGGCTGATTTGGAACCCGCACAACGTCAAGATTTGGTGGCAAAAAGCCTTGATAATTTTGGACTGGAAGAACGCGAAGCTCTGAACCTGTTAAAGCTCATGGGGTCGCCTGAATTGTCAGGTTTCTTTGGTCCAGACAGCTTGGCTGAGGTGGAATTGCGAGGCGTTTTACCGGATGGCAGAGAAATTGCGGGCCGGGTAGACCGCATTGTGATTACAGCAACTAACGTTTTGGTTCTGGACTACAAAACTGATCATTTCGTAGCTGAAACACTTTCCGAAAATCATCCCTATTCCAGACAAATGGCACTTTACAGTAAGCTGTTAACCGGCGCTTATCCTGCACATTTGGTCAAAGCTGCCCTGCTGTGGACGCAAACCGGAAAACTTGAGTGGTTATCCGACGTGCTGCTTGGGCAGTCATTACGCAACGTGGAAGGAACCACCTTGACCAATGCGCCCAGCACTCCTACCTCTAAGTCTGAAATCTGATTTGGAGATATGCAAATGACCACTCACAAAGTTACTGACGCCAGCTTTGAAGCTGACGTAATCAACTCAACAACACCTGTTGTTGTAGATTTCTGGGCAGAATGGTGCGGTCCTTGTAAAATGATTGGTCCATCGCTCGAGGAAATTGCCAAGGAACTTGGGCCCAAGGCCAAGATTGTCAAAATCAACATTGACGAAAATCCAGACGCTCCGTCAAAATATGGCGTTCGTGGCATTCCCACTTTGATGGTGTTCAAGGATGGTAAATTGGCTGCAACCAAGGTGGGTGCAGCACCCAAGAACCAATTGCAAAGCTGGATTGAAAGTTCAATCTAACGCTTGGCGGCCCCGCTGAGGGCTGATGGCGTCTCGCCAGTGTGCGCGGCCAATACATGACCCGCAAGATAAAGTGATCCACAAATGATAATTCTTGGAGCAGGTTTCATATTCTGAATCTGCTCCAAGGCATTTACCAGTGAAGATGCTGGCGTGGCGGCAAGGCCAATTCGGCCGGCAATGTCAGCAAGCTCGCCAGCGGGAATGGCATTGATCTCATCGGGAATGGCAAGCGTGTAGGCCCGCACCACCACATCTTTAAAGTTTTCAAGAAAGGCTTCCGCATGCTTGGTGTTAAGCATGCCCACCACCATCACGGTGCTTCGTTTGGGCAGGGCGCGCAAGGCCTCCGCCAGCACCTTGCCAGCTGGCCCGTTATGGGCCCCATCAAGCCAGATCTCAGTGTCAGGCGACACATGGTTTTGCAATTGGCCCTCGCCCAAATTTTGTAAGCGTGCGGGCCAGGTTACATTTTTTAAACCTGTTGCAATGGCCTCATTCGAAATCCGGTGATCGTTCAAGGCTCGAACGGCGGCGATGGCATTTCCTGCATTGTCAATTTGATGCGGGCCGATCAGGGCGGGCAGAGGCAAATCCAGCAGACCAATCTCATCTTGAAAAACCAGCCGGCCATGTTGGGAATAAGATTGCCAATCTTGGTTGGCAATTTTCAAGGGGGTGCCGATTTTGTCCGCAACGCGTTCAATCTCGGCCCTGGCTTCGACACTTTGTGCGCCAACAATTCCGGTCTGACCTCGTTTGAGAATTCCTGCTTTTTCATGCGCAATCTCGGTGATGGTTTCGCCAAGATATTGCTGGTGATCAAGCCCGATGGATGTGATCACGCTCACTGCGGGATGATCAATCACGTTTGTTGCATCCAGCCTGCCCCCCAGTCCCACTTCCAAAAGCAAATAGTCGGCAGGCGCTCGCGCATAAGCCAGAAAAGCTGCAGCAGTTGTGATTTCAAAAAACGTGATGGGTTCAGCCCCATTTGCCTCTTCACATTCTTCGAGCAGCGCAGACAGCGCCGCCTCCGAAATCAGTTCTCCGCAAACGCGGATGCGCTCATGAAATTTCACCAGATGAGGTGAGGTATAGGTATGAACGTTCAGACCCGCGGCTTGCATGATGGAAAATATCATGGCCAAGGTGGAACCTTTGCCATTGGTTCCTGCGATGTGGATAACGGGTGGGAGCTTTCGTTCAGGGTGGCCGAGCTTCGCCAAAATGCGGTGCATGCGGTCCAGACTGAGGTCAATTATTTTGGGATGCAAACCAAGAAGTCGCATCAATATGGCATCACTTCTTGCCATTAAGCTGGAACCAGCGCCCCTGTCATCTGCTCACGCGCAGCTGATTTGGTCAGCATGCGCGCAATGCTCGATATGGTGGCCTTTAATTCATGACGGTGCACCACTGCATCCACCATGCCATGGTCCTTCAAATATTCTGACCGCTGAAAACCTTCTGGCAATTTTTCACGAATGGTTTGCTCGATCACACGTTGGCCCGCAAAACCAATAATCGCATTGGGTTCGGCCAAATGAACATCACCTAGCATTGCGTAAGAGGCTGTTACACCCCCCGTGGTGGGGTTGGTGAGAACCACAATATATGGCAACTTTGCCGCGCGCAGTTCTTGCACAGCAATCGTGGTGCGGGGCAGCTGCATTAAAGATAAAATGCCCTCCTGCATGCGCGCACCCCCGGATGCCACAAACATCACAAACGGGCACTGCTGTAATACCGCATGGCGCATGGCGGCAATAATGGCGTCTCCTGCGGCCATGCCCAAGGAACCGCCGATAAAACCCATGTCTTGAATGGCAACGACCATGGCCTGTTCGTTAACTTGCCCAAAACCGGCCTGAACGGAATCTTCCTCGCCAGATTTAGCCTTGGCATCTTTCAAGCGGTCCACATACCGCTTCTCATCGCGAAATTTGAGAGGGTCAACAGAGGCAACCGGTGCCACCAGCTTTTCAAACTCACCGCCATCAAACATCATCTGAAAACGCTGATCGGCAGGCATGCGGTGATGGTGGTTGGAACCGGGAAACACAAACTGGTTGGCTTCCAGGTCTTTGTAAAACACCATCTGCCCGCCATCAGGGTCTTTGATCCACATGTTTTCGGGCACATCACGCTTGGTGACACCCAGCAAATTGCGGATTCGGGGGCGAACGAAATTCTTGATCCAGTTCATGGCTTAAGTCCTTACGCCCTTGGCGATTTCGGCCACCAGTTTATGCACAGATTTGGCGGTTTTTGCGGTGGCCTTGCCCTTTTTGTCTAAACTGTCGGCAATCGCAGTGACCAAGGCTGAACCCACCACCACACCATCAGCATCCTTGGCAATCGTGCGTGCTTGTTCAGCTGTCTTCACGCCAAAGCCAACTGCAATCGGCAAGCACGTATGTTTGCGCAAGCGGTTAACATTGGCTTTTACACTTTTCAGGTCCGGTGCCTTGGTGCCAGTAATTCCGAGCACTGAAACATAATAAACAAATCCCGAAGTGTTCTTGAAAACAGCAGGTGCGCGGATGTCATCAGTTGTCGGCGTGGCCAACCGGATGAAGTTCAGACCTGCCGCCATGGCAGGCAGACAAAGCTCATCATCTTCCTCAGGCGGCAGATCAACAATGATCAAACCATCTGCCCCGGCCTTCTTGGCATCGACAAGAAATTGATCAACACCATAAACATAGATGGGATTGTAATACCCCATCAGCACAACGGGTGTAGCGTTGTCGCCAGCGCGAAACGCTTTCACCAACTTCAAGGTTTTTTTCAAGGTTTGTCCTGCCGCCAGTGCGCGAAGACCACCGGCTTGAATGGCTGGGCCATCCGCCATCGGATCAGTAAAGGGCATGCCAAACTCAATGATGTCTGCACCAGCCTTGGGCAGGCCCTGAATGATTGTCAATGACGTGTCGTAATCAGGATCGCCTGCTGTGATGAAAGTGACCAAGGCCGCACGGCCCTCTGCCTTGAGTGCGGCAAAGCGGTGGTCAATGCGGGTGCTCATAGTTTCACCCCCAGAATATCAGCCACCGTGAAAATATCCTTGTCGCCGCGACCACACATGTTCATCACCATCACATGCTCAGCAGGCAATTTCGGTGCAATTTTCATTACATGGGCAAGTGCATGAGAGGGCTCAAGAGCAGGGATAATGCCTTCAAGTTTGCAGCACAATTGAAAAGCTTCCAGCGCTTCCTTGTCGGTGGCCGACACATATTCAACCCGCTTCATGTCATGCAGCCAGGCGTGTTCCGGGCCAATGCCAGGATAATCAAGACCGGCGGAAATGGAATGGCCTTCAGTGATTTGGCCATCATCATCCATTAGCAAATAAGTTCTGTTGCCATGCAAAATGCCAGGTTTGCCACCAGCAATTGAGGCTGCGTGCTGTTTTTTCAAACCATAGCCTGCCGCTTCCACGCCAATGATGCGGACATCCTTATCATCCAGAAAGGGATGAAACAGCCCCATGGCATTGGAACCCCCGCCAATTGCGGCAATCAGTGAATCTGGCAAGCGGCCTTCGCGCTTCCACATCTGTTGCTTGGTTTCTTTTCCAATCACGGATTGAAAATCGCGCACCATTTCCGGATAAGGATGAGGGCCTGCCACCGTGCCGATGCAATAGAACGTATCTTCAACATTGGCCACCCAATCGCGCAGCGCCTCGTTCAAAGCATCTTTCAAGGTACGCGAGCCTGATTTTGCCGGAACTACAGTGGCACCCAACAGTTTCATGCGGAAAACATTTGGTGCTTGGCGGGCAATATCCACCTCACCCATATAGATGATGCATTCCAAGCCAAAGCGTGCACAGGCTGTGGCGGTGGCCACGCCGTGCTGACCTGCCCCTGTTTCAGCGATGATGCGCTTTTTACCCATGCGCCGCGCCAAAAGAATTTGCCCCATCACATTATTGATTTTATGAGCACCCGTGTGATTGAGCTCATCGCGCTTCATATAGATCTTGGCACCACCCAAATGCTCGGTCAGACGTTCAGCAAAATAAAGCGGGCTGGGCCTTCCCACATAATGCTCCAGAAAATCATCAAGCTCGGCCTGAAAAGAAGGATCAGCCTTGGCATCCTTGTAGGCTTGCTCCAATTGCAAGATCAGCGGCATCAAGGTCTCGGCCACAAAGCGACCGCCATAAATGCCAAACAAACCCTTTTCATCTGGGCCAGTGCGATATGAATTTGGAACGTTCATGAAAAATCCTTCAGTTCAGGCGCTTTTAGCGGCCTTGATAAATTTGGCAATAAGGCCTGCGTCTTTCACCCCAGGTGAAGATTCAACCCCAGAAGACACATCCACAATCGTAGCCTGGGTCTTCCTGATCGCTTCTGCCACGTTAGCGAAATTCAAGCCACCAGCCAGCATGAAGGGCGGCTTAACACCCTCTAAAAGCGTCCAATCGAAGGTAAGTCCGTTCCCACCGGGCAACAGCCCTTGCGGTGCTTTGGCTTCATAGAGAAAAAGATCTGCATGATAGGATTTGGCCAATGCCACATCGGCTGGCGTTTCAACCTTGATAACTTTGATGATGGCTGTGTTGGTTAAAGTTCGAATGGCGGCAACACGCGCTGGCGTTTCGCTGCCTTGGACCTGAATGAAATCAGGCCTTACAATAGTCGCAAGGTGATTGAGGAAGGTATCATCAGCATCCACGACCAGCGCTACAATTTTAGCTTTGCCTCTGGCTTGGAGTGCAAGGGTAGCAGCGTGCTCAAGTGAAACATTGCGCGGGCTTTTGTCGTAAAATACAAGCCCCACCATATCAGCGCCGTGGTCCAAAGCAGCTTGCAATGTGATGGGTTCCGATAACCCACAAATTTTAACTTGAGCCATTATTCAAGACTCTGCAAAATAGCTTGGGCAGCTTTTTGAACATCCTCAGCGCCCGTAATGGCACGGCCAATCACCAAAATATCAGCACCGGCATCACGTGCAGCCTTGGGTGTTGCAATGCGTTTTTGATCTTGTGCGTCTAATCCTGGCGGGCGAATTCCGGGCACCACAGCAAGAAAGGATGTGCCGCAATCAGTTTTGATCGATTTGATATCCTCGGGGCTGCACACCACGCCGTCCAGCCCGGCAGCCTTAGACAAAAGCGCAAGCTTGCGCGCCAGACTTTGCGTGTCCCCCGCAAATCCAACCTCAGTGGCATCGGGTGTGGCAAGGCTGGTAAGCATTGTGACAGCAATCAATTTTGTAGGCCCCTTCACAGCGTCGCGTGCGGCCGCCATCATCGCAAGGCCACCTGTGGCATGGATATTGATAATCGCAGGTTGAAGTGCCATCAGTGATTTAAGCCCTTGGGCCACCGTGTTTGGAATATCGTGCAATTTCAAATCCAGAAAAATGGGCATGCCGGTTGCAGCAAGAGCGTCATAGCCCTTCACACCATGGGCATAAAAAAACTCCAGGCCAATTTTCATCATGCCAACATGACCCGCAAGGGCTTTGGCCAGACTTAAAGCCCGCTCCAAATCAGGCGTATCAAGGGCTACACAAATAGGATTTTGCCTGTTCATTGAATTGCACCTAGCGGGAAATCAGGGCTTGCGCAAATATACCATAATGGCCGTGGCCAAATCTTCGAGGGCCGTGCCACAAGATTTGAAAAGCGTGATTTCACTTTCTGTTTTGCGGCCGCTCTTGAGGCCGCGACAGAGCTCAAACAAATCGCCTTGCACGCGGTCAAACTCAAATTGGCCTTCGGCTTGTGCCTGGATCAAATCTCCGGCCTCAGCTTCAGTACCTGCTCGCGTATCGACAAAAACGCGGGCGCGGCCCACAGTTTCTGCATCCGTTTCGCGCATCGTTGGTTTGAAGGCCCCCGCCAAATCGATATGGGTTCCGGGTTTAAGCCACGTCTCTTTGATGATCGCTTGGGTGGAGCTTGTAATCCCTGAAATGATATCAGCTTCCTCCATTGCATTTTTGAGATCAGTGACCGCGCGGGCCGCAAACCCTTCGCCATTGAGTTCAGACGCCAGAGATTTTGCTTTGTCCAAAGTGCGGTTATAAATCAGAACCGTTTTGATGGGCCGCACGGATGCATGCGCTTTGGCAAAATGCGCTCCCAATGCGCCAGCCCCGATCAACAGCAGCGTCGATGAATTTTGCCGCGAAAGATAATCAGACGCCAAGGCAGATGCGCAAGCGGTGCGCCTCCGTGTCAGCTCTGTGCCATCCATCATTGCAACGGGCGTTCCGGTGGCATTATCAATCAACAAATAAGCGCCTTGCACCGTTGCAATCCCAAGGTTTGCATTGTCTGTCTTCACCGTTACAGTTTTAAGTCCGGTAAAATCCGTGCTCCAGGCAGGCATGAGCAAAAGCGTGGTGACGCTAGATGTATCGTGGTGATGGCGCACAGGTGTTGCAATTTCGCTTGCAAACCCCTTGCGCAGCGCTTCCACGATATCTTTGTAAGGTGCAAGGTCTGCCAGTTGTTGAGCTGTGATCCACCTCACGGCATCAAGCCAAGATAAGGCGTAATCCCGGTTTCATCAGAGTCGGCCGGTTTGGCTTGCGCTGCGGCTGCTTGAAGCTGAGCAATTTCGCGGCCGCGGTCACGCGCCAGTTTGCGGTATCGTCCTTGCGCAAACCAGCAGGCTGACCAGCCTACCAGCATGCCAATAAACACCCCAAAAATAAACAGCACCCAGAGCGGCAATTCAATTGAAAAAGCCGGCGATGTTGACGAAAACGGATCAAGCGAAAGTCTGGTCCACTGCCTGTTGGCGATTACAAATGCAATCACCACAACGGCAATTGGCAAGCCCACAAACCAACGCAGGATGAGGCGCAATATCAGGCCTTGATGTTGAGACTGGCGCGAAGTTCCTTGCCAGTTTTGAAAAACGGAACGCGCTTTGGCGTTACAGCAACGCTTTCGCCCGTGCGCGGATTGCGGCCTGTTCGACCATCGCGTTCTTTAACCGAAAAAGCGCCAAAGCCGCGCAGCTCAACACGAGAGCCACCCTTCATTGTGTCAATGATTTCATCAAAAATTTTATTCACAATGCGCTCGACGTCACGGTGATAAAGATGCGGATTTTTATCTGCGATTTTTTGGACGAGTTCAGATTTGATCATGATTCCCGTAACCTATAAATTGTCATGGTCCTAAGGTGCCAAACTGCAAGCCTTCCGTCAATAAAAAAGGCCAGCCTCACTGCTGAAGCTGGCCTGCGCCGACAAGGCTTGCGATTAAACTTCCGTATCTTTTTTCTTCAAGGCGGCTTGCAGAATGTCGCCAAGCGACGCACCTGAATCAGATGATCCATACTGTGCGACAGCTTCACGTTCATCGGCAATTTCCATAGCCTTGATCGAGATGTTGATCTTGCGCGCCTTGGCATCCATTGCAATGATTAAGCCATCAAACTTTTCACCAACGGCAAACCGATCAGAGCGCTGACCATCACGGTCGCGTGCCAGATCGGCGCGCTTCACGTAAGCTGTCATGTCGGTGCCGGAAATGCGAACTTCCAAACCACCGTCTTCCACTTTCAACACTTCACAAGTGACCTTGGAGCCTTTGCGCGGTGCGCCACCTTCAGCCTTTGGAGCAGAAGAGGTTGTTGCAGCAGAGCTACCCGAGCCTTCGGTGAGTTGCTTGATGCCAAGTGAAATGCGTTCTTTTTCCTGATCAATATCCAGAACAATGGCTTTCACCATATCGCCCTTTTTATAATCCTTGATGGCTTCTTCACCAGGACGCTTCCAATCGAGATCAGACAAGTGAACCATGCCGTCCACATCGCCATCAAGGCCAACGAACAGGCCAAACTCGGTCATGTTCTTGACCTCGCCTTCCATCACTGTGCCCTTTGGATATTTGGCAGCAAAGGCATCCCACGGATTGGCTTGAACCTGCTTGAGGCCGAGTGAAATGCGGCGCTTGGAACTGTCGATTTCCAACACTTGCACTTCAACTTCTTCCGATGTCGAAAGTATCTTGCCGGGATGAACGTTCTTCTTGGTCCAGCTCATTTCTGAAACGTGAACAAGGCCCTCGATACCATCGGCCAGTTCAACAAATGCACCGTAATCGGTAATATTGGTGACTTTGCCTTTGACCTTGGTGCCCACGGTGTAATGTTCGGCAACGATTTCCCACGGATCCTTGTCAAGCTGCTTCATGCCCAACGAAATGCGTTGGGTATCCGGATTGATGCGGACGATTTGAACTTTGACAGATTGGCCAACCGTCAAGACATCTGAGGGATGGTTAACCCGCTTCCACGCAATATCAGTCACGTGCAGCAAACCATCAATACCGCCCAAATCAACGAATGCGCCATAGTCTGTGATGTTCTTGACCACACCATCAACAACCTGACCTTCAGCCAGATTTTGCACCAGTTCGGAGCGTTGCTCGGCGCGGGTTTCTTCCATCACAGCGCGGCGCGAGACAACAATGTTGCCGCGGCGGCGATCCATTTTCAGGATCACAAACGGTTGTGACACATGCATGAGAGGGGTCACGTCACGGATCGGGCGAACGTCAACTTGTGAGCCGGGAAGAAACGCAACGGCACCCCCAAGATCAACTGTGAAACCGCCCTTGACGCGGCCAAAAATCACGCCGTCAACACGTTCGGCTTTCGCGGTCATTTCTTCCAGATGGGTCCAGGCTTCTTCGCGCTTGGCCTTGTCACGCGACAACACGGCTTCACCCAAGGCGTTTTCAATCCGCTCCAGATAAACTTCAACAGTTGATCCCACTTTCACATCGGCATCTTTGCCGGGCATGGCAAATTCTTTAAGGGGCACGCGGCCTTCGGTCTTCAAACCAACGTCAATGATCACAAAGTCATTTTCAATGGCGAGCACTTTGCCTTTGACAACCACGTTTTCATTCACGGGTCGGTCGGCATAGCTCTCGGCCAGCAGGCTTTCAAAATCTTCTAAGGTGGGGGTCATCGAAACGGCAGATTTTGCCATGTATTTTCCTTCAATTCAATTTTGGCGGGGCCGCAGCCACAACATTCCAAAAAAGTCTGCTTGCCGCAGCGGGTTAGGGCATTTCAAACAATGAGTGAGCAGTGAGGTCTGCTATTTTCAGTCATCGCTGGAAACAATTGAGGGTGCCAATAGCACCCTGTGATATCCCGAATTCCTCAAGATCGCAGTGCCATAGCGCAAATGCAGTAGGGGCGCAAGGGTAAGAACCTGAAGAGAAACGTCGAGCCAAAGCTCTGCTGGTGCCACTGGAGCCTATGCAATGAGGTTTTTACCAGCTTGGGTCAAATCCTGCCATGGATAATTAGCTCTAGACTGTCCATGGCCGGACTTGATCCGGCCACCCATCGTCATCACACCCCCACCGGCAGAAAGAAAAACGCCAGCGCCAGCAGCAGGTAAACGCCAAGCAGCATAGCACCTTCCAGCCAGTTGGTCTCTCCATCGCGGGCCACGCTTGCGGTAATAATCGTCGCCCCGAAAAGCCCCACCAGCTCAAGCGGTCGGTGGATGACCAGATCCATGGGGGTTCCAATCAGGTAAGATGCAATCACCAAGATAGGGGCCACGAGCAGGGCGATCTGAATGGTGGCACCCAGGGCAATCTGAATGGCGAGATCCAATTTATTCTTCAATGCAAAAACTGATGCCGCATGTTCAGCCGCATTGCCGATGATAGGGATGATGATCAAACCCGCAAACACCTCTGTAAGGCCCAATTGTTGGCTGAAGCCTTCGAGTGACCCCACCAGAACCTCCGCCAGCCACGCCACACCCAGCGTGCACGCAGAAAGTGTCAGAATTCCGCGCTTGATGGGCCAGGCCTGACCCTGATGTTCGGTGTCAGTTGCCGACAGTAAATCCCTGTGCGTGCCGAGTGTGAAAATGATGTTGCAGATATAAAGCCCGATCAGAACCACGGCCGCCGCCAGCGAAAAATTTTCATCGCTGATCAACACTTGCGCCGGGCCAATGCCTTCCACCTTTTCTGTAAAATCGAAAATTGCTGGAACCAGAAACGCAATCATCACAATCAGAAGCAGACTGGACAACACGCCTGCTGCTTCCTTGTTGAACACCTGTTTTTTATATTTCAGACCACCCAGAAAAAGCGCCAAACCCAGCACCAGCAGCATGTTGGCAATCATGGAGCCCGTGATAGAGGCTTTCACCACCGCAATCTTGCCTGCGCGCAAGGCAAAAAACGCAATGATCAGCTCGGTGGCATTGCCGAAGGTGGCGTTGAGCAGCCCGCCAATTGTAGGGCCCGTTTTTACCGCCAGATTTTCGGTAGCCTCCCCCATCAGTGCTGCAATGGGAATGATGGAAAGGGCTGCACTGGTGAAAATGATCCAATCGGCCGGGTGCACATAAAATTCCAAACCCGCCGTGATCGGCACGAAAACCAGCAACCACTTCAACATCATTGTCCCTCGTCGATGATCTTGATGACTTCAGCCAGAACCTCGTCGGGGGTAAGTTCGCTGGTATCAATCAAAATTGCGTCTTCAGCGGGCGCGCTGTTCTTTGCATCGCGCTTATCGCGCTGGCGCAACTCATCCGTCACCAGCTCCAGATTTGTGCCGCTGTTGCGCAACTCCTGAAATCGTCGTGTCGCCCGCGCTTGCAGAGAGGCTGTGACATAGAATTTAAAATCTGCGTGCGGGCAAATCACCGTGCCGATATCGCGGCCATCCAGAACCGCACCTGGTTTTTGCTTGGCAAAGTTGCGTTGAAAATCCAGCAGGGCCGCGCGCACTTCATGAATGCTCGCAATTTTGGAAGCGGCCTGTGCCACTGTTTCGCTGCGCAAGGCATCATCGGAAAATTCTGTCAGGTTTAGGGTGCGCGCCAGCTCTGCTGGGTCCTCCCCGCGCTTTAAATGTGCCAATCCAACCCGCCGGTAAAGTGAACCTGTATCGAGAAAATGCAATTTGAAATGCTGGGCCAGCGCCTTGGCCAGCGTGCCCTTGCCCGCAGCCGATGGCCCATCTACTGCAATGATCATGCAGGTGAAATCCTTGCACCCATGCCGTTCAAAAGCTCTGTAAAGCCTGGAAAGCTGGTGGCGATAAAAGCGCTGTCATCAATGCTCACGTGGATGCGAGAGGCAAGCCCCATCACTAGAAAGCTCATGGCAATGCGGTGGTCCATGTGGGTGACAACCTTGCCTCCGCCCGGTGCCCCCCCACCTGAAACCTCCAGCCAATCGCGGCCAGAACTTGTCATCACGCCATTGGCCTGAAGGCCCGCTTCCACAGCGGCCAGCCGGTCACTTTCTTTAACGCGCAATTCTTCCAGCCCTTCCATGCGGGTGGTGCCTTCAGCAAAGGAAGCTGCAACCGCGAGGATGGGATATTCATCAATCATTGAGGGGGCACGCGCGTGCGGCACTTTGATGCCGCGCAAATTGGAATGTTTCACTTCCAGATCACCAACCTCTTCTCCGCCTGCGTCACGGCGGTTATGGATTGTGATATCGGCACCCATTTCAATCAGCGTGGTGATAAGCCCTGTGCGTGTGGGGTTCAGCATGATGTTTTCAATCACGATGTGTGAACCTGGTGTGATCAAGGCGGCCACCACTGGGAACGCCGCCGATGATGGGTCTCCCGGCACAGCCAAAACTTGCGCCTTCAATTCATGTTTGCCTTCAATGGAGATGTGCCGTGCACCATCAACAACTTGAACGCTTAGCCTTGCCCCAAAGCCTGCCAGCATTTTTTCGGTGTGGTCACGAGTGGCCACGGGCTCAATCACTGTGGTGACCCCCGCTGTGTTGATCCCGGCCAGCAGAATTGCAGATTTTACCTGAGCCGAGGCCATGGGCAGCGTATAGGTTATGGGGGTTGCATCAGCATTGCCATGAATAATCAAGGGCAGCCTGTGGCCCTCAGACGCTTCAAACCTGGTGCCAAACTGTTGCAGGGGCGTGGTCACGCGCGCCATCGGCCGGCCTGACAGGCTGGCATCTCCCACGCAGCGCGCGCTTAGGTGTGTGGTGGCCATCAGGCCCATGGCAAGCCTAACACCCGTGCCCGAATTGCCAAAATCCAGATCACCCTTGGGAGACTTCAACCCCCCAATTCCAACACCGTCCACCAGCCATTCCCCGCTTGGCAACCTGGTGGTCTTTGCTCCAAGGGCTGCCATCGCCTTGGCTGTATTCACCACATCCTCCGCCTCCAGAAGCCCTGAAATGCGCGTTTGGCCCGTGGCTATTGCTCCAAACATCAGCGAGCGATGCGACATCGATTTATCACCTGGCACTTTAAGTGTGCCTTTGAGGGAAGTGGTTTTGCGCGAGATGAGCGGAGTTGGAGCGGAAGCTTGGGTCATGCCGCGGGATTACACGGGATTAAAAAGCATGTCACTAGGGCCGGCAAACACAAAGCCCTTCATACAGCGCTTCGAGCAGGCTTAAAGTGCCAGACACAAACTCCCCTTTTGACATTCCGGGCGGGCCGTGGCATGAGCCGCGCCAATCACTCATTTCCCCTCGAAAGGATATCCCCTTGGTTAAAGCTGAGCTTGGAACAAAACGCACCTGCCCAAATTGCGCAACGCGGTTTTACGATTTGTTGAAAGACCCTATTACCTGCCCCAAATGCGCAACCAGCTTTGTGGCCATGTCCATTTTGCCTTCTAAGGCTGATTACCCAGGTTCCGTGCCGCAACCAGCCCCCAAGCCACGCGAGGTTGAACAGGGCGATGATGCAGACACAGGTGAAGTCGAATTGGTCAGCCTCGACGAAGTGGAAGCCGAAGAAAAGGCCGATGACGAAACCGCAGGCATTGAGGATGTGGATCTGGGCGAAGACGCTGCCGAAACCACAACCGATGATGAAGATGACACCTTTCTTGTTGAAGAAGAGGATGAAGGCAACATGGATGATCTTGTCGAAGGTGGCGGCAAGGACGACGACGAAGAACAATAACACTTGAATCCGCAGCAGGGCCCGACTAGGTTCCGCGGCAATTCAAAAGTCTGCCTATAGCAGCAAAGGGGTCATAGCTCAGTTGGTAGAGCGCTTGCATGGCATGCAAGAGGTCGGCGGTTCGATTCCGCCTGGCTCCACCAATCTTTTCAAAGACTTAGCTGGTGGTGCGTTAGCGGTAAAAATGCCCTAGCAACCAGCTAGCAACCAAGCTCAAAAAATATTTGTTTGCGACTGCTTTTCTGAACAGAGTGAGCTTGCGCTGTTGCGGCCTGCCGCAGCGGACCTAGCAGAAAGCGACCGCCCATCCTGCGCGCGGTGTCTGCTCTCCACTCGTCAAGTCATTTTGGTGACGCTTACGATTTAAAAGAACCGTCTGGTACTGTTGTTTGTGCCGCGTTTGGAACAGGCTCGTCCGAGCTAGCTTTGGGCACATGACTGGCAAGCTGATCCGAGATTTCGGTGACCAGAGTAGTGGTGCTTGCCAGCCTTCTGCCAAGCTGTTCGATGAAGCGTTGGAAGCGCTGTTGGCCAATGGCCTGTGCTGCTTGTTGTTCAGCATGCGGCAACGGTGGTGAAATTGCGAGGTAGTGTCGAATGAACAGGCCTAAACCTTCAATTACGATCTGCTGGTGACAGTGGTTGAGATTGACGTCCCGCGATAACCTGTCGAGACGCCTTTGCGTTGCGCTTTCTTGCTCGTTATCGCGTTGCGGAGACAGCAACTGGGCGAGCGCTGTTTCGGTGAGCTTCGACTTGTTCTTCGTCCTGTCCTTGCAGGCAAGATTAAGCTGTCCGGCAACTGTCCGCGAGATATAAACAGTGAGCTTGATCTTTGGATCTTGGCGGCGTCTCATGACGGCACTCACTTTCGTTCGTTCATGCCTGAAGATGATGCAATTTGTGTATTCGCTCAATTGTGAAAAGCGGGAAAAGAGGAGAACTCACTTTGCTAAATGCCAATTCCACGGCGCGGTCCCCACTCCCACTGAATACCTTGTGCAGATACTGCACCAGCAAGGGACTTGCCGCGCATCGGTTCCATCTCTGTGTTAATTTTCACCGAGATCTTCAACTGTCGCAATCGACTTCACACACTGGCTTGCCAACGATTGAACTTGCGGCTCGGGATAAGTCGTATTCGGTTCCTTGGTGATGATCTCTGTGAAGCAGCGTGCTGCTTAGCCAAGCATCGTTATTGAACATTGACCTACAGCTTTAGAATTTGAGACCCTGCAGTGAACAAGGTAACCAAGGATACTTATGGGTCGGGATTTGACGCCCAAAGGGGTCAATGTTGGTTGCTTATTCACAGTTCTGAGTAAATTCCGAGCCTAGTTTTTTACACAAGTTGTGAAGTAAAATACAGTCGCGAGTACAATAGCAATCTTGGCATTGAAGCAGTTCGCATCAGAGACACAAAAAGCAAGGATATTGTGTCTTTGCTGGACCGCTAACACGAAACAAAATTGCCGTCTGATCTGCAGTTGAGACGACAGGAATTTTCAATTCAGGAGTTAAAGCTGTGAACAAGCGCGCAGTGCTGATAGGCGGAAGCGGTACAATTGTGGCACTGGCCGGGTTTGGAGCTGCAACTTACCGCGATATGGGATCGAAACAGGAATACGATGATTCAGTATCGAAGACCCGAGCAACTCTGGCTGAAAATCCGGAACTTAAAGAGTATGTCCGTTTAGCAACATGCGCGGCAAACAGCCATAATACGCAAGCATGGTCATTTCAAATCGGACCCAACAAAATTCAAATTCGACCCGATTATTCAAGAAGAACGATCGTGGTTGACCCAGATGATCATCATCTCTTTGTGAGCCTAGGATGTGCTGCAGAAAATATGATCATTGCGGTGGAGTCTGGTGGCCATGGCGGTGAGATGAGTTTTGATTCATCTGAAAATGGTGGATTAAACTATAATTTCCGCGTAGGGCTAAAAATGACTTCGCCCTTGCTTGCTGCTATCACGCAGAGGCAATCGACCCGCAATATTTATGATGGAAGAATTGTTCCAACCTCCGATCTTGCGCTATTGTTCGATGCTGCGAAAATCTCTGGCGTAGATGTTGTTTTAATTAGTGATCGTCCAAAAATTTATAGGCTACGCGATATTGTTATTGCGGCGAACACACTACAAATGACTGATGCGGCCTATTTGCGCGAACTCAAATCTTGGCTCAGATATAATCCTCATGAAGCTCTCACGAAGGGTGACGGGTTGTACAGCGCGACAAGTGGCAGTCCCAATATGCCCAATTGGCTAGGACCTGTGATGGTTGATCTGACTTACTCGGCAAAATCCGAGAATGATAAATATGCCAAGCAGATTGATTCATCATCGGGCATTGCGGTGTTTGTTTCCGAGACTGAAGACCATGAGCATTGGACAAAAGTCGGGCGCGCCTGCCAACGCTTTGCCTTGCAGGCCACCGCACTTGGTCTGAAGACTGCGTTTATGAACCAGCCCGTTGAAGTCGCAAAGTTCAGGCCAGATTTGGCCGCGCTTGTCGGCATGCCGGGGCGCAGACCGGATATTGTGATGCGTTTTGGCTACGGTCCACCCATGCCCTATTCGGCGCGAAGGCCACTTGAAGCAGTAATTAAATAATATGGGGCACTCTCAGAATATTCTGCTCATTGCATCTCGCTACACCAAAGATCGTCGCGCAAATTTTGATATCTATTTGCCAGAGTGGATGGCGGCAAGAACCAAGATTATATTCGGCCCAATGTTCTTGGCCGGACTCATTTTCGCGTTTGTTTTATGGAGGCGAACACCGATATGACTCATTCAATGAACACCAGATTTGGAATGTGGGCAGCGATCGCCGCTTTGGTGGCCAGCATTGGTTATGGCATTCCTCAACTTTTACAGGTGGCTGGAGTTCTGGTTGACCCATGGGATCGGATATTGATTTTTGCGCCGTCATTGGCTCTCGCGACCGCTTTTGTACTTACCATGGTTGCGGTGCATGTCACCACGGCGCCTGCCAAACAAATCTGGAGTCTTTCGGCACTGGCTTTGGCAATTATGTATGCTGTGATGGTGAGCATCGTTTATGTTACTCAGCTCACCATCGTCATTCCACATGAACTTCGTGGAGATGTTGCAGGCGTGGCCCTGATCAAATGTTGTAACCCAGGGCAATTCCTGACCGCCGTAGATCTTCTGGGATATACGCTGATGAGCATGGCAACTCTATTTGCTGCACCCGCCTTTGTAGGTCATGATTCTCGGCGCGCAGTGCGATTATGGTTCATTGCAAACGGACTTTTAGCGCCATTTCTATTTATGCAATTCGTATTCCCACAACTCATTTACATAGGCGCTCTCTGGCTTGTGACATTTCCAATGGCGATGTTTTTTCTAGCGCGATATTTTTGGAGTGAAGGCAAACTGAGCGAGCGAACATAACTGGGTGTAAATTACACAATTCGCCCATCCACCACCTCAACAATA
Source organism: Hyphomicrobiales bacterium (assembly GCA_038230015.1). Taxonomy (GTDB): domain Bacteria; phylum Pseudomonadota; class Alphaproteobacteria; order Rhizobiales; family Aestuariivirgaceae; genus Aestuariivirga. The sequence goes on along the minus strand of JBBRNW010000007.1, from coordinate 61,845 downwards.
CGGTCAGTGCGTTTTGCCAATTCCATGTTGTGCGTGACGATGAGAAACGTCGTGCCATTTTCCTGATTGACCTTGCGCATCAAATCAAACGCTACATCAGCAGATTTACCATCTAAATTTCCCGTTGGTTCATCAGCCAGAACCAATGCCGGATTCATCGCCAAGGCCCTAGCAATTGCAACGCGCTGCTGCTGGCCACCCGACATATTGGCAGCGCCATTATCCTTCCATTGGGTGAGGTCGACTTGTTCAATAAGTGCTTCAGCCCGTTTTCGCATATCATCATCAGGCCAGCCTTTATCGATCAGAAAAGGCATCATCACATTTTCAACGGCTGTGAAAGCTGTGATGAGGTGATGATATTGAAACACAAAGCCAATGCTTTTACCACGAAGGTGAGTGAGTTCTTTATCTTTCATGACGCTGGTCTCTTCGCCGTTCAAAAACAGCTTCCCACTCGTAGGACGATCGAGAAGGCCAATGATGTTTAACAACGTGCTTTTACCTGATCCTGACGGGCCGATGAGTGCGCAAAATTCACCTTTGTTCAAAGTGAGGTTGATGTCCTTCAACACCTTGGCTTCAAACGCCGTGCCGGGGTTATAATTCTTGCACACGTTTTCAAGATGTAAAACGGCTTCTGCCTTTGTATTATCAACCACGGATCGCCACCACGGGATCAAGCTTGGCAGCGTTCATGGCTGGAACCATCGCCGCAGCAAGGCCTGCAAGTGTTGCAACTGCCGCCGTTTCCAACATGAGCAAGGGGGTGATCGTTATTGTGAAGAGTGCTGTTCCATCCGCATTGCGCGTGAATGTGCCAAACAAAAACACAATGAGAAACCCAAGCATCGATCCACCAATTGATCCCAGCAAGCCGACAATGCCACCCTGAATAATAAAGATGCGCAGAATTTGACCCTGCGACGAACCCATCGCCCGTAGAATGCCAATCTCCTTTGATCTCTGCACAACCGAAACCACCAAAACACTGGCAATGCCGAAGGCAACAGAAAGCGCGATAAAGAAATTAATAACGGTGAACGAAAGCTTTTGTGTTGTCATGGCCGTGAAAAATTGAGCGTTGGTTTTAATCCAGCTGTCAGCGGTCAATCCGGTCGTTGCAGCAATTTCTTGTGCAATTGTTTCAGCAGCGTAAGGGTCGCCTACGGTAACTTCAATTGTAATAACACCACCCTTAACGGCCATCATTGACTGTGCTGTTCTCAACGACACATAAGCTGTACGTTCGTTGGCACCCCGGTTCCCCAAATCAAAAATGCCTCCGATCACCAGCATTAATTGCTGGCCGGACAGCGCGGTGATGCGGATTTTATCGCCCACAACCGCACCCATTTTTCGAGCAAAATCAGTTCCAACCAAAACATTTTGTGTTGTCAGCTCTGCGCTGCCAGATACAATCAGGCTTGGCACTTTAACGATCCCAAAATAACTAGAAGGTTCAATACCACTGATACTGAGCGATTTAGCTGTGGCACCCTGAACCACTTGTGCATTGCCTGAAACGACTGGCGCTGCAACTGCAATATTATTCATGCCGCGCACTTGTTGAAGTGTTTTCTGCCATTGGTCGATGGGAGAAATATGTTGCGCAGGTTTTTGAACAACTGCGAGTTCCGTAAACTCAGCATTCCTGAAAAGCGGTCTGGAAACCGTGTCGGGTTGATAGACCACAATATGAGCTTGAGTATTCAAAATACGATCAAGAAAATTACCTTGAATCGCGGTAAGCATCGCAGACATAAAAACAATAACTCCAACGCCAACTGATGTTCCGACAATGATCATGGCGGTTTGAGCCGCACCTTCGATGAGGAAGCGTACCGCCACAATCCATTCAAACGGCAGAAACTTATTCATGGGCTTAACGCAGCTGGGAGAGGTCTGATCTTTTGACCAGTCATGACACCAACATTGCTTAGTGGAATAAGCATATCGCCAAGTTTGAGGCCTGACGCGATTTCAACCTCTGTCACACCTTTTACACCAAGTGTGACGTCCCAACGCAGGGCGTAAGTTCCATCAACTTTCAAAACCCAAGGTTTTTTGGTAAGCAAATCATGAACCGCGTTGACCGGCACCAACAAGACATCGCTATGTTTTGCAACTTCGATATCGACCGATACAGTCATATCCTGCATGATAAACTTTGGCGGGTCAGCAACATCAAGTTTCACCTGAACCGAGCCGCGATTGGGATCAATGGACGGTTGAATGTAGCTTAACGTGGCAGGGAAACTTTGATCCGGAAAAGCATCGGCCGATATCAACGATGATTGGCCCAGCGCAATCAAGCTCAAGTTTTTTTCATCAATGAGAACTGTTACTTCGGATTTCCCTTGGGGTGATAGAACCATCAACACCTTGCCGGGCTGTACGACACTTCCCTGCTCAACGCTTCTGTTGATCACTGTTCCAGGCAATGGAGCGCGTATTATTGCATAAGCCATCTTGGCTTGAACGCCGCGCACATTGGCCTGCGCTTGGGCAAGGGCCTGTTCTGCGGAAGTATAATCGCTGCCGTTTGGTTGCATTGAGTGCAAATTGAGTTCTGCGTTATTCTTTGCTGCGTTTGCCTGGGCGAGATCGCGGATAACACCTTCAAGTGCGGCGTCAGAAACAATGCGCTTTCCGTGCAGTGTTGAGGTGCGATCAAATTGGCTTTGTGCCTGCTTCAAGCTGGCAATTGTTTGATTGAGTGTTTGCTGTGCCGAAGGAAGGGTTGCTTCGCGCATCTGGCGAAGTTTCATTTCGCTCTGCCCAACAGTTGCCACAGCTTGGGCAAAGCTAGCGCGCAATTCCCGGTCATCCAAAATAATGAGTGGTTGTCCTTCCGTCACAAACTGGCCCTCACGCGCCGATACTTCTGCAACAACGCCAGTCATTTGCGGGCTGATGTCAACGCGGTTTGGATTGGCGATTGTGCCGCTGACAACCAAGGTTTGAATAACATTACCTTTGGTCACAGCAACCGTGGTGACTTTTGGACCCAAATACCAAGGCAGCGCAAAATTGGCCGCAACTCCAAGCACCACGACGAGCCCGATTATTGTCCATTTCCACTTTTTAAGAGTTGACCAAAAGTTTTTTGCTTCTAGCGCTTGAGCCATATCTAAATTTTCAATCCGATTGCCATTTTAGAATGGCGCTTTGGTTCTCCCTCATAAAGGTTCGGAATCTACTTATATCGGCTGTCTGAGTAGATTCCGATTCTTGGCCGGTTGAGCGCATGGGTTCAAAATTGACCACATCACACCATGCAGGAGTTCGCCATGAAAGCATTCATCTATAAAGGCCCCGGTCAAAAGGCGCTGGAAGATCGACCAAAGCCAGAAATCAAAGAGCCGGGTGACGCAATTATCAAGATCACCAAAACCACGATCTGCGGAACAGACCTGCATATTTTGAAAGGCGATGTTCCCACCTGCAAGGCAGGCACAATTCTGGGCCATGAAGGCGTTGGCATTGTTGATGCTGTAGGTTCTGCGGTGAGAACATTTAAAGTTGGTGATCATGTGATCATTTCATGCGTCTCGTCCTGTGGCCATTGCGACTATTGTAGGCGGGGCATGTATTCACATTGCACCACTGGAGGCTGGATTCTTGGCAACGAGATTGACGGCACTCAAGCTGAATATGTGCGAACACCGCATGCAGACACCAGCCTTTATCCTATCCCCAAAGGTGGCGATGAGGAAGCCTTGGTGATGCTCAGCGACATTCTACCAACTGGATTTGAATGTGGGGTGTTGAACGGCAAAGTGGCACCCGGTTCAACCGTCGCCATTGTCGGCGCCGGGCCCATAGGATTGGCTGCACTTCTGACAGCCCAACTCTATTCGCCAGCTGAAATCATCATGATTGATCTTGATGATAACCGCCTCAAAATTGCCAAGCAATTTGGGGCAACACAGGTCATCAACAGTAAGGATGGTAAAGCTGCTGAAGCAGTTAAAAAGCTAACAGATGGTCGCGGCGTTGATACGGCAATCGAAGCTGTGGGCATCGCCGCAACATTCGAACTCTGCCAAGACTTGGTGGCCCCAGGCGGTGTCATCGCCAATATCGGTGTTCATGGCCATAAGGTTGATCTGCATCTTGAACGGCTTTGGTCGCACAATATTTCAATCACCACACGCCTCGTCGATACTGTGACCACGTCGATGTTGCTCAAAACCGTACAGTCCAAAAAGATCGATCCAGTGAAATTGATCACACATCATTTCAAGCTCGATCAAATTATTGAAGCATATGACACCTTCGGCCGCGCCGCCGAAACCAAAGCTCTGAAAGTTATCATCACAGCCTAGCGATCTATACAGGCAATGACACCGTAATTCACGTCCCCCAACTCAAAAACCCAGAGCAATGAGGCTTTCTTTTTTTTGCGATTTTTCTTTCGTTTCGCTAATTGGCAGGTGTCAAAGTGTGCGGTGCTGTGATGATTTGTAAAACCAATGTTTGGCAATCTCCGTTACACCAATATAGGTCAAGACGATTACGATTAATGCGCCCAACACTGGAGTTGGAATGGGAACAAACCCGAAGATGCGAGTCACATAGCCCAGATAAGGTATTGCGATTGCGATAGCTGCTACAATCATGCTCACGATAATAAGGGCGTTTCCCGGCCTGCTTCGATAAAAAACCATTCGGGTTCGCAAACTAAAGACAACTGCAATTTCAGTAAGCAGAGAGACAACAAACCACACGGTTTGGAATTCTGCTTGGCCAGCCGCATTAAATTTGAGGAGTAGAATAAAGGTGATGATATCAAATACCGAACTCACCAAGCCAAACACAATCATGAAGCGCTGAACCTCGCCAACGTTCCACCTTTCGGGTTGCCGTGCCTGTTCAATATCCACATTATCGGTTGAAATTGCGATGGACGGAATATCGGATAGAAAATTATTGAGTAGAATTTGTTTTGCGACAAGCGGCAAAAACGGAAGGAATGGTGTGGCCAAAGCCATACTCACCATGTTGCCGAAATTGGCACTGGTGGTGATAGAAATATATTTTAAAGTATTTGCAAATGTGCGCCTTCCACTTTCAACGCCAAGCTTGAGAACGCCAAGATCGCGTTTGAGCAATACAATATCAGCACTTTGCCGCGCTACGTCGACAGCTTGATCCACCGAAATGCCAACATCGGCGGCCTGTAATGCAGGTGCATCATTAATGCCATCACCCAAATAGCCAACGGCATGACCGCGCTTTTGTAGCGCCCGAATAATGCGCTCCTTTTGCTGAGGATCTATCTCGGCAAATATTTCGGTCTTATCAGCTAGCAACGTTAGGGCATCATCATTCAGCTGGCTGATTTTTAATCCGGTAAGAATGTGGTCAACACCCAGCCCAACAGCTTTTGCGACATGAACGGCGACTTGGCTATTATCACCCGTAATGATTTTAAGCTGAATACCGAGTGCTAAAAGATCGTCGATAGCTTTGCGGGCATCAGCTTTTGGCGGATCGGCAAACAGTAAAAATCCGATAAGCGTCAAATCGCGCTCGTCCTTGATTGTATAGTCTGGCTTTGCTTTCACGTCGCCAGTGGCCAAAGCAAGAATGCGAAATCCATCTTCGCCCTGTTTGTCGACCATCTCTTGCAGCCGTTTTTGCACAGTTGGACTGAGCGCCACGGTCTTGCCAGCAATTTGCGCATGGCTGCAAACCGCCAATATCGCCTTGAAGGAACCTTTAGTGATGATGAGACAATTCTTGGTTTTAACGCTGTTCTTGACCACGATCGTCAAACGTTTGCGGATAAAGTCATAAGGAATCTCATCTACTTTGACGTAGCCCTCAATCGTCAGGTCAATTTTTTCGCCAGCCACCATGATGGCTTGATCGAGTGGATTTTCAATTCCAGTTTCCATCGCGGCGTTGAGATATGCCAATTTCATAAGATCTGCGCTGTCTTTGCCGCCCAGATCAACTGCTGACGAAAGTGTAACCGTGCCTTCAGTCAATGTCCCGGTCTTATCAGTGCATAAGACATCCATGCTGCCCAGATTTTCCAGAGCTTCAAGCCGGCGAACGATGACGCCTTCCTTTGCCATGGCTCGAGCACCCGTTGACAAAGTGACCGTGACGATTGCGGGAAGTAATTCCGGCGTAATGCCAACAGCGAGCGCCACTGAAAACAGCAATGATTCAATGAATGGTCGCCCCAACAATTGGCTAGCAATCAACACGAACAGGACCATGATGATCACAACTTTGATGAGCAGATAGCCAAACTGTCGAACGCCACGCGCAAACTCAGTTTCAGGTTCCGCAGCCCCAATCAATTTAGCAACATTGCCCAATGCTGTCTTCTGGCCTGTGGCAGCGACCAGCAAAGTGGCCTGCCCGCTGCGCACTGACGTTCCGGAGAAAGCTGAATTGGTTCTTTGCCCCAAAGTGGCACCCGCCTCTACGGCTCCCGGTTTCTTTTCGACGGGCATCGACTCGCCCGTAAGGGAAGCTTCGCTGACCAGAAAGTCAGTAGCGGATAGAACAACGCCATCTGCAGGAACAAGATTTCCTGCCGAAAGCTGAAGAATGTCGCCAGGCACAAGATCGGCGGCGGGCACAGAAACGATTTTTCCATCACGCAAAACTTTTGCAGAAAGGGCCAACCGTTGCGTCAACTCCAACAGCGCTGCCGATGCTTTGTATTCTTGATAAAATCCAAGCAGCGAGCTCGTAACAACAATGACAATGATGATACTGGCATCGGTCCACTGCTGCAAAATTGCCGACAGTACCGCACCGAAGATCAATACCAGAAGCAACGGGCTTTCAAACTGTCGAAGCAAAAGTTTCAACGGGCCAACAGCCTTCTTGTCAGTCACACGGTTAGCACCATAGGTTTTTAGGCGTTGAGCGGCTTCAATTGACGAAAGCCCCGTTGTGCTGCTCTTAAACTTCGCAAAGAGATTAGCCTCGTTATCGGCCCAATAGGTGTTGGCTTGATCTGGCACGGTCTTTTCATTCCCTGAGCATAATTTATAAAACGGATGAGTTGAGTGCTATCTTAAGGCCCGCAATCCATTCAAAATAACTGAGACATCAATGAGCTCTTGAAAAAGCGCGCCCTGAATGGGTGGCAGAAAACCCAATGCGGCAACACACATCGCCGCAATGGAGAGGCCAAGCCCAACCGTCACACTTTGTAGGGCAATGACGCGGGTATGCTTGGCAATACTAATCGCCTTTGCCAAAGGTGCTAGTTCATCAACGAGCAGAACCACCCCTGCGGCTTCTGACGATGATGCCGTGCCGCGTGCGCCCATGGCCACACCCACATCTGCGACCGCAAGGGCAGGTGCATCATTAACGCCATCTCCGACCATCATGACGCGGCCAATAGCGGCTTCATGTTGCACGGCTGCTACTTTGTCGGCTGGGCTGAGGTCGCCCAGAATGAGATCAATGCCAAGTTCTTTGCCGATGGCTTCGGCAATCTCACTTCGGTCACCAGAAGCCAAAACGATGCGTGATACGCCCGCCGCGCGAAGATCTTGAAGAACAGTTTTAGCATCGGTTCGAATTTGGTCCTGCAGAACAATTACGCCAGCCGCATGCCCTGATATGGCGATGGCGACCGTCTGTGCATCTGGCGGCAACCCCGTATAGAGAGTTTCGAAGCCTTTACGCGTCGCAGTCGTTTGAACATAGGCACGACCGCCAATAGCAACGCGCTTGCGGTCGACAATACCTTTGAGGCCAGAACCGGGCTTTTCCGTCACCGCTGTGGGCGTGCTCAGAATTAGATCTTTCGCACTTGCCGCGGTGATGAGCGCTTGAGCAACGACGTGGCCAGAGGCCTGATCAAGACTGGCAGCAACGCGCAAGACCTCAGATTCATCAAACGTTTTAGAAACCTTGATCTCTGTAATTGTAGCCATGCCGTTAGTGAGTGTTCCGGTTTTATCGAGAACAACAGTTTTGATTTGCGCCAAGGCCTCTAAAACGCCCCCACCTTTCACCAGAACACCTGCCTTAGCTGCGCGCGACATGCCCGAAATGATAGCAACAGGCACAGCGAGGATTAACGGACAGGGTGTAGCAACGACAAGCACAGCAAGTGCGCGCAATGGATCTTTTGTAATTAACCAAGCGGCGCCAGAAATGATGACTGTGAGAAGCAGAAACCAAATCGCATATCGATCTGCCATCCGGGCCATCGGGGCCTTGCTTGATTGTGCCGCTTCCACCAAGCGCACAATACCAGCATAAGTGCTTTCTGATGCAGGCCTGCTAACAACAAGATCAAAGGCTGAACCCAATGAAGTTGATCCGCTGAGTGCTTCACCACCTGCACGAATTGTTTTGGGCAAGGATTCTCCGGTGAGAGCTGCAAGATCAAGGGTGGCGCTCGTGTCCGCTACATGGCCATCGACCGGCAGCACCTCGCCTTTGCGGATTAACAAACGATCTCCCGCCACTAACGATGCAATAGGGACTTCTTCAAGTGTCCTTCCGGTATATTTCATTGCTGTTCGTGCAACACGCCCGAGCAATGCTGTCATTTCTTTTTTAGCACGACCCTGAGCGAAGATTTCTAAAATTTGCCCACCGGAATACATTAGCGCCACAACATTGCCAGCAAGTGTTTGGCCAAATGCGAGGGCCGCACTCATTGAGAGGGCAGCCACGATATCAAGCCCAACATCTCCATGCCGTAGCGAAGCAACGATCTGAATTAACAGCCCCAGCAAAATGGGCGCGGTTGCAATGCCCCAAATATACTCAGCTTGAATATAAAGCCCTAACCACCACAATCCTAAGCCGACGCTGAGTCCAACGCCAGCAATGGCAACCAAAACGACGCTGTGAAATCTAGTATAAAGCGCAGTCAGTCGTGTCATATTTCATCGAAACCTCTCTCAATAGGTTCGCTGGCAATTAAATAGGTCAATCACTGATTGGATATTGACCTAGATCAATGATCGCGCTCCGACGATGCACTACCTTAAATTGATCGGCAATGAGTAGATTCCGAGCCTGTCACTTCGCTCGTGGATTGCTATCACTGCGCTCAAACATAGGAGCTTGATTATGTCGGTATCTGTATCTCCCACCACATCAAAAACGATTGCTGCCGAGCCTACAGCAGGGAAGCTTGGTTTGTTTTCCTTAATTGCTCTCGTCGTGGGTTCGATGATAGGTGGTGGCGTTTCCAGCCTGCCGCAGAACATGGCCAAGGGGGCATCACCTGCAGCCGTCATGATCGGTTGGCTGATTACGGGTGTTGGCATGTTGGCGCTGGCTTTTGTCTACCAAAGCCTCTCTATGCGAAAACCCAAACTCGATGCAGGGCCTTATGCTTACGCGCGCGCTGGCTTTGGTGATTTCGTCGGGTTCAACAGCGCATGGGGCTATTGGCTCAGTGCGTGGATCGGCAATGTGTCTTATGTCGTGCTGATATTTGGCGCTCTGAGTTATTTCTTTCCAGCCTTCGGTGCCGAAGGTAACACTTGGCAGGGCATTGTTGGCGCTTCGATTTTACTGTGGTTGATCCACGGGCTCATTTTAATGGGCATCAAGCAGGCTGCCATCATCAATGTGGTCACTACAATTGCAAAGCTCGCTCCCATTTTCATTTTCATTGTCGCCGTGTTGATCGCCTTTAAACTACCGACTTTCAATTTTGATTTTTGGGGGTCAGGCACTCCTGCCTTGGGCAGCATCATGAGCCAAGTAAAAAGCACCATGTTAGTAACTCTTTGGGTGTTTATTGGTATTGAAGGAGCAAGCGTTGTTTCAGCCCGTGCTGAACGACGCGAGGATATCGGAACTGCGACGATCATCGGATTTGTGGTTGCTCTGATTATCTACATGCTGGTGTCACTTTTATCCTTCGGTGTGATGACCCAACCAGAACTGGGCGCATTGCCTGCCGCGGCTTCCATGGCAAATGTTCTTGAAAAAGCGGTTGGTCCTTGGGGCTCTGTGTTGGTTCGCATCGGTATAGTGATCTCTGTCACAGGAGCATTTCTGAGTTGGACATTGTTTGCGGCTGAAATTCCTTACCGTGCGGCGCGAGAAGGCATGATGCCAGCGGTGTTCGCAATCGAAAATAAAAACGGCTCGCCCGCAGGTTCATTGTGGATCACCAATATCGCCGTACAGATTTTCCTGATCATCACTTTCTATGCAAACTCGACCTATCTCGCCTTGTTCTATATTTCAGCGACCGCCATACTGGTGCCTTATGTTTTATCAGGAGCCTATGCGTTCAAACTCGCGGTGACTGGTGAGAGCTATGATGCCAGCGAAGGTAAAGGGCGAGACATGGTCACTGGTCTCATCGCCACATTATTTGGGATCTGGCTGATCTATGCAGCTGGTGCCAACTATCTTTTGATGTGCGCGCTGCTCTATGCGCCCGGTATTTTAATTTACTGGTGGGCTCGTAAAAACCGCAATGAAAAAGCCTTTAATGCGACGGAAGCGCTTATCGCAATTGGAATAGTGCTGGCCGCTGGTATTGCTGGGTACATGATGATGACTGGAAAGTTGAGCGCCCTGTGATGAAACAAACTGAAACTAAGCATGCTCCGCTTGGGGTCTATTCCGAGACCGGAAAGCTCCGCACTGTTTTGACCTGTCGTCCGGGATTGGCCCACCAAAGGCTCACACCCTCGAATTGTGACTCCTATTTGTTTGATGATGTATTCTGGGTGCAACAAGCCAAAAGTGATCACCATGACTTTAGCGAAAAGATGAAGCAGCGCGGCATCGAAGTGCTCGAGATGCATGAACTTCTCGCTAATATTGTATCCGAAGATGAACCTCGCCAATGGATATTTGATCGCAAGTTCACAGAAAACCACATCGGAATTGGCATGATGGATGAGTTGACCAGTTGGCTAAAATCTCTGCCGCCCGAACAATTGGCTGAATTTCTTGTCGGCGGAATTACTGTGAGTGATGTGCCCTTCAAAACCCAAGGCATGTTCGGCCTTTATCTTGGATCCGAGGGCTTCATCACGCCGCCGCTGCCCAATTTAATTTTCACAAGGGACACGAGTGCTTGGATTTATGGTGGTGTCACGGTCAATCCCATGCATTGGCCAGCCCGCCGCCAAGAAACGCTTCTGACCGCAGCTGTTTATAAATACCATTCCCGGTTCAAGCAGAGCGCATTCAAAACTTGGTGGGGGGATGCCGATCAAGATTTCGGCCCCGCGACATTAGAGGGAGGCGACATTATGCCCATCGGCAATGGCGCTGTGCTCATTGGCATGGGGGAGCGTTCAACCCCACAAGCGGTGGGGCAATTGGCACGCGCCTTATTTAAAGCGGGAGTCGCAACACGCGTGATCGCCTGCCAAATGCCCAAGTCACGCTCGGCTATGCATCTTGATACGGTGCTCACTCTGGTTGACCGCGCAACCGCCACTAGCTTTGTTGATGTGGCCGACCAGCTGGTTTGCTACAGCCTGCGCGCGGGCAAGAAAGAGGCATCAGTTGAGGTTCATGTTGAGAGCGCGCATATTTTCGAAGTGATCGCCGAATGTCTCAAAATTAAAAAACTCAACATTATAGCGACCGGCGGTGATGCCGCTGAACAAGAACGTGAACAATGGGATGACGGCAATAATTTGATCGCCCTCGAGCCAGGTGTGGTCATTGGTTACGACCGCAATGTTTACACGAATACCTTGCTTCGAAAAGCTGGAATTGAAGTCATCACAATCCGTGGTGCTGAACTCGGTCGTGGGCGAGGCGGCAGCCATTGCATGACCTGTCCTATCGCGCGCGACGCTTAAGAAGGAAAATGCCATGTCTCATCGTCTTAGAAATCGCTGTGTCCTCACGCTTCGAGACTTTGAACCGCGTGAAATAAAATACCTGCTGGATCTTGCCGCAAATTTAAAGGCCGCAAAGAAATCGGGCGCTGAAAAGAAAAAACTCAAGGGCAAGAATATTGCACTGATTTTCGAAAAAAATTCAACGAGGACACGCATCGGCTTTGAAGTTGCGGCCTATGATCAAGGTGCGCACGTTACCTATCTTGGGCCAAGTGGAACCCAGATTGGTCAAAAAGAGTCGATGAAAGATACCGCACGTGTTCTCGGCCGCGTTTATGATGCAATCGAATACCGCGGCTTTGGTCAGGACATCGTGGAGGTGCTCGCCAAATATGCAGGCGTGCCAGTTTATAATGGTCTTACCGATCAGTTTCACCCGACGCAAGTTCTGGCTGATCTGATGACCATGAGAGAACACAGCAATAAGAAACTCAGCGACATGAAATTTTGTTTTTTAGGTGATGCTGGTAACAACATGGGCGATTCACTTTTAATCGGTGGCGCCAAGATGGGCATGGATGTAAGGCTTTGCGCGCCCAAGCAATGCTGGCCACAACAAAGCATCATTGATGAAGCAAATTCAATGGCCCAGAAAACCAAGGCCAAAGTGACGATTACAGAAAACCTGAAAGATGGAATTAAGAATTGCGATTTTCTTTATACGGATGTTTGGCTTTCAATGGGCGAACCCGAGGAAAAATGGGCCGAGCGCATTAAGCTTCTAAAACCCTATCAAATCAATGCCGATGTGATGCGTATGACCGAAAATCCGAAGGTCAAATTCATGCATTGTCTACCCGCTTTTCACAACGCGGAAACGAAAGTTGGCAAGGACATTCAAGAAAAATTCAAAATTGAGGCAATGGAAGTGACAGAAGACGTTTTTGAATCCAAAGCATCGATCGTTTTTGATCAAGCCGAAAACCGCATGCACACTATAAAAGCAATTCTTGTTGCAACGCTTGCAAGCTAGATCATGCGGGTTGTCATTGCTCTGGGCGGAAATGCAATTCTCAAGCGTGGCGAGGTCATGACCGCAGAAACCCAGCGGGCCAATGTTAAACGTGCAGCACTTGCCATCAATGAAATAATCAAAGCCGGCCACGAAGTTGTCATCACTAATGGCAATGGACCGCAGGTTGGATTGCTTGCACTCCGAGGCTTGGCCTATGATGCCGCCAGCGCCAGCCCTATCGACGTTCTCACGGCTGAGACGCAAGGCATGATTGGCTACATGATTGAGCAAGCGCTCAGTAATGTTGCATCTCCGGGTCAGGAAGTAGCCACACTGCTCACGCAAATCGAGGTGAATGCAGACGACCCCGCATTTAGGAATCCATCAAAGCCCATTGGCCCTATCTATGACAAACAGAAGTCAGTAGAACTCTCTGCTAAATATGGTTGGAATATGATGCCTGACGGATCACATTTCAGGCGCAGCGTGCCATCTCCTACGCCAAAGCGAATATTAGAAATCGGCGTCATCCAACTTTTGATCCAGCATGGCGTCATCGTTATTTGCGCGGGCGGCGGCGGTATACCTGTTGTTAAACGAGACGATGGAAGCTTCGCCGGCATTGAAGCCGTGATCGACAAAGATTTCGCCAGCGCCCTGCTTGCTGAGCAAATCAATGCAGACGCGTTGCTGCTGCTCACCGATGTCGACGGTGTTTATCTCGGGTGGGGCACCGAACAACAAAAACAATTACGTGAGGTCACTGTCGAAGAAATTAAATCCCACACTTTCGCCAGCGGCAGCATGGCACCAAAAGTTCAGGCTTCACTTGATTTCTTGAATATGGGCGGAAAATTGGCGGGTATTGGCAAAATGGAAGAAGCACTTTCAATTTTGAACGGCCAAGCTGGCACGAATATCGTCTCAGGTTCAAAGTAGGGCTTTTTTTCGAATGCTTCTATCGCGGATCATTTAAGGGAATTCATTTATCCAGCAGTATCATGCTCTCAATGATGTGCGTGAAGGGTGGCAGCTTCGGAAGCTACTTAGTCCCATTTTCATCAACTTCGATTGTAATGACCACTCAGCATGCTATGATATTGCCACAGTGGAGGCAGCTATGGCCATCGACCCATATAAAATATTAGGCGTCGAAAAAACGGCTACGCAAGATGAAATCCAAAAGGCTTATCGCAAGCTTGCAAAAAAAATTCATCCTGACCTCAACCCCGGCAACAAAAAAGCTGAAGAACAATTCAAAGAAGTCGCCAGTGCTTATACATTGTTGAGTGACGAGGCTAAGCGCAAGCAATTTGATGCAGGCGAGATTGATGGGCTTGGTGCTGAAAAACCGCGCCAGAATTATTATCGTGATTATGCGGACGCTGGCACAGCCAATCCCTACACCCGAAATGCTGACTTTGGTGATGACAATGATTTCTTCTCCGAGCTGTTCAGGCGTCAAGGCAACCGAGGTGGAGGAGGCGGTGAGTTTAAAATGCGGGGTCAAGATGCCCGCTACCGGTTGACCCTCGATTTTCTCAGCGCCATCAACGGTGGCAAGCAAACGATCACATTGCCTGATGGCGCGGGTTTGGAAGTGAACATTTCACCAGGCTGTCGTGATGGCCAAACCCTGCGCTTGCGTGGCAAAGGCCAAGCGGGCATAGGTGGCGGCTCGGCTGGTGATGCGCTCATCGAGATCAAAGTAGCACCGCATAGATTTTTCCAACGTGTGGGCGACGACATTCGCATTGATATGCCCATCACCTTAAAAGAAGCTGTGCTTGGTGCGAAAATCAAAGTTCCGACATGCGATGGGTCTGTCACGATGACGATACCCAAAGGCGCAAATACGGGCACAGTATTGAGATTGAAAGGCCAAGGTGTTGCGCGCGCCAAAGGCGGTCAAGGTGATCAATTCATAACGCTAAAAGTCATCTTGCCCACTGCGCCTGATGCAGCACTCGAAAATTTAATCAGAGAATGGAAACCCACAACTGAACAAAATCCACGTGAGCCAATGGGAGTTTAGACATGAAACGTTCAGAATTTTTAATGGTGGCCCACATTGAAACCCATGTGCTGGAAAACTGGGTTGAAGCGGGTTGGCTTTTGCCTCAGGGCGACGCGGATGATTATTTATCAGAAATTGATCTGGCGCGAGCGCATCTCATCAATGACTTGAATGAACTGGGCGCAAATGATGATTCAATCCCTATCATCCTCAATCTCATTGATCATTTGCATGGCACGAGAAACACCTTGCAGGAACTGCTGGTGCGCATTCATGAGCAACCCGAAAACACCAGACAGGAAATCTTGTCAGGTATCGTGCAAAAGTAGTTTCTCAAACTCTATTTTTTGCGGAGATTTTCAGATGCTATCATGCCCGCCACTAATGCGGCCACAAGCATTGTTCCTTTTTGCTGAGCGTTGACCTTGAGCCGCCATATTATTGCAAGCTCGCGTGGCTTCAGCGTTTAAGTTTCCCGCAGCATCACTGGTCGCTCGGTAAGCATTGTTGCTAATAAGTTTGGTCAATACTGAAATATCATCTCAGAGCGATGCAAGACCAGTCATAATGGCCTAAATGTCAGTGCTTGTTTCGCCATTGCCAGTGCCTTTAAGTGTTGAAACTATGATCTTCGTCTCCTTGAATCGTTAAATTGGGGTGACTGAAATTTATTTCACTTTGAAGATTTCGCGGACGGCATCTTTGGCGCCGCCAACTGCATTTTGTACCTTGCCTTCAATCTTTTCAGCCTTGCCATCCGCAGCAAACTTCTGATCGCCAACGGCCTTGCCTGCTGCTTCCTTAACAGTGCCTGCAACAGTTTTAGCAGCACCAATAATCTGGTCTTTATCCATGGTCATATTCCTTTTTGTTGGAAGTCATTTCGCATTCCAGGCTGAAATCGCCGGAACAGTGAAATCATATTAGGCGTTTGTTAAATGACGAAAAGCCTCGGAAAATACTCATGTCCTTACCCTTAGTAGAGATAGAAACATGGTGAAACTAACTGCCGCTACAGCTGCCACATGAGCACCAGAATGACGACAACAACCAAGACGGGTCCCAAACCACCGCTTGGGAAGTATCGCAGTTTGAACTATGGGGCCAATTCAGCAACACACCGACCAGAAAAAAGATAGGTATAATAATTATAACATTTTCCATGTTCATGGTGGGTGCTCCTAACCTGATCGCTAGGAAAACTTGAACGCGAAGATTTTCAGATTAGGACGCAGCGATGATCGGCATGAGGGTCAGAAACTACTTAGATGTCGGCGCTTTTCAAGCGCAACGCATTCACGATCACACTTACCGAAGAAAGCGCCATGGCGGCAGCTGAAATCATCGGTGAAAGTAGAATTCCAAAAAACGGATAAAGCGCACCCGCCGCGATAGGCACGCCGACTGAATTATAGATGAAGGCGAAGAATAGGTTTTGCCGGATATTATTCATCGTGGCCGACGAAAGGTTTCGTGCTTGCGCAATGCCCATCAGATCACTTTTGAGCAATGTAATTCCGGCACTTTCCATCGCCACATCCGTGCCCGTGCCCATGGCGATACCCACATCAGCAGCAGCAAGTGCTGGCGCGTCATTAACACCGTCACCTGCCATAGCCACAATCCGGCCTTGCGCTTTGAGGTTTGAAACAATGGTGGCTTTTTGATCGGGCAGAATATCAGCTTCAATTTCAGTGATTCCAAGTTTCTTGGCAATCGCTTCAGCTGTGGTCCGATTATCACCCGTCAGCATAACAATGCGCATGCCAGCGTCGCGCAGCGCCGTTAAAGCGGCAGGTGTTGAGGCCTTGATTGGATCGGCGATCGCGATGGCACCAGCGACTTTGCCATTCACCGCAATTAAAATTGCGGTTGCCCCATCACGGCGCATCTCTTCCGCCTTTGGCGATAGGCTTTCAGTCGCGATATTGAGTTGACCCAGAAATTTTGCGTTGCCGATGACAACATGTTTTTTATCGACAGTTCCAACAATTCCTTTGCCAGAAGGCGCATCAAATCCAGTCACCTTGCCGAGTACCAATTTTCTTGACTTTGCATCCTGCACAATTGCCATGGCGAGGGGGTGCTCACTTGCTTGCTCTACACTTGCTGCAAGACGCAAAACTTCTACTTCATTAAAACCTGGCGCAACCTGAATTGAAGTTACCGCAGGCTTACCTTCTGTCAATGTGCCAGTCTTATCGATGACAATGGTATCAACCTTCTCCATGCGCTCTAAAGCCTCCGCGTTGCGGATCAAAACACCTGATTGCGCACCCCGCCCAACGCCAACCATAATCGACATCGGTGTGGCCAATCCCAGCGCACACGGGCAAGCGATAATCAAAACCGCCACAGCCGCCACCATACCATAAGCAAAGCGTGGCTCTGGCCCCATGGTTGCCCATGCGGCAAATGCCGCCATAGCAACAGCAATCACCAGAGGCACAAACCATCCTGAAACTTGGTCGGCCAAGCGTTGAATAGGCGCCCTACTGCGTTGTGCATCCGCCACCATCTTCACAATGCGCGCCAGCATGGTTTCGCTGCCCACCTTCTCAGCCCGCATCAAAAAGCTGCCGGTCATGTTTAACGTTCCGCCAATTACTTTGGCACCCACGTCTTTGGTAACTGGCATGGACTCGCCTGTCACCATGGATTCATCAATTGAAATATGTCCCTCGGAAATGACGCCGTCGACGGGTACTTTTTCCCCGGGTCGCACACGCAGCAAGTCACCAACACCAATGGATTCAAGAGCCACATCTTGCTCATTTTCTTTTTTGTCAATGCGGCGCGCGGTCTTGGGTGCAAGGTTCAACAGTGCACGAAGTGCTCCAGACGTTCTATCACGCGCACTTAACTCAAGAACTTGGCCGAGTAGAACCAGAACAGTGATCACAGCGGCAGCTTCAAAATAGGTGGCAACCGAGCCGTCGGTACCGCGAAATTCTGCGGGAAAAATCTGCGGTGTAACTGTGGCCAGAATGCTGAACCCCCAAGCAACACCCGTACCCATCGCAATCAAAGTAAACATATTGAGACTGCGGTTGATCAAGGACTGATAGCCACGCACAAAAAATGGCCACCCGGCCCAAAGCACCACGGGTGTTGAAAGAAGAAGTTGAATCCAATTCGAAGTCTGTGTGCTCACTAGATTCATGATGAAGGGAAAATGTGCGCCCATCGAAAGAATAAAAACCGGCAGTGTAAGAGCCAGCCCTAGCCAAAATCGCAATGTCATATTTGCCAATTCATAATTGGGTTGGGTTTCAGCGGACACCTCGACAGGTTCCAGTGCCATGCCGCATATTGGGCAAGACCCGGGCCCTGTTTGACGAATTTGTGGATGCATCGGGCAGGTATAGACGGCGTCCGTTGCCACAATTGCCGAAGTGACCTGTCCATCAAGATAATGCGCAGGTGCTGCACTAAATTTGGCCCTGCAACTTGAACTACAAAAATGGTAGGTCTGCCCCAAATACTGTTGCGGATACTTTGAAGTGGAGACATCCACTGACATTCCGCAAACCGGATCAATTGCAGGGGCGCCTGTCGTATTGGTTAAATCTGCGTTCGACAAAGTCATGCTAATTTAAACTCCTCTATATGGAATGGACACTTAGTTATAGGAAAATAAAGCGTCATTACGATTAATATCCTTACCTGCATTTTAAGCGATTGCAATCATCGCGCGCTCAATCGCCGATTCCAACTCAACAATTTGATAGGGCTTCTGAATCACCACCGCATCTGGCCTAGCGAGTTTGATTTTCGCAATTTCGCCGCTGACAAATAGATGCGGCACATGGCCGTTCATGCAAACTTTGTCGATCATAAATAGGCCGCTGCCATCCCTCAACCATTGATCCACAATTAAGAGCCCCGGTCGATATTTCTCCACTGCGGCCACTGCGCCAGACACAGTAGACGTCACGGCGCAAACCTTATGCCCCATATCTTCCAATATTTCTCCCAGCATCATGCCCTGTAAAGCATCATCTTCGACCACCAAAATGTTAAGAGGTCTCATGAAAGCATTAGCGCTTCGGCGCAGCTGCACTTTTCGGAGAGGAAGAACTTTCACTTTTAGGAACCTCATGGGATTCTACAAACCAAAGCTGCAAATCAATGCCGCAGCCAAATGATTGTTGAGAATTTCAATGGACTGCGCACAAATGGTTTCAGCCAAAGTGTTGTGGGTAGTTTGCATGATCAGTCTCCATCAGAATCTGAAATGATCAAAATAGTCATTGAAAAAATAATTGAGCAGCCTCGGAATCTACTTAGGCGCTGAAAGTCTCAGCCTATGGGTAGATTCCGACCCTGTTGAGTCTTTCGGAAGAGAAATAACTTCATTTTTTCTTAATCGAAAGGGTAAACTCATGAACAACTTTGCAAAGTCCGTCGCTCTGGCCGGGATGTTGACAATTTCGGCCGGGCTGGCCCTACAATTCTCAACCGCGCATGCGGCAAGTCCTGGCGTTGACTGCAGCATCAAGGACGCCACCGCAAAAGATTGCCCGCCAGTTGTAACGCCAAATCCAGCTCCACCTCCAGCCGTCACTCCGCCTCCGCCACAAGTCATCACTGCACCTCCTCCACCGCCCGTCGTCGTAAACCCACCGCCACCTAATCAAACTGGTAACTGGCGATATGATCCACGTCGGCATCGTCGTCACGATCACGGTGATGCTGTATTTCGCTTCAATTTTGGCGGGTTTTTCTATGACCAGCCATATTGGCAGCAACACCAATATTATCAGCAATCCCAGCGCATCAGTTGCCGCGAAGGAAGAAGCATTGTGGCCGACAACGGTTACAACCGCGTGCGGACAATTGAATGCGATGGAACCACTTTCACGTATCAAGCGCGTCGCGGTTACAGGACCTACCGCGTTTTTGTGAACTCAAGGCGAGGAACGATTTCTGGCGTAACCCGCCTCTATTGAACCTTCACAACGGAGGGAAGTCCAAAGGGCTTTTTTTAAACACGAATATTCAGCATCTCAGGAATCACCATGCAAAAATTCAACCACGCCGTCGTCTGGATCGATCATCACGAAGCCAAGATTTTTCACTTTAATCACGACGAAGTTGAGAAACTCGTCTTGCAGCCAGAAAATCCTACTTTGCACATTCACCACAAAGGCAATACCATTGGCTCAGGGCACGAACCCGAAGACCAGCATTATCTGCACAGTGTTTCATCAGCACTCAAAGATGCAAAGGCAATTCTAATCACTGGCCCCGCCAATGCGAAAACCGAATTGGTCAAACATATCCATCATCATGAACCACTGATGATGACACAAATTGCAGGCGTCGAGACTGTTGATCACCCCAGCGATGGCAAGCTCGTGGCTTTTGCCCGTAGCTATTTCAAATCAGACCATCAGACCAAGCCGCGCGACATGTAGTTAAAACACCAGCAGATGATTGGAAAAATCATGTTCACGCTTCTTCTGATCCTCGGCATCGCCTTGGTCTACGTTCTGATGAAGCGACAAAATTTCATCGACCATCTCGATAAACTTGAAGTAGAAATCAAAAATTCATCTGAACCATCTTTCCCAAGAACAGATCTGCCACCTGTTGTGATGGCCTATCTCACACGCGTGGGTGTCGGCAACCGCGATGTTTCAAAATATGTGACTTTCGATCAAGTTGTTCAAATGTGGTCGGCCCCCGGCGCCAAGCCAATGGATATGACGGCTAAGCAAATCATCAACACCAAAGGGACTGAGTTCGTCTGGCGTGCACTCTCTGGCTTTGTTGATGTTATTTTGATTGCCGACTACTTTGTCAAATCCGTTGGTGGCATGGAAGTTAAAATGTTAGGCACAATAACACTTGCCAATATGGTTGGTGGCGAAAGTGCCGCTAAGGGCGAGGCTCTGCGCTATCTGGCCGAGCTGCCGCTCAACCCCGATGCCATCCTTTTCAACACCGCACTCGAATGGACAGCAATTGATTCCACATCATTCAAAGTCGCAACAGGTCAAGGAAAAGCGCGAGGCGAGATTACGTTCACGCTTGGCGACGATGGTCTGATCGCCTCTGCAAAGGCACCTTCACGACCCTATGCCGAAAAAGATGGCAGCAAGACCGAACACCCGTGGCAAGGCTGCTTCTGGGATTACCAAGCCGTCCAAGGGCGCACGATCCCAATGCAAGCCGAAGTCGCTTGGGTTTTAGATATAGGTGAATTCATTTATTTTCGTGGCAAGATGCGAAATTGGAAGGCGCACGGAAATTGATTATAAAATGCTTGAGGCCCCGGAAAGTGGACCGATGCAATGACTCTCTAGATATCCATGGCCCAAACCCAACGGTCATAAATACCAGCGTGGCCATGTTTTGGTTTTTGGCGGCGCAGAAATGACCGGCGCCAGCAGGCTGGCCGCACGCGCTGCACTGCGCCTTGGCACAGGCGTGGTAACACTCGCAGCTCCAAAATCAGTCTGGCATGTCTATGCAGCATCACTCATCAGCGTAATCGTAAAAGCGGTTGACGGAATCGAGGACTATAAGAAGCAGTTGGAAGACAAAAGGCACAATGCATTGCTTGTTGGCCCGGGTGCTGGTGTTGGGAAACAAACACAGCAAGCTGTGTTGGCAGCTCTCGCAGCAAAATGCAGCATCGTTTTGGATTTTGATGCTATCACAAACGTCAACGCACCACCCTATCTCGCCACAGCTGGCAGCGGCGATGTACTGACAGGCTTCATTGACGGCCTGCTGGCACAGGGCCTAGCACCATTTGAATCCGCCGCGGCAGCTGTATTGTTGCACGGTGAAGCCGCCACAGAATTCGGTGAAGGGCTGATTGCCGAGGACTTGCCCGAGGCCCTTCCTCCCGTCTTGAAACGTCTACAAGCGCCACTGGATGGAGGCGCAGATTGAAGCCATCTGCACGGTTCGCCATCAGATTAGCAATATGTCTAGCAACTGTTGCTTTACCGATTATGATTATTCCATCAATAATTTTCCCCGTTTTCCGATTCCCGCATCCAACTGGCCGTTATGAAATTGGCACATTGGTTTATGATTGGGTAGATGAAAATCGCCCTGAAATATTTACAGTAAATCCGAACGACCGTCGTGAGTTGGTTGTGCAAATCTGGTACCCAGCCAAAACGGGGCCATCATCACCAAAGACTCCCTATATCCAAAATGCAGATATTGTCATGGCGGCCTTTTCGAAAATTCTTCATAGACCTGAATTCGTTTTCAGAAATTTCAAATATGTCACAACGAATGCCACAGCCTCTGTAGCCATAGCCGACACTGAATCCAGCTCTCCAGTGCTGCTTTTTTTGGAAGGAGCCGCTGGATTTCGCCAGATGAATAATTTTCAAGTGGAAGAATTGGTCTCGCAAGGTTACGTTGTTGCTGCCATCGATCAACCGGGCACGGCGGCCGCTGTGGTGTTTCGCGATGGCCACCAGATCGATGGTGTCCCCGTTGAACAGATGCAGGCTTTGATCAGGCCCAGTTATATGGGCGGGGAAAACAAAGCGGCGCTCAACGATAACGAACTTACCGACACTAGCATCATCACTTATCTTACCCAAGATGCGATCTTCGTATTGAATCAGCTTGCCGAGTTAAATCGGAATGATCCAAACAATATTCTAACAGGCCGATTGGATATGCAACGCGTCGGTGCTTTTGGCATCTCGCTCGGTGGTATTGTGGTTGGTGAAACATGTAGGCTCGAATCGCGCCTAAAAGCCTGCTTGATGATGGATGCTCCCATGCCGACCGATGTGGTGCAGTTTGGCCTATCGCGTCCCAGCATGTGGATGACGAGGGGCGCTGACACGATGCGGCTCGAAGCCAAGCGCTCGGGCGGTTGGCCAGAGAATGAAATCACCGCACATCTCACGAGCATGCGAGCCGCATATGTTGGCAACAAGGAAGACTCGTATTTTGTGCAATTGCCCGGAGCCTTCCACAGCAATTTCACCGACGTTCCATTGTGGTCTCCGCTTGCCCAGTGGCTCGGCATCACTGGGCCTATGGACGGCGCGCGCGCTCACCAGATCATTAACACATTTTCAATTGCGTTCTTCAACAAGCATTTGAAAAATCTCCAGGCCGATCAGCTTGATACCCCGTCAACGCGATATCCTGAAATTGTCTTGGAAAAACGTTAGGCTTGATCGGACATGAAAATGAAGAAAATAACCGTGCCAATTGCTGGTGATATTGCAAATCCAACGATCTTCTTCCTCTTGGTCTTCGTCCTATCAATCCCGTTCTATCTCTTGGGCAGCTCAGGTATACGTATGCCCGGCATGTCGTTTTTGCCAGCCAGTGCGCTGATGACGTTTGTGCCAATGATCGCAGCGCTGATCATTGTCTATCGGCAGCTTGGCAGAAATGGCTTCAACGCTTTGGCAAAGCGAGCATTTGATTTCAACATGCAGGGCAAAGCAGTTTGGATTTTAGCGGCACTTCTGTTCATACCTGTTGTATGTGCATTTGAATATGCAATTTTGCGGTTCATCAATGTATCCCTGCCGTCGCCACAAATAGCGCCGAGCGCGGCAGGTTTGGCTTTAGTTGCTTTCTTTATCGGGGCAATTGGCGAAGAACTTGGCTGGCAAGGTTATGCCTATCCGGCACTGCGAAAAAAACACAACGCATTGGTCTCAGCCCTTCTTCTTGGCGTCATCTGGGCACTCTGGCATGTTGTCCCATATGCACAATTGGGGCATGACACCAATTGGATATTCTGGCACGTTCTATGCACAATTGCTTTGAGGATCATCATCGTCTGGCTTTATGAAAACACCCGTCAAAGTGTTCTGGTTGCCGTGTTGTTCCACGCAATGCTGAATCTCTCCTGGGTCCTGTTTCCGACCTCCAGCTCTTATTATCATCCGCTTGTCACATTCTGGATTCTCGCATTCGCGGTTAGTTTGATTGTTTTCATTTATGGACCAGGAACACTCAAACAAACGACGTCTTCTGAGTAGATTCCGAGTCTGTTCAGAAATTTCAAGCTGCCTAAGTTTAAGTTTCAAACGAGCTTCACCCCCGAAGCCTTGTTAAAACAGGAGAGCCATTATGGACACTCAAACTCACACAAAAGCCGCAGAACTTCATGGCGCGGCAGCTGCATCACATAAAGCAGTCATCGCCATGCACGCGAAAAATGATCATCCGGCAGCTGTTGTTGAAGCCAAGAAGGCTGTTGAACATTCCGAAGCCGCGTTGAAAACTTCGACTGCTGCACATAGCGAAAGCGTTGTTGCGGCTAAGAAATGACGCCTGCGGAGATGGTGGTTTTCCTATCCCCCGCACTACCATCTCCGATTTTACAATCAAGACAGTTCATTGACTCAAGTCCCGTTAGAGGCTTTAGTCCGTAAGCTTTTTCGAGACGACGGTTAGAACGCCGCTACAAAATCGGAATGCGCGCTCGCTGATGAGGCGCATCCCAGAGAGCCAAATAGAAATGCAGGGATTTTTACCCGAGCCGCCGCAAGCGATGCCGAATAATGGTGTTGCCCAGACGGCTGACTTTTTGGTCGTCGGCATTGGCGCGTCGGCCGGTGGTCTTGAAGCCTGCAGCAAGTTACTGGATGGCTTGAGCGAAGAGGTCGGTATGGCCTTCATTCTCGTTCAGCACTTAGACCCCACCCATGAAAGCTTGATGGTGGGTTTGCTGGCCAGACATACCAGGATGAACGTACTTCAAGCCACAGATGGCATGTTAATTGAGCCGGGCCATCTTTACGTCATTCCGCCGGGAACCTATCTTTCTGTTTCCAAAGGCTGCCTTCATGTCTCGCCCCCGCAAGCGCGGCATGGTGCACGTTTGCCATTTGATTATTTTTTGCAGACTCTGGCTCTGGATGTTGGTGCACGTGCGGCCTGCATTATACTTTCTGGAACAGGCGCTGATGGCAGCATTGGCCTCAAGGCAATCAAAGAGAATGGTGGATTGGTCATTGCCCAAGAACCGACAGAGTCTGGTTTTAACGGCATGCCACAGAATGCAATCGCCACCAATCTTGTGGACCTGGTGTTGAAGGTTGGCGATATGCCGAGTGCATTGTTGAAGCTTGCAGATCAAAAAATCTCTGTTTCGAAAGTGAAAAACAAACGATCTCTCGAT
This sequence comes from Hyphomicrobiales bacterium, assembly GCA_038230015.1. Classification (GTDB taxonomy): domain Bacteria; phylum Pseudomonadota; class Alphaproteobacteria; order Rhizobiales; family Aestuariivirgaceae; genus Aestuariivirga. The sequence goes on along the minus strand of JBBRNW010000007.1, from coordinate 36,907 downwards.
GAAGAGAAAAATTGGATGGCCGAGATTATTGATCTCATGCGCAACAAATCCACACATGATTTCTCGCGCTATAAACCTGGCACATTGCAACGCCGCACCGAACGACGCATGGGCATGCTTGGTATAGCTCAAATGGATCTGGATGCCTATCTTCAGCTCTTACGAAAAGATGCAAATGAAATTGAAATCCTGGCGAATGATCTTCTTATCAACGTCACAAGTTTTTTTCGCGACCCAAAAGTATTTGACCATCTGGCCGCCACTATAATCCATGATCTCGTTGCAAACCAACCACCAGACCAACCGCTGCGCATATGGAGTGTGGGGTGCAGCACGGGCGAGGAGATTTACACGTTGGCGATTTTGTTTCGCGAACAAATTACCTCACAAAAACGCAATTTGAAGATTCAGCTTTTTGCATCTGATATTGATGCCGACGCAGTGGCCAGCGCAAGAGACGGGCTTTACCCAGATGCGATCGAGGCCGAAGTTTCACAGGAACGCTTGAACCGCTTCTTTATTAAAGAAAAAGGCGGCTACCGCATATCACAAGAATTGCGCGCTATGGTTATCTTCACGGTACAAGATGTGCTGAGCGATCCACCCTTCGCCAAGCTTGATATGATCACATGCAGAAACCTGCTGATCTATTTGCAGCCCGAAGCCCAAAGCAAAGTCATTGCGCTGTTTCATTTTGCTCTGCGTAATAAGGGCATATTGTTGCTGGGCAGTGCTGAGACAGTAGGTGGTGCTGAAAACCAATTTGAAATTGTGTCAAAGCCCGACCGAATTTATCGCCGCATCGGGCAAAACCGCCCGGGTGAGTTGTTATTTCTCATGGGATCAACCGACAGCCCGCCTTTGGCTCGCACGCTACTTAGTAATGCAACGGCACCACGTCCAACGGCCTTTGCTGAGTTTTGCCAAAAGTATGTGATGGCAAATTATACGCCAGCGACCGTTTTGATAAACCGAAAATTCGACTGCCTATTCACACTCGGCCCAACGAACGACTATTTGTCGGTGGCCCCGGGACTGACAAGTAATAACATTCTTGAAATGGCCCGCGACGGGGTAAAATCCAAGCTCCGGTCAGCCATTCAAATGGCAATGCAAGAAAATATACGCGTCACTCTTGGTGGTGGACGTATGACTCGGGGTGACGATTCAGTGGCTTTCACTATCATGGTTGAACCAGTGAAAAGCGAAAACCAAGACCTGCTGTTGATTTGCTTCAAGAACGAACCAAAGGTGGAAGCAACACCAATTGGCCCAGCCAGCCCAGAAAATGCTTCGCACATTTCAGAATTAGAACAAGAATTAGCAAACACCCAAACTCAACTGAAGCTTGCCATTCGAAATCTTGAGTTTTCTTCTGAAGAGCAAAAAGCCATCAATGAAGAAGCTTCATCCGTTAATGAAGAATATCAATCGACCAACGAGGAATTATTAACATCCAAGCAAGAATTACAATCTCTCAACGAAGAGCTGACTGCACTCAATAGTCAATTGCAGGAAACGTTGGAACGGCACCGCATCGATTCAAATGATTTGCAAAACGTTCTATACAGCACCAACGTGGCTACTATATTTCTTGACCCAGATTTGAAGATTAGACTTTTCACGCCAGCCACTAAGTTACTGTTTAATGTTATCCCCTCAGACATTGGCCGCCCACTGTCCGATCTAAGTTCATTGGCCACTTTGCCGGATATGCTGGGCGATGCAAATAGCGTTCTGAAAACCCATTTGCCCATCGAACGTGAAATAGAGACCAAATCCGGCGCTTGGTATATCAAGCGCATTCTACCTTACCGCGCCAGTGACGGGTCAATTGCCGGTGTTGTGATCACTTTCAACGATATCACTGAACGACGGCACATTGCCGACGCCTTGAAAATTGCGGAGCGCCAAGCCCAATTGGCGAATTTAGGAAAAACCCGCTTTCTGGCCGCAGCCAGCCATGATTTGCGCCAACCTCTGCAAACACTGGTGCTGCTGCATGAGATGCTGGTGAAAACTGTAGTGACAGAAAAAGGCAAGAAGCTGATCGCCCGTCTTGAAGAAACTGTGGGTGCAATGACCGGCATGTTGAACGCCTTGCTTGATATCAATCAAATTGAAGCAGGCACAGTTGTGATTGAAAAGGCTACATTCCCGTTGAATGAGCTTTTGCAACGCCTGCAGGGCGAATTTGCAATGCACGCGCAAGCCCAAGGGTTGAGTTTGCATGTTGTGCCTTGCAGCTTGTCCCTTAATACCGATCCGCGGCTCTTAGAGCAGATGATCCGCAATCTTCTCTCGAACGCTTTGAAATATACCAAAACGGGCAAGGTGCTTATGGGTTGCCGTCGACAAAAAAATCAGGTGAGCATTGAGATATGGGATACGGGCATCGGAATTCCAGTCAAAGAGCAGCAAGCGATTTTCGATGAGTATCATCAGCTGGATAATAGCGCACGAGAACGCAGCCGAGGTTTGGGCCTTGGATTATCAATCGTAAAGCGCCTCGGAATATTGTTGGATCACCGGGTTACCGTGCGGTCGCAGCATGGCCGTGGATCGGGCTTTTCGATTGAGGTAAAATTGCCACCTGTTGTGCCGATTTTGAAACAACGAATGCTGCCACCTGAAAAACCACAGACGCCAAAAATTAATAATCAAAAGCAGCTCTCAATTTTAGTCGTCGAAGATGATCTTGCAGTAAACGAGCTTCTACAGCTGCTGTTAGAGGGCGAGGGCCACCACGTTGCCACTGCCTTAGACGGCAATCGTGCGCTTGAGCTTTTGGTGGGCGGACAGCACCGTTTTGATATCGTCATCACAGATTTTAATTTGCCAAATGGCATGGACGGGCTTGAACTTGCGGCCAAGTTGCGCGCAAAGCTGCAACGCCAAGTTCCAATCATTGTTTTAAGCGGAAATATTTCAACAGGCTTGCTGCGTGAAATAGCTGAACAAGATTGTGTGCATCTCAACAAGCCAGTAAAATTGGAAAAATTGACGGCCACGATTGCGCACATGCTTGCGAGCAAACCAATCATGCCGCTTCTCAAAACTTTACCGTCTGCTCATCCTGACAAAGCTATGATTTTCGTCGTTGATGATGATCTCCTCATCTGCGAAGCATTGTGCGATGTGTTTGACGATGCTGGCCATGACTGCGCGTCATTTGATTCTAGCGAATCTTTCCTTGCCGCATTTGGGGCTGGACGAGATGGATGTTTGCTCATTGATGCTTATCTGCCGGGCATGAGTGGCTTAGAACTCATTCAACACTTGCGCAAATCCGGCAACACCATCCCCGCTATCATGATTACGGGGAACAGCGATGTTTCGATGGCGGTTGAGGCCATGAAGGCTGGTGCATCTGACTTTATCGAAAAGCCAATCAGTGGAATGGAGCTGATCGCCAGTGTTGAGCGCGCCTTGGATCAAAACAAGGATTCGAATAAGCGAGAGACCTTCAACCACGCCGCAGCAAAACATATTGCCGAACTTACGCCGCGCCAGCGCGAGATTATGAATATGGTCGTAGCGGGCAATCCAAGCAAAAACATCGCCGCCGATCTTAAGATCAGCCAGCGCACTGTCGAAAACCACCGCGCTGCGATAATGGAAAGAACGGGCTGCAAATCCATTCCGGCATTGGCGAGACTGGCCTTGGCAGCTGCGGGAATCAATCATCCGGCCAAATCATCTGAGTAGTTTCCGAAGCTGTTCGAATGAACAAAGTTCGCCTAGCTATATGCGCGAGGTCGCATATTAACGATCAATCGTCCAACATCGAAAGAAACATACCATGATCAAAACATTTTCGGCTCTAGTCACATTTGCCCTGCTTGCCCAGTTTGTTACTCCCGCGATGGCGGGAGCTTCCGTTACAGTGAAGCTCTTCGACAATGGCGAAATTTTGGACCTGAGCAAAAACATGGGCATGGCACCTGGAACAAAAATGGATATGTCCAAAGCGCCAATGGGCATCAAAATTCAACCCGCCGTCGTGCCTCACGGCAAAGTGGTGTTTAAAGTGACCAACACCTCCAAAACAGTGATCCACGAAATGTTGTTGGCTCCGATCGTCAACGCTAACGCGGCACTCCCCTATATCGACAAAGAAAATCGTGCCGATGAAGAAAACACCCATGATCTGGGTGAAGTATCAGAACTTGATCCCGGCAAAAGTGGCGAACTTAGCGTCGATATGAAACCGGGAACTTACATCCTGTTTTGCAACGTACCGGGCCATCTTGGAGCTGGCATGTGGACAACGATTACGGTGAAATAAGCTTGGACAAATACCAATGACACAAAGCGAAAAGACCAATCGACAATGGATATTGGCCGAGCGGCCCATCGGCGAACCAACAGATAGAACCCTTAAATTGGTTGAGGGGGATATCCCAAAAGCTGGTGATGGCCAAATGCTGCTGCGCACCGTGTATTTGTCGCTTGATCCCTATATGCGCGGCCGTATGAGTGATGCGCCTTCCTATTCCCCACCCGTCGCCTTGGGTGCTGTGATGGGAGGTGGCACAGTGGCCAAGGTTATCACATCCAATGCAAAGGGATTTGCCGCAGGTGATTTCGTATTGAGCTTTAACGGCTGGCAGGATTACGCACTATCAGATGTCAAAGGCGTGACCAATCTTGGCAAGGCACCAACTCACCCCTCTTGGGCACTCGGCATAATGGGTATGCCCGGATTCACGGCCTGGGCCGGCCTTACGCAGATCGGCGCCCCTAAGGCTGGTGAGACATTGGTTGTAGCAGCGGCGACTGGCCCTGTGGGAGCAACCGTTGGCCAGATTGCCAAGATTATGGGATGCCGTGTTGTGGGCGTCGCTGGTGGTTCTGATAAATGCTCTTACGTCGTCAAACAACTCGGGTTTGATGCCTGCATTAATCATAAGGCAACTGATTTTGCAGAGCAGCTGGCCAAGGCTACACCTAAGGGCATCGACATTTATTTTGAAAATGTAGGCGGAAAAGTTTTCGATGCCGTGGTGCCACTGCTAAACGCCAATGCGCGCATTCCAGTTTGTGGCATGGTCTCGCAATATAACGCCACGGAGCTGCCAACAGGTCCAGACCGCTTGAGCTGGCTGATGGGCCAAATTCTCCGCAAGAAAATAAAAATGCAAGGGTTCATCATTTTCGACAGTTTCGGACATCTCTATCCGGAATTTGCCAAGCAGATGGAGATCTGGCTTAAAGATGGCAAAATCAAATATCGTGAAGAAGTGGTCGAGGGGCTTGAGAAAGCGCCAGAAGCATTCATCGGACTTCTCAAGGGTAAAAATTTTGGCAAACTTGTGATCAAAGTTACAGATTAAATAGACCGATAGAAAGTAGAGTTCGAAGATGGTTCGGCTTGAGGGATTTTCGCGCGGAGAACTAAATGTCGTTTTGATCGAGGCGATCGAAGCGATCATTAGAAATGGAGGGTGGATCAAAGACCGCCATGCCTTTTCAAACAAAATGGCAACCGTCGCTTTCGAGATGCACATGAAAAATGTGACGTATTTGATTGACGAATTAAAGTTCAGCGTCATGAATATAAATATTCCACCGTCTGAGAGTTCGTTGGAAACCGGAGATGAGGACGTAAGCTTGACTATAAGCTTTGTTGGCGAAGGCAGCGAAATGCACCGTCGTGTTCCAGTACTTTAACGATGATCTACAGACCAAGTTTAAGTCATCGCTTTCCCAAAAAAATTTATAACTTTTTCCCCTAGTTAACACTCAACAAAATATGGAGAACGATCGTGGCCTACAAAACTATTCTGCTCTGCCTTAATGAAATTGAACGTGTGCCCCAGCTGATTGCCGCAGCCAGGCAATTGGGGGTAAAATTCAACTCACATATAACGGGGCTATATGTGATTCCTGGCTTGATGGTTTTCCCCTCCGATGGACTGGGCTTGGGGGCTGGCATCTTTGAAGGAACCCGAAACTACTTCAAGGGTGAATTGGCCAAGGTGCGTGAAGCCTTCGAATATGGCATGAAGGGAGATAGCCTCACCTTTGATCTTCGCGTGATGGATTCAAGTCAACCCAATATTGCCAAAGACGTGATTGAAAATTGCCGCCACGTCGATCTCGTCGTCATATCCGCCACAAACCGCGACGCAGGTGATAATGTAGAATACGATTTTGTGGAACAGGTTGTTCTCTCTACTGGCCGTCCAGTCATTGTGTTACCTTTCAAAGGTAAAACAGAGATCAAATTCGATAATGTGATGTTGGGTTGGAATGATAGCCGCGAATCTGCGCGCGCCACATTTGATGCTTTGCCATTCCTACAACGAGCCAAACGCACAAGGATTGTAACCGTAGATGTGGCTCCACGAGGGACTATTGAGGGCGCTGATATTGCCGAAACTCTCGATCGCGATGGTGTGAAATGCGAAGTGATGAATGTAGCTTCAGGCGGTATGAGCATTGGTGAAACCCTTTTACGCGCTGCCAATGATTACGGGGTGGATCTGCTGGTACTTGGTGCCTATGGGCACACGAGGCTCACAGAATGGGTGTTTGGCGGTGCCACGCGCCATGTTCTGCGCAATCTCGACCGCCCTTTGTTGATGTCACATTGAGATTATGCGTGACCACCACTTGATGTGGGTGTTACACTCAATGAGTTTGATATTGCGCAAGCCACATGCAAATAGGGAGGTCGAAATGAAACGTAACGCACTTTACGTGGTAATCGGCCTACTCGCAGTGGGGATCATCGTTATTGGTTACATGTATTATCAAGAAAGCCGGTCCGGCATTAACATTCGAATTGGCGATCATGGCGTCACGATACAAGGCAACTAATCAAGTGCAGCACCAGGATTGGCGAGTTGCCATAGGTTCTGCCTTTTTATCACCTTGGGAAGGCCATGCGGGCAGTTCAAATTCTTCCTTTATTTCCCATCCTGCATCACCAAACGCTAGAGTTTACGACCCCTCTGGTCAGGCATTTCCGCGTAAGGGGTCACCACGGGCGTAGCGATGTTTGACGCGCTCATCCGGACGATGACCTCTTCAACGGACTTGCGCCAAGTTGCCCGCGGCGTGCAGCACGTATACGGCGGATAGAACTTCGGCGCGCGGGCCAATCAAATTGCGCCGCCCGTTTGCGGCAGATAGTTGCAGAGGCCCCGAAATAAAAATTGCCCGCAAGCCGAGACATGCCGGCGCAAACTCAACAGCTTCCAGCGAGCAATAACCTTCGCGAAGCGCACCTATAAAATCCCTAATTCTATCTCGCGCGCGGAAAGTGCGATTGCCTCACACCCGAAGCGTCCGTAAGCGGTCCCCCCATCACAGCGCGTCTGCGTAGTCACGCATCTGGCTCAGGCGTTGTCGTCACTCGCAAGCCAGTTTCTTACAATGTATCACGAAGGTCCTGTGACCTTTTTCCATGACGCCCTTAGCCGAACGTCGTTGGCTGCTTCCCAATAAGCGCATGGCTAACATTGCAATTCGCGTCGGTAGCACCATCTGCTCCAAGAAAACCGATTATATACCAGTGAGCGCTTACAAGATCTCGAGGCGCTTTTTGAGCCGTCTACGTGATTATGCATAAAGGCAATCTAGGGAATTTCGGACGCAGCCAACGACGGCAAAATTCAATCAATTTGGTTGCGCCGCATGGTTACCAGTTAGAGTTCACAAAAATCTCTGAGATCAAGACGCGTGTTTAGTACTGGTCTAGCAATCGCAACTTCGCTGTCGCAGAACACGTCCTTTAAAATTGGTCCATTACAAGCTGCGTGGCCCGCAAGCCATGAGCACGTAATGCAACATAATGTCCGCGCTTCTTGACCAGTTCGCCATAGATTGATCCTGAGCGCCAGCGCCCTAGACTAGTATTAGCATTGCTGCATCCCAAATGTTTTTTGGCGTTAGCTTCACGCACCGGCAATTGCCTTATCAACAGTTTTTGGCATGCTCTGTAAACCGGCATTGAACATAGGTAAAAAGTCAATATGGAACTTCAATTCCCCCTGTTCCTAAAAGAACAGATAGCGGATGTAAAAAATAGAAATTGATGCATTTTCTCAGTGGAAGTGATCTCACTTCCATTAATTGAACAGGACCAAATGTAGGAATTAACTTGAAAAAGACGAAGATGACGAAATCAACCACCCTATTCGCAGACTTGATGCATAATGGGTCTTCCATTATCATATTCGCAGTGAAGAAAGGACGATGAAACAGGCAATCCTTTCGGTTTTCATATCGCCTTCACCTGCAGTGGATCCGACGCATGCGTCCGGGCCTTTTAATATTCAGGCGTGTTAGTGAGCTCTTCAGAGTGAAATGTTGAGCGATTGTCCAGTGGGCCCCAGACCCGGACGCTATCGTGACGATAATATGATGGCCACCATTTAAGCAGCAGCCCAGAAGTGGATGTGGATCACGGATAATCCAGCCGCTCACTTCAATAAGCGCTTAATACAACTACTAAACATCAGTTTTTCGTTAACAGTGGGGAATTAGTGTTGCGAATTTATGAAAACGACTTCGCAAAGGATCGTTTTGGACTCTGTGTTCAGCAGAGCGTTTAACGGCCTAAAGGGCGTTACAGCAATTGTGTCATTTACACCAACGGCAGCGTAGCTTCTCGTGACTGCCCTTCATCCGTAATTTTAAATGCCCAACAGCTTTAACTTCAAACTGCAGTGTTTATTACATTCTGCAAGCTCTACAAAGATGAAGCCTCGTTTTGAGTCGAAACTGATTCATTTTTTGTTTTTGCATCTAATTATTTTTAGGCACTCGGTAACTACGATAATTTCGTGGGTGTATGAGGCACTCCTCGATGACCGCTAATCGCATCAATTCGAATTCGAAAATAAGTAGGCTTGCTCAGGGGACGTTCAATTCCATCTAATATAGTTTTGGCAAAACCGGGCTCCCACCACATAGGCTTCGTCTGCAGGAGATCAAAAGCGAGCTGTCGGGCGATCTGATATTGGGGCGTATCGGTAAGCTCCTCAAAATACCCCGTCACAACGACAGTTGACCAATCTGCTTCTGTGGTGAATTCTTCCATTTCTACACAAACAAGCGGATTGGCTCGCATCCATGTTAGTTTTTGTCCGGCAGTGGAAAACGAGTAGAGGTAATTTTTGTCATGAACAAAAGACACGGGTACAACATAAGGTTGGCCATCTAGCGCACATGCCAATCTGCCCCAACGTGTTCGCGCTAGTAGTTCGACGCTATCATGTTGAGACATACTTTGGATTAACATGTGAACACTGTTTCTCCGACTTGTCTTTTGCCTGCGAGATATTTTGTATCAGAGTATGTGAGAGACTATTGCATATTTGAAGCCTCGTCGAGGGGGATATATTTTGGTGCGATTCGGGTGTGGCGCTTGCGGCCTGTAGCCTAGTGATGAGTGCGGAAGTTTGGTGTGAATAGCCTCTCGATAGGTTTTTTTGGCTGCGCTTGAAGCCTATTGCAAGTGTAACGGCAGCAAATAAACTATGGAGCTCATGTACGTTGCAAAGCAACAAGTGACACTCAGGTTGCTAAAAAAACCATCGGACTACAAATTCCCTGATACTCCCATAAAATCCCTGATGGTGCCGGGACAGCTGCCTATTTTTTTTCAGGGAATTGTTGCAGCGAGGCCCGGAAATTCTCAACGTTTAGCTGGTGATAGCAGTTATGGTGGATATAAATGTTGGAAGTTCCCTGCATTTTCCCATTTAACATGGAATATGTATGTGGAGACCGGTTCGCCTCTGACTGCGTCCACCACCAATCCTTTCTGGCATTTGATACTGTAGCTTCCTATGGGCCTCACATTCAGCGTTCGCTCGTAACAAAGGGCCCGGGCATTGCCCGGACCACAGCGTTCAATATGTGGGGTTGACCCTACATGCCCAGAAGTTTCAATGCTTCTTTTGCGGCAGCCATTGAGGCATCGTGATTGCCAGCTTCATGGTCCTTTTTTGCCAGCACAATTTGTTCATCAAACTTGACCATTGTTGCTGCATCTGCTGGCATTGACTTTGCCATATCTTCAGCTTTTTTGATGAGATTTGGGCAATCATTTGCCAAAGCTGTTCCCGTCAGAACCGTAAGCACTGCTGCTGCGGTCAAAATGCTCTTCATGTATTCATCCTCTCTTTTGTGTTTTAATTAGCACATAGCATTACGGTTAAAATTGAAAAACAGATGACACGCTCAATTCAACCCGCCAGTTTCAGTGTCAATGCGGCAAGCACCAGATACCGCAATGTCTTGGCCAGACCGACGATCAAAATAAACGACCACAGCGGCTCGCGCAGCACGCCTGCCATGACAGTGATTGAATCTCCGATCACAGGTGCCCAGCTCAGCAGCAAAGTTCCCTTGCCAAAACGCTTGTACCAAGTCTCGGCCCGCACCAGGGTTTCCTTGCTTGCCGGAAACCACCGCTTGTCTTGAAATCGCAAAACAGATCTACCCAAGCCCCAGTTCACAACTGACCCCAGAATGTTTCCAATACTTGCAACAGCAACAAGGGCTGGCCAAGGTTGCTGGCCGGCAAGCATTAATCCCACAAGAACCAGTTCTGATTGAACCGGCAAAATTGTTGCCGCGGCAAAAGCAATCAGAAACAAGCCACCATAAGTTGCAATGTCCATGATGCTGCCGGTTTCAGATTGCCATGCTGCGCAACCGGAGCGCATTGGCAATGACCAAACTCAAAGCCATGGCAGCCGCTGCAATCATGGGTGAAAGAAGAATGTCCCAGTTTCTTCAGCCAGCGGCAAAATTTTGAACACATGTTCCATTTAGTTTTATCTCCGTCCGTTGATCCCAAAATACGCATAAGGCAATTAAAATTACCGTGTTAGTAAATTTTATTTACTTCCGCCGGGGAGGCAATTTGATGAGTTTTAGCCAATTAAAACGAATTTTCTTCTGCTCACAACTGGCGTAGCTGCGAAGCTGCGGGAAATAATTAAATGCACTGCCAGCGTAATCCGAGGATCAAAATAAACGACCACAGGGGCTCGCGCAGGATGCCTGCCACACGCAAACCCAGCGGCGGGTTGAATTGCAGAGCGGGCAGTCAAATATCCAATGCTTCGATGCTGGAAAAAGCGGTGCGCAAGGCCTTGGACCATTCGGTGGACAGCATTTTAAAATAAGGATCATCCGGTCCGATGCGTTTGGTGTGCTCAATCTTCAAGGCGTTGGTTTCATAAGTCAGAAGGTCAATAGGCAGGCCCACACTGAGATTGGAGCGCAATGTGGAGTCAAATGACACCAAGATCATTTTTGCAGCATCGCCCAGTTCCATGGTGCTGTGGGCCACGCGGTCCAAAATGGGTTTGCCGTATTTATGTTCTCCAATTTGAAAAAAGGGCGTGTCAGAAGTGGCCTCAATAAAATTGCCAGCGGCATAAATATTAAAAAGGCGGGGGGGTTCAGAACCAATCTGTCCGCCAAAAATAAAACTCGCGGCAAAGGCCTCGCCCTGCGCCGTCAAAAAACCTTCATCACTTTCCTTGATTGCGCGAACGGCACTGCCAACAACCAGTGCGGCCTGAAACATGGTTCTGGCAGACTTCAAGGTTTCACCCGCCTCAGGCGGTTGTGCCAGTTGCTCCGACAACATGCTGGTCACAGCCTGCGTGACCGCCAGATTGCCAGCGGTGAGTAAAATAAACACCCGCTCTCCCGGATATTCCCAAACATGCAGCTTCTTGAATTTGCCCACATTGTCCACGCCCGCATTGGTGCGGGTGTCGGCTGCCATCACCAAACCTTTTTCAAGAAGCATTCCCACACAATAGGTCATTCACTGATTCCGTTTCTTTTGCCTATTGTTGCGCAATCTCGACCCGAACTTCAACAGTCATGTGTTCAGCTTCGGCACCACCGCGCCGTGAGCCCTTAACCGGCGCCACAGCCATCGCATCCAGCCCTGCGGCCACCCGCACATAAAGCTCACTGGAACATTGCCGGTTGGCGGCATCAAACCCAACCCAGCCCAAATCAGGGATCATGATTTCAGCCCAGGCATGGGCCGCAACTGACGACGCACCAGCCCCTGTCACCAGATAGCCTGTGACATAGCGGGCGGGCAGAAACAGCGCTCTGGCCATGCCCACCAACACATGCGAATGGTCCTGACACACACCGCTCTTTTTGGCAAAGGCTTGGGCTGCCGTGGTTTCTGCATGCGACGTTCCAACCTCATAGGCTATGCGCTCATGCACATGGGCCATCAGATGGTGGGCAGTTTCCAGGGCGGTGGCTTTTCTACCCCATTTTTCCAAGACTACATGAATGGCACGATCTGGAACAGTCAACCGGGTTTGCCGCAAGAACACGCTGTCCGGCACATGTGAAACAAGGCCCCGCACCACGCCTGCAGCATCATGGGTTTCCACCTCACCCTCAGCCATTACGGTGTTTTCAAGCGGAAGATCATGGGCCGTTACAAGATGAATGCAATTTCCAAAGCCATCGATGTAGGACAGCGCTTTTTCAATGCCAGCCGTCGAGATTTTCCAATGTAGCGTTTTTTGTGTCGCAAAATCAGTGGGCGTAAGATGTAAACGTTGCACCAGATAGCTTGGCCGCTCGGCATAGCGATAATGAGTGTGATGGTGAATTCTAATGCGCATGGGTTTTCAGGGAAAATTGTAAGTCTGGGCGATGGACCCTGACAGCTTGGTGTTGGTTTTGACAAATTCACGGATGTATTCGTGCAGTCCACTTTGGAAAATATCATCCATTTTTCCGCCCCGTAACCGTTCGAGCGATTGCGCTGCCAGTTCATGACACTGATAACGCTTGGCGTGAAGCTGGGCCAAACCCTCCAAGGCGCTGTTGATCCAGTGGTAACTAAACACCAAGGATCGCGGCATTTCCTCTCGCAACATCAGAAATTCGGCAACCAGCCAGGGCCGGTATTGGCTATCGCGGTAAAACCAGCGATAGGCCCTATGGGCTGAAACACTGCGCAGGATCTGTGCCCACTGCTGCATGTCAACATCACTGCCAACGTCAGACGGCTTGGGCAGAAGAATAAAATATTTAACATCAAGAATGCGCGCTGTGTTGTCGGCTCTTTCAATAAAATTCCCAAGCTGGCTGAAATAGTAATTTTCATTGCGCAACATGGTGCCCAGAACAGCACCCCGGAATGACATTGAACGCTGTTTCACCCATTCCAAAAAAATCGGCAGACGGTCGGCAGTGATGTCAGACGACTTCACAGTGACCAGCTCATTCCAGGTTGTGTTGATGCTTTCCCACACATCGCGCGTGAGTGCGGTGCGAACCGCACGTGCATTGTTGCGTGCCGTGTGAATAACTGATTTTACACTTGAGGCATTGCTTTCATCAAAAATGAGAAAATCAATCACTTTGCCAGCCACAATATCGTCGTGCTTGGCCTCGTAGGATAATTCACAAGCGGCACTGAGCAAAGTGGAGCGCCATTCATCGCGGTGGCCTTCCACAGCGCCTGGCATGAGCGAGATGCGGTGCCCAACTTCCAAGAGCCTGGCCATGTTTTCAGCCCGCTCCATGTAGCGTGACATCCAGTAAAGAAGTGAAGCGGTGCGTCCTAACATCAATCCTCCAGCACCCAGGTGTCCTTGGTGCCTCCACCCTGACTGGAATTTACAACCAGCGAACCTTTTTTCAAGGCAACGCGTGTAAGCCCTCCTGGCGTTATGCGAACCTGATCGCCTGAAAGAACAAAGGGACGTAAATCCACATGCCGCGGAGCAATACCGCTTGCTGTATAAGTGGGAACCGAAGACAGCGCCAGGGTTGGTTGTGCAATATAATTTGCCGGATTGGATTTTAACTTGGCGCGAAATGTTTCGATTTCTTTTTTGGAAGATGTTGGCCCCACCAACATGCCATATCCACCTGATCCGTGAACTTCTTTGACAACCAGTTGCGCTAAATGAGCCATGACATAACTCAAAGCGTCTGGTTCCCCGCAGCGCCACGTGGGCACATTTTTTAACAGAGGCTTTTCACCCGTGTAAAATTCGATGACGTCAGGCATATAGGTGTAAATTGATTTGTCATCGGCAATTCCGGTGCCTGGCGCATTAACAATTGTCACACGCCCCGCGCGGTACACATCAATCAGACCCGGAATGCCGATGCTGGAATCTGATTTGAACGAGAGAGGATCAAGATAATCATCATCAATCCGGCGATAAACCACGTCCACTTTTTTGGGCTCTTGCGTGGTGCGCATGTAAAGTGCGCCGTCTGATACAAACAAATCACCGCCTTCACACAACTCAACCCCCATTTCATCAGCCAGAAATGCGTGTTCAAAAAATGCTGAATTGTGAAGACCCGGAGTAAGGATCACCACTGTAGGCTCGCCATCACAGCCGGGAGGTGCCACACTTTCCAGGGTTTTCCTCAGCAAGGCCGGATAATTGTCAACCGGTGCGATACGCTGTTGCACAAACAAATCGGGAAACAGGTGCATCATCGCTTCGCGTCCTTCAAGCATGTAGGACACGCCAGACGGGGTGCGGCAATTGTCTTCAAGCACATAAAACTCGTTTTCTGACACGCGCACAATATCAACGCCCACAATATGCGCATAAATTCCGCGGGCTGGGTTCACCCCTAACATTTCCGGCACGAACGCCGCATTCTGTGTGATGATGTTATGGGGGATACGCCCGGCGCGAATAATCTCCTGGCGGTGATAAATATCGTGAATGAAGGCGTTTAACGCCCTCACCCGTTGTTCAATTCCGGCTGAAAGCCGCCGCCATTCCTGCGCTGCAAACACGCGCGGGATAATATCAAACGGAATAAGGCGTTCTGCTGCTGCATCATCTCCGTAAACCGCAAACGTAATGCCTTGCTTGCGAAACATGTTTTCAGCTTCCAGTTTGGCGCGCTCGACATCTTTGCGGCTGATGGTTTTGAGCCAGGCTTCGATCTGGCAGTAAGGATGACGGGCTGCTTCCTTTTCGTTGCCCATTTCATTGAAGAGCTTTTGCATGCGCTTACTATCAATTGCTTTGGCAAAGCTTGGCAAGCACATAATTTCGAGTGATTAAAATACCCGCAGGGTTTAAAAAACTGATCTAAAAACAGGCAGAAAAATCAATTTTTCGCTTAAACAATTCCCCCACCACGTCCGACTACAGCAGGTCTTGTGCTGGCAACGGTCTGACGGTAGCGACTTTGCCGGTAGGCTGAGACCGGATCAATGGCACCGCCTGATTTGAGCCTGGCCATTGCCAATAAAGGTTCAACATCAGTTCTGAATGCCCGCTTTAAAGTCTGCGTTGCCATCAAGGCGTCATTGGACTCTTGATAAGCCAGCAGGGCTTCCCGGTCTACCAAAAGAGCCGCAGCATAAGCGCGCTGAACTTCAGTGGCAGATAGCATCAAGCTTTCAATAGGGTCAGTCACATTGTGGCTTTGGTCCAGCATGTGAGCAGGGTGGAAATTCTTGGCTCTGTTGAGTTCGGCATCAACCAGTTCATTGAAAATGAGAAACAAACGATAAGGATCAATCGATCCTGCATCCAAATCATCATCACCATATTTTGAATCGTTGAAATGAAAGCCACCCAGTTTTTCAAACTGAATAAGCCGCGAGACAATCATTTCAATATTTACATTGGGCGCATGGTGACCAAGATCAACCAGGCAAGATGCCTTGTCCCCCAGTTCCTTGGCGATGAGATAACTGCTGCCCCAGTCCTGCACCACGGTTGAATAAAACGCAGGCTCATACATTTTATGTTCGGTGAACAAGCGCCAATCTGGTGGCAGGGCGGCATAAATCTCTTTGGTTGAATTGAGATAATGTTCAAAGGTTTTAGCAAAATTGACCTGCCCCGGAAAATTCGATCCATCACCAATCCACACCGTCAGCGCCTTGGACCCCAGAACCTTGCCAATGTCGATGCATTCCAGATTATGTTCAATGGCTTGTTGGCGCACCGCCTTGTCAGAATGTGTGAGTGAGCCAAATTTGTAGGAATGCTGTTGCTGCGGCTGATCAGAAAACGTGTTGGAATTCATCGCATCAAAGCCAAGTCCAAACCGGCTTGCCGCCTGTTTGAGATGATGCGGGTCAGCCTTGTCCCATGGGATGTGGAGGGACACGTTTGGGGTAGCCTTGGTCAATTGCTGGATAACAGCGCAATCTTCAATCTTGTCGAAAATATTCTGCGGCTCGCCTTCACCTGGAAAACGGGCAAAGCGTGTGCCGCCCGTACCCACCCCCCATGAGGGAATGGCCACCTTGAAGGCAGAAACCATTTGCAAGAGGTCAGCTATTATGAGGCCGCGGCGATCAAGGTCTTCGGCCAGATAATCATATTGCTTTTTGAGCGTGGCTTCCAGACGTGCATTCGACTCTTCGACAAAATGAGGAGGGATGATGTGTTCGGTCATGTTTTATCTCGTAAACGATGCAAGGTGACCCGCATCAACATTCAGAATATTGCCGGTCGATTTGCTGGATAAATCAGAGGCAAACCAAAAGACAGCCTCGGCAATATCCTCCGGATAAACACTGCGCTGCAACAATGAGCGTTTGCGGTAATGATCATCAAGCTCTTCAGGTTTAATGCCTAACGTTTCAGCCCGGCTTTTGCGAAAACCTTCCGACATGATTTTGGACCCGCGCAAGACGGCATCCGGGTTGACCGTGTTAACGCGAATACCGTGCGCAGCCCCTTCTGCAGCCAGAATCCGGGCCAAATGAATTTCCGCCGCCTTCATGGCGCCATAAGCTGATGTGCCAGGCGAGGCCACCATGCCATTTTTGGACGCAATATAGATCATCGACCCAGCACAGTTTTGCTGTTTCAAAATCCGAAACCCCTCGCGCCCAACCAAAAAATAGCCCGTCCCTAAAATGGCCATTTGCTTGTTCCAAATGTCAAGCGATGTATCTTCTGCGGCTGCCGGAATGGCAATGCCGGCATTATTCACCACAATATCCAGTCCACCGAAACGAAGCACAGTGTCGGCAAAGCCAGCAATTACAGACGCTTCCTGGGTTACATCCATGGTGATACACTGCACGTTATCTGGCGCAAAGCCCGCTGCGGCGTTCCGCAAGCCTTCGGCGTTGATATCAGCAAGAGCCACACAAGCGCCCTCGCTGGCGAGTTTTTGGGCAATTGCCAAGCCAATCCCGCTGGCCCCACCTGTCACCAAGGCAACACGCCCAGCCAGCGATTTGGGTTTGGGCAAGCGTTGCAACTTGGCCTCTTCAAGCAGCCAGTATTCTATGTTAAAAGCTTCTTGCTGGCTAAGGCCCTGATAGGTGGAAACAGTGGACGCACCGCGCATCACATTGATGGCGTTCACATAGAATTCGGCAGCGATGCGTGCGGTGGCTTTATCTTTGGCAAACGTGATCATGCCCACTTGCGGCAGCAGAAACACCACCGGATTGGCATCGCGCATGGCAGGGGAATTGGGCTGCTTGCATGCAGTATAATAAGCCTCATAAGTGAGGCGGTAAGTATCGATTGCTTCTGCCAGCTTGGTCTCATCTTCAACAACCAGCGGGCAAATCTTGGTGCGCAAAAAATGGTCAGGGCAGGACGTGCCAAGCGCTGCAAGGGGCATAAGGTTTTTAGAATTCACAAATTCCAACACCGTCTCACTGTCATCAAAGTGCCCCACCATGTGGAAGTCTTTTGAGATGTGGCCTCTTAGGAGTGGCAGCAGGGCAACGGCCTTGGTGCGCCGTGCGCTGGCTTCAAGGGATGTGGTTGCTGCCCCGCCAAACAGGGTCTTTCCTGTCGACTTTTCCGAGAGCCATGCAGCAGCTGTGTTGATGATGGACAAAGTGGTGTCATAACATTGTTGCGGTGTCTCGCCCCACGTGAACAGGCCGTGGCTTTCGAGGATAACGCCAACGGCTTCAGGATGTTCTGCACAAAATTGTTCCAGCCAAAGGCCCAATTCAAACCCGGGGCGCTTCCACGGCAACCAGCCAATGGCCTCCCCAAAAATCTCTTGCGTAAGCGCTTTTGAATCTGTCGAAGCTGCAATGGCGATGATGGCATCAGGATGCATATGATCGACAAACGGTTTTGGCACGAATGCGTGCAAAGCCGTGTCAATGGAAGCAGCGCGCGGATTCAGGTTGAACGTGCAGTGGGGCAACATTTCCACCATCTCGTCTTCGTGTTCAATGCCACGGTAAATCGACTTCAGCGCGCCAAGCTTGCTCATGTACAGGCTGGCAAATCCATCACGCGTGATCGAACCCAGATCACCGCCTGAACCCTTCACCCACATAACCTCCACCCTTTCGCCACTTAGCGGGTCTTTCTCCATGATTTTGGAAGACGTATTTCCCCCGCCATAATTGGTAATGCGCTTGTCTGAACCTAAGAGATTGGACCGGTAAACCAACCGCTCAACCTCGCTCATGGCAGAAGCCTTCTCAGCATCCCACACATTGAGAATAAGAGTGGGGGGAATAACAGTGGGTGACGCTCGTTCAGCCATTATGCTCTCCTGTTTAATATCCTAAATCTGTCATGCCACACACACCAAGTCAATCATGATCAATCAAATTCCGTCATTTGTGCACTGCACCAATTAAATTTGACTGTTTATGATTGACATTGCTTGGTTTCGCTTATAGCTTTTGTGGAGGAGTTTTTGCATGCATGAGAAAGAGCGCCATAACGCCATCCTCAATGCCGTCCGGGACAGACCAGTTGTCACCGTGAAGGAAATCACCGCCTTGACCGGAGCCTCGGAGGCCACCATCCGCCGTGATATCGCATCTCTCGATCAGCTGAAACTGTTGCGCCGCGTGCACGGCGGTGCCGAAGCCTTGAACCCGCCCCAGATCGGCGGACTTATCGGGCGGCCCTTTCATGTCAGTGCAACGCTCAACACGCATAAGAAACGCGCCATTGCCAAACTGGCAGCCGATATGTGTGTGGATGGCGAGCCCATCATCATCAACGGTGGCACCACCACATTTCAAATGGTGCATTTTCTGGCGTTGAAACGCCTGCCTGTTTTCACAAACTCATTTGCCATTGCCGAACATCTTTTAAAGCATTCTAAAAACACAGTGACACTTCCTGGCGGTACAATCTACCGCGAGCAAAACATCATCCTCTCTCCATTTGAAAATGATGTCAGCCGAAATTTTTACGCGCGCCGCATGTTCATGGGTGCACAAGGGTTGGGGCCGCTTGGATTGATGGAAGGCGATCCGCTTCTCATTCAGGCCGAACAAAAACTGATTAATCAGGCAGAAGAGCTTGTAGTGCTGGTTGATTCTTCGAAATTTTTACAACGCTCCAGCCTTATTTTATGCGGTCTGAAACGTATTCACACTGTGGTCACTGATGACGGCATTGGTGACGCAGAAATCAAAATGCTTGAAGACGCAGGCGTAGCTTTGAAAATTGCTGCAACTTCGGCTTCAAGCAAGCACGAATCTTCGCATTTGTCTTTACAAGACTCAAATGCAAATGCGCTGATATAAAAATGACAACAATGGAGGATCCTATGAAACTGACAAGAAGATTTATGATGGCAGCGGCCATCTCTACAGCCTTGTTTGCAGGCCATGCTGAAGCTGCAAGCGTTAAAATCGCATTGGTGGTTAAATCACTAGGCAATGGCTTTTTCGATGCCGCCAACAAGGGTGCCATGAATGCCGCCAAGGAACTTGGCGATGTAGAAGTAATTTACACAGGCCCAACCAAAGCCACAGCCGAAGCGCAGATCGAAGTGATCAATGCGCTCATTGCCCAAAAGGTAGATGCCATAGCCATTTCGGCCAATGACCCGGATGCGCTGGTGCCAGCTTTGAAAAAGGCCATGGAGCGCGGCATTACCGTGATTTCCTGGGACTCAGGTGTTGCGCCTGCTGGTCGCCAAATGCATTTGAACCCCTCAGATACAAATCTGATCGGAGACACGATTATCAAGTTGGCCGCTGATTATTTGCCTGATGGCGGTGAGGTTGCCATTCTTTCGGCATCATCAACTGCCACAAATCAAAATGCTTGGATTGATGCCGCAAAGAAAATTCTGCCTACCAAATATCCAAAGATCACATTGGTCGATGTGGTCTATGGTGACGATGATTCAGCCAAAAGCACCGATCAGGCCAAGGGCCTGCTCAAGGCCCATCCCAACTTGAAAGCCATCATAGCGCCGACCACAGTGGGCGTTGTAGCAGCGGCCCAAGTGGTGACGGATGCTGGTCTGATTGGCAAAGTAAACGTCTCAGGCCTGGCTTTGCCATCAGAGTTCAAGAAGTTTATCGATAATGGTTCTTCACAGGCCGTTGCACTGTGGAACCCGATTGATCTGGGTTATTCAGCCATTTATCTGGCCCATGACCTCGCCGTTAAGAAGATGAAGGCTGAACCCGGTGCCAAGCTGTCAATCGGCAAGGTGGGTGAAGTGACGCTGGATGAGACCAACTCAGCTGCCATGGCTCCTCCCTTCACATTTGATAAAAGTAACATTGAAGAATTTTCCAAAATCTATTGATCTCCCTTCAAGGCGGCAGAGCTGTGGCTCTGCCGTTTTTATGTTGCACGGGACGTGATGATAGCACCTCAACAACACCCCCTGTTTGAACTGGAAGGCATCTGCAAAAGCTTTCCGGGGGTTAAAGCTCTTGATCACGTCAGCTTGAAACTTTACGCCGGACAGGTTACCGCTCTGATTGGCGAAAATGGTGCTGGAAAATCTACCCTCGTCAAAATCCTGACAGGAATCTATCAACCAGACGAAGGCGTAATATCAATTGCTGGTGAAGCGTTGATGTTAACCAGCCCACAAGAGGCCTTCAGGCGCGGTATCACCGCCATCCATCAAGAAACGGTTTTGTTTGATGATCTTTCAGTGGCGGAAAATATTTATCTGGGCCATGCCCCACGCAACCAGATAGGCCTAATCGATTGGAAAAAAATGCGGGAATTGGCCCGCACAGTGCTGCAGCGCATGCGCGCCAGCCATATTGATCCTGACGCGCCCCTGAAAAATCTGAGCATTGCCAACAAACATCTCGTCGCCGTGGCCAGGGCAATGTCGATCGACGCAAAAATCGTGATCTTGGACGAGCCGACAGCAGCCTTGTCTACAAAGGAAATTGGCGAGCTCTATGAGTTGATCGCTTTTTTGAAATCAGAAGGTAAAGCGCTATTGTTCATCAGTCATAAATTTGACGAGATATTTGGAATTGCCGATCGCTATACAGTGTTTCGCGACGGTGCCTTGGTGGGTCAAGGTTTAATTGCAGAAACCACCCAGTCAGATCTTGTTAAACTCATGGTGGGGCGTGCTGTGGGCCAGGTCTTTCCTGTCCGAAACGCCGAACTTGGCGCTGCCATTTTAAAAGTTGAAGGTCTTTCGCATCCAACCGAGTTCGACAACATTTCATTCGAATTGCGGCGTGGCGAAATTTTGGGTTTTTACGGCTTGGTGGGTGCCGGTCGCAGTGAAGTGATGCATGCGCTTTTTGGTCTTACCAAAACCACATCGGGACATATAAGCCTGGAGGACCAACCCCTTGCGCTTCACGCTCCGTCTGATGCCATCAAGGCAGGCATTGTTTATGTGCCAGAAGACAGGGGCCACCACGGCATCGTTTCAGGTCTACCCATCTTCATGAACATCACACTGCCCTCGCTCAAAAAAACCTCAAAGGCCGGCATCTTGCGTCTGCGCGAAGAGTTCGCACTGGCACGGCGTTTTGCCCAAAGATTGGATGTCCGCGCTGCTTCGCTTTCACAAGATGTGGCAACACTGTCAGGCGGCAACCAGCAAAAAGTGGTCATTGCGAAATGGTTGGCAACGCAACCCAAGATTATCATCCTTGATGAACCCACAAAAGGCATTGATATTGGTTCAAAGGCTGCGGTGCATGAGTTCATGGCAGAACTGGTGGCACACGGACTTTCAGTCATCATGGTATCATCAGAATTGCCGGAAATTTTAGGCATGTCAGACCGCGTGATTGTCATGCGAGCAGGCAAGATTGCTGAAATTTTTTCGAGGCCAAATCTGCATGCTGAAACGCTGGTAAAGGCAGCAGCGGGAATTGGCACATGGTAAAAAAACTTTTTACCACCCGTGAAGCATGGCTAGCCTTGGCTTTGGTCGTGTTGATCGGGGCCGTAACGCTTCGCTTTCCTGCATTTGCAAGTCCTGAAAATCTTGGCCAGATTTTTAATGACACCGCAATTCTCGTCATTTTGGCTTTGGGGCAGATGAGTGTCATTCTCACACGGTCTATCGACCTTTCGATGGCCGCAAACCTTTGTCTCACGGGCATGGTGGTCGCCATGGTCAATGCGGCACATCCTGAAATTCCAATTTTCATTTTGATTTTTCTCGCCATTGCGGTGGGGGCCGTTCTGGGTGCTATCAACGGCTGGCTGGTTTGGAAAGTCGGTATTCCACCCATCGTCGTAACCCTGGGAACCTTAACAATATACCGCGGCGCCACGTTTGTGATTTCAGGCGGAGCATGGGTCAATGCTGATGAAATGAGCTCTGCCTTCATCAATTTTCAGCGCGATCATTTTTTGGGCATTCCAGTGCTGAGCTGGTTTGCAATAATTGCCATTTTAACAATTCATGTATTTTTGAACCACACGCCAGTGGGCCGCGCCACCTATGCCAGTGGCGTCAATCCAACCGCATCACTTTATGCGGGCATCAACACAGGGCGGATCAAGTTTATGGCTTTTTGTCTTTCAGGCGCTATTGCGGGTCTTGCAGGTTATCTCTGGATTTCGAAATACGTGATTGCCTCAGTTGAAGTTGCCAATGGCTTTGAACTCAATATCATTGCCGCTTGTGTCATCGGGGGTGTTTCCATTTCCGGCGGCATTGGTTCTGTGGCAGGAACAGTGTTGGGTGCTCTGTTTCTCGGGGTCATCTCAAATGCCCTGCCGGTCATTAACGTTTCACCCTTTTGGCAAATGGCAATTTCCGGGGTTGCTATTCTTTTGGCAATCATCCTGAACGCGCGCAGTGAGCGACACACCGGGCGCATCATCCTGAAAAAGGCTGAAAACACATGAGTCTGAAGTCAAAGATCATTCCAGATCAACTGGCAAGCGGTTGGATCAGACAGCGTCTGACGTGGGAAATGCTGCTTTTTTGTATCGCCATTGCCATTTTCATGGCCAACAGTTTGGCATCGCCTTATTTTCTGGATGCCTATTCGCTGTCTGATCTGACTTTCAATTTCTGCGAAAAAGCATTGATAGCATTTGCCATGGCAATGTTGATCATCAGCGGTGAAATTGATCTGTCAGTGGCAGCCACCATGGCGCTTTGTTCAACCGCAATGGGTTTTGCAGTGCAGTTTGGATTGAACACTCCAAGCCTCGTCACGGTTGCACTGATTGTGGGATTGCTGTGTGGAGCTTTCAATGGCGCATTGGTGACAGCCTTGGGATTACCATCCATTGTCGTCACCATTGGCACCATGAGCCTTTATCGCGGTTTGTCTTTCATCATACTCGGCGACCAAGCCTACAAGGGTTATCCTGAAGATTTTGCATTCTTCGGGCAAGGTTATGTCTGGTGGGTCATTTCCTTTGAGTTTGTGCTGTTTTTGTTTTTTGCGCTTTTGTATGGATGGGTGCTTCACAAAACCAGTTTTGGGCGGCGCATTTTTGCAATCGGCAACAATTCTACTGCTGCACTCTATTCGGGAATACATGTTCGCCAGATAAAGTTTGTTCTGTTTTGCCTGACGGGTATCATGTCGGCGATTGCATCTATTTTGCTCACCTCGCGGCTTGGCTCAACCAGACCCTCCCTGGCTCAAGGCTATGAGCTGGAAGCCATCACCATGGTTGTGCTGGGCGGAGTGGTGATAACGGGTGGCGCAGGGTCCATGACCGGTGTCGTTCTCGCCGCTTTTATCATGGGGTTGGTTACATTTGGGCTGGGCCTTCTGAATGTGCCGGGCATTGTCATGTCAATTTTCATAGGGTTGCTGCTTATTGCAACCATTGCATTGCCCATTGTATGGCAGCGCATATCATGGTTGGCTAAGACCTGAGCCAGGTACTATGACCTTCACGCAATTGCCTTCAAATGTTGATAGATCTACCGAATGACATTGAAATTTGAATCTGAACACGTGTTCCATTTGCTGGACGCATTGCCTGATCCAGCCCTCATTGTAGCAAAAGAAGGTACCATCATTGCCGCAAACATGCTTGCTGCAGAATTTTTTGAAACTGATCCCGTTGATAAACATCTGGCCACCATCTTGCGCACTCCTGCGATTTTGCTGGCCGTCAACGAAGC
The DNA here is from genome assembly GCA_038230015.1 of Hyphomicrobiales bacterium. Lineage (GTDB taxonomy): Bacteria > Pseudomonadota > Alphaproteobacteria > Rhizobiales > Aestuariivirgaceae > Aestuariivirga. Next base: position 12,610 of record JBBRNW010000007.1, on the reverse strand, counting down.
CGTGCTACAGGCAAAATCTGCCCAGGTGCAGCATCTGGTTAGAACACCAGTACCCAGAACCTATGATGCCTATGTGTCTCCCTTGGGTCCGAGCAACGCATTTATCATGTTGCGCGATTTGACCTATGCCGAGCAAATTGAACGCATGCGCTCTGATTTTGTGGCCAATGCCAGCCATGAACTGCGTACGCCCTTGGCGTCTCTCACAGGCTTTATCGATACGCTGCAAGGCGCTGCCAAGAATGATCCCAAGGCAACCAGCGAATTCTTGAAAATGATGAAGGCGCAGGCGGATCGCATGGCGACCTTAATCGACGATCTTTTGTCACTAAGCCGCATTGAAATCTCCGAACATGTAGCCCCCACCAGCATTACGGATTTGTCATTGATCACGAAGCAGGCGTGCGATCTGTTGACCTCGGTTGCCTCAGATTCCAATTGCCATCTTCAGATCGATTTGCCGCCGTCTCTGAAAGTCATTGGAGACAGCCATCAGTTGTCGCAAGTCATACACAACCTGATCGAGAACGCCATTAAATACGCAGGCCTTAACAAAGCTGTTGAAGTTTATGGGCGCATCGAAAATCGCGAGGCAATTTTATCGGTGCGTGATCATGGTCCAGGTATTGCGGCCCATCATGTGCCGCGCCTCACCGAGCGGTTTTACCGTGTCAATGTGCAAGACAGCAGAAGCCGCGGCGGCACAGGATTGGGCCTCGCAATCGCCAAACACATCCTCAACAGGCACCGCGGCAGATTGGCAATTGAATCCAGCCTTGGTCACGGCTCACAATTTTCTATTCATTTACAGATGGCGAATTAATAATATAAATCAGCTATTTAAATTGTCGTAAAACTGACATAAATATGTCACGAGACCGTTATCAGCTCCTCATAGGAGTCCTCCCATAAACAGAACAGGAGTTCATCCCATGACACGTTTTCTTTTCACAGCTAGCATTCTTGCTCTTACGGTGTCCCCGGCTTTTGCCGCCCGCGACCAGATCCGCATTGTTGGCTCTTCCACTGTCTACCCCTTCACAACAACGGTTGCCGAAGCCTTCGGCAAGACCTCGGGCATGAAAACCCCTGTTGTCGAATCAACAGGAACCGGCGGTGGCATGAAGCTGTTTTGCTCTGGCGTTGGCGAAGATACGCCAGATTTCACCAATGCATCGCGCCGCATCAAAAAATCTGAATTTGAAGACTGTGCCAAAAATGGCGTGAAAGACATTGTGGAAATCGAAGTGGGCTTTGATGGCCTCTCGGTGGCTCAATCCAACAAGGCAAAGCCATTTGAACTCACAAAGAACCAAGTGTTTCTAGCACTGGCCAAGGAAATTCCTGACAAGGATGGTAAGATGGTTGCCAATCCGAATAAAAAGTGGAGCGACGTTGACAAGTCTTTGCCCGACATAAAAATCGAAGTGCTGGGACCACCACCAACTTCGGGCACCCGTGACAGTTTTGCTGAACTCGTGATGAGCCCTGGTGCTGAAAAAATTGCCAGCCTCAAGGCTTTAAAGGAAAAAGACGTCAAGGCCTTTGACGCAATCTGGAAAGCCATGCGCGAAGATGGCGTTTACGTGGAAGCCGGCGAAAACGATAACCTGATCGTTCAGAAGCTGGAAACCAATCCTGACGCCGTGGGTATTTTTGGCTACTCATTCCTTGAGCAGAATTCAAAGGCGCTGAACGATATCAAGATCGACGGTGTGGGTGCCACTTATGAAACAATTGCCGATGGCAGTTATAAAGTCGCCCGTCCCCTCTTCATCTATGTCAAGAAGCAACATATTGACGTTATTCCCGGCATGAAGGAATTCATTGCAGAATATGTCTCTGACAAAGCTCTTGGTCCCGATGGTTATCTGGCTGACAAGGGCCTGATTACATTACCCAAGGACGTTGCTGCAAAGTCGATAGAAGCTGCAAAATCGCTTGCTGTTATTTCATCCGATGGCTTGAAATAGCAGACCAAGGGGCATGGAGAGTCCGCGGATGAACCGGCTCTCCAACTTTGCCTCTTGGTACTTTGTGACTCTTTAACTTGGTGACTGTCTAACTTGGGGAAGGGGATTTGGACGTGGTGATCTGGTGTTTGGCAATTATTGTCGCTTTGATGATTGGAACATATGTGCTTGCTGTGGGTCGCGCCACCAAGTTGCGCGCAGCAGGCGCACAAACACTTAATTCCCTTCCAGCCTACCACGGGCTTCTGGCTGGCAGCATTGTGCTAATTGGCGGCTTGCTCGTGGCTGGGGTCTCCCTGTTCATGCCCTCTGGTCCGGCGTGGGTTGCACCAGCGGCTGTTGCAGTTGTGGGAACGGCTCTGGGCGGCTTGGCACTTCAGCGCATCATACCTGCGTTACGGGCCAGGCGAAGTTTTGAGACAATCGTGCTGGCTGTTTTAATCTTGAGTTCAGTCGTTGCAGTTTTGACCACCGTTGGCATTTTTGCATCAGTGGTTTTTGAATCCATCATTTTCTTCAAACAAGTCAACATTTTTGGTTTCTTGTTCGGCACCAACTGGGCGCCAACAGGTTCACCTCCTGGGTTCGGCTTCTTGCCACTGCTCGTCGGCACGATTCTGATCACTACAATTGCAATCTCTGTGGCAACGCCTCTCGGCCTGCTGTCGGCGATTTACATGGCTGAATATGCCACGCAAGGCACGCGCCGCATCATCAAACCGGTTCTTGAAATTCTAGCTGGCATTCCAACTGTCGTGCTGGGTTTTTTCGCAGCCCTCACGGTTGCACCTCTTATTCGAAATTCAGGTGAAGCCATTGGTCTTACAGTGTCGTCCGAGTCTGCGCTGGCGGCAGGCTTGGTCATGGGCATGATGATTGTGCCGCTGATATCGTCATTGTCTGATGATATCATCAACGCTGTTCCTCAATCCCTGCGCGACGGTTCCTATGCAATGGGGGCCACAAAATCTGAAACCATAAAGCGTGTCGTGTTGCCAGCGGCCCTTCCTGGTATCGTGTCAGCCATCATGTTGGCCATTTCGCGCGCCGTGGGCGAAACCATGATTGTGGTTATGGCGGCGGGACTTGCTGCCAATCTATCCATCAACCCGCTTGCGGCCGTCTCTACCATCACGGTGCAGATTGCAACACTTCTGGTGGGTGACCAGGAATTTGACTCTCCCAAAACCCTCTCTGCTTTTGCCTTGGGCCTGGTTTTATTCTTCTTCACGCTGATCCTTAACTACATCGCGCTCCGCATCGTTCAAAGATACAGGCAAGCTTATGATTGAACTGACCCAGTCCACCGGCAACTCGTTCCTGGCCAAACGCTATTCCAGCGAACGGCGTTTCAAAATCTATGGTGCCTTGGCACTCATCATCACAACCTTGTTTTTGTTTTTTCTGTTGTTTGATATTGTATCAAAAGGCTGGCCCGCTTTTTTTGAGCATCACGCCAAACTTGAGGTTCTGGTAGACCCTGCGAAAGTAAGTGCCCAGGAACCAAAGGCTGGGGAATATACCGCCATGGTCAAAGCCGCCATGCAGGAACGATTTCCAGATGTTACAGAACGCGCTGCCAAGAAGGTTTTGAACTCGGTTTTGTCACAGGGCGCAGCAGATGATTTGCGCGATCTGGTGGTCAAAGATCCATCGCTGATCGGTAAGACCGTAAAACTTGATGCTCTCATGTCTGATCAGTCCGATCTTTATTACAAGGGACTTGTTTCGTCCGATAATGCAGCGCTGCTTGATTCTGTAAAAACCAAGTTGAACGTCAGCCAAGCCGTTTCGTGGCGGTTCTTCAGCAACTCAGATTCACGCGAACCAGAATTGGCAGGCCTATGGGGTGCCTTTGTAGGCTCCATCCTCACGGTGTCGCTAGCGCTTGGCCTGGGTTTGCCGCTGGGTGTTGCAGCTGCCATATACCTTGAACAATTCGCACCAAAAAACCGTTGGACAGATCTGATTGAAGTCAACATCAACAATCTGGCAGCCGTCCCCTCAATCATCTTTGGTCTCTTGGGCTTGGCTATGTTTCTCAATGTGTTCGGTCTCCCCCGGTCTGCTCCGGTTGTGGGTGGTTTGGTGATCGCACTGCTGGTCTTGCCCACCATTATTATTGCAGCGCGCGCAGCGTTGAAGGTCGTTCCGCCCTCGATAAAGGAAGCGGCCTTGGGTGTTGGAGCATCGCACCAACAGGCCATATTTCACCATGTGTTGCCATTGGCCCTTCCAGGCATCATGACGGGAACCATTTTAGGCTTGGCGCGCGCCTTTGGTGAAACTGCGCCCTTGCTGATGATCGGCATGGTTGCGTTCATTGCTGACACCCCGCAAGGCTTTACGGATGCAGCAACAGTGCTACCTGTGCAAATCTATCTGTGGTCCGATTTGCCCGAGTTAGCATTCCAATCGAAAACGGCAGGTGCCATTATTGTGCTGATCACAGTCCTATTTTCGCTCAACGCAGTTGCAATATATTTACGCCGACGCTTTGAACGGCGCTGGTAAGGGAGATGTCTGATATGGAACAGTTGACGAAGGTGCCTTTAAAAGCAACGCCTCACATTATGAATGATCGCAAAGTGCGTATCTCGGCTCGCAACGTGAACATTTACTATGGTGAAAAGCATGCCATCAAGGATCTCTCGATTGAGATTCCTGATCGTGCGGTCTCGGCCTTCATTGGGCCATCGGGTTGCGGCAAGTCCACCTTTCTCCGTGCAGTCAACCGCATGAATGATACCATTCAGGGCTGCCGTCTTGATGGGCAGGTGCGTTTGGACGACAAGAACATCTATGATGCCGATGTTGACGTTGTTCAATTGCGGTCCCACGTCGGCATGGTGTTTCAGAAGCCCAATCCATTTCCAAAATCAATCTTTGAAAACGTGGCTTACGGTCCGCGCATCCATGGCATGGCCAACAACAAGACCGATCTTGAAGAAATGGTTGTGGCCAGCCTCAAAAAAGCGGGACTTTTTGAAGAAGTGAAAGACCGCATGAACCAGTCGGGCACCAGTCTTTCAGGCGGGCAACAACAGCGTCTGTGCATTGCGCGCGCTATTGCAGTCAATCCTGAGGTCATTTTGATGGATGAGCCCTGCTCGGCTCTTGATCCCATTGCAACGGCCCGCATTGAAGAGTTGATCGATGAGCTTAAACAAAACTATTGCATCATCATCGTCACCCATTCGATGCAACAGGCCGCACGGGTGTCACAACTCACGGCGTTTTTCCACCTTGGCATTCTGGTGGAAACTGGTGACACGAATGAAATGTTCACCAGTCCCAAAGACAAACGCACACAAGATTATATTACAGGCCGTTTTGGCTAATCAGCCCAGGAGAATTTAATGAGCGATCATATCGTCAAAGCCTATGATCAGGAGATTTCGTCTCTGAAAAATATGCTTGCGGAAATGGGAGGCCTGGCTGAAGAGCAGCTGGACAATGCCATTACAGCGCTTTCTAAACGCGATATCATCCTGGCTGATGAAGTGATCGCCCGCGATGAGAAGCTTGATGAGTTGGAGCGGGAGATCGAAGAACGGTCAATCGTCACCATTGCAAAGCGCCAGCCCATGGCGCTTGACTTGCGTGAGATCATGGTGGCCATTCGCATTTCATCAGACATTGAACGCATTGGTGACTTGGCCAAAAATACCGCAAAGCGCACCCATGCCATTTCAGAAGCCTTGCCCCGCCGGCTGTCAACAGGCTTGCTCCGCATGGGCAGCATGGCGCAAGCGCAGCTGAAAAACGTTCTCGATGCCTATACCCACAGGGATGATGCCAAGGCCATGGTGGTGTGGCGGGCTGATGAAGAGCTGGACGCACTTTACAATTCCATCTTCCGCGAATTGCTGACCTACATGATGGAAGACCCGCGCAACATTGGCCTTTGCACGCATCTGCTGTTTGGCGCAAAAAATCTTGAGCGGATTGGCGATCATACAACCAATATTGCAGAAAATATTTATTATCTCATGCATGGCAAAACCGTCGGGGAAAATCGCCCGAAACGCGATATTACGGCCATGATGAATCCGAAATTGGGCGAATAACCGTGAGTGCCTCCATACTTGTGATTGAAGACGAAGAGCCCATTCAAGTCTTACTGAAATATAACCTAGAGGCAGAGGGCTACCGTGTCAGGTGTTCGGCCCAGGGGGAAGACGTGGCTTTTCTCATTGGAGAAGAGAGGCCCAATTTGATTTTGCTAGACTGGATGCTGCCTGGCATTTCCGGCATTGAAGTTTGCCGTTTGGTGCGCGCAAAGCCAGAGTCACGCGATATTCCCATCATCATGCTAACAGCCCGCAGCGAAGAGGCCGAAAAAGTGCGTGGCCTTGCAACAGGGGCGGATGATTATCTGGTTAAGCCATTTTCCGTGCCGGAACTTCTGGCGCGGATCAAAACAATCTTGCGGCGCATGAACCCAGAAGCGGTTGCTGAACAACTTAAAGCGGGCGACCTGATTATTGACCGCAAGACAAGACGCGTGAACCGTGGCCCCCGCGATATCAATTTGTCGCCAACCGAGTTTCGGCTGCTTGAGCAGTTGATGCAGAGCCCGGGCCGGGTTTATTCCCGCGGCCAATTGTTGGATACGGTGTGGGGCCGAGATGCCTTTGTAGATGAGCGTACTGTGGATGTGCATGTGGGCCGCCTCCGGAAATCTCTTTCGCGCGGCAAAGAAAGTGATCCCATTCGAACTGTAAGATCCACAGGGTATGCTTTCGATGAAAGATTTGGTCGCCACTAACACTGGAGCAATTCATCCTAGGCCCTGCATTGGGTTGTTGCCGCCCGAAAGCTTTTAACGATGACCGTTTTTTTGGTTTAGACTTTAAGCGTCTGCGCGCAATGCTGCTGCAAGGTTTCGGCCTCTTGAGGTGTGAGAGCGCCGAATTCATAGGCGCATGTGAATCTCGCGCCAGCGGCAAGGGTCATCAGATGACCTTTGGCTTTTTCAGCATTGTAGCCATCCGCTTCAGCAGTGCCCGGAAGAAACAGCCCCAACGCATCCTGATTGGCTGTGCGGGTGACCCAGCGTACCCCGTGTGCCAGTTCAGAAGGCCGGTGGCTTATAAAATCAGCACTTCCATCTGGTAGCAGTTGCATGGAGTGGGCAAAGCCCTTGGCATCGATTTTGAAATTCAAACCCATGACCAGTTCAGGATCGATTGCTTGCCCGGTGGTGAAAACACGGTGCAGCGCAGGAACGCTTTTGAGCGCAGCAATGAGAGATTGATGCGCCACGCTGGGTGTAAAAAATTCTGGCACCTTGTCGCGGATGGTGAAATTTTTTGGGTCGTCTGGAACCGTATCGATAATCCGGGCACCATCCACCGGTCTGAAATTCACATGAGCAAGGTACATCAGCGCCATGGTATCCGCTTTTAAATTTGTCACAGTAATGTGCAAGGCCATGCGCGCGTGATGTTCATGCACGCGCAAAACAGGCTCAAAAAGATGATTGTGCGTGAACGCCACAGTATGGCGCGTTTGACCAGACAGCTCGACATAGGCTCCACGCTCATCCTCACCAAAACTGAGACGTGCTGACTGATAATGCGCGTTAGGCAATTCACCATGCAAGGGATGAGTGTCCCCAAGACCTGGATTACCCATCGCAGCTGCGCCGCAATGCAGCAGAAACGCCCCATAGTTTTCAAGATAGCTGCGCGTATTCACAGGCTCATCAAACATCGACCGCATGGTCAGTCTGCGGCCATAAAAATTTGCATCCCAAATCTGTTGGCCATGAAACGGCAGAAACACAATTTCGCCTGCCTTATTGCAAACCCGCAACGCTGCAACACCACTGGCATATCTAAAAGCTGAAACTTTAAGATTGCCATGCGTCGAAAGCAGAGTCTCTGTGGAGGTGAATTGAACAGAATTGAGATTGACCCAAGGCATCATTTTACAGCACCCGCCGTCAAACCTTTCACAATGTATTTTTCCAAGAATATGCCAATCAGCAACAGCGGCAAAATCGCAGCACTGGCCAGTGCAGCCATGGCCCACCATGCAATGCCTTGCGAACCCGTTTGGCTTGCCACCATCACCGGCAGGGTTTTCGCCGTTGTACTGGTGAGCAGGGCTGCGAAGAAATATTCATTCCAGCACAGGATCACCGACAGGATAAAAGCTGCCACCATGCCGGGCAGGGCGATGGGAACCACGATCTTGAAAAACGCGCTCCAAGAGGAGCAGCCGTCAACCAAAGCCGCCTGTTCAAGCTCAACCGGGATAGAGTCGAACTGGTCGCGCATAATCCAGATGACAATGGGCAGCACTGACAATGTGTAAATGAGAATGAGACCCACCATGGAATCAAGCAGGGCGAGTTCCTTGTACAACACCAGAAACGGCATCGCTAAAACCACGGGCGGCAAAATCAATTGTGAAAGAAAGAAAAATGAAATGTCCTTGTTGCCCCAGATCGCGAAACGATATTGAAAGCGGCTAAGCCCGTAGGCTGCAGTAGAGCCAATGACCAGGGCCAGTGCCGATGCGCCTGTCGATGCAATGACGCTGTTGTAAAACCGCTTGAAAAACTCCTCGCGCGGTGTTGAGTCTAAGAAGATTGTATCAGGCGAAAGTCCAATGGAGCGAAGCCCTTTCCAATCGGGCCAATATTCAATGAAAGGCAAAATATGCCCTTGGGTCACGTCCACTGCAGTCTTAAACGATGTGGTGAAGGTCCAGAAAATTGGAAACAGCGCAATCACAGTCCAGAATAAAAGTGCTGCATAAATCAGGGTGGTTTTCAAGGCAGGGGGCATCACGTGGTCTTCTGCATATAGCGGCTGGTGAATTTGAGCAGCAGCGTGATGAAGATGATAATCAATACAAGATAGACCTCGGCAATCATGGTGCCATAGCCCACATTAGATCTATCGCGATATTCACGGAAGATGAAACTGGAAATCGTGTCGGTTGCCCCACCAGGCCCACCCGATGTGGTATTGATGACAATATCAGCAAGCTTCAACTGAAATATGACCCGCAGCACAATGGCCGTAAGGCTGACAGGCAGCATGAGTGGAAACGTAATCTGCCAGAAGCTTTGCCAGCCTGTGGCTCCGTCCACCTTAGCGGCCTCTTGTATTTCTTTTGATAAGGCCTGCAATCCAGCCAGCAACAAAATCATCATGAAGGGAATCCACACCCATGCATCCATGGCAGCAACGGTGAATTTGGCAAAGCGTTCGTCACCCAAAAGATTGGGATTGTCCCACCCCAAAGCCCGGGCCAGCCGGGGGATGGGACCATAACGATATTCCAGCATGGATTTGCCAATCATCCAACTGACAGCAACAGGAGACAGCATGAATGGCAGCAAAAACGAGACGCGGAAAAACTTGCGTCCCTTGATGTCGGCGTTGAGCAGCAACGCCAACCCGAAGGCGATGGCATATTGCACCAGAACTGAAACCACATAAAACACCATGTTGCCCAAAGCGTTCCAGAAATAGGGATCTTGGATAAGTTGATAAAAATTTGCGAGGCCGTTGAATTTGCGCCCGTCCACAGAGCTTAAATTCCAATCGGTAAAGGCAATGTATAACCCAAAGAAGGTCGGGAAAATCACCAAAGCCACAGTAAACAAAATGGCAGGGAGCACAAAGAGGGCCCGCCAGCCGGCCTCGCCGTGTTGCAAAATACTTCCGGCACAAAGGGCCACCCCCCACAGGCCATAAGCCACTAAAATTGGAAGCCAGGTTGGAAAGCCAAACGGGAAGTTGTTTAATTCAAAAAGAATTTGCATCAGCAACAAAAGTGCAAAACCAAGTAAAGCAGCTCTGACCACAGTGCGACCCAAAATGCGGCGCTGGTCAGACACCAACGCGGATACGGCGTCTCGGTCGGCATTAACACGCGCTGCAAGGGCCATGAGCTTGAAATCCAGTCAAAAAAAGGCCAGTGGGTTTGTAACCACTGGCCTTTAAACAGTTAAACGCCCAGCGATGCCTTATAAAGCTTGATCTGGTTTTCGCGGCCCAATTGATCAGTCAGCTTGTCCCAAGCCGCGGCAATTGCATCTGCACCTTCCTGCGCTTTCATCTTGCCCGCATAGATTTGTGCCAAAATATCCTCGGCTCCACTGTAGTACTGGAATATGCCGGGGATGCGGGGCTCAATGGCAGCATTGGGATGATTGTAAGAATCAGCCTCTGACTTCAGATAAGACGTGATGAACGCTTCATCATAACCAGCCCCCACCCATTCTTTGGTGTTGAAGTGGCTCTGGCGGTAAGGCTGGAAGCCTGACGGATAGGCAGAACACCACAGCGAAATATCTTTGCCACCAAGATGTGCTGCAAGTGACCATGCGGCCTTCTGTTTGACAGGATCAGCATCCACTCGTGCCATCACATAAATGCCCCAGCCAATATAGGCCATGTTGGGTGCAAAGTTTGGCCCTGATGCCAAGGTCTCCCATTTTCCAGCCTTGGAATTATAAACATCATCAGAACCTGGCAAAATCGAGAACGCGGTTTTACCTTGAATGGTGGATGAATCGTTGGTGTTGACGTTAGACCCGATGTCACCCCACCATGACAGCATGGTGCCAGTGCCAGCCAGGAATTGCTGGAAGCCTGTTGTGCCAGGATCTGCATTAAGTTGATCAGCTGGTTCCGATGGCAAAGCATCCAACACATCTTGAATGGCACGCACCCAGGCCGGGTTGTTAACGCGGGGCTTCATGGTGTCGATGTCAAACAGGAAAGCTTTATCATCAGGATGCTTGGCATAGGCTGTGGCGCGTGAGCCTAAGAAATAGAATGCAAAACCACCCCAGCCCTTGGTGGGGTCGAGATAGCCGTAAAGATCTTTGCCGTCCAGTTTCTTGCCTTTGAGAAACAGGGTCACAGCTTGAACCTGCTGCCATGTGGTAGGAACCCCCCATGGAGTCTTGTTGCCAGCCTTGGCCCATTCATCAGCCAAGCCCTTGTCAGCAAAAACATCTGAGCGATAGTTGAAATTATGGCAATCACCATCGCACGATACGCGGTAGGTTTTGCCTTCCCATGTGCCGACCGGGGCTTTGAGATAGCCAACATAATCATCCATATCAATTTGCTTGGCCACCCAATCTGGCATCACTGAAGCCAAGCCCTTGCCGCAAACATCACCTTCAAAAGGCGCACCCATTTCCGCAATATCAAAATCAACTGTGCCCGTGGCAATCGACTGTTGCAGGCGCGCGTTGTAATCTGATTGTGCCAAATCAATCCAGTTGATCTTGGCTCCGGTGTAATCGGCCCAGGCCTTTGACAGGCCGCGGAACAACACGTTGTGAACGTTTTGGTTGTTCAAACCAAGAAAGCTCAGTTCAACACCCTTGAATTCACCTTCTTTGACAGAAGCCTTGGTCGCATCCAAACACATTGCGCCCACTTTTTGCCAATCGGCATCTGTCGGCTGGCCTTTGCCCACACCGGGAATGGCCAAAATCTGCGCCCGCAAATCATCAGCAGCGCTGGCCGCCTGAGGAGCCGCAGTCAAAGTTCCGGTTGCGGTTGCCGCCGCAAGGGCAGATGTGCCTTTCAGCACAGAGCGACGATTCATCATCAAATTATAAAGGTCTACGCGCATTTGAGTCTCCCATTTTTTATGTGTTATGGGTTAGAGACTATTCTTAAACATTGCATTCTGTCAATGCGAAGAACATAGTGTGGCGCTCTAAATAAAAAGTCATTTTCCAGAAAAACGGCAGCCTCGCAATGCAGCAAAAACTCGCAACACGTCTCAATTCCTTTCGCCTGCGTCAAGGCACCAAACTCACAGTTCAACAAGCTTTGAAACAAATTGCATCTGTTGAAGGCATTGGCGCGGTTGAACTTAATTATCCGCAGCACTTTATTGCGGAGAATTCTGAAACCTTGAAGCACGCCAAAGACTCAGGTCTTGCGATTACCGCTTTGAACTTGCGCTATGATGGCCCTGATTTCAATCTGGGGGCATTTACCCACCCCAGCAGGCAAAACCGCGAGAAAGCCATAGCCATCTCAATGAAAGCCGCTGAAGTGGCCGCCGAAAACGGCATTGACCATGTGATTTTGTGGATGGGACAAGATGGCTATGATTATCCCTTTCAGGCTGATTATGGCCAGCTGTGGGATTTGGAAATCGCGGGCTTTCGAAAAGTGGCAAGCGTTTCCCAAGATGTGCGCGTGAGTGTTGAATATAAGCCCTGTGATCCGAGACGGTTTGCGTTGATTAGAAATATGGGTGAAGCCCTCACAGCCGTGAATGATGTAGGCATGGCCAATTTTGGCGTGACGTTAGATTACTGCCACTTGCTGATGGCCGGTGAAAACCCCGCCTTTGCCGCTTCATTGGCGCTCAAAAAAGGCAAGCTTTTCGGGGTGCATTTGAACGATGGCTATGGCACAGCCGATGATGGATTGATGGTGGGCACAGTCAGCCTGTGGCAAACATTGGAACTGTTATGGGAATTGAAAAAGGGCGCATTCAAAGGCACGCTTTATTTTGACACCTTCCCCGACCGTATGGACCCCTCAGCCGAATGCGCAGCCAACGCTGCCATGGTTAGAAAACTGCAAGCGGCCCTGGAAAAGATGTCACTCGAAGAACTGACAGCGGCGCAAAAC
>JBBRNW010000006.1:0-150070 GCA_038230015.1 Hyphomicrobiales bacterium | reverse complement strand
TGCAAGACTGACTCTGGAATGCCGATATCCAAAACAATAATTTCTCCACACAGTGTAAGGCCCGGTTGCAAAACATGGGCCGGCTTCTTGCGAAAAAACGTGAGTGTAAGATCGGCCTTCACACTGGCACAGCGAGGTTTGCCTGAATTTCCATCAAGGCCGGAGGGTATGTCGATAGAAATGATCGGCACATTTGCGTGGTTGATGTCATCGGCCAAAGTTTGCGGAAAGTCGCGGTTCAAGCCTGTGCCGTAGAGAGCATCAACAATCAATTCTGCGCCGTGCAGATTATTTGTAATTTCAACGTCCCATCCCCAGTTTTCGAGATAGCGCGCAGCGACCCTGCCATCTTTGCCCTTATTGCCAGGGCCACACAGTACGACTGTTTTACGAGCGCCATAACGGCGTAGTATTTCCTGGGCTACGGCCAAACCGGCTTTTTCAATCAAATTATTTTCGCTGGTGCCAGAAAGTTCATCGGCACGTTTCATTTGCGCCACAGTCAAAATTTCATATTGTTGGCTAGTGCTTGACGTCAACTTTTTTGCCTTTGGGCTGACCAATCTCTTTCAACAGCTTGTCAAACCACTTGGAATTTGTGTCAAATTCCTTGCCACCCTTGATGCGGGGAAATTCAATGGCGCGAAGCTTATTGTTTTTTCCCTCGTCATGGCCGATGACACCTGACACACCTTTCAACGCATTCTTCACAGCTTCCTTCACCATCAGCTTAATCAGAATCAAATCTTCCGTGTTGGCTTTGGACGACCGCGCAAAATATCCTGATTTCTGCACCAAGGTTTTTTCAGCTCCCACCAATTCGGAAAAGCGCTTGGCAAACCATGCCCCGGGATTGATTTTGTCGATTTTCACATGGCCAAAGGCATCGCGTTCAGCTTCTTCGCCGCGCGCAGCCATTTCGGCAACAATGTCGTTCACGCCTGCTCCCTCACTGAGGAAAATAGTCACACAATCTTTTTTATCCATCACTCTTTTCAAGCGTTCGGCCTCTGCCTCGAGATTGATGGCAATTTCCGGCAGATACACCGCGTCAATATCCTTGTGGGCTATGGACAAATTAAGCTCTGGTAAGAATTTCTGTTTTTTGAGGCGTTTGCGATAAGCATCGGCAGTCGCTGCAGTAAGCCAGCCACAATTGCGGCCCATCACTTCATGGATGAGCAACATGCGCGGATTGGTGGACTGCTCGTTGATGCAATTCTCAAAAAAAATCGCCCCCTGCTCAGCAGCGGATACAGCGCCTAAAGTTTGCTGAATGGGGATCACGTCATTATCGATCGTCTTGGGCAATCCCACCACAGTGAGATTGTAGTTGTGTGCCTTGAGGTAGGCTGCAAGATCAGCCGCTGTTGTATTTGTGTCATCTCCGCCGATGGTGTGCAAAATGGTTATGCCATCTTTCACCAATTGCTCGGCTGCTACTCGCAACGGATCCTCGCCTTCCTTGGTGAGACCCCGTTTCATGCAATCCTTGATATTGGTCAGTTTAACGCGGCTGTTGCCAATGGGACTGCCGCCATGGCCCAGCAACACTGCAGCGTTTTTTCGCGCAGCCGGTGTTACCTTCACCGACCATCCTTTCAGCAATCCCATATAGCCATTGCGGTAGCCGATGATGTCCGCCTTCGGCAATTTTTTGGTGTATTCAATAATCAACCCGCCAAGCGCAGCAGATAAACAGGGTGCCAGGCCCCCTGCCGTGAGCATTGCGATTTTATGTTTTTTGGGGGCCATGGTGATTGTTCCTGCGGTCTTTGATTTTGCCTTACTACGTGAGTTGCCGAAAAAATACCAGACACGCACAGCCACAATCCATCCCTTCATAAAATCGTCACCAAATCTTTGCACTAGATTTGGATTTAGCGGATTGGAGACTGCAGCGGCGATGTCAGACGTTATGAGTTCAATGGCACTGAGTGCCGAAGCTGCACCAGAGCCTGAAAAGTCTGAGGTTCGGTTTACCTATTCACGTCCTGAACAGCCTTTCTTAAACCGCATGATTATCAGGCTGATTGAACGCATGAGTGGACAAGTGCGCCTGGAGCGCCTTTACCGCAGTTGGGCAAGCAGGCCACATCCCAATGAAAACATATTCAGCGCATCCATCCGCCTGCTCGATATTGATGTTGATACGTCACAGTCTGATTGGCTTCGTATCCCCCGCACGGGCCCTGTGCTGTTCATCGCGAATCACCCCTTTGGCGTAGTTGATGGGTTATTGATGGGACATCTTGTGTCCCGCATCCGTCCAGATGTTAAGATCATGACGCACAGCTTGTTGTGCCAGGCTCCTGAAGCAAAAGATTATATGTTGCCGGTTGATTTTGGCGGCACCGAAGAAGCCCAGAAAACAACTTTGCTAACACGCCGCCGCACGTTGGAGTGGCTTGCGGGCGGGCATGCCGTTGTCGTGTTTCCAGCGGGAAGCGTTGCCACCGCCCAACACCCCTTCAGAGGCCCGGCACTTGATCACCAATGGCACCCATTTGTAGCAAAGCTTGCGCGCCTTCCGAATATCACCACGGTTCCGATTTTTTTCAGCGGCCAAAATTCAAGACTGTTTCATATCTTCAGCCATGTGCATTACGCCTTGCGGATTGCCTTGCTGTTCAAGGAGACAACGCGGCGGATTGGGACATCCATAACTGTGAAAGTTGGGAAGCCCCTGTTAGCCCGTGATCTTCCGCAAACAACGAATCGTCTTGAAGTGGTTAAATTCTTGCGCCACAAAACACTATCCTTGGCAGGTCAGAGTGGCGTTGATCCAGAGCAAGTTTTTGTTTGGCCATCCCATATCAAATTCGATTAGGCCCCGGAATTTACTTATCATCGCCAACGACGTAACAGCTTTCTCTTGCTGCCCCAATAGTGAGAGAAAACATGGCTGAGGATAAAGTTTACAAAGTGCTGATTTGCGATCCCGTTGGTTTGATGCGGGGGCATGATGGTGCAGCTGACATATCGGAAGTGACTTCGTTCATTGAAAGTCAAGGCGGGGTTTTCCATCATCAAGAGCAGGCAGATTCAGGTCTGCTTAATCCGCATAAAATTCATTTTTTCTATATGCCGCATCTTTCAAATGAGCAGGATATTCTGAAGATAACCAAAGATGGTCAACATGATGCGGTGATTGCTGCAGCTACATTCCTGCCAGAACATGCAGTGTTTAATTCAGGTGGTGTTCGCATTGGTGCTGGCACCGGCAACATGGCGTGCCGGTGCTGGGGTGGTGGAAATGGTAAGGGTGGAAGCGCACCCTTGATGAACACACCCAGTTTCAACAGCCGTGCAACGGCCCAAATGGTGATGAAGGCGGTGTTGCGTTTTTTACCGGATTTGCCTTTCGACATCCTCCACACATTAACACTTGCAGGCGATTTTGATACGCGTAGAAATCTCGCTGAGTTCCCAACTGAAAAACTCGAGGGTAAAACCATGGCCGTTCTTGGCTTTGGCAATATCGGACGCGAGGTTGCAGTGCTGGCGCAAGCTTTTGGCATGCGCATTAAAATTTACGCAAGGCCAAAGCATCAAGAATGGATTGAATCGGAGGGGTTCATATTTTCACCTACACCGCACGATGCTGCACAAGGTGCGCATCTGCTCAGTGTGCATATGGGATTGGGATTACGCGATGCAAGCACGGGAAAATTTGCAAATGAAGGCGTGGTAAATTCTGAAGTTTTCAAACACCTCACGCACGGCGCTCTTTTTGTCAATTTTGACCGTGGCGAAGTTGCGAATGCTTTTGACCTTGATGCCGCGATGGCGACAGGCCAGATCCGTTACGCCGCTATTGATGCCGATGTGTTTCAATCAGATGATGGCAAAGCTTCTGGTCCGCTTAAACCCTATCTTCCGTTGGCGAAAAAATACGGTAACCGGATTTTACTCTTGCCACATGCAGCAGCTGATACGTGTCACACATCGCGTGTTGAGGGGTCCAAACAGGCGGTGACGCAGATCATAAACAGCATCAGGCACCGTGTTGTTGTAAACCTGAAAGGCGACCTGCCTGAAGGATTTAAAGATGGTGGAGCACTGACAGTGAGGGGCGTAGGAAAAGTTCAACTCCAGGCCGTATTGGATATATTGAAAAATCCTGCAAAAGCCGAGGAGCTTTCGCGAAAACTCACCGAAATGGTAACATGCTGGGATAATCTTAGAGCAGCCGCTTCAAGCGAACAAGAAAGCCCTTTTAATCTGCAAGCACATGATGTGTTAAAGTCGATCAACACCTGCATCACATTGATCGATCAACATGGACTTCGCGGCCCGTTCTGACTTTAGGAAGATCAAGCCGCTGCCTGGTTAGGCAGTTTCAACATGTTTTTAAGCTTGGCAACTTCCTCGTCGGTCACTGAAAATCGATGCGTAAAGACATGCAGCGGACCATGGACTATTTTTACTTTCTGCCGCCCTGAATGATCGCGACCGATTAAAAGCTTACCACCATTTGCAATCCATCTCTGGACTTGGTTCATTTCATCAACTGTCATTTTACAAACTCACAAGCCGAAGCCGACCCTAGAAACGCTAACTACTTCAACATGACAATTAAAATACATGCAAATTATGGCAATATGTAAATTTATCCAATGGTGGACAATGAAAAAACGCAAGCAAAACTGCTTTTGCAATTTTAAGTCGTATTTCACTTTTGAGCAAGTCTGACAAAAATCAACTTTGTCGCTGTGATGGCAATATAATGCAAATCGAGTTGCAATTTAAGATTTAAAGTTATGATTTGGGCAAATGTTGCAAGGCTTGGTTAATCTAATGAACAAGAAAAACTCAAAAGACATGATTGCGTAAAGTAATCACCGCTGCTGTCCTGCAAGCCTGTATGTTTCAATTTTTTTGGGAGAACAGCCGCAATGAAAAACCTGATCAGCGAACCTGTAAAACTTCTCGCCCAACGTTTGCTTGAGATGGAATTCAACGAAATTCCCGAACGTGAGCGACGCGTGCTTGAACGAGTAGCCAGACGCGTGGCTATTTCACGTGACACCAATGGAGACCACACACGCCAGATGACATTTGGGGATAAGCTCGCTGATCAAGTTGCAAGCTTTGGCGGTTCCTGGACATTCCTCATCCTGTTTGGAATTTTCATTGCGAGCTGGGTGATCTTAAACTCTGCGATGTTGGTTGCGGGGTTTGACCCCTACCCTTACATCCTGCTCAATCTTTTCATGTCAATGATTGCTTCAGTTCAGGCGCCAATCATCATGATGAGCCAGAACAGGCAAGCTGTGAAAGACCGATTGGCAGCTGCGCACGACTATGAAGTGAACCTGAAGGCTGAAATTGAAATCATGGCGCTGCATGAGAAACTGGATGAAATGCGGGCTAAAGACCTGGTAGAATTGTTGCAACATTTAAAGACGCGGCAATCGAATTAAGAATAGATGTGTTCGCGAAACGACATCGCCAATTTTGCAATGTCAAATCCCATTGCACGATCGGTCACGTCGTCAGGAAAATTGTCTTCAATCTGAGACGCCAGCGATTTAAGCTGAGGTGGAACAGCGCGGGCCGTCACGGTCAGGGCGCGCAACGCAACCGGTGCCAGACTGGCCAGACATTGCTCAAACAAGGCCGAAGACCGATCAAATTTCTGCCAAGCCAAAAATATGGGAGAAGCTACATCGTCTTGGCCAAAGCCCCCTGATTCAGACCCCGGCAGCAATGTGGGTGAAGCCAACATGCGCATTTCTTCTTCATAACCCACAATCGCCATTGGTAAGCAGCCCAGATAACTTTGGCCTTGATCATAGCCCAAAAGATTGGGCAAAAGAGACACAGGTTCGTCCAGCAATTTTGCACTAATGCGCCCTGCCAGAACGGCAAGATTTGCGTAGGCAGCGGTAAGGCCATCCAACGCAGCAGCGGCCTGCATGTTATGATAGCCCCCTGTGCTGACAACGGCATCAGCGCCCCTTTGTTGTCCTGGTGGAAACACAACAGGATTATCCGTGACTGCGGTTAAAGATTGCTCTGCCACCTCAATCGCTGTTTGAAGGGCCCGGTGCGCCTGGCCCAAAACGCGGGGCAGGATGCGCACGCTAACAGGCGTTTGATAAGGCCTGCGTGGTTTGCTTCCCCCTTCCATGTGAAAGCGCAGCTGTTTTAGCGCCCAAGTGTCATGTGAATTGTTCCAACACGTATCCAACTCTTCAGCAAAATGTCCGTGTGGCGTGTTGAAGGCTTCGGCTGCCAAAGCAAAAATCTGGACTGCCAGATTCAGTCGCGCCTGTGCTGATAAAGCTGCATCTGCCATCAACGCAGAAGCAGCTGGCGAGCCATTGACGAGTGCCAACATATCTTTTTCCGCCAATGGCCATTGCTGTGCGGCGTTGATGAACAGGTGGGACAGGGACAAAATTTCGCCAGCACCGCCCTGCCCCCGTGAGGGCACATATGGCAGAGGCTGGCCCAACAACATATCTGCCACCGCCTGAGCGATCGCGGGAGAAACAGCAGCATGGCCCTCAATAAAGTTGGCAAGCCTGGCAAAAACAATGGCGCGTGTCACGCGGTCTGGCAGTGCTTCACCCCAAGAGGATGCGCGGTGATGGGTGGGTTGCAGGGCCTGAGCTTTTCGCGCTGCTGCATCCAACCGCACTTTGGCGCGTCCGCCGAAGCCTGTGTTCACGCCGTAAATGGAGATGTCAGGTTTTTCAATCAGAGTTAGAAAGGCCGCTCGCGATTTTGCAATGCTGTCCCTCGCCTGGGGGCCCAGTTCTACTGGCTCGTTTTTCCAAGCCACGCGCTGCAAGTTGCCGAGCGTAAAATCTGAACGATGGTTTAAAGTCACAGTCATGACGTCTTCAATGTGCAAATTACCAGCATGTATAGCCACCATCTACGCTAACAATTGATCCTGTCATGAGGCTTGAAGCATCACTTGCCAGAAACAAGATGGCAGACGCTATTTCGGAGGGC
The DNA here is from genome assembly GCA_038230015.1 of Hyphomicrobiales bacterium. Classification (GTDB taxonomy): domain Bacteria; phylum Pseudomonadota; class Alphaproteobacteria; order Rhizobiales; family Aestuariivirgaceae; genus Aestuariivirga. Next base: position 143,101 of record JBBRNW010000006.1, on the reverse strand, counting down.
TGGCCCATGCGTGCCATGGGTGTGCCCTCAATCCAGTGTTTTCGAATGTCGGGTTGCTTGGCCACTTCACGGGTCAAATCAGTTTCTATATAGGTCGGCGCAACGGCATTAACCCGCACACCGCGCGCGGCCCATTCGGCAGCCAGAGACCGTGTCAGATGATGCACCGCTGCTTTTGAGGCGTTGTAATTTGCCTGTTCTTGCGGATAATTTACGATGTCAGCTGACATTGAGCCCACATTGACGATAACCCCTGCACCCTGCTCCAGCATGGCTTTGCCGAAACTCCGGCAGCAATAGAATACACCGTTGAGATTGACATCAATCACCTTGCGCCAGGTTTCATCATCCATGGTTTCGGCGGGGCGGAATGAAATCGCAATGCCCGCATTGTTGACAAGTATATCAACCTTGCCGAGCGCACGCTGCGCCTGCTCCACGGCACGGGCATCCGTCACATCAAGCAAGATCGAAGTGGCCTTGCGGCCCTTGGCCAGCAGCGCATCGCGCGCCGCATCCGCCAACTTTCCATCCATATCGGCAATTACCACCTTCGCACCTGCCTCAGATAACGCATCCGCCGTGGCAAACCCAATGCCACGCCCAGCACCCGTAATCACAGCCACCTTGCCATCCAACCGAAATTTTTCGAGATACATGTAAGGGCCACCTTCAAGATTATCAGTGTTTCATATGGCATTGTGCAGACAGAGTAAAACAACAGAATATTCTAATCAATAAATGCACTGTTACCGTAATTTCTTTACTTAAGGTTCATTCGTTAATCGGGAACTTTAGTGTCAAACCATAGCCCGGCTCCTCGGTGGACCAGCTGATTAAACCGTGAATAGACGAGGCGGAAGCCTTGACGATTTTCAGTCCTAGGCCCTTTCCACCACTCTTCCACTGTTGGCTTGAATCTCCCACACCATCGTCATGACAGGAAATCTCAAACCAGCCATCGCCTAAAGTGCGCCCTGTAATACGGATAATGCCGGCGCGGTTGTCTGGAAATCCATGCTTGATGGAATTAGTGGCAAACTCATTCACAATCAACGCCACCTTGCTAGCTTTGGTGGAGGAAATTTGCACATGGTCGACATCGCATTCAAGCTGCAAGTTTTCAGGTTTCCCCTGTTCAACAAAGCCCACCACAGACCGCAGCAATTCACTTAAATCAACCACTCCCTCAGTTTCTGTCTTATAGAGCAGATCATGAAGGTGTGCGGTAGATTGAATGTGCCGTTGCACCACTGCCAAGACCTCTTTGGCGTCGGCAGTTTTTACTTTTGTGCTTTGCAAGTAGGTGAACGATGCAATTGCCTGCAGCGAATTCTTTACTCTGTGATCAACTTCATGCCGCAGAATTTCCGCAAGCTTGAGTGCGCGCCGCAGTTCCAACATGCGCATTACTTGATTGGCGAGTACCTTGAGCGCGCTGCGTTGCAGTTCGTTCAATTTATGCGGCGAAAATCCAAGAACGCAAAGAGTGCCAAGTTGCAGTCCATCTTGCGTTGTCAACAGCGCTCCCGCATAAAATCTGCAACCACCCTCGCTGGAACACAGAGGATTATCAGCCGTGCGTGGATCTTCGCGCGTGTCCGGTATTTCGACGAAATCGTTTTCAAGCACAGTATGTGCGCAAATCGCAAACTCGATTGGTGCCACTTCGTCTGGCATTCCAACCGCTGCCTTAAACCATTGTCGGCCTTCGTCGATGAACGTAATGGTAGATGCATCAGCACCACATAAAGTCGCCGCCAATTTCACCACATCGTCGAAATCTTTTTCTGTCTCCGTGTCAAGAATTTCGAAAGAGCGCAATGACTGGAGTCGTTGGGCTTCGAGCGCATGTTTTGTTGCTATCATTGTTGACTGATAATCCGATCAAACAAAACTGAAATTTTCATGGAACAACTGCCTGCCTTTTTCCAACTCAGCCTTCTGAGGAACTTCAGGAAAGTTGTCCACACCGAGCTAGGGATTTAGGGTAACACATCTTCAAAGTGACAGTCTAGCGCTGTCATGGTAAATACTCCCTCCGCAATTTCAACGACCTTGAGCAGCGTGCATTTGCTAGGTGAAACATTCTATAGGCGGTCAGAAAGCTTAGACGAATGCGCCCGGGATACGCGTTCTCCCGGGCGGCTTTATCGGTAAAATATCAACCTTTCAGAAAGGGCGTGGCAGCGGCTAAAACAGCGGCCTTCGAAAGCGGCTCGTCAAATGCGCCATGCCACGCTTTCTTTCCGCCAATGCGGCGAACTTCAGCGGCGTGACGCGCTTCAACCGAGTGGATCTGCAGAGCGGCCGTAAGGATGTCGCCGTTGGCCATCAGATTGGCAGCTTGTCCCTTGTATGCAGCGACTCCAAGATCCTCAAACGTTTGAGACAAAGTCAAGAAAGTCCTAAAATTTGAAAATACATCGGCATATTTTCCACCTGCAGTAAAATCAGCCTTTGGCGGTTTCACTGCAGAACTTCCCAATGCGCTCTTTAAAAATGCAACATGCTGCGCCTCGTGCAATGCAATTATTTTAAATATCGCACGATACCTGGCTGGAACAACGCCGCGCTTTAGCCCAGCGTTGTAGAACGCGTTTTCAATGTATTCTAATGTCAGGGCAAAGTTCAATGTGTCCACGATTTTCTTGGGAATACCACCAGCAAACGCCTGTTGTGAAGCAGCAGCCAGTACCAACGGTGCGCTCGCTAAACCACCAAGCCGAATGACCGCCTGACGAAAAAGCTCGCGCTTATTGACTGTCAATCGTTCAATCATATCCGGATCAATGTCACTGAAAACGTGATCTGCAATGTGTTGATTCATGATGTTAAACTCCTGGCAGATTGTTGGCGGTTACATTGGACTTTATAAAAGGTCCAGCCGCGGCGAGAACTTTTCCGGGTGAACGAACGACATCCAAACCATGTGCTCCCACAACGTCCGGCCCGGCAAACGAGTTACTATTGGGTTTGAGCAAGTCACGGATCACCGCAGCATGGCGCGCTTCGACTGACACGATTTTGCCTGCTGCCAAAAGGTAACCTGGCGTTTTGATATACCTCGCGGCGCCGTTGTAAGCCGAAACACCCAAGTCCTCGAAAGTTTTGGCAGTAGTTAAAACACTATTGCGGCTACTGAAATTAACAGCCGCAAAATTGACTTGAAGACTAGGAATGGCTTTGCTGCCAAGATTTTTCTTCAAAAACCTGCGATGGGCGATTTCATGATCCCTAATGTCAGTGAGAATTGCGTGCTCACGTTTACTCATACCAACATATGGGCTGGCAATGACCATTGTGTAAAATGCGGCTTCGAGTTGCTCCAAAGCGTAAGCGTAATTCAAAATGCCAATATCACCGCCACCCAAATCGGCGGCAAGTGCTTCGGAAATTCCGAAATTGGGAAGCATGACGCCTGCCAAAGCGACGCTTGCCACTGCACCGCTCCATCGTAACAAATGACGCCGGGACATATTTGGGGGGTCGAAAGTATTTTTTGTGCCGTCCATGTTTTTTTCCTTAAGTTAAATATATTTTTGGTAGAAACAGATGAACACAGATCGACAATTTAAGTTCCAGTGCTTAATGAATATTTATTGTGCAATGTGCCTGCTTTTTAAGCTGATTTGTTTCTTTTTATTCAATAAACCGTTGAAATCACGGCTATACTGAAATGGCATAGGTCCTGCACCTCCGCGGCTACACATCGAGGTATCACATGAAGAAAATTGAAGCCGTCATCAAGCCGTTCAAGCTGGATGAAGTGAAGGAAGCCCTTCAAGAGGTTGGCATTCAAGGCATCACCGTGACTGAAGCAAAAGGTTTCGGGCGCCAGAAAGGTCACACCGAGCTTTATCGCGGGGCCGAATATGTAGTGGATTTTCTACCCAAGGTGAAAATCGAAATCATTGTGGCTGACGATTTGGTGACCAAGGCGGTGGATGCCATTCAGAATGCCGCACGCACCGGACGCATTGGCGACGGCAAGATCTTTATTTCCACCATTGAACAAGCTATCCGCATCCGCACAGGCGAGTCTGGCAACGACGCGCTGTAAAAATAGAACCATAACAGACTGCAAGAAGAGGACTTCTCACTCATGGCAAAAGCCCCAAAAAACGACATCGACGCCGCCTTGAAAATGATCAAAGACAAGGATGTGAAATATGTTGATCTGCGCTTCACCGATCCGCGTGGCAAGATGCAACATCTCACCATGGACATTAGCCAAATGCACGCTGATGCTTGGGAAGAAGGCTTGATGTTTGACGGCTCTTCCATTGCAGGCTGGAAGGCGATCAATGAATCCGACATGATCTTGATGCCAGATGCGGCCTCAGTTCACATGGACCCTTTCTACGCGCAAACAACAATGGCCGTGTTTTGCGACATCATTGATCCCGGCACAGGTGAAGGCTATGGCCGCGACCCGCGCATGATTGCCAAGCGCACAGAAGCCTATTTGAAATCCACCAAACTGGGTGACACAGTTTTTGTTGGTCCCGAAGCTGAATTCTTTATTTTTGATGACGTGAAGTTTTCAACCAACCCTTACAAGACCGGGTTCGAGCTTGACGGGATTGAACTGCCCAAGAATTCCGACCGCGATTACGAGCAGGGCAACATGGGCCACCGCATGCGCACAAAGGGCGGTTATTTCCCCATGAACCCGATGGATTCCGCGCAAGACATGCGTGGCGAAATGCTGTCTGTCATGGGCGAGATGGGCCTTGCTGTTGAAAAACATCACCATGAAGTGGCCTCTTCGCAGCATGAGCTGGGCACCAAATATCAGCCTCTGACCGTGGCTGCCGATCATATGCAAATCTACAAATATGTGATCCACAATGTGGCCCACGCATACGGTAAGACAGCCACCTTCATGCCAAAGCCCGTGATGGGCGATAATGGTTCCGGCATGCACTGCCACTTTTCGATCTGGAAAGATGGCAAGCCGCAAATGGCCGGCAATCAATATGCTGATCTGTCTGAAATGTGCCTGTTCTTCATCGGTGGTGTAATCAAGCATGCCAAGGCTTTGAATGCTTTCACCAACCCTTCGACAAATTCTTACAAGCGTTTGGTGCCGGGTTATGAAGCGCCTGTATTGTTGGCTTATTCTTCGCGAAACCGGTCAGCCTCTTGCCGCATTCCGTTCACGTCAAACCCCAAGGCCAAGCGCGTGGAAGTGCGCTTTCCTGATCCAACAGCAAATCCCTATCTGTGCTTTTCGGCAATCATCATGGCGGGTCTTGATGGTGTTCTGAACAAAATCCACCCCGGCCCTGCCATGGACAAGAACTTGTATGATTTGCCACCAGCCGAGTTGGCCAAGGTTCCAACCGTGTGTGGCAGCTTGCAGGAAGCCCTCGACAGTCTGGCCGCCGATCACGACTTTCTGACCAAGGGCGGTGTGTTCAGCAAAGACCAGATCGAAAGCTACATCGAGTTGAAGCAGGAAGAGCAAGACCGCTACCGCATGACGCCGCATCCGGTTGAGTTTGATATGTATTATAGTTGTTAATTCGGCGATGAAACGAAAAAGTAACCCCGGTGGAAGCACCGGGGTTTTTTGTTGGATATTTTCTATTCACGTCAAAATGTTGTAACGTGAATTAGCCCGTTCAGAAAATGGAGATCACCAAATGAAAAACTGTGCGAAATTTATGCTCTGTTTGTCGATCATCTTACAGTTATCGTCAGTGGCCGCTTATGCCGAAGACTCAACAAAATTCGAAGGATCCACTTTCTTTGATGAAGACACGTGCAAGAAAGGTGCAAAATCGCCCGACTGTGTTTTGTCGTTCAACCTTTCTGGTGCCAGTGCCAAGATTCTTTACGAAGGCATGCGTGTGAAAGCGGTTGTTGAAGAATGTATCGGTGGCCACACCAAAGACGATGGCAATGGTTTGCGGTGCTACAAGGATGATGCCGGAGCTTATAGCTGCGATTTTGGCTATGCCTTCGCCAAAAAGAAATTTACGTATAGCAAGGTTGACTGCTGAACTCCGCTCTCCGGTCAGTTGCCTTCTGAAACAACCATATATGATGATCTAGCCACTAGGACCGATATACGAATTCAACTCTGAGGTTGACGGCAAAAAGAACAAGACCGTTACCGCCTGACGCATCAGCTTGTTGAGTTTGCCTTGTATTATAATTGTTAAATTTCTGAGCTTGGATAAAGGCTTGGGCTTCTCATCATTAGTCATGTTTAAATTAGTTACACAACCCGTCGAAGCTCCACTCGAACAGAGTAGGCTAAGCGAGGCGCTCAGCCTGATCATGGGTGCGGGCGGCCTCACACTCGGCATAGGTGCCTTTGCATCCCTGTTGAGTATCAGTTTGAACGAGGTGCTCTACCAATATATCAATGCGGACCTGTCCAAGGTCCAAAACTTTACCTATGATTTGTTTGAGCTGGCGATGGCGCTCTTTCTAATTTGGCCAACGCTTGCTCAATTGTTGGACGGAAGCCAAAAACGACTGTGGATCATGGCATCGATCGTGACCGGAATTTTGCTGGCCGCGTGGCTGAGCGCCAGTGCGTGGCAAGCGGGGTTGCCTGGATTAGTCCCCGCTTCAGAGAAAACAGCACCAGGGGTTATATTCTTCGCAAGCCCTGCTGGGCACGCAGTCATTTGGGTGTTGCATTCCGTCTTCATCACCGCTGCAGCTGAGGCTCTCTTGTTTCAAGGCTATATGTTTCATGCCTTGCGCAGCCTGCCGCCGTGGGTGGGGGGTTCCGCTGTCTTGTTTTTCTACTGCATTGCGGGTGGCTATGAGCTTGGTTACGACGGCGTTTTAAACAACCTGAAGCTGGGAAGTGTTCTCGTAACCTTGCGGCTTATGGGCGGAAGTTTCGTTTATTCAGCCATTGCAGGCGGTATTTACCGAGGCCTCGATCAAGCCGCACTCCAGTGGCTCACTTTTTCATGACAGTATCAGAATTTCGGTTTGGCTTTTTACGAACGGCCGAGATTACAGGTCTCGTCGGGGTGGCCTATGTGGTGAGCGGAATGCTGGGAGCGTTGTTTGTGGCCCCCATATTACCCACTCCACTCACAGCCTCTGCAGTGGCTGTGACAGCAACGCTTCTGACTCTTAAAAATTCGCTCTGGCACCTGTGCTTGTTTCTGCTGGTGGCTATCCTTGCGGCGCGCACCAATTGGGAGCTTTTTCAGTCACCTCAGAAACTGCTGCCCATGCTCCTTTGCGTTTTGGCAGGACTGGTTCTCAGCGTGACAATCAGCATTCCCTTCTATGACTGGGTGAGCATGCAAGTCTTTGGCGCATTGCCGCAAACGTTCCAAGCCGGCAGAATGGATGAAACCCGCCTCATCCCCTTCTTTTTTTCAGATTTTGTCATGACACTGCTCGTTGCACCATTGGTTGAAGAATTTGCGGCGCGCGGTGTGTTGACCGAGCGCATTTCAAACTTGCCCCGCTGGCAAACCGCCCTGTGGTGCATCACGTTCTTTTGTATCGTGCACTATCTGGGAGGGGGGCTCATGAAGATTGTGGCGGTGTTGCCCATGTCAATCTTCTTTACGGCGTTGCGAATGCTGATGGGAAGTTGGAAATATGCTTTTGCCGCGCACGCAGGTGCTAACCTTGCGTCTGCGCTTATCTTCTACAAATTCATTTGAGAGCGTAGCCGGCACATTTTTCAATGCAGAATTTGTTCCAGGAACAACTTTGTACGCGGGCTCTTTGGATTTTTGAAAAATTCATTGGGTTCGTTTTCTTCGACAATTTGGCCCTGATCCATGAAGATCACGCGGTCTGCCACTTGTCTGGCAAAGGCCATTTCGTGGGTGACGCACAGCATGGTCATGCCACCTTCAGCAAGATCAACCATCACGTCAAGAACCTCTTTGATCATTTCAGGGTCAAGCGCTGACGTAGGTTCATCAAACAACATGATCTTTGGGTTCATGCACAAAGCACGCGCAATGGCGACACGTTGTTGCTGGCCCCCCGAAAGCTGGCCTGGATATTTCAGCGCTTGCTCTGGAATTTTCACGCGCGTTAAAAATCTTATCGCGTTTTCTTCAGCCTCCGCCTTCGGTGTTTTTCTCACCCAAATGGGGGCAAGTGTGCAGTTTTCCAGAACGGTGAGATGCGGAAACAGGTTGAATTGCTGAAACACCATGCCCACTTCGCGGCGCACATCATCGATGTTTTTAAGATTGGCTGTGAGCGGAATGCCATCCACGATAATTTCGCCCTGCTGGTGGTCTTCAAGTCGGTTGATGCAGCGAATGAGCGTGGACTTGCCGGAGCCAGAAGGACCGCAGATAACAATACGCTCGCCCTTGCCCACATCCAGATTGATATCGCGCAACACATGAAACTGGCTGAACCACTTGTTTACACCAACCATCTTTACCGCTGAACCTGCTGCTGTGGTCATTGCTTACCTTTCATGGCCAACATTCAAGCGGCGTTCAATGTAGAGGGAATAGCGCGAAATCGCAAAACAGATCACCCAATAGATAACCGCCAGCGAGAAATAACCTGTGTTGCCGGTTTGCGGGCTGGCCCAAGTTGCATCGTTAAAACCAGCATTCACCATATTCAAGAGATCGAAAATGCCGACAACCAATACAAGTGTTGTGTTTTGGACCACGCCAATGAAAGTGTTCACGATAGACGGGATAACAATTTTCAACGCCTGCGGCAGAATTATGAAGGTCATAAGCTTCCAATAATGCAGACCCAGGGCGTTAGCCGCCTCATATTGTCCTTTCGGCATGGCTTGCAATCCACCCCGAACTACCTCTGCCATATAAGCTGAAAAGAACAGCGCCACACCCACAAGCACGATCGCAAACTTGTTGGGAACTGTACCAGGCGTGAGGAACAGAGGAAGCATGTTGACGGCCATGAATAACACCAGCACAAGGGGAACGCCGCGCACAGTTTCGATGAAAATGGTGCACAGCAACTTCACGATGGGTAGTTCAGACTGCCGCCCGATTGCAAGCGCCACTCCCAGCGGCAGCGACACCACGATACTGGTGAAGGAGGCAATGAGTGTGACAAGGAACCCACCCCAGGACGTTGTTTCAACAAAACTAAGGCCGGCAAAACCACCCAACAGTAATGCGACTGCAAGGACTGGAAATACACTGAAAAAGAAAATTCCGTTCCAAAGTTTTCCCGGTACCTTGGGAATCAACAGACCTGCCAGGGACAGCGCACCCACGGTGAAAACGATGTTGGGCCGCCAGCGCTGGTCTATGGGATAAAGCCCGTATACCCATTGCAGCTTTCTGGCATCGGCAAAGGGCCAGCACGCTCCAGCACCAGGCTCTGAACAAAGCGTTCGGTCAGGTGCACTCCAGACGGCACGAATCACGGCCCAGTCAACAACCGTCCAAACGGTCGAAGCCACTACTAACGCGATCACCACAGTTGCAACAGCGCTCAAAGGGCTTGGTGCCACACGGTCGCGCCAAACTGCCCAGAAGTTGGCAACTCGCGCAGGGGGTGGACGTTGGGGCACATCAACAGTGCGGACAAATTCTCTGGCCACGATCTAACGCTCCACCAGTTTTAAACGCGCATTAAACCAGTTCATAAACGCTGCAGTCAGAAGGCTGAGCCCGAGATAAACAAGCAACGCCAAGGTGAAAACTTCGATCGCTTTGCCAGATTGATTATTGACCGTGCCAGATGCGTACATAAGGTCAGGAAAGCCAATCGCGATGGCCAGCGAAGAATCCTTTGTCAGGCTCAACAACTGGCTTGCCATGGGCGGAATCATGACCCGCATGGCTTGCGGAAGTATGACCTGCCTCAAAGCCTGCGCGCGGGTGAGGCCAAGCGCCATTGAAGCTTCGGTTTGGCCCTGGCTTACCGCCATAATGCCCGACCGCACGATTTCAGCCGTGCTGGCGGCATAGAATATGGAAAGGCCCAGCAGCAAAGCTGCCATTTCAGGCACTATCGTCATACCGCCTTTGAAATTGAAACCTGCTAGGGCTGGGTAACTCCAAGTGACTGGCCAGCCCGCCACGGCAAAGCCCACAATTGGTGCAAGCACGAGCGCTGCACTGTTTACACTCCAAACCGGAAGTTGCCTTCCCGTTTCGAATTGCTGTTGCCTCGCCCACCGCGCATAAAACCACGTGCCAAAAATGGCTGCCACAAGAAAAAGTGGCGCTAGCCATGCGCCTTCGCCAAAGGTGGGATGCGGCATCACAACGCCGCGATTGCTGATGAAAATACTGTCCTGAAAATTGATGGCCAATTTTGCCGATGGCAATGGTTTCAGTACAAGCGCATACCAGACAAACAATTGCAGCAGCAGCGGAATGTTGCGAACAAGTTCAATAAAAAGCGTGGCAAAACCTGATACCACTTGGTTTTTTGATAGCCGCATGATGCCAATGAAAACGCCCATCACGGTCGACACAATCATGCCAAGCACCGAGACCAGAACAGTGTTCCAGAAGCCGGCAATCAAGGCTGTTGCATAACTGGAGTTTGATGAAAACGGAATGAGAGTTGTTGACAGATCAAAGCCTGCCGCATTGGTCAGAAAATCAAATCCGAAATTCTTGTTGAGTTTGGCAAGATTGGCCTGCGTGTTTGCCACCATTTCATAAAGGCCCCACAGCAGTAAAAGCACAACCACTGTTTGGCTGACCAGCGCACGAAAACGCGGGCTATAAACAAAGTCAAAGCCATCCGCAGTTGCAGCAGGTGCCTTTTGAATTCCGGGATCTGATGAAATTGTCATGGCGCTCTCAAATAGGAAACAGGCCTGCTATTTTCAGCAGGCCTGTCGTTCAGAGCATTAGCGAATTGGTGGGGCGTATTGCAGTCCGCCATCCTTCCACAGGGCGTTCTTGCCCCGCGCAATTTTCAACTGGGCGAGATTGCGATCAAATATTTCCGCGTAATTGCCCACCTGCTTGATGGGGTTGTAAGCCCAATCCGGGCCAAGGCCCAGGCCCTTGCCAAAGTCGTTATCGGCTTCTGTGCCGTCATCGGCTTTCGTCTTGACGGACAGTAAACGCTGAATTTCAGGATTGGTGGAGGTCTTCATTTCATCGATGTTCTTGGAATTCACACCCAATTCTTCAGCCGTAATGAGGGCATAATAGGTCCATTTCACAATCGAAAACCATTGATCGTCACCTTGGCGCACAACCGGGCCCAACGGCTCCTTCGAAATGATTTCCGGCAAAACAACATGATCTTCCGGGACAGCAAACTTCAAGCGTTCTGCGTAAAGGCCAGATTGGTCCGTCGTGAACACGTCACACCGGCCTTCCTGATAGGCTTTCAAAACTTCCTCGTTTTTTTCGAAAGCCACAACCTTGTATTCCATCTTGTTGGCTTTGAAAAAGTCAGCAAGGTTCAGTTCAGTTGTTGTTCCAGTTTGTGTACAAACTGATGCGCCGCCCAATTCCATTGCTGATTTGACATTCAGCTTTTTTGGCACAAGAAAACCTTGGCCGTCATAATAGGTGGTCCCGGCAAACAATAATCCGAGCGTGGTGTCGCGGCTCATTGTCCAGGTTGAGTTGCGAGACAGCATATCAATGGTGCCAGACTGCAAGGCGGTAAAGCGCTCTTTGGCGTTAAGCGGGACGTATTTCACCTTGGTTGCATCGCCAAGAACAGCTGCCGCAACAGCTCTGCAAATATCTACATCAAGACCCGACCATTTGTTACTGGCATCAGGATTGGAAAAACCAATAAGCCCTTCGCTCACGCCACAATTGATAGACCCTTTGGCCTTCACATCATCAAGTGTCGAGGCTGTGGCGGCGACGGCTGAAAGACCGAAGACTGAAGCCAGCGCCAAAAGTTTTAAAAATTTCATTATAGTGCTCCCTGTAAAAGCAAAATTGCATTATACCCATTGTAAATGCCGCTATGTCGCAGCTTGTACACACTAGAGCGCCAATTTTTGCCCCGGTCAAGCCAAACCGTGGCGAAGCTTGCGCATGGCAAGGCAATCGGTTGACACAACAATCCGACCAGATACGTTGGACGTAATCGTGCCCATAGGGAGTCGAATGACATGAACCGCAGAACAGTTTTAGGACTCGGGTTGGCCACTTTGGCGAGCCCGGCATTTGCTTACAATGCAAATAACTTCAAACCAGTCCCCACTCAATTTCTTGCGGCATTGGGACAACCTTCAGCAAAGAGCGGCACGGGGGCCGAAAAATGGGGTTTGTGGAAAGTTGATCCAGGTCCTCGCGGAGTCAGGCTGAGTGCTTTCGAACAGCTCAAAGCCAATAATAATATGGCCCCTGCGGGGTGGAGCTATGAACCAAAACAGTGGTGGCTTGAAGAGCACGGTCTGATCATGGAAGAGCCTGCTCCTGAGGTGGCCGCCGGACGGTATCTGGTGACCGGGGACCGGACGGTTATGACTGTTCTTACAATTCACCCGAAAGACAGCAATGGCGCCCAAGCATGGGACCTTGAGGATGGAGCAACACTTTATGACGTTACCCATCTGCGCTGTCGTGCAGCGCGCTATACACCAAGTTTGGCCAGCAAAGCTTGCACGCCGGGAATGGTTGACCCAACACGGTTTCCCACTCCACCAGGCGAAAAGATGCCGCTCATTAGTGGATGTGAAACCCAGGATTATGCAGTGCTGTTCATTGTTGGGATAGAAAGCTGACGCGGCGGGCGGTCTTATTGTATGCACCCTTCATGCTGCAAATCCCGCTTACACTTTGGAAGCTGCATTACCCTTTGACGCTACTACGAGGCTTGCCTTAGACATCGTCTATTGCGGTTCACCCTATTTCCTGAAACGAAAGCCGTCACCCCTAGCAATTAGCGTGGCTGCCCTTTGCACGGGCACAATCATATTACTGGCAACGGTTTGGTAGGCCGGATCGTGTTCACCGATGCCATAGACAATTGTTTCTTCTTTCTTCGGCACATAAAGCGTTCCAAAAGCCCAATCAAAAATCGACAAACAATAACCTAAATTTTTATCAAAATGTCTAGGGTCGGATGAATGATGCACCTGGTGATGGGTTGGCGCTTGAATGAGCTTCGACCAGATGCCGGGCAAGTAAATTGGCAAATCCGTGTGACGCCAGTGGATGATCGAATAATAGAAGATCAATGTGATAATGTTCTGGGCCGCCGGGTCCAACATCAGGCTTTGCGCGCCAAACGCATAAACCATTGGGCCTTGAACCAGGGAGGCAAGCGACACCATGAAAAAAGGCCCCAGCGCCGCTTCAAGTGGATGCTGGCGCAATTCGGTCAGTGGCGTCAAATGTTCAGCTGAGTGATGAACTTTGTGAAACTCCCACAGGGCTGGAATTTTGTGAAGCAACAAATGACCAAACCAGTAACCAAGTTCATGGGCCAAAAACACCAGCAGCATGCAAATGATGGTGAGCGCAATTGAAGGTGAAACAGCGGAGGATGCGGGGCCAAAAAACAGCGCACATAGTTTGATGACGAGAGGAACAGTCAAAAACGTTGCGCCACCTGTGACCAAGGCTTGCAGCAGAATGTAGTAAACATTCAGGAGAAAAAGTTTGAGATCCAATCGCGCGTGTCTGTTTTCATGAATACGTTCTGGAAAAAACCAGTACTTGTTTTTTCCTGCAGCAAGTGCCGGGCTTGGCCGCACAACTTTCAGGACAATGACAGCCAGAAGTGCAGACGTAACATAGGTCAGAATGTAAAATTGGGAATTCGGATAGGTCAAATAGACAATCGGAAAAAGCAGATACTGCACACCAGCCGAAAGCATATCCAGCATTTCATCACTCTCCTAAACCAGAAAGCAAATTACAATGTTGAGCGGTAAAATTTCGTTAACGTTTCAAATGGCCGTAAAGCCATTGTCCACAAACAGGTGCGTGCCAGTTATAAATCGAGAGTCATCGCTGGCAAGATAAAGTGCCGCTCTTGCCACATCGTCTGCTTCGCCCATGCGCCCCTGTGCAGCAGCGATGGCAGCATCCGACACATCTATGCCCAAGGCATTCAGTTCAGTCACTTCGCGCGTGCCGTGTGGGGTTTTGATAAAACCGGGACAGACAGCATTGCAGCGGATGTTGCGGTCGCGAAATTCAACGGCGATGGCACGTGAAAATTGATGTGTTGCGCCCTTTGTGGTGCAATACAAAACCTCCATGGGCGTTGCCGCCACAGCTGAAATTGAAGATGTGCATACAATAGATCCGCCGCCTGCTGCAATCATTTGCGGCAAAACTGCCTTGGTCATCAAAAACATGCTTTTCACGTTCACACTGTGCAGCCAGTCCCATTCCTGTTCGGTTGTTTCCAGAAATGGCTTAATCACAATGGTTCCTGCGTGGTTGAACAACACGGTTATGGGCCCAAATGCGCTGGTCGTTGCGGCAACTGCCGCGTTTACGTCTTCGGCAATGGAGACATCAGCTGCGAGCGCAAGTGCTGATCCCCCGGCCGCCCTGATTTCTTCTGCCAGCAACGCCGCCGCTTCAAAATTTCTATCTACGATAGCAACTTTAGCGCCTTCGCTCGCAAACAGTTTTGAAGATGCCCCACCCATCCCCGTGGCACCGCCGGAGATAAGGGCTACCTTGCCATGCAATCTTCCTGTCATGCGTTTGCCTCAGTTAACTGCGCGGGGAGCTGGGCTCCAGCACACAAAGATTGAAAACCGCCAGTATCAGACAGGTGGTTGAGCACTAAGCTTCTGGCATTGCGGGCCTTAGCCCTGTGGTGTTGCATTGAGCGGAATTAATCTGCAGAAAACGTCAACGCAAGGAGATAATGCCGCAGACGCGGCCGCAACCGGTAAGCTTTGGGCTGAAGCCTCCGCGCGGGCAACATATGGTACCCTTGATATCATGAGTTTCGATTGGGGTTACGCTTGCGTAAAGGTGCAACGAGGACTGAAAATGCGCGGGTAAAAGGCGCAAATATGCTTCCCAGCACAGTTTCTAACGCAGTGTCCTTATGACCAAGGCCAAACGAAAACTTTTCACCTTTTTTTGGCACATACAACGTGCCAAAGATCCAGTCAAAAATCGACAGGCAGTATCCCAGATTTTTGTCAAAGTGTTCAGGGTTGGTGGAATGGTGCACCTGATGGTGCGCTGGAGCCTGGACAATTTTGCCCAATAATCCGGTAGCGTAAATTGGCAGTTCAGAGTGGCGAAGATGCAAAATGGTATACCAAAAGGACATTGAGATGAAGTTCGCAGTCACCGGATTTACAATTTGGGCCTGTTGGCCAAAATACCAAACCATTGGCCCTTGCACCAGTGCCGCACCACCTGCCATCAAAATCGGGAAGAATGCCAATTCAATCGGGTGTTGGCGCCACTCCGTTAGAGGCGTTAGCACGACAGCTGAATGATGCACTTTGTGAAACTCCCACAAAGCGGGGATTTTGTGCATCATGAAATGTGATGTCCAATAGCCTAGTTCAAGCGCAAGAAATACAAGTGCCATCGTAATCAGGGTGATAACCCAGCTTGGGCCGGTCGTTGCCGAAGATTGCCCGAATATACGGGTTAAAGCTGTAACGGTTCCATTCACCGTGACAAAGGTGAAGCCCCCCACCAATAAAACTTGCACCAGAAGGTAATAAATCCCGATGAAGAACAACTTCAAATCAAGCTTGGTTGACGCATGCAAGACAAGCTTGCGCGGTAACACCAGAATCTTAACCGCCCGCAAACTTAATCTTTTCCGACGGTTGACGAGCACATAAAGCAGCACCGCAGTCAATGCCGCGCTCAGATAAGTGAGCACGTAATATTGGGAGGTGGGTTGGGTCACATAGAAAACTGGAAATTCAAGATCGAAAATGAGTTGATCAATGAATTCCATTTTAAAAGCCCCTCGCCGCAAAACGAGTGTTCTGCACTCAGGGGCAAGTAAATCGCGAAGCGCCTTAACTTCGCGTTAAAGTGGCTAGTAGTTGTTCATGCAATCATAATATGCAGCGCGATAAACCCGCTTGCGCCTTTCTGTGCCGGAAATTGCTCCCACAACGCCGCCACCGATTGCGCCAATTGCAAGACCCGGTAACAGGCCACGGTTGCCCCTGCTCAAGCCACCAATCAGCAAGCCAGTGCCGCCACCCACAACCGCACCTGTGCCAACGCTGCGGTTAACAACATCATCGGCCTGCCGCTGGGCAAATCTTTGACAAGTTTGTTTACGGCTCTTGGCAAAGCTCATGTCTGCCGTGGCTATCATGGTGCTTGAAGCTACAGCCAAGCCTAAAAGAATTGAAAGTGAACGTTTCATCAAATATCTCCATTATTAATGGGTTGCTCTTACAAATACTAATATGAACGGAATATGAACTATTCGAGGCGGGCTGGGAAGCCTGCCGCGCGTAAATCTGTTTTGAGGGCATCTTCCAGCAATTTGGCAATTTGTGTGGATTGTGCGCTGCCACCAAAAGCAGCCTTGCCCCTGACAAAGGTTTGATTTGTCACGCCCGCCAAATCAAGCGGCACACCAAACTCACGTCCGAAATTCATGGCAAAGCCCAAATCTTTCAAAGCCAAATCCATGGTAAAGGCAATGTCATAACTGCCGTTGAGAATAAGCTGCCCTTCTGTTTCATGCACAAAGCTTGTGCCACTGGAAGCCGAAATGGCCTTCCAGGCCTGGGCCAAATCTAGACCGCCGCGTTTTGCCAGCATCAAGGCTTCAGCGTCTGCCACCAAATGAATGAAAGCCAGCATGTTGGTGATCACTTTTATGACGGCTGCAGATCCTATGGGCCCCATATGAAAAATCTTGTTGCCAATGGCCTCAAGCGCTTTGTAATGAAGCTCGAATAAGTCTTTGTCTCCGGCTGCTAAAACCGTAATTTCACCACGCGCTGCCAAGTGAACACCACCCGTTACCGGGGCTTCCAAAGTTCTAATGTTTGCCGCAGTGGCCATAGCCGACAGGCGCAGAATTTCATCACGACCATTGGTAGAGTTTTCGATCCATGTCGAACCTGGCCTCAGACCTTCTAACAATTCGGTCAAAACTTTTTCAGAAATTGTGGGTGAAGGCAGGCATGTGAACACATGCTCAACACTGCTGGCCAATTTTTTTGGCGTTGCCGCCCACTTTGCACCAGCCTTTAAATGCCGATTGGCCAATTCGGGGTTTAAATCATAAACAGTCAGATCAAACCCTGCCTTAATCAAGCTCATAGCAATATGGCCGCCAAGATTGCCAAGACCTACATAACCGTATTTCATACATTCACCGGTGTATTTGTCATCTCGAGGTGCAAATTGCCACCGGTATAAGGGTGAGCCAGTGCGACCTCCTCATCAAGCTCAACACCAAGGCCAGGTTCGGTTGGCGGGATGACATAGCCTTGCTCCCAACGAATCGGTTTTTTCAATAACTTGGCGTGAAAACCGTCAAACGTCTCAATGCTTTCAAGAATCAGAAAATTCGGCAAAGAGGCCGCATAATGGATATTCGCCGCAGCCTCGATAGGCCCTGCGTAGAGATGTGGTGCTATCTGAGCGTAATAGGCTTCCGCCATCCCAGCAATTTTTTTGGCTTCCATGATGCCGCCTACCCGGCCCAAGGCCATTTGCAGTATCGACGCTGAGCGGCATTCCAATACGCGGGCAAATTCATATTTAGTGGTCAGGCGTTCCCCTGTTGCGATGGGAATGGACGTGGCACGCGCCACCAGTGCCATCTCTTCTGGTTTTTCTGGAGGTGTTGGTTCTTCAAACCACAAAGGATCATAGGGTTCAATGTGCTTGGCAAACCTGATGGCACCTGCCGTGGTAAACTGTCCATGGGTTCCAAACAGCAAATCGGCCTTGGTTCCCACAGCCTCTCGCATCAGCTTGCAAAACTTGGCGCACAGTTCCATTGATTCCAACGAGGGTTGGCGTGGATCAAACGAAGAATAGGGTGCCGCAGGATCAAACTTGATGCCGGTAAAACCCATCGCAACATATTCCGCTGCGCGTTCAGCCGATTGTTCGGCATTCCAGAAGATTGAGGAATCCTGGCCCTTTGCGTGATTGGGATAGATGTAAGTGTAGGACCGCAATTTTTCATGCACACGGCCACCTAACAATTCATATACAGGCTTGTTGGTGGCTTTGCCGATGATGTCCCATAATGCTATCTCGATGCCGCTCAGCACACCCATCAAGGTTACGTCGGGACGCATGGAATATCCTGAGCCGTAAACCTTGCGCCACATCGATTCCAGATGAAAGGGGTCCATGCCTTCAATGTAGCGCTTGAACGTGTCTTCAATCATGGCCGTCATGGCAACAGGACCAAAAGTTGCGCCGTAACATTCGCCTATGCCTGTGATACCGGTGCTGGTTGTTAGTTTCACAAAGGTAAAATACTTGCCGCCCCAGGCACCAGGTGGTGTGCCAACGATGAACACCTTGAGATCAGTAACTTTCATTGGCCGTCCCCTGTTTAATTGCCCCACAGTGTTTTCGTTGGTATCCCAGATAAACGCAAGCGTCGATACAAGTTCAAATTAACCAGTGTGCAATTTTTTTCACCTTAGACACATCTTGCCAAAGCGGGGCACGCGGGTCCAGAGAGTGAAAATGGGCAACAGTTTTGATTTTATAATCGTAGGCGCGGGGTCTGCAGGTTGCGTTTTGGCAGAAAGACTGACGGGAAATGGCCGTTACAAGGTTCTTCTTCTTGAGGCGGGCGGCAGCGACCGGAGATTTTATATTTCGATGCCACTTGGGTATGGCAAGCTTTTCTATGACCCAAAGGTCAACTGGCTTTACACCACCGAGCCCGATCACGGGCTGGCCGGTCAGAAAGATTTTTGGCCGCGGGGCAAGGTTTTAGGCGGCTCCAGCTCAATCAATGCGATGGTGTACATCCGTGGCCAATCACAAGATTTTGAGGATTGGCAAGCGGCAGGAAACACAGGCTGGGGTTGGCCAGATGTGTTGCCGGCCTACAAGGCGTTGGAAGACAATGAAGCAGGCGCTGACGATTACCGCGGGTCAGGTGGGCCCTTGCATATCAGCGCCAATCTTCGTGACCGCCATGCCTTGTGTGATCCGTTCATTGCCGCAGCCTGTGCGGCCGGCGTTCCCTTGAATAAGGATTTCAATGGGGCCACCCAGGAAGGCGTTGGGCATTATCAAATGACCATCAAGAACGGAAAACGCAATTCAGCAGCGCGCGCATTTTTGCGCCCGGCAATTGGGCGAAAAAATCTTAAAGTTGAAACTCATGCCCACGTGACAAGATTGGTATTTGAAGGTGTTCGGGTTGTTGGCGTGGAATACAGTCAACATGGCACTTTAAAAACTGCACATGCACGCCGAGAAGTTATCCTCTCGGGTGGGGCCATCAACTCACCGCAAATTATGCAATTGTCTGGTATTGGACGTGCCGAGCACCTGAAATCTCTTGGCATTCCGGTAAAGATCGAAAATTCGAATGTAGGCCAAAACCTACAAGACCATATTGGTCTCAACTACACCTACAAAATGAAAGTCCGCACCTTGAATGATGAGTTGCGGCCTTGGTTGGGCAAACTTCGCGCCGGACTGAATTATCTTCTGCGGGGACAAGGGCCTTTAAGTTTAAGCATCAACCATGGCGGCGGCTTTTTCAAAACCCGCAGCACATTGGCAAGGCCCAACATGCAACTTTACATGCAAGCGTTCTCAACGTTATTGCCAAAGCCAGGGGAGCGACCTATTCTCTCGCCCGATCCGTTTTCAGGAATGTCTTTGGGACTTTCAAACTGTCACCCTACCAGCCGGGGCGAAGTGATTATAAAATCAACAGATCCCTTTCAGCATCCGCGCATTTCACCCAATGCTTTATCTACTGCTCATGATGTTGAAGAAATGTTGGACGCGGTAAAATTCTTGCGCCGCATTGCCAATCAATCTCCGCTTCGGCACTCAGTGGCAGAAGAGCTGAGGCCCGGTCCCCAAATAGCCAGTGATGCAGATTTGATTTCAGATCTCCGCCAGCGCAGCGGCACAGTTTACCACCCGTCTTGCACGTGCAGAATGGGGCCTGACCCAAAAACCTCGGTCGTTGATGCAAGACTGAAAGTTCACGGCAGCGAAAATCTTCGGGTTGTTGACGCTTCGGCATTTCCAAGCATCACATCTGGAAACATCAACGCGCCCACCATGATGTTGGCGTGGAAAGCCGCCGAGATCGTGTTGGAAGACTGCAAGTAAATTAACGTTTGTCATTGATTCAACCATCGACTGGTTGGCAGTACGATCAATTCACCAAGCATTTCCGCTCCACACCAGTGCGCGATGTGTAGGTTCCAGTTTTCACATTGAATGACGTGTATTTTTTAGTGCAATACTCAACCCAGGCAGGCGTGTTCGTTTGCAGCTGGGCAGACTTGCCAGTCTCGGCCGTTTTGGCAATCTTGGGTGGAGCGGTTTTAACGACAACAGGTTCTGGGGGAATGTTCTGTGGAGCAGCAACCTTAACCTGTGGTTTTTTGACGGTGGCAGATTTTATAACTTCGATTTTTTGCGGTTCGGCCAAGCAGGCGGTTAGTGCGATATCGTATTTATGTTGCCAGATTGAAGTGGTTTTACTTTTGGCGTCGGCAAAGTCTCTGGCGTAGGCTGCACAATAATCGGACTTGTCTGCCAATGCCGGCATTACAGACAGACATAAACCCACGAAACTCACAGTACAAAACGCACGCATCACCATTCTCCAACTTCATCTGAACGGGTTTAAACGGAATAAATATGGCTTTGCAGGGGCGAGTTTTAGGCGTTGCTGGCCAAGATATCTCTGGCCGCTGCCACGCCTGACGAAAAACAGGCCTGCAATAGATAGCCCCCAGTGGGTGCTTCCCAATCCACCATCTCGCCTATGGCATAGGCATTTCCCAATGATGTGATTTTAAAATTCTCATCCAGTTCAGTCAATGCAACGCCGCCAGCCGAAGAAATGGCTTTGATCAAACTCGCGGGTCGCATGATTTTGATGCCGACAGCCTTGATTCCCTCACCAGTGATTGGCGCTGCCGTTTCGCGCAGCAGCGAAACAGCAACGGGAGAAAGCCCCGCCACTTTTCGCAGCCAGTTGGATTGCGTATCTTTACCGCGCGGCCGCGCCGCCAAACGTTGGTTGAGCACGTCTGCAGTCAAGTCAGGTCTCAGATCAACCAACAGGTGTTGGCCAGGCTGATCGCGCATGTGGCGGGACAAAGCATAAATGGCACCGCCCTCAATGCCTTCGCTGGAAATCATTAATTCACCGCGCACTTTGGTGCCCGCGTAATTGAGCCCGATGTTTTTAACCGGCGTGCCAGAAAAACGGTCTCTGAATATGCGGCTCCATTCAACCAGAAAGCGGCTGTTGGCAGGGCGAAACGCATTCACGCGAATGTTTTCAGCACGCAAAAGGGGAATCCACTCTGCGTCTGACCCCAATTGTGGCCAGCTGGCACCACCCATGGCCAGGATTGTGGTGTTGCCGTCAAACCCCTGCCATCTTGTACCGGGTTTGAATGCGACACCCAGCTTTTCCAGGCGCTTCAACCAAGCACGAAGAAGAGGCGAAGCTTTCATTTGTTTTGGAAACACCCGGCCCGATGAACCCACGAATGTTTCGATGCCCAAGCCATTGACCCACTCCACCAGGGCAGACGGCGGAAAGGCGCGAATGGCTGGTGTCAGAAATTCCTTGGCTTCGCCATAGCGTTGCAACAGGGCCTCCATCGGTTCGGAGTGAGTGAGGTTAAGGCCACCCCTGCCCGCCAACAAAAATTTGCGCGCAGGCTTTGCCATATGATCAACAATTAAAACTTTTGCACCGCCTTGAGCCAAAACCTCGGCGGCCATCAACCCCGCAGGACCAGCGCCCACAATTGTTACCTGAAGTTGTGACACTGTATTCTAAATCTCAATACGGCAGATCGAAATACTGTTCAGACGTCATGCTATAAACATCAACTTGTTCTGTGCGGCCCTGCCCCACATGATAGGACGGGTCTGAATTTACCAGCTGCAGCCCAATGCGAACGGCCAGCCGTGCCGATCGTTTATTACCTCTCATGATTTTACACCACATGGATTTAGCCATCAAACGCTCAAATCCAACACCCAAAAGTGCCCTACCGATTTCGGTGCCAAAGCCCATCGACCATAAAGCAGGATGAATGCCCCAGCCCAACTCCAGTGCTTGGTTCTGGTGGTTGATCAAAAATCCATCGCCGACAACTTCGCCTGACATGCGCTCTTCGGCAGCCAGATGAAACACGCGCCGACGGCCATCGCCTTGCACACCCACTTGGCGGCGAACAAACTCGGTCACTTCATCAAGGTTTCTAAGTTTGTGCGAAATGTATTTTTGGTATCGCACCTGCGTCATAAATCCAGCTAAATCAAAACGATCCTCGGCGTTTATCTCACGCAGGATGAGATTTGGAGTTTCAATGGCTTGCAGAATCGAATGGGTCAGCATGGATTTACCTTAACCTTACAAAACCAGAAACAAAACACCCATTGTCATCACAGGATTAACGGCAGATGCTCGCGCAATATGCCGCAATTGTATTATTCAACTTAAACTAATTGCAAGGGTCTGCTAATGTAAAATTCAAGAAAGTCGCAAAAGCAAAACTGGAGAAGATCATGAACGGGATTATGGACACGATCAACGAAGAAGACATCAGCAAATGCCCGGTGTTCCAGGGGCGGCGCATTCATAAAACTTCCGATGTTCGATCAAACAGGGATTGGTGGCCCAATGCGCTGAGCGTGAAAATGTTGCATCAACACTCTGCATTGTCCAATCCCATGGCGCCGTCGTTCGATTATGCCAAGGAATTAAAAAGCCTCGACTTCAAGGCCCTGAAAAAAGACGTGTTGAAAGTTCTCACCACGTCGCAAGACTGGTGGCCTGCTGATTTTGGCCATTACGGCCCATTCTTTGTTCGTATGGCGTGGCACAGTGCAGGCACTTATCGCACAGCTGATGGCCGCGGCGGTGCATCATCTGGCACACAAAGGTTTGCACCCCTCAACAGCTGGCCCGATAATGGTAACCTTGACAAGGCGCGCAGGCTTTTGTGGCCGATCAAGCAAAAATATGGAAACAAGGTCTCGTGGGCCGATCTGATGATCATTTCTGCGGATATCGGCATGGAATCCATGGGCTTCAAAACCTTTGGTTTCGGCTTTGGCCGTGTTGACGTGTGGGAACCAGAAGAAGACATTTACTGGGGCAAGGAAAAAGTGTGGCTGGATGATGAGCGCTATTCCGGCGACCGCCAACTTGAATATCCGCTTGCTGCCGTTCAGATGGGTTTGATCTATGTCAATCCGGAAGGCCCGAACGGAAATCCCGATCCTCTGGCTTCGGCGCGCGATATTCGTGAAACATTTGCGCGTATGGCTATGAACGACGTTGAAACTGTGGCCTTGATTGCGGGGGGCCACACGTTTGGCAAAACCCACGGGGCGGGCCTCACATCTCATGTTGGTCCAGAGCCAGAGGGAGCACCCCTTGAAGCGCAAGGCCTAGGCTGGTTCAGTAGTTTTGAAAGCGGCAAGGGTGGCCATGCCATTACCAGTGGCCTTGAAGTGACTTGGACTACAAAACCAACGCAGTGGACCAATGACTATTTTGATCATCTCTTCAACTTTGATTGGGAGCTGACCAAGAGCCCGGCTGGGGCTCATCAATGGACGCCCAAGAATGGCGGTGGTGCGGGAACAGTGCCGGATGCGCACGACCCAAGCAAACGCCATGCGCCCTCCATGCTTACGTCTGATCTTGCTTTGAAAATGGATCCGGCCTATGCGCCGATTTCCAAGCGTTTCCATGAAAATCCGACAGAATTTGCTGATGCTTTTGCTCGCGCCTGGTTCAAGTTGACCCACCGCGATATGGGCCCGAAGGTGCGCTATCTCGGGCCTTTGGTACCGAAGGAGGATCTGATCTGGCAAGATCCTGTTCCGCCTGTTTCACACAAACTCATCGGCAAAAAGAAGATCAAGGAACTGAAAGCGATCATACTGGCATCGGAGCTTTCGATTGCTGAATTGGTATCAACAGCGTGGGCCTCTGCCTCGACATTCCGTGGCTCTGACAAGCGTGGTGGTGCCAATGGTGCACGTATTCGTCTGGAACCGCAGAAAAATTGGGAAGTAAACAACCCTGCGAAATTGGCAGGCGTTCTGGAGAAACTGACTGCTATTCAAACAGCCTTCAACAAAACTCTAAAAGGTGGAAAACGGGTTTCATTGGCTGATACGATTGTGCTGGGTGGGTGCGCCGCCGTAGAAAAAGCTGCGAAAAACGCAGGTTATAAAATCACTGTGCCGTTCACACCGGGAAGAACAGACGCTTCGCAAAAACAGACTGATGTTGAAAGCTTTGAAGTGATGGAGCCCGGTGCCGATGGTTTTCGGAATTATCTGCAGAAGGATTACAGCGTTTCAGTTGAGGAATTGCTGGTGGACCGTGCGCAGTTGCTAACTCTCACAGCACCTGAAATGACAGTTCTGGTCGGAGGGCTTCGCATGCTCAACACCAATTACGATCATTCAAGGCATGGCATGTTTACAAAACGTGAGGGGGCCCTGACGACTGACTTCTTTGTCAATCTGCTGGATATGGCAACAGTATGGTCCCCTGTTGGCGATGTGTTTGAAGGCCGTGACCGCGCAAATGGTGAGTTGAAGTGGACTGGCACACGCGCCGATCTCATCTTTGGCTCAAACTCCCAGCTGCGTGCCTTAGCAGAAGTTTATGCGAGTGCAGATGCGGGCGAAATGTTTGTGCAGAATTTTGCTGCCGCTTGGGCCAAGGTGATGAATTTAGATCGCTTCGATTTGGTGTAATTGCAACACAGCGAGACGCAACAGGCCTCACTCGCCATGATGACGGAGCGCAGGTTTGGTGCGCTTTGTCTTCAACAGCAAAGTGAACGAACGATCCATGACAGCAAGGTGGGCTGCGGCAGAATGCATCTGGCTAGAAATTAGCCTAAAATGCAGGTTAATTTGACTTTCGCAGCGATTCCATCTATCGCGGTGCAATATAGTACCCCGGCAATGGCGAATGCCCATGTGGTACAGCATTTTCATTTCTTTTCGCCAGATTGGTTTTTCTGACTTACATGAATTTTTCCGACCTGGGCTTAAGCCCAAAAACGCTTGAAGCTGTGACCGCCGCTGGTTACACCGTGCCAACGGCCATTCAGGCCGAGGCCATTCCCCATGCGCTCCAACGCAAGGATGTGCTGGGCTTGGCGCAAACCGGTTCAGGAAAAACGGCCGCCTTTGTGCTGCCCATGCTGTCAATGCTGGAAAAGGGCCGCGCCCGCGCCCGCATGCCGCGCACCCTGATTTTGGAACCTACACGCGAGCTGGCTGCGCAAGTTGAAGAATCTTTTGCCACGCTGGGCAAGAATCACAAACTTACAGTGGCGCTTCTGATCGGTGGTGTTTCGTTTGAACCACAAGCCGCGAAGATAGACCGTGGTGCCGATGTGGTGATCGCCACACCTGGTCGTCTGCTGGATCATTTCGAGCGTGGCCGCTTGCTGATGACGAGTATTGAAATGCTGGTGATTGACGAGGCGGACCGGATGCTCGACATGGGCTTCATGCCGGATATTGAGCGCATTTGTAAGTTGCTGCCGTTTACAAAGCAGACTATGTTTTTCTCAGCCACCATGCCACCGGAAATTCAACGAATTACGGCGCAGTTTTTGCACAATCCGGTTCGTGTTGAAACCACAGCGCGCGGCTCAACGGTTGATACCATCACGCAGATGCTGGTGAAAACCCCGCATGACGCGCCCGCAAAGCGTGATGCATTGCGCAATTTACTCCGTACACAGACGAATGTGAAAAACGCCATCGTGTTTGCCAATCGCAAAACTACTGTGGCGCTCTTGGAAAAATCTTTGACCAAACACGGCTTCAATGCAGGCGCTTTGCATGGGGATATGGACCAATCGGCTCGGTTGAAAATGCTTAACGCATTTCGCAACAATGAGGTGACTTACCTGATTGCGTCAGATGTGGCAGCGCGCGGTCTTGATATTCCAGAAGTGAGCCATGTGTTCAACTTCGATGTTCCCATTCATGCCGAAGATTATGTGCACCGCATTGGCCGTACTGGTCGGGCTGGCAGAGAAGGTGCTGCCTTCACCATGGTTACGCGCGAAGAAGCCAAATATCTCAAAGCTATTGAAACCCTAATTCAAAAAGACCTGCCCTATTTTGACAATGGGGCGGATGACGAACCTGAACTGGTACCTAGGCCCAAATCGCGTAGCCGCGGCAAACCTGCCCGTTCTGCCGCACCCGTGAGTGTAGAGAAACCGGTTGCTGCCCAACCAAAGCAGGACACACGCAAGGTTGTTCCAAAACTTCCGCCGAAAGCAAATGACAATGATGATGCGCCGAATGATGGCGGATTTCACAGCGGCAACATGCCTTCGTTTTTAATTAAGCGTTAACTACTGTTGTAGAATTTACTAACACTTTCAGTCTAGACTGAGAGCGTGATGATTGCAGACACCGATAACAAGAGAAAGTCCACGCGCCTTCGCGTGCTGAAAGGTGCTAAAATTGTGCCTCTCGCAACATGGTCGTTAACTGATTGCACAGTGCGAGACCTTTCGGAAACTGGCGCCAAGCTGCGCTGCACTGATGCGGCAAAAGTGCCTGATGAATTTCGCTTTTTATTACCAACTGAAAATACCATTCAAAAAGCAAAAGTGGTTTGGCGAGAAGGCGATATTATGGGAATTGAATTTACGGGTGAAAAACTAAGAGCACCACCGCGCAAATTCTAGGACTGTGAGGTTGCCGCCACAAGCTGAACGCTTTCTCCACAGCCGCAAGCTGACACCTGATTGGGATTTTTGAACACAAACCCTGATTTCAGAGCCGACGATTGAAAATCCATTTCAGTCCCCAGCAGGAACATAATAGCCTTAGGGTCAATCAGGATTTTTGCACCCTTGTCCTCAACCACTTCGTCAAATTTGCCCTGCTCTTTGGCCCACTCCATAGTATATTCCATACCAGCGCAGCCGCCGTTTTTAACGCCGACGCGCAAGCCCACACCTTCGCCACGCGCCATCAAATCCGCCACACGGGCAGCGGCAGCATCAGTAATTTTCATCACTTGGGGTCTTGGTCTTTGGACTTGGGCCATGTCTGTCATCCTACCACATATTCATCGCCATGCGAGCTTCTTCACTCATCCGGCTGTGATCCCACGGTGGGTCAAATGTGATTTTCGCCTTAACGCTTGAAACGCCGCCCACAGTGGAGACAGCATTTTCAACCCAGCCCGGCATGTCGCCCGCCACGGGGCAGCCTGGCGCTGTCAACGTCATGTCAATTGCCACATTACGGTCATCATCAATATCAACCTTGTAGATCAGGCCGAGCTCATAAATATCGACGGGTATTTCGGGGTCGTAAACCGTCTTGAGCGCCGCAACAATATCATCGGTCATCCGCGCCAGTTCATCGGCGGGGATTGCACTCATATCGGGGGCATTTTCAGTCAAAGTGTCAGTCACGTGAATATCCTCTGAGCAGAGATAAGCGCTTCCGCCAGTTTATCAACCTCTTGCACGGTGTTGTACATGGCAAAGGACGCACGGCAGGTCGCTGTAACGCCGAAACGCTGCAGCAGCGGCTGGGTGCAATGCGTGCCCGCGCGCACCGCCACACCTTGGCGGTCAATTACAGTTGCCACATCATGGGCGTGAGCACCGTTCATGGTGAAAGATATAATGGGACCTTTGTTTTTGGCTTGGCCGAAAATTCGAAGCGAATTGATTTCGCGAAGGCGGTTCATCGCATAATCATGGAGTTCATTTTCATGGGCCGCAATGTTATCAAAACCGATGGTTGTCATGTAATCCAGAGCGGCTCCTAGACCGATGGCTTCAACGATTGCCGGAGTGCCCGCCTCAAATCGGTGTGGCGGATGATTGTAGGTGACTGCATCTTCAGTCACTTCTAAGATCATTTCGCCACCGCCTTGATAAGGCGGCATTTTATCCAAGTGCTCAGCTTTGCCAAACAGCACGCCAATGCCGGTTGGACCATAGGTTTTGTGCCCGGTAAACACCACAAAATCTGCACCCAGCGCCTGAACGTCAACTTTGCCATGCACAGCAGATTGGCTTGCGTCAACCAGAACTGGAATGCCATGCGAATGGGCAATCTTCACAATCTCTGCTACGGGAACCACTGTTCCAAGCGCATTGGACATCGCGGTGATGGCAATCATTTTCGTCCGTGAGCTGATGAGTTTTTTGAATTCATCCAGCAAGAAGTTACCTTCAACGTCGATGGGTGCCCATTTGATCACAGCTCCACGCCGCTCCCGGTGGAAATGCCACGGCACAATGTTGGAATGGTGTTCCATGATCGAGAGGATGATTTCATCACCCTCGCCGATCACCATGCCGCCAAAGCTTTGTGCCACCAAATTAATCGCATCGGTAGCATTGCGGGTGAAAATGATTTGATCTTTGGACGGCGCATTCATGAAGCGGCGTACAGATTCACGCGCATCTTCAAAGCTTTGTGTGGCGGCGTTGGAAAGATAATGCAGCCCACGGTGCACGTTAGCATATTCTTCCGTCATCGACTTCGTCATGGCATCAATCACCGCATTGGGCTTTTGCGCCGATGATGCGTTATCGAGATAAACCAAGGGTTTCCCATAAACCTCTCGCGAGAGGATAGGGAAGTCAGCTCTTACTCTTTCAACATCAAACATGGCTTTACTCTGTCTTTCCCGCGACGGGGACGAGCCCGCGAAGTTGGGCAGATTGCCGCTTTCGCGGGGCTGACGGATGTTGGGGATGGTATTCATCTTGTACCGAGCCAACTATCAGCGAAATACACCATCGCCTCGCGCAGGGCATCATTGGCAATTCCATCAAACGCCTCCCCCACGAATGCGCCGATCAGCAATGATTTCGCCTCAGCTTGCGGAATTCCGCGCGACATCAGATAAAATAAATGATCCTGGTTTATATCGCCTGCCGTTGCACCGTGCCCGCACACCACATCGTCAGCGTAGATTTCCAATTCTGGCTTCGCATCAAATTCCGCAGTTTCTGACAACAGCAGCGCATGGCTTGATTGTTTGCCATCGGTCTTCTGCGCATGTTTGCGCACAATCACTTTGCCCTGAAAAATACCCCGAGCGTGATCGTCCATCACACATTTGAACATTTCGCGGCTGGTGCAATGGGGCACCTTGTGGTCCATCACCAAGGCCGTGTCCGCGTGTTGCTTGCCGTTCAGCAAATAAGCCCCTGCAATGAGCGCCGTGGCGTGTTCACCAGCAAACAGATAATTGCCGTTTTGCCGGTTGAGACCGGAACCTGATGTCAAAGTAAATTCATTCAGCTTGGCGGCCTTGCCCAAAATAACATCGATGAAAGAAAGATGCGTTGCGGCTGGGCTTTCCAATTCCACTTTAACGCGGTCCAGCTTTGCACCTTCACCCAGCACAAGCTCGGTGACGCTGTTCACAATATAGTCACCCTCGCCCACGAAGGTCTCGATAATGGTGGCTGATGCACCGTTGGCCACTTCAATGCGGTTGCGCAGCGCCATGGCGCGCGGTGCGCCTAATGTTGCTATATGGATGATTTCGATGAGTGTGTCGATGTTGGTTTCAAAGCGCAAGGCAATGCCTTTTGGTTTCAAACCAGTGTTTAACGCTATTATCGGATCGTCTGACCCGCGCTGCTTAGAGTCCATCTGGACCACATTCGCACCTGTCAGTTGCTTAATCTGTGTATGCGCGGGGATCACCGTGTTTTGGGGTGAATAGATTCCATTCACAAATACAGCATGATATTTCGCAATCGTTGCAAACGGCGAAGAAGCCATTAAGCGCAACACGTCTTTATCGGTCGCGACAACATTTTGCGCAGGGTAAGGCTTGTTGATCCGCGCCCGCAAATCCGTCCAACGCCACTCTTCCATGCGCCGGTGTGGCAGTGACACGCCAAACACTTCTTCTGCCGGCGTTTTGGTGAGTGCGATGTTCACGCTGCCTTCTCCACGAATTCGGCGTAGCCTTTTTCTTCCAGTTCCAGCGCCAGTTCCTTGCCGCCAGATTTCACAATTTTGCCAGCCGAAAGCACATGCACAAAATCTGGCACAATATAGTCAAGCAAACGCTGGTAATGCGTGATCACAATCATGGCGCGCTTAGGAGAGCGCAAAGCGTTCACACCATCGGCCACCACTTTCAGCGCATCAATATCAAGCCCAGAATCCGTTTCGTCCAACACGCAAAGCGAGGGTTCCAGCACTGCCATTTGCAGAATCTCAGCGCGCTTTTTTTCACCGCCGGAAAAGCCCACATTTACCGGGCGTTTCAGCATATCTTGGCTGATGTTCAGTTTCGCCGCACGATCTTTGACGAGACGAAGAAATTCCGGAATGGAAAGTTCCTTTTCGCCGCGCGCCTTGCGCTGCGCATTCAGCGCCACTTTCAAAAATTGCATGGTGGCCACACCGGGAATTTCGATGGGGTATTGAAATGCCAGAAACACGCCCTTGGCGGCGCGCGTGCTGGCATCCATGGCCAACAAATCATCACCTTTGTAAGTGACTGATCCTTCGGTCACCTCGTAGCCAGCACGACCCGACAACACGTAAGACAGCGTGGATTTGCCCGAGCCATTGGGCCCCATAACGGCATGCACTTCACCGGGCTTTACATTCAGGGTAAGGCCCTTGAGAATTTCGCGCGGCTCGTCTTCGAGTTTGACGTGCAGGTTTTCGATTTTTAACATTTAGCCAACAGAACCTTCCAAACTAATACCGATCAATTTTTGTGTCTCCGCCATGAATTCCATGGGCAATTGTTGCAACACGTCGCGCACGAAGCCGTTCACGATCAGGGCCACGGCTTCTTCCTGGCTAAGCCCACGGCTCATGCAGTAGAACATTTGATCATCACTGATTTTCGACGTTGTTGCTTCGTGTTCAAATTGCGCGGTGGAGGTTTTGGCTTCGATGTAGGGCACGGTGTGCGCCCCGCATTGATCGCCAATCAACAGCGAATCACACTGTGTGAAGTTTCGCGCATTGGTGGCCTTGCGGTGGGCCGACACCAGCCCACGGTAAGTGTTATCCGAGCGGCCTGCAGCGATCCCCTTTGATACAATCCGGCTCGAGCTGTTTTTACCGAGGTGAATCATCTTGGTGCCGCTATCAACCTGCTGTTTGCCGTTGGAAATGGCAATGGAATAAAACTCGCCGCGCGAGCTTTCGCCGCGCAAAATCACACTGGGATATTTCCAAGTGATGGCGCTGCCGGTTTCCACTTGCGTCCATGAAATTTTGGAACGCGCGCCGCGGCAGTCGCCGCGCTTGGTCACGAAGTTGTAAACACCGCCCTTGCCCTCGGCATCGCCGGGATACCAATTTTGCACGGTGGAATATTTGATCTCTGCATCTTCATGGGCGATGAGTTCTACCACCGCGGCATGAAGCTGGCTTTCTTCGCGCGTGGGGGCTGTGCACCCTTCGAGGTAAGACACGTAGGAGCCTTTGTCCGCGATGATCAGCGTGCGTTCGAACTGTCCCGTGTTCTTGGCGTTCATGCGGAAGTAAGTTGAAAGCTCCATGGGGCAGCGCACACCGGGCGGCACATAAACAAATGAGCCATCGGAGAACACAGCACTGTTCAGGCCTGCATAGTAATTATCATTTTGCGGTATAACACTGCCCAGATACTGCTTCACCAATTCAGGATGTTCGCGCAAGGCTTCAGAAATTGAACAAAAAATCACGCCGGCCTTTGCAAGTTCGGCTTTGAAAGTCGTCACAACCGACACCGAGTCAAACACTGCATCAATGGCCACGCGCCCGGCGATTACTTCGTTACCTTCGTCATCAAGGTGACTTGGCTCGCCCTGTTTGCGCACACCTGCAAGAATTTCCTGTTCCTTGAGTGGAATGCCGAGCTTGGCATAGGTTTCCAAAAGCTTGGGGTCGATCTCATCCAAGCTCTTGGGGGCAGCCATGGATTTAGGGGCAGCGTAATAATACAAATCTTGAAAATCAATTTTGGGATAATCAACCTTGGCCCAGGTCGGCTCAACCATATCGAGCCAAACCCGGTAAGCTTCTAGGCGCCACTCTAGCATCCATGCCGGTTCGTTTTTCTTTGCAGAAATAAACCGCACAATGTCTTCATTCAAACCCTTGGGCGCATAGTCAGACTCGATGTCGGTTTCGAAACCGTATTTGTATTTGTCGACCTCAATCGTCTTGACGAGATCAATGGTGTCTTGGTCGGCCATGGCTTCAAGCTGCTTTCGATAAGTGGCGCACGCTAATTTTGCGCCATGCGGAAATAAAATGGTTGATGTCTTGGTCAGTGCTGTCCCAACCAACACTAATACGAATAGCGGCTTTCGAAAGTTCAGGCGAAACGCCCATTGCGGCGAGCACATGTGACGCAGCCACTTTGCCTGATGAACACGCAGAACCCGAAGAAACTGCAACACCTTCAAGATCAAAATTCATCAGCAACGTTTCAGCGTTCATGCCGCGCAATGCAAAATTTGTCGTGTTACAAAGCCGCTCCACGCCTTCCCCAAATATCGTTACGTCTTCGAGTGCCGCTTCAAGTTTGTCAGTCAACTCGTTTGTATCAAGTTGCGGCTCGTCTGCCAGTGCGGCAAAGCCTGCAACATTCACCAAGTTCTCGGTGCCCGCGCGGCGCCGCAACTCTTGACCCCCGCCTTGTAATAATGGCTCAACAACCAAGCCATCACGAATGATCAAAGCACCAATGCCGACTGGGCCACCAATTTTATGGGCAGCAACCGTCATCATATCAGCGCCCATTAATGCGAAGTTCACTTGGCGTTTGCCTACGGCTTGCACAGCATCAACGTGCAGAATAGCTTTGGCTGAACGCACAATTTCCGCGACCTGTTCCATCGGCTGCACCACACCAGTTTCATTATTGGCGACCATGACCGACACAAGTGTAGCGCTCTGCCCGGCCAACATTTTTTCCAAAGCCTCAATCATCACGCGGCCAACGCCGTCAACTGGAATGAGCTCAATTTGCTTACCGCTGGCTTTTGCTGCCGCCAATACAGATGAGTGCTCAACTGCAGAAACCAAAATCCGGTCAACGGCCACACCGCGAAGTGCCATGTTATTGGCCTCGGTGCCGCCGCTGGTGAACGTGATCATCTGCGGCAAGCAGCCAAACCAAAACCCCAGCTTTTCTCGTGCATCGCTTAACAGCTTTCGCGCCGCCCTGCCCTCACTATGGACTGAAGATGCATTGCCGCCCAAATCCATGGCCGCAGTCATTGCCGCCTTCACCGATGGGCGAAGCGGGCTGGTGGCGTTATGGTCGAGATAGGTTCTCATGCCGTTGCCCTGACATGCCTGTCTTTGGCTTGGCGAATGCTGGCAGCCAGTGCAAGATTGCGTTTGGACAGCACATCTTCAAGTGTGATGGCATCCAGAAAATTCATCATTTGGCGGCCCAGCGAAGACCACAAATCATGCGAGTTGCAACGCTCGCCATCAACACAGCCTGGAACAGCATCGCCCGCACAACGCGTTACACTCAAGGTTTCATCAGCCGCCAAAATAACTTCTGACATATTGATTTCAGATGCACTGCGCGCCAAAATATAACCCCCGCCCGGGCCACGAGAACTGGCCACGAGATTGGCTCTTCGAAGTTTGCCGAATAACTGCTCCAGATATTCCTGGCTGATATCCTGGCGATCAGCAATTTCGGCCAAAGACACAGGTTTGCCTTGGCTGTGTTCGCCAATATCAATCATCGCCATAACGGCGTAGCGACCCTTGGTGCTCATTTTCACGGGCTTTTGCCTAATCTCTTCACGAAAAGCTTGCTTTTTGCCCCCGCGCCTGTGCTAAAGCCGCGAGGCCGGGTTAAATCCTGATTACAGGAAATTCATCTGTGTAAGCTACTAAATCCGACTAACGGAGTCAATTACTCGCTTTTGGCGGGTGAGCGGCGAAATATGGGATAAATAATGCCTGAAGTGATTTTTAACGGCCCCGCCGGTCGTATAGAGGCGCGGTATCACCCCGCCAAAGCAGTTGGCGCGCCAATTGCCATTCTGCTCCACCCGCACCCCACTTTTGGTGGCACCATGAATAATCCCATTGTGCATTCACTGTATCAGCTGTTTCAAAGCCGTGGCTTTGCAGTGTTGCGGTTCAACTTTAGGGGCGTGGGCCGAAGCCAAGGGCTTTTTGACAATGGAGCTGGCGAATTGGCGGATGCCGCGTCAGCTTTGGATTGGTTGCAGGCGCTCAACCGTGAATCCAAGGTTTGCTGGATTGCAGGCATCAGTTTTGGGGCGTGGATTTCCATGCAGCTTTTGATGCGCCGTCCCGAAATCAGCGGCTTTATTTCAATTGCCCCTTTGGCCAAGCATTATGATTTTTCTTTCCTTGCGCCCTGCCCGGCATCTGGCCTGTTTGTTAACGGTGGCAAAGACACTGTAACGGCACCCGAAGCTGTTCATACACTGGTGTCAAAGTTGAAAACCCAAAAGGGCATCGCTATTGAACATAAAGTGATTGCGGATGCGAACCACTTTTTCCAGGACCGAATTGAAGAGCTGACTAAGATCTGCGCAGATTATCTTGATAAACGCATGAACAGAGAAGAGTAAGCGCCCTATACATATTTCCGCCAATTGTGTTCTTCTTTAAACCCAAGAACGGTTCTGATTTTTCGATTTGAAATCGGGGCTTCATACTCCTCCAGTTTTCGTGTGATGGGCGTATCCGGGCAGTGGGTTTTGAGAAATTCGTCCGTGGGCATGTTGGCTGTAATAGTGTCATTAACGGCATTGAACACCTGGTAGCCCAAACCGTCATTCTCTAGGCACAGGTGCACGATTTGGCCGAGATCGCGCGCATCAATATATGACCACGCATTGCGCTTGCGGGCTTCTGGATGGGCCACAAACTCTGGAAACAGAGTGTATTCATGTGGTTCAATCACATTTCCAATCCGCAAGGCATAAATATCTGAGTGATAGCGCGCTGCAAAAGCCCGTGCGGTTTGCTCGTTCACGAGTTTCGACAGGCCGTAACTGTCCATCGGATCGATGTCATAATCTTCTTCAAGCGGAAATTTTTTGAAGTCCTTGTCACCCTCGGCAAAACAAACGCCATATGTTGTTTCACTGGATGCGATAACAACCTTGCGGACGCCCAGCTTCATGGCTGCTTCAAGCACGTTGTAAGTGCTCATTACATTGGCGGCAAAGGTCTTGTTGTCTGGTTCAATCAAAACACGTGGAATGGCGGCAAAATGCACAACGGCTTCGGGGGCT
Organism: Hyphomicrobiales bacterium; assembly: GCA_038230015.1. Taxonomy (GTDB): domain Bacteria; phylum Pseudomonadota; class Alphaproteobacteria; order Rhizobiales; family Aestuariivirgaceae; genus Aestuariivirga. Next base: position 107,751 of record JBBRNW010000006.1, on the reverse strand, counting down.
TGCGCTGCCTTACCCGTATTAAAGCCATCAAATCCAAAATGTGTTGTAAGCGCATTGAACACTTGCCCGCCATCTGTGAGATCGGCAATCAGCGTGTTCACCCCCACAACATTCAAAGGTTTCAAATCCACGTTGAGAATTTGATAATTTTTTTCCTTGAGATACCGCACGCAATACTGGCCCGCCTGGCCGGAGCCACCTGTAAAAACGATCCGCTTTGTCATGCAAGGCTCCTGCCCATCAAAATTCCACCTGTCATGGCAGACGCTACACCTGTTGTGCCGGGAAATGTAAGTGGTAATCCGCGCAGGCTTCGCACTGCGAGGTAGGCCCAGGCCTCGGCCTCCATGCTGTCGCCATTGAGGCTTGCATCTTCAGCAGTTTGGACGTTGGACAAAATTGTTTTCAACCCTTGCATGATCGCCGCATTGTGCCTGCCACCACCGCAGATGATCCAACTTTTTACAGGCGTGGGAAACCATTGCTGTGCGGCGGCAATGGATTGCACGGTGAATGCAGTGAGCGTTGCTGCACCATCTTGCAAACTCAAGCCACCAGTTGAAACTTTTGCAAAGCTGTTGCGGTCAAGCGATTTTGGGGGGCGAAGTTGGAAAAACTGATGGGCCATCGCTTCTTCTACCGCTGGCTGAAAAACTTTTCCTTTTGCCGCAATTTGACCGCCAGCATCATGCGTTTGACTTGTGTGTTTTTGAACCCAATCATTGATCAAAGCATTTCCGGGCCCAGTGTCGAAAGCGAGCAATTCTCCGGTCTCGCCTATATAAGTGACATTGGCCACGCCTCCGATGTTGAGAAAAGCGACTGGCCATTTTTTGGCACATGCGCGGTGATAGGCTGGCACCAGCGGCGCACCCTGCCCGCCCGCTGCCACATCAGCGGCGCGCATATCGTAGACAACAGGCATATCCAACACACGCGCGAGAGCTGCACCATCGCCGATTTGCACTGTTAAACGGGCTGCGGGTTTATGCAGAACTGTTTGGCCATGAAAGCCAATTACATCTATATTTGAATACTTTATATCAAACTGCTCGGTAAATGCATGAACTGCTTTGATATGGTGTTCAGTGATGGCTGATTCTGCATTTGCAAGTGCACCGGGGCGGTCTTGCCTGTTTTCAATTGCGCCAGCATCTCGCAACGCGAGGTGCAACAGACTTTGCATCGTTTCTTCATAAGGGTAAGTTGCCGACGGCCCGCGCTCCACAAAACCTTCACCATCGGTCTTGATTAGCGCCACATCAATGCCATCGAGCGAGGTGCCAGACATCAAACCAATACTTGTGTAAATTTTTGACATGCAAATCACCTCACGATATGAGGCCTCCATTATGACCCAGTTCAAATCAGAATTCCTTAATACTTTATCCACCCGCGGATTTATCCATCAATGCTCAGACAACGAGGGGCTGGACGTTTTAGCTGCCGCGCAAAAGCTGGTGGCTTATATCGGGTTTGATTGCACCGCGTCGTCTCTGCATGTGGGGTCGTTGGTTCAAATCATGCTGCTGCATTGGCTCCAAGCCACAGGACAAAAACCGATTGTGTTGATGGGTGGCGGCACGACACGTGTGGGCGACCCTTCAGGGCGTGATGAAAGCCGTAAGATTTTGTCGCTTGATGATATTGAGAACAACAAGCGCGGCATTCAGCAAGTGTTTGATAAGTTCTTGACGTTTGGGACCAGCGGCAGAGATGCCATTATGGTTGATAATGCCGAATGGCTGACTACACTCAACTACATCGAAATGCTGCGCGATGTGGGCAAGCATTTCAGCGTTAACCGTATGCTGGCGATGGACTCGGTCAAGTTGCGGCTGGAACGCGAACACGAGCTTTCATTTATCGAGTTCAATTATATGGTTCTCCAGGCCTATGATTTTTCCGAATTGGCGCGGCGTTATGGGTGTAACTTGCAAATGGGGGGCAGTGATCAATGGGGCAATATTGTTAATGGCATTGATCTGGGACGGCGCATGGGCACGCATCAGCTCTATGCGCTCACATCGCCACTGATCACATTGTCGTCGGGTGCCAAGATGGGCAAGACCGCCTCTGGCGCTGTGTGGCTAAATGCCGACCTGCGCTCGCCTTATGAATATTGGCAATTTTGGCGCAATACTGAAGACGCTGATGTGGGAAAGTTTTTGAAACTCTTCACCATTTTGCCACTGGATGAAATATCAAGGCTTGAGATGTTAGGTGGCGCAGAGATCAATGAAGCCAAAAAAATATTGGCCAATGCGGCCACATCTTTGCTCCACGGACAAACTGCCGCTGAAGACGCTGCGGAAACGGCACGAAAAACATTTGAAGAAGGAGCCGCTGCGTCAGGGTTGCCAACGTTCAAGCTGGATTTGCCACTGTCAATCATACAGGCAAACATTGCCGTTGGATTTGCACATTCGAATGGCGAATCAAAGCGCGCCATTCAGGGCGGCGCAATCCGCGTTAATGACATTCAAGTGACCGACGAAAAAATGATGCTGACTTCGGATCTGGCTGATGACAACGGCACTATAAAATTGTCCGCCGGCAAAAAGAAACATGTTCTGTTGAAGCTGGCCTGAACCCGCTTACTTTGCGCTGTCACCTGGCGGCATAGCCGCGCCAGCGGGAATGACGGATTGAACCATGGTGGTTCCTGCTAAACCCAATCACATTAATTCTGTTTCAACTCGCCTGCAGGCACAGGCTTTCTGGAATTGCCCTTAAAATCAAAAAACCTGCGGAAAATGCCAGGCGCCAATGCCGAAAGTGCGTTCACCTGAATTTTGGGCGAAGCCAAAGTTCCGCCCATTGCATAGGTTACCCCAAACAAGCCTTCATTGTTGTTACCACCGCTCAGAATATCGCCCAATAGCGGCACGTTGTTAAATGCGCCTGTCAGGCCACAGGCCGGAATGACTGATCCTGTAATATCAATTGCACCATCCTGCTTTCTGATCACGCCATCAGCCGTGGCGCACATATCGGTTCCACGCAAAATCACATCGCCAAGACGCACAAATTTTCCATCAATGTTGAATGGCAACCAGAGTTTGGTGAACGTAATCCCACCCCGACGTGGGCCGGATTTTGTGGGTTTTCCACGTTTGTCCAACTCCGCAAGAGCTGCCTCATTTCGCACCTCAAAGTTTTTTATCTGAAGCTGCCCGTTTCGCAGAGGTGAGCCATCTTCATTGCCGATCAACGCACTGAACTGCAATTCGCCGCCCGCAATTTTGGAATAGAAATTTGCGGCGCGAACAGTAGCACCGCCGTCGCCTGTAAAAACCTTCATATCGCGGCCTTCTGGCAGCGGCGTTACTTTTATTTTAATCGGTTGACCGCTCAAAAAGGTTCCGGTGATATCGGCATCAGCAATCTTGCCGCCGCGCGCGCGCAAAATCGCAACAACATCATTCACCGCTTCACCGCGAAATGCCGTTACGTGTTTAAACCTGGCTTCAAGCGTAAAATCCTGTTTGGAAGTCGCTGATGCGGATGCTTCTGCCTTGGCGTCCGAAGATTGCACAGGCGATACCATGGCTTTGATGTAAGGTCTGGCATCAAAATTTGTGCCTGAGACGGTCAGCGCCACAGTTCCTTCGCCTGGCACCACCTTGGCTGAAAATACAGTGTCATCACCAAGACGAATCTCGTCCATGATCACTGATCGCATCTTGCCATCTGCGGCAAGATCGAGATTTCCTTTTAAATGGAGACCCGGACCATCAAGCGTGAAGTCATCGACGCTTCGACCACCATTTTCATTCTGGGTCAGTCTGAATGAGGCGGCAGTTCCCTTCTGCGCGTCACGTTTCCAGGCCAGGGCCGGAAGCTTCATTTTGGCCTTTGACAGATCAATGTTGACGTCAACTGTTGGCTGTTCGGCATCAGCTGTCGTTATCGTGGCCTCGATTGGGGTGGGGCCGGACAGGTAATCGGCAATTTTCAGCCCAAGTTTTTCGCGCGTCTTTTCGTCCAGCACCGTGTTGATTTTTGAAATTGAAGTTTTGCCACCGCGCTCCTTGGACCATTCAACGGCTGCATCAAGACCATTGATTTTTGCTGGACCAGAGACCTTGACGGTGTCTTTGCCTAATTCAACTGTAAGGTCGCCTTGCGTTAAATTGATGCCTGGCAGAATTTTTGTGATTGCGGCGTCGCTCACAGAAATCGTGTTGGAAATTTCAACCCGGTCCTTCGGCACGTCTTTGATCAAAGGGAATTTCAGATCTATCGAAACTTTGGCCGTTCCATCAACTTTTGGAAGCTTGGAAATATCAGATTTGATCAAGTTAAGATCTGGCAAACTGGCAAGCTCAATCATTGCATCAACGGGTGAGGCCAAGTCAAAGGCAAACACGCCCTGCACTTCTCCTGCTAATATATCGTGGGCGGCAAAACTGCCCTTTCGCAATGTCACAAGGCGTCCCGATGGCAAACTGGCCTGGCCTGATGATATGGAAAGATCAAAATTATTGTCGTGTTGCTCGGCAGTACCGAATGCATCGGTAATGACCGGCAAATTTTTAAAATAACTGGTTGCTACATTTGCTAGGGAAAATGAGAAATTGATGGCATTTTCTGGCAAATGTCTAGTGCGTTGCGCTTGCGCCATGGCATTGGCAGGCATGTTGACCTGAAATGTTCCTTCTGTGATCTTCCCACTTAATACGTGCTCGTTGATCCAGTTTCGGGATTTTGGTGCAATTATGGGTGGCCAGATTTTTTTCAAGAGGTCTGCAGACACATCCCGCACCCGCCCTGCCATCTGAATGCCGGGGGATTCTTCACCGTCGACAATGATGCCCCGCATGCGAACACCTGAATTTTGCGACATGACCACAAGATCGTTGATATCCAGCCTCGCCTCTTCGACACTTGCGCGACCTGAGAATTCAACCCGGTCAACCAAAACCGGATCAACTGAAGCACCGGGTGCGTTCAGACTCACGTTCTTGGCCTGCAAGCCAATGTCCACAGCCGTCAGTTTTCCGTCTGAAGTTCGAACCGGGGTCAATTTCCCTGTGATTTCAGCCCGGGTGCCACCCACCAGCATTGAAGAATCCAATATGTTGAATGCTCCAGAAGCGGCTTCATAATTCACATGGAAATTTCCATCATCAACGATAATGGGTTGGGCCAGATAATCGGGCAAATTCAGTTCACCCCCTTTGGCCTGGAGTTCGGCATAAGCCTTGGTGATGACGCCACTTTCCAGAGCCTCAATTTCAATATGGCCGGCAAGCGGAATTTTCACTTTGGCAAATTGTGAAAGCGCATAAACCTTGTCAGCAACATTTGCAGGAACCAGATTGTCTACCGTGATACTGGCTGAAAACAATTTTGCGGCATGCTGGTAGGTGATCGAAAATTCAGCGTGCCACGGGTCAGCCTTGGTTGCCACATCGGCTTTGGCCAAAACCACAAAACCATAAGGCATTTTCTGGAACGTAAGATCGGCTGAGGGGGCGTACCAGTTTGATGCATTGGCATCATCAAACACGTTCAACGAGGCTTGCGTGATGCGAATATTTTGCAACGCGGAAACCGAATTTTCATTTCCGCGAGAGTCAAGAAGTGCGATGAGCTTGGCCCCGTTAGTTGTACTTTGGGGCAAGGCGTCAGAGTCGCCTTTGGTTTCTTTCGATGATTGGCCGTTGAAGTTTTCGTCGAGAATAACCGGGTCATTGTCGTTTGCAGCTTGTCCTCCAACACCCAATGCCAGGCTGCCATCAAGATTGCGACGCGCGCTGATCTTTGGGCCGATCAATTCCAAGCTGCTGGCGGTGATAACCCCGCTCAGCATATCCTTGGTGTCGAGAGAAACGGCGGCACGCGGCGCGCTTGCCAACACATTGCCGTCGCCATCACGCAACACTAAATTGCGAAATCGGATGTGGGGCACACGGTCCTTGGGATCCAGTTCCAACACGGCATCCCCCAGGCTCACTTTCATGTTTTGCAGTTGCAGGTTGATGGCTGCTTCAATTCTGCCATTGAGGAACGACAGGGGGATGGGCCCTTGCGTTAACCTCCACGAAAACACGCCAATGCCAATGGCCACCAGCGTAACAACCGAAAGCAACGACAACACCGAAATTTTCAGCAGTTTAAATCGCACCCATCCATTTCCCAGTCAGTGCCCTGTGGACATTCAATTTTCGAGGGCTCCGTCCATTAAGGCACCCTCACAACATGCGGTAAAGCCAGTAAAGCATGTCCAAACAAAGGCAAATGCTGGCCTATCGCAAAAACCATTTTTCGGCTAGACCTTATTTTAGACAACACAATTTTCAGGACCAAAAGTCGTATGTTTTTCAAGAAGAGTAAAACCCCGGAGTTAAAAAACAACAGTAATGAGGAACCCTCTTACATTGCGCGGGACACCTCGATCGAAGGCAACGTGATTTGCGATGGGGAAATCCATATAGACGGTGCCGTGCGCGGGTCTGTTCGCGCCCATACTTGTTTGGTTGATGCCCATGGTGAAATTCACGGCGAACTGGTTGCACAAAATGTGTTTATCAGGGGAAGGGTCATCGGCCCGGTCACTGGTACCAATGTCAGCATTCAAGCTGGAGCCCATGTTGAAGGCAATATAACCCACGAAACTATCAGCATTGAAAACGGGGCTTATATTTATGGGTCCATGCGACAGGGCGGGCTCACCCAAAACCAGGTTCAACCTGCAATGACACTAACCCCACAGATTCTAAATCAACCTGTTTTCGCAGCAGCGCCGGACATCGAACAGATCTACGATACAAGTGATGTGAACAATGTGCGGTCCATCAAGAAATCAAAACCCTGAACCCGGCGCATTTTGGGTTAAATCACCCCCAGGGTTTCTCTGATCCCTCCCTTCTGGTGAGGGCTACATGCAGGGATTTCTAAAGGATAATAGCGCACCTTTCAGTCGATATCCTCGATTTCTCCGGCGCCCCCGTGAATTTTGTGTGCAAGTGAGGCCTGGATGAAGTCATCAAGCTCCCCGCCCAGAACGGCTGTTGGATTTGTGCTGGTGAAACCCGTGCGCAAATCCTTGACCAATTGATAGGGCTGTAAAACATAGGACCTGATCTGGTGGCCCCAGCCAATGTCGGTCTTCTTGGCGTTGGCTGCATCCACCTTGTCCTGCTTCATTTGCAATTCACGTTCATAAAGCCGCGCCTTGAGCATTTTCATGGCTGTTGCACGGTTTTTATGCTGCGAGCGTTCCGCCTGGCACGCCACAATAATGTTGGTGGGAATATGCGTGATGCGAACGGCAGAATCGGTTGTGTTGACGTGCTGGCCGCCAGCGCCTGAAGCCCTGTAGGTATCAATTTTCAAGTCACTGTCGACAATTTCTATGTTGATGTTGTCGTCAATCACTGGATAAGCCCAGGCAGATGAAAACGAGGTGTGGCGGCGGGCGTTGGAATCATAAGGTGAAATACGCACCAACCTGTGAACACCACTTTCGGTTTTCAGCTTTCCATAAGCGTTCTTGCCCTTGATCTGCAAGGTACAGGATTTGATCCCAGCCTCTTCGCCATCATGCTGGTCGAGCACTTCGACTTTATATTTATTCAGATTGGCCCACCGCACATACATGCGCATCAACATTGAGGCCCAGTCCTGGCTTTCGGTGCCGCCAGCGCCAGCGTTGATTTGCAGATAGCTGTCATTGCCGTCGGCCTCTCCCGACAGCAGAGCATCAAGCTCCACTGCGGCCACATCTTTTTTGAGGGCGCTCAAAGCGTTTTCGGCTTCATCAATAATCGACTGGTCGCCTTCTGCTTCACCCATGGCAATAAGTTCGACGTTGTCTGAAATTGAAGTTTGAATTCGCAATATCCCGCCAATGCGGCTATCCAGCTCCTGCCTGCGCTTCATCACCTCTTGAGCTTTTTGAGCGTCGTTCCACAGGCTGGCATCCTCTGCCCTTGCGTTTAGCTCGGCTAATTCGCGCGTTGAATTGTCCCAGTCAAAGATGCCTCCGGAGCAATCCGACAGATTGCTCGATTTCATCGACAAGTTTGATCATTTCAGCGCGCATTATGTGACCTGTTACAGTGAGTTATTTTGTAGCCGCTCAATAGAGGCCATTGCCAGATGCCGTCAACCCTGCGTCAGGCGAGGCCTGACTTTGCGCAGGGGTTGGCGCAGGCACGATTACCACGCCCTCGCCGCGCTTTGCAGCAATTGCGCCATTGCCTATAACAACGGTGTTGGCAGGTGGTTCATCGCCCGGTTTGAAGGCCTCCAGAATGACTCCCTCGGTTCCAAAAATGCCGCGCTTTCCCGTGTTTACATGAATGGGAATCAGTTCGATGGCACGCGGCACCCGGAATGGGATTGCTGCCTTGTCGCGCAATGCCAGGCGCATGAAATCAGCAACAATTGGGGCAGCCAGTTCACCGCCTGTGCGACCTTTGCCCATGGGTTTTGGATTGTCATAGCCTACGTAAACACCCACCGTAAGATCAGGGGTGAAGCCAACAAACCAAGCATCGCGTTCATCATTCGAAGTGCCAGTTTTGCCCGCCACAGGTTTACCGACGATTTGAACTTTTTTGCCGGTGCCCCGTTCAACCACACCCTCCATCATGGATGTAATCTGATAGGCTGTGTAAGGGTTCATTACCTGCTCGCGATTGTCAGTGAAATCAGGTTCCGGCATATTCGCGTTATATGTTGTGAGCTTGCATGCTGCGCAATCCCGCTGATCATGGCGAAAGATGGTTTTACCATAACGGTCCTGAATGCGGTCAATGAGGCTGGCTTCAACTTTTTTTCCACCATTGGCAATGATGCTGTAGGCGGTTGTCATCTTTAAAAGCGTGGTCTCCCCGGCTCCCAGAGCCATGGAAAGCTGTAATGGCATTTTATCATAAATTCCCAGGCGCTGTGCCAGGTCAGCAATCTTGGTCATGCCCAAATCATCCGCAAGCCGAACCGTCATGGTGTTGCGCGATTGCTCAATGCCGCGGCGCAAGGTTGACGGTCCGAAAAAATTCTTCTCATAATTTTTCGGTTTCCAGATGTCGCCATTTTGCAGTTTGAATTCTATCGGCGCATCAAGAAGAACCGATGCTGGTGAATATCCATTGTCGAGAGCTGCGGCATAGACGATCGGTTTGAATGACGAACCTGGTTGACGCAAGGCTTGCACAGCGCGGTTGAACTGGCTGTTGCCATATGAAAATCCACCCACCATGGCCAGCACACGGCCCGTGTGGGGATCCATGGCCACAAGCGAGCCTTCAATATCTGGCACCTGCACCAAATGGAACTGATTTGCCTCAGCTGCCGGCGCCACATAGATAATGTCACCTACGGCAAGTACATCACCAACAGCCTTGATCTCTTTGCCAAGTTTGGTGCCGTCCCCGTAGCGTCTTGCCCATTGCATCAATTCGAGCGGGACAATCCCAGTCTCACGTTTTGCATCAAATTGTCCGTTGGCCAAAAATGCCGGTTGCAAGCCAATTGTTGCCTGAGTGTCAGTTGTTTCAGTCACGATCGCAATTTGCCAGGGTGAAACATCTTTAGAAACGTGAATATCAGAAAGAAACTTTGCCCAATCGCCACCCTCCAGATCGATGTGCTTGACGGGACCCCGGTAGCCACGCTGGCGGTCAAAACTGATCAAGCCGCGTGCCAGCGCCTGTCTCGCATAAATCTGCATCTTGGGATCAAGCGTTGTGCGCACTGAATAGCCACCTTTGTTCAAGGCATCCTTGCCATACATCTGCACAAGATCTCGCCGAACTTCTTCTGCAAATGATTCAGCTGAAAACACCGGAGCTCCGAAAGGACGTGGATTGACCTTGAAGGGCTTGGCTTGTGCCTCTTTCATCTCCTGTTCCGTGATGAAACTGTTCTCAAACATTTGAGTCAAAACCCAGTCGCGCCGTTCCTTGGCGCGCTCGGCAAATTTGAAGGGATTATAGTTGTTGGGGCCTTTGGGCAAAGCTGCAAGATAAGCTATTTCTTCGAGGCTGAGATCATCGAGAGATTTTCCGAAATAATTCAACGAGGCAGCAGCAATGCCATATGAGTTCAAGCCAAGAAAAATATCATTCAAATACAATTCAAGAATTTGGTCTTTGGAAAATGAAGCCTCGATGCGTTGTACAATCAGGGCTTCCTTCAACTTGCGCGTCAATGTCTGCTCATTTGACAGCAGGAAATTCTTGGCAACCTGCTGGGTTATTGTGGAAGCCCCTACAACCTGACCGCGGTGGGTAATTTTAACCTGCACATAGCGGATCAGCGCAGCACCGATACCGCGCCAGTCGAGCCCAGCGTGCTGGTAAAAAGTTTTGTCTTCTGCAGCGAGATAGGCTTCAATCAATTTTTTCGGAACAGAATTGATCGGAACAAACAGCCGGCGCTCTTCGGCAAATTCCGCCAGCAGCGATCCATCTGCGGCGTGGATCCGGGTCATCACCGGTGGTTCCCATGAGGCCAATTGCTTGTAGTCAGGCAGGTCCTTATTGATATCATCAATAATGTACAATGCTGCTGCCGCAAGGCCGATGAAGACCACGGTCAGCAGACCAAACACCCATCCAAAAAATCTCAGCATGCCACCCTGTTAAACTATTGCTGATTCACAAGTCTGGCTGGCGTTAGCATATTACCAGCAAGTACCAAACACTAAACGAGATGGCGGTTAGTCTCAGAATGTGGCAAAGGCGGGGCTTCTTTGATAGGGATCTTATGTCAAACATGCGGTTTTTGCTATGCCGCCCGGAAGGCGGATTGAATGATATCTTGTCTGAGATCGGCAAGTGCATGGCGTATTGCGAAACATTTGACCGCACACTGATTGTCGACACAAATTATTCTGACAATGAACATTTCAACTGTGAATTTTCCAAGTTTTTCACAACCGATAATCCGGCCTTCATTTTAAACCCTGCGACATTCATTGATCACTTCAATAGACTGTCGACGCGGCCTGACTTTATTCAAGGTCGGGTCAATGGTTACAGACGAGACGAATTGTGGAAAAAGTTCCCAGACCTCAAAGAACGCGGCATAACGTTTGACTTTTCGAAAGATCATACAGAGCAAATTCTTGTGCACCACCAGAATGGCCGGCAGAAAAAGCGCAATGCCATGGTGGCGCTTTCGAATTTAAATTTGGTTGATGGTCTCGTTTCAAAACTCGAAGAACGGCTCAATATTTTGCAGGCAGATTTTACGGCGTTTCATGTGCGCCATACTGATTATCAGACTAACTTTGAGGCGCGCGTAAAGCAAGCTGCTCCACAAATCAGCGGTCCGGTATTTTTGGCCACAGACAACAAGGATGTTGTCACATTTTTTCGCAGCGTATTTGGCCGAGAACGATTCCACAACTTCAGTGACCTGCCTGACGCGGCCGGGCAGCCCATTCACTTTCGGAATGATGTGTCGAACGCGCAGAACAGAAATGCCGATGCGATTCTAGATTTGTTCACTTTGGCCCTGGCACGCAAATATTTCTTTTTTCCCCGCATCACTTCGGGCTTCAGCATTGTGCCGATTTATTCCGGTTTTTCAAGTTTGGCGGCACGGCTTCGCGCGTCACCTGAAACCCTTCGCCAGGTTCTGCCCCCACGCTTGCATAGACACATCCAAGCGCGCACAACGTTAACTGCTTTGCGCTGGCGCTATTTTTGACTAAGCGCAACTGATGGCGCAAAAAAACTATCAATTGCCTTCACCATGGCCGCAGTGATGCGCGAATTCCACTCAGGAGAGGTGAGAAGAGCCTCATCTTGCTTGCTGGAGAGGTAACCCAATTCCAAAAGCACCGATGGAACATCGGGTGCCTTTAAAACCACAAAAGCGGCTGATCTGATGGGTTTTCCCGTGAGACCCGTCACATGCTTCAACTGTCCTACAATTTTTTGCGAAAAAGAAATGGCCCGATTTCGCGATTCCCGCTGGGCCAGGTTGATGAGGAAATTGGCAACTTCTTTGCTTTCAGTGGCAAGATCAATTCCAGCAATCACGTCAGATTTATTTTCTTTTGCAGCCAATGCTTCGGCTTCCGCATCTGACGCTTTGTCTGAAACTGTATAGATCGTAGCACCACGCACATTTCCGTTATGCAGCAATGGCCCACCCACGGTATCAGCATGAAGCGCAATGAACAAATCGGCCTTGTGATCGCGCGCAACTTTAACCCGGTCTTCTAAGGCTACAAAAACATCATCGCTTCTGGTCATCACAACCTTATAGCTTCCGGTTCTTTCAAGAGCATCGCGCAGTGCCAGGCCAGTAGCCAGGACCACATCTTTCTCGCGGATTTTGTTTGGGCTTGACGCGCCCGAGTCGATGCCGCCATGGCCCGGATCAATAACTATTGTTTTTTGTAGTTTTGCAGCTGAGTTCTGAACCGCTGCAACCTCCGCAGTGGGGAATGGTTCTGCTGCAGGATGATCCTTGGCATAAGTTTTGGCAAACTGTTCTGGCGTTGCCGCCAAAAGTTCCACACTCAAATGCGCTGGCTTTTTTCCCTTTGCAGGCTGGGCTTTGGAGCTTGTGATTAAAACGGGCTGCAATGTGTCAATAACAATGCGGGCGCGGCCTTCTTCGACAATGCCATACCTGAACCCTGAAATAAGACCACTCGTTTTGTGACCAATGCCTGGGGGCAAATCGAAATTCACATTCGCCACATCAATAATGACACGGTATGGATTTGCAACAGCGTCAACCGTGAAGCTAACGGCCTTGGACACATCAACCTCAAAATGGGTTTTGTCACCGGCAACCGTAATTCTGACATCGGTGACTACATCGTCTTTTGCCGTAGCGCTGCCGATGGGAACCAGGCAAAACATTAGTGCAAGCGCCGCAGCAATGCCACCAATTGGATATTTAATTATATATCTCATGATGTTACCAACAAATTCAGCATTGCAAAACCGGCTTTTTCGACACCGTAGTCGGCGATGGTTAACCTAAGGTTTCAGTTTAGTTTTAGCTCTTCCCTTGCAATCGGCCGCAATGATGGTTACTACTTGGATGGCTGCAATTTCAGACTCGGTGTTTACCGCGGAGCTTGCAATCACAACAGTTTCGCTACGGATAAAGTGTCCAAACACTTTTGTTTATGCTTTTCCACTGCGTTTGTCAGGGTTCTCCGCAGAACCCGAAAAGTCCCGATCTGGTTTGGTGCCGGTTCAGGCAAAGCGTATTAACCGCCCAGCATGCTGGGCATTTGGTCAACTCAGGAATATGTTTCAAGCTGCCTTGCATCACGACACCCACCAAAGCCAAAATGGCTTGGTTGCAACGTCGGCAGTTTTGCAGCTTTTGGAAACAAATCCCTCAATTGCAAGCACCCCCTCGCGCCTTACGGACTTCTCAAGTTTGGACAGAACCTCCCGTTCTGCGCTGCGGTGTGCTGCTCAAAGGAATAAAACAACATGGGCACAAAAATGCTCATCGACGCCAGCCAACCTGAAGAAACCCGGGTTGTAGTTGCGCGCGGTAACAGACTAGAAGAATTCGATTTCGAAAGCGCTTCCAAGAAACCCCTCAAAGGAAATATATATCTCGCCAAAGTAACGCGCGTTGAGCCGTCACTCCAGGCTGCTTTTGTGGAATATGGCGGCAACCGGCATGGGTTTTTGGCCTTCGCTGAAATTCACCCAGATTATTATCAAATCCCCATCGCCGATCGTCTGGCGCTTTTGGCAGAACAAGAAGCCGAAGAGGCCGAAGAAGATGACGATGACAGTGAGGCCAGTGTCTCCGACAGTCAGCAGCCACCCGATGATAATTCTGAGCCTGTCGAGGATGACCATAATAATAGTGATGAATCGCACAGCGATGCGCCCGCGATAGCAATGGCACAAGAATCTGAACCTGTTTTCGTTGCAGATGTAGAGAATGAAGTCCTTGAGCATGAGGACCCCCCTGCCCAACCCGTGGTCGGAGTTGAGCTTGAAGTTGTTGAGGGTGATGCCGAAAGCCAGAAGATTGAAACTTTGGGTGAAGAGACAGATGCGTTGGAAGAAGTGCCGCAGCGTTCACGCCGTGCACCCCGCAAACGCCATTACAAAATTCAAGAAGTGATCAAACGCCGTCAGATTTTGCTGGTGCAGGTGATCAAGGAAGAGCGCGGCAACAAGGGTGCGGCACTCACCACTTACATGTCACTGGCCGGACGCTATTGCGTGTTGATGCCGAACACTGCACGTGGCGGTGGTATTTCTCGCAAGATCACTGATGCCTCTGACCGTCGTCGTTTAAAGGAAGTGGCCAAGGACGTTGAAGTGCCAAAGGGCATGGGCGTTATTGTGCGCACTGCCGGTGCACAGCGAACCAGGCCTGAAATAAAGCGTGACTTTGACTATCTGATGCGGCTTTGGGAATCAGTGCGTGAACTCACGCTGCAAAGCCAAGCCCCTTGTCTGGTCTACGAAGAAGGCAATCTGATCAAGCGGTCCATTCGTGATCTTTACACCAAAGATGTGGAAGAGATTGTGGTGGAAGGCGACGTGGCTTACCGCGATGCCAAAGAATTCATGAAAATGCTCATGCCTTCCCATGCGAAGAATGTGAAGAACTACAAAGAGCCGCGCCCGCTGTTCCAGCGCTATCAGGTGGAAACTCATCTGGACGCTTTATATTCTCCTACTGTGACCTTGCCATCTGGAGGTTACATTGTGATCAACCAGACGGAAGCTTTGGTGTCTATTGACATCAACTCCGGCAAGGCCACGCGCGAACATAATATCGAGGACACTGCAACCAAGACGAACGTGGAAGCGTGCGATGAGATTGCACGACAACTTCGTTTGCGCGATTTGGCTGGTCTCGTTGTGATTGACTTCATTGATATGGAAGAAAACCGCAACAACCGCGCGGTTGAACGGCGCATGAAGGATGCGCTAAAAAATGACCGCGCGCGCATTCAAGTGGGCCGTATTTCACATTTTGGTCTTCTGGAAATGTCGCGCCAGCGTTTGCGACCTGGCTTGCTTGAAGGGTCGTTCCGGCCCTGCCCGCATTGTGAAGGCCGTGGCATTGTGCGCTCAGTTTCGTCATGTGGTTTGGGCGTATTGCGGACGATTGAAGAATACTTGCAAAAAGGCCGCGCTGAAAACCTTACCGTAAAATGCGCACGCGACGTGGCATTCTATCTGCTCAATGAAAAGCGCGACAGTCTGCTGTCGATTGAAACGCAATATGAAATTTCAATCTTCCTGGTTCCGGGTGATGATATGAAAGGCACACAAGCCATCATTGAACGAGCGCCTGACCGGGAAGCCATCAAACGTCGCGTTTCCGTTGCAGCGCCTGTGCAAATGGACTCTGCCTTTAACGATGAACCGGAAATTGAAGAAGATATCATAGAGGAAGAAACACTCGTCGAAGACGAAAGCGGAACAGGCAATGTTGAAGAGGTTTCTTCCAGCGAAGAGTCTGATGCTGGCGATAAGCGCGAAGGTGGCCGTAACAAGCGGCGGCGGCGTGGACGCCGTGGCGGCAAACGTGATGGTTCCGAAGAACATGTTGCGTCAACCGTTAATGACGATGAAGACATGTCATCTGTCCCTGAAATGGTCGATGACCGCCCTGAGGCAGCTGAGGATGCTGCTGCAGGTGCTGAAGCATCGGTTGAACAGCCAGCAGGTGAAGACCGCAATGGCCGCAACCGTGAACGCGGCGGGCGCAAGCGCGGTCGTTTTGGCCGCGACCGAAATGGGCGTGGTGAACGTGGTGAACGACAAGAGCGTACCAATGGGGAAGCTGTTCCTGTGGCAGCACCGCAAGCGGACGCAACGCCTATTTTTGTGGCGCAACCTGTTGTAATCACTATTCCAGCGAGTGCGCCAGAGCCTGAGATTCGCAAGTGGCAGCCGCCTGCACCAACAATTGTTGCAGAAACGACAGAGCGCAAAGGCGGCTGGTGGAGCAAGCGCAAGTAAGCCATAAACACGCCGCGTTTTGACGGGAATGCTTTCAATCAAATTCGAAAGAAGCCCGTCATTTCCGTCAAGGTTGGAACCCATTCTCGACATACTCTCAGGTCGCGAGAATGGGGTCATTATTTTGATGGAATGATGAGATAGGGTCAAATAATGCGCGTCAGTAAAACATTTTCCGCACTACTTATATCTCTGGGTCTCGTGAGTGCTCCCCTTGTTGCAGCCCCCCGGCAAGGCCCCAATCTGATCCGTGATGCGGAGATTGAGGGTTTGCTGCGGATGTATTCCAAGCCTATTTTCAAGGCGGCTGGCATCAATCCAGCTTCTGTTAAAGTTTATGTCATTGCTGATCCCAGCATCAATGCGTTTGTTGCCGGGGGCCAGCGCATCTTTATTCACACGGGTTTGATTACCAGAGCTGAGTCTCCCAACGAAGTGATCGGCGTGTTGGCGCATGAAACCGGCCACATCGCTGGTGGTCATCTGGCGCGCATGAACAGTGAGCTTGCTTCTGCAAATGTCGAATCAATCATTGGCACATTGGTGGGTGCAGCCGCCGTTGTTGGCGGTGCGTTGTCGGGCAATGCTGGGGCCGCCAAGGCTGGCCAAGGTGTGATCATGGGTTCGCAAGGTTTGGGGCAGCGCAGCTTTTTGCAATACCAGCGTGGCATGGAGTCAACAGCCGACCAATCGGCCCTCAAATATCTTTCAGCCACCGGGCAAAGTGCCAAGGGCATGCTGACGCTGTTTAACGTTCTTGCCAACGAATCCTTGGCCTCCACGAGCCGAGCCGACCCTTATGTTTATTCCCACCCCATGCCGTTTGACCGGATCAGGGCATTGGAAGTGGCCGCAAAAGCATCACCCGATTTTGAAAAGCCAGACGATCCTGCTTTGCTGTTGCGCCATCAACTTGCGAAAGCAAAACTGGCAGGTTTTATGGATTCACCTCAACTTGTGTTTCAACGCTACCCCACCTCAGATACTTCCTTGCCTTCACGCTATGCGCGGTCCATTGCCATGTTCAGGCGGGGTGATCTCAAGAACGCAATTCCATTGATCGACAGCCTCAGCCGCGACTTGCCGCAAGATCCATACTTCTGGGAATTAAAAGCGCAGGCTTATATGGAAAATGGCAATCCTGCAGCAGGCCTTCCCGCCATCAAAGAAGCACGGCGGCTTCTGCCCAACAATGGTTTGCTGGAAATGCTCAATGCGCAGATTCTTGTGACCACTGAAAATGCCAAGAACGCCGATGAGGCTTTATCGCTTTTGAACAAAGCCAAGCGCACCGAGGGCGACTCGCCCGGCTTGTATAAGTTCATCGCGCGCGCTTACGCGTTAAAGAATGATTTGCCGCGGGCTGAATTGGCTACGGCGGAATATGCCTGGTTGACTGGCGATAAAAAGATGGCCATGACCAAGGCAACTTCGGCGCAGAATTTCTTCAAAAGGGGTTCGCCGGAGTGGCTGCGCGCTGGTGATTTATTGATTTTTGCGAAAAAGAAATAACATTTCATTCAAGTGAGGTTTTTATGCTCCGTTTTAGTTCCGTTGTGTTTTCCACCCTGTTTGCTTGCAGTTTGGCTTTGCCCACACTGGCTGCCAATTTCTCTCCCGAGCAGAAAACTGAGATGGAGAAGATTGTCAAAGATTATCTGATGGAGCATCCCGAAATCTTGCGCGACATGGCCAACAAGATGGATGAAAATGACAAGAAGAAAGAAGATGAGACCCGCCAGAGTACATTGAAAACCAAGGCTTCTGATATTTTTAAAGACACGACAGATGCAGTGGTCGGAAACCCCAAGGGGGACGTGACGATTGTGGAATTCTTTGACTACAATTGCGGCTGGTGCAAAAAGAGTGTTACGGAAGTTCAGGCCCTGATTGCCAAAGACAAGAATGTTCGCGTTGTCATGAAAGAGTTTCCGATTTTTGGTGAAGGTTCAGAATACGCCGCGCGTGCTGCCTTGGCATCAGTCAAGCAAGGAAAATATTGGGAATTGCACCAGGCTTTGTTTGCATCAGAAAGCAAAGTCACGGCCGAAGTGGTAGATCAAGTGGCCGCTGAAAAAGGAATTGATGTGGCGCAGATGAAAAAAGACATGGAGGATCCTGCTATTGTCGAGAACATCAAAAAAACCCAAGCTCTGGCGCAGACCATGTTGATCACTGGCACGCCTGCTTTCATCATTGATGACCAGGTGTTCCCCGGATACACCCCACTCGATGGACTTGAGGCTTCACTTGGCAAAGTGCGCGCGGGTGGCGGTTGCAAGCTGTGTTAGTCGCAATCCACAGGGTGACATAAGGGTTTCACAAATTCGACCAGACTGCGTATAAACAGCGCATGACCACTATTTTCATTCTAAATGGACCAAACCTCAATTTACTCGGCACGCGCGAACCTGATGTTTATGGCTCAGACACCCTTGCCAAGGTCGAAGAGAAGTGCGCGGCAAGGGCAAAGCACTTGAACCTCGCTATTGATTTTCGCCAAACCAACGTGGAAGGCGAACTGGTGAACTGGATTCATGAGGCGCGCGAAAAAGCTGATGGAATTGTGATTAATGCAGGCGCTTACACCCACACGTCTGTTGCCCTTCATGATGCCCTGAAAGCTGTGGCCTTGCCTGCTGTCGAAGTTCACTTAAGCAATGTTTACAAACGCGAGAGTTTTCGGCATCACAGTTTCCTGTCGCCTGCGGTGCAAGGTGTCATCTGCGGTTTTGGTCCACAAAGTTATGAATTAGCACTGGAAGGTCTTTCCGCTGTTTTGAACGCAACGCAAAAGGGATAGCTATGCCCGCTCAAAAAAAACCAAAGGCACCCATTGCCAAACCTAAGCCTGTATCAGAAGCAAGCGAACTTGTTCTCATTCGAAAGCTGGCAGAGATTTTGAATGAGACCGGGCTCACTGAAATTGAACTGGATCACAAGGGTGCGAAGGTTCGTGTGAGCCGAACAGTGCAGCAGACCACAACGGTTTCTGCGCCCGTGCACCATCAACCTCCTGTTGCGGTTTTGCAAACTGTGGCTACAGCCGTCACCCCTGCACTTCCCGAAATTACCGGAACGCCGCTGAAATCGCCCATGGTTGGAACGGCCTATCTTTCAGCAACACCAGGCGGTCCGCCATTTGCCGAAATTGGGTCTTTGGTCAAGGAAGGCCAGACGTTGCTAATCATTGAAGCCATGAAAACCATGAACCAGATCACAGCGCCCAGAGCTGGCAAACTGGTTAAGGTCAACATTGCAAATGCTCAGGCCGTTGAATTTGGCGAAATACTTCTGGTCATAGAATAACGATGTTTGATAAAATTCTCATTGCCAACCGCGGCGAAATTGCCCTTCGCGTGCTTCGTGCATGTCGCGAGCTCGGTATACAAACTGTGGCTGTGCACTCCACGGCGGATGCCGATGCCATGCATGTGAAGCTGGCTGACGAAAGCGTTTGCATCGGGCCACCTGCTGCCAAAGACAGCTATTTGAATATTGCCGCGATTGTGGCAGCTTGTGAAATTACCGGTGCTGAGGCAGTTCACCCCGGTTATGGATTTTTGTCCGAAAACGCCAAGTTTGCCGATATTCTGAAAGAGCATTCAATCAAGTTCATTGGACCTTCCGCCGATAACATTCGCACCATGGGTGACAAGATTGAAGCCAAGCGCACAGCCAAGGCTTTGGGCATTCCGGTTGTTCCAGGATCAGAAGGTGGGGTTTCCAATCTTCAAGATGCAAAGCGCATTGGCAAGGACATCGGATATCCTGTCATCATAAAAGCCACTGCTGGCGGTGGTGGGCGCGGGATGAAAGTGGCCAACAGTGAAAGTGAATTGGAACTTGCGGTTTCCACTGCACAGTCTGAAGCCAAGGCTGCATTTGGCAACGGTGAAGTTTACATTGAGAAATATTTGCAGAAGCCGCGCCACATTGAAGTACAAATTTTGGGTGATGGCCAGGGCAACGCGGTTCATCTGGGTGAACGGGATTGTTCGCTGCAACGCCGCCATCAAAAGGTGTGGGAAGAGGCTCATTCTCCTGCTTTAAATCCTGATCAGCGCGATGCCATTGGCAACCGCGTGGCCAAAGCCATGGCCGATTTGAAGTATGAAGGTGTTGGCACAATTGAATTTCTTTACGAGGATGGCGAATTTTATTTCATCGAAATGAACACAAGGCTGCAGGTGGAACATCCGGTCACAGAAATGATCACGGGTCTTGATCTGGTGCAAGAACAAATCCGGATCGCGGCAGGCTCCACGCTTAATTACCAGCAGAGCGATATTCAGTTTTCCGGACATGCCATTGAGTGCCGCATAAACGCTGAAAATGCGCAAACGTTTGCTCCCTCGCCTGGCAAAGTTGATGCCGTACATTTTCCTGGCGGACTTGGGGTTCGTATCGATTCGGCTCTCTATTCTGGCTACCGCATTCCACCCTATTACGACAGCTTGATTGGGAAATTGATTGTGTTCGGTAAAACTAGAACTGAATGCATGATGCGGCTTCGCAGGTCGCTTTCCGAATTTGTAATCGAAGGTGTGGACACAACGATACCCCTGTTTCAACGCTTGCTAGGCGAGGCTGACATTATCAACGGCCATTATGATATCCATTGGCTGGAAAAATTCCTCGCACGCAGCGCCCCGCAGTAGGGCCAAGTGACAGCGATTACGCCTCAGGTTTTGCTGAAAGCTTACAGCGCTGGCATCTTTCCCATGGCTGAAAGCGCTGAAGACCCTTGCCTTTATTGGGTTGAACCGGAAGAGCGCGGCGTTATTCCGCTTCTTGGTTTTCATGTCTCTGCATCGCTGCGCAAGACAGTGCGCAA
Source organism: Hyphomicrobiales bacterium (assembly GCA_038230015.1). Classification (GTDB taxonomy): domain Bacteria; phylum Pseudomonadota; class Alphaproteobacteria; order Rhizobiales; family Aestuariivirgaceae; genus Aestuariivirga. The sequence goes on along the minus strand of JBBRNW010000006.1, from coordinate 86,976 downwards.
GCGAAAGTTTGAGATCAGGATTGATACAGCATTCGATCAGGTGATTTCGAGTTGCGCTGCAAAAACTGACGGGCGTGATGAGACATGGATCAACGCGCGCATTTTAAGACTTTACAATCAGCTGCACAAAATGGGTTGCTGTCATAGCGTCGAAAGCTGGAGGGATGGCCACCTGGTGGGCGGGCTTTACGGAGTTCGCATCGGCGGGGTGTTTTTTGGCGAGAGCATGTATAGCCGCGAGACAGATGCCAGCAAAGTGGCGTTGGTGCATTTGGTGGCGCGCCTCAACTTTGGCGGCTTCAAGCTGCTTGACGCTCAATTTTTAAATCCGCATCTCAAACAGTTTGGAACTTATACTGTTAAAAAAAGCGATTACCGCTTGGTTCTGGATGATGCTCTCGATGGCGCAGGAGATTTCAAGGCGTTCAAAAATGATGCCAATGGCGAAGCAGTCTTGAAGTTCGCATCAGGCACTCAATCAGGCGGCGGGGTGGCTTCGGGGCCATCAACCTGATTTTGCAAAGTTGAAATATCAGGTGCAGTTTCCACTGGAATGGGCGGGGCATTGGGATCGCGGCACCCCGTCAGCCACACATCAAAGATAGGATGCTCCAAACCGTTGAGGCCCGGGCTTTCGGCAAACATCCATCCGGCGAAGAGACGCTTTTTGTTGCCATCTTTTTCAATTTCATCAATTTCGACAAAGCTCGCTGTTTTTGGGTCTTCGGTAATAGGCTTGGTATTACAGACATCCGCTTTGACAAGGAGCCCACCGAATTTGACATCTTCACCAATCTTGGCTTCAAAGTTTGTTGTCACAGCCATAATTTTATCGAGGCCCGCAAAAACGGCTATGGGGTTGTGAATATCTTCGGCCTGCGCCTGTGAAAACCACACGCCAAGACATATCAACGCAGAAAACAGCTTCATTGCGCAGGAGCGTCAGCAGGTTTGGCGCCCGACTTTGAAAACATGGCCTGGCTGATGATCGACCAAATGTCGATGGCGCCTTGCGTGTAGCTCAGCACGCCACCTTCTGTGACCTTGGTTTCTGAACCGCCGGGATCCAAGGCCACAAACTTTGCACCCAATAGCCCTTCAGCCGTAATTTTTGCCGATGTATCATCTGATAAAACCAAGCCCTGTTGTATCATCATGTCAATTCGGGCCTGATATGATTTCGGATTGAGGCTTTGGCCAATAACACTGCCTACTTTGACGCCAGCAATGCGCACGTCGCTTCCCACGGTCACACCGTCAATATTATCAAACTCTGCGCTGATGTGATAGCCACCTGCTGCGGAGCTGAGAAATCCTGCGGTTTTATAAGCAAAGGCAAAAAATGCCAGAGCAACGAGAATGATTGCTGCTCCGACCATGGTTTCAAGCGTGTTAGATTTCATCGGCGTGTCACTCAGGTTTCCAAGCCTGGTAGGCTGACACAGGCTCAAGCGGCTTGCCGCCCGTGGCAATTGAACCTGGCGGGCGATAAGCAGCACTTGTTCCGGTCAGATTTTCCTGATGCGGCTTTTCCCACTCCCATGGGCTGTAGGTTTCCTGGCTTGGGGGAGTGTTCACGCGGTGGTGCATCCAGCCATGCCAACCCGGTGGAATTTGCGAGGCTTCCGAATAACGCGTGTAAATCACCCAGCGGCGTTCGGGAATGGAATCAGGCAAGGCTGATTTGGCGCGGTAATAAGTGTTTCCCATTTCATCGCGGCCAACCAGTTCGCCTTTGCGCCACGTGAAAAAACGCGTGCCCAGGGTTTGGCCGCGCCACCAAGTAAAAAACTGTGTCAGAAATTTCATATGTATTCCAAAAACTCTATTTGTCGGGCCGGAATATGGCTGAATGATGCCTGCAAATCCAGCGTGAAAAATCACTAAGATCTGGGTTGCAGGATGGTGACGGGTTGACCTTCAAAAACTTTCTCGCTCACTCTTTGAACTGCCGGATTGCTGAGTAGCTTTTTTATGAATTCCAGGTTTTGATCCGGAGTGGAGACCTGATCCGATGGTACAGAAAACAAGTGAAACCGCGGGTTCAGAACTTCCTGCGTATAACTTACAAGGAAAACCGGCGTTGGCGGAGAGGAAGCAATCAGCGAATTGGTCGCAAACACCCGTATTGTAGCGCGTGCGTTAGAATTTTTTGGAGCAACGTCCATGGCTGTCAATTTTGCTTTAAGCCCCTCGTGTAAGGCTGGCCGCGGCGGCAGTTTGCTCAAGGGCGCATTGGGGTCGAGATAAAGAAATCCATCACGCCATGTCCATTTGGGTTGTGGCGTGAAGCCTGAATTTTCAAGCACTGTTTGCAAGGTGGACAATGGCCCCAACCACTGCACCGTGAAAACCTCTTCATTTTTTCCTGACATATCCACCCGGCGCGTCTGGTTTTTATTCCACGCATTATCGACCCAGGCGGCCAAGTTGTAAGTTACCGTTTTATCAACAGGAACGTAGAGGTCTTCATTCAGATCATATTGCGAGGCTATATGCAGCGTGCCTGCCACAAGGAAAGCAGCCAAACTGCTGAGTGCCAGACCGATAGGCTTTGTGCGGCGTGCGGGCCAAGTTTCAATGGCGACGGTGAACAATGTCATGAAAACACCGCCCAGAAGCAGGCCACCCACCACGTCACTCAACCAGTTCACGCCAAGGTAAAGTCGTGAAAATGCAATGGCAATAACCATGACCCCGCACGTGGACGCAATGAGGGCATGCGTCCACCGGCCCATGCCGCGGCTCAACAGTAACGCCAGAATGCCAAAGCCCACGGTTGCCATCACCGTGTGACCGCTTGGGAAGCTCGCCATTTGCAAAAGCGTTGGCGTGTCTTCTCTCCCGGTCATATGTGGACCCAGATAATTCTTGGTCGCAAGCACCGATATTTTGGCGACTATTGCTGCAACGCCAACAATAACTGCAGTTCGCCAGGCGCGTTGCACAAAGAGCCAAAGCAATGCGCCAACAAGTGTGCCGAATATAACCATGTCATCGCCCAGCATTGTAATGCGGATCAAAAGCTCATCCGCCGGGGCGCTGCGGGTTTCGGAAAACAAATTGAATATCGAGTAGTCAAGATTGCCGACGGCATGTTCCAGCATTCGTCCTGACACAATGTCGCCGAGGATGATTATGAAAACCGGGCTCAGGACAAGTGTTAGAAAAACAAAAATTGATCTGGGGTTATGCGGTGCTATGGCCCGCGAAAATCGGCGCATTGGCCGGTTATTGAAGCCCCGCGCCCAGGCAGCTATCCGCCCCTGAAGTGCCTTACGATAAGGCATCATTCCCGCTGAGAGAATTCTGATGAGCCAGCCGGCAATTCCCAATATGACCAGAAGAACAAGCAGGATTATCAAAAGTCTTCCGCTCAGTTCGCCGGCCAAAGACAGGGCCTGGCCCAGCAGCACGCCTGGTAATATATGCGCAAAAGCCCAGAAGATGCCTGATACAACATTGATGGACAGAAAAAAAGTTTGGCCCATGCCAAACATGCCTGCAATGCCTGGCACAACAGCTTTGACACCGGGAACAAAACGGCCGAGCGCTATGCTCTTGCCGCCATGCTTTCTGATGAACTCTTCGCCTTTGGCAACCAGATGAGGGTAAGAACTGAGTGGCCAAAACGTTTTCAACCGCTCGCCGAAGATGCGGCCCGCCCAGTAGGAGACTTGATCACCCAAAATACAGCCCACAGCCGTTGCAATTAAAACGGGCCAGAACTCAAGTTTTCCCGTTCCCACCAATGCGCCTGCACCCACAAGAACAAGCGTTGACGGCACAACCAAGCCAATAATTAGCAAAGCCTCACCAAAGGCGATCAGAAAGATGAGAGCAATGGCCCAATTGGGATGGGCCGCGAAATAATCAAGATAGGGCTGGATTTGTTCCATGAATCAACAGTCTTGTTTTGTATCATCCATCTAACAACGGAATTTGTAAATAAATAGGACCTTATTGTGAATTTGATGCAATGCTTGGCAATTATGACGGCTCAAACAATTGCAATCCTGATTGGTGCGGGATTTCTTGGTGGCATTGCCAACTCCATGGCTGGCGGGGCATCGCTGTTCACGTTTCCAGCCCTGCTGTTTGCAGGCTTACCACCGATTGCGGCTAATGCCTCCAATGCGCTAGCTGTAACGTCAAGCAACGGTGTGGGTTTCTTGAGTGATCTACCAAAACTGCCAAAGCGTGACCGAGCATTCTGGCAAAGCATTGCTGTGGCCATTGTGGGCGGTGCCATCGGCGCAGTGTTGCTTTTGATGACACCTGAAAAAACTTTCACGCAAACAGTGCCAGCCTTGATCGGCCTTGCAACTTTGTTGTTTGCTTTTGCCAAACCCATTCAGCGCGCCCTGTCGCGATTGCTGGGCGGCGACAGTGATCACGTACGGTTAAGGCAGGTGCTATTGTTTCCTGTGGCACTCTACGGAGGATATTTTGGTGCAGGTGCCGGCGTTATTATCTTGTCGGCACTCAGTGCCACCAGCAGTCTGGAGTTGCGCAGCCTCAATGCTCTGAAAAACATGTTTGCATTTCTGATGAATGTGAGTGCGATTTGTTTTTTCGTATGGTTTGGCCTGATTGATTGGAGCTACACGTTGGTGATGATGATTGGTACGCTGGCAGGCGGCTTTGCCGGGATCAAGCTTACGAAGATTTTGCCGAGCGCCATTGTAAAGCAGGTCATTATCACCTGCGGTATAGTGATGACCGCAATCTATGTTTATAAATACTGGCTGTAAGCCACCGCAATTTCTGCTGCAACCTTTGCATTATTTTTGACCAAGGCGATGTTTGCGGTGAGCGAACGACCAGCTGTCATTTCGGCCAGACGTTTTAACAGAAAGGGTGTGACGTCTTTTCCGGTTACATTTTGGGCTTTGGCTTCGGCAATCGCCTGTTCAATGGTGGGGGTGATTTCACCCGCAGGAATTTCAGCCTCATATGGAATGGGGTTGGCAACAACAATGCCCCCTTGCACCTTCATAGCCCATTTGGCATTCATCACCGCCGCGATGTCATGAGGCGTGTCGCACCGCATGGGAACCTTGTGGCCGCTGTCTCTGGAATAAAATGCGGGGAACTCATCGGTGCGGTAACCCACGACTGGCACGCCGAAAGTTTCCAACGTTTCCAAGGTCAGCGCCAAATCCAGAATGGCCTTGGCTCCTGCGGTGACCACAGCCACATTGCTGAGCGTAAATTCAAAAAGATCAGCAGAGATATCAAAACTGCTTTCAGCACCACGGTGCGCTCCGCCGATGCCGCCTGTCGCAAAAACATGAATGCCTGCCATGGCGGCAACACGCATGGTGGAGGCCACGGTGGTGGCCCCTGTCATTTTTCGCGCGACGACAAACGGTAAATCTCGCGTGGAGACTTTGAGGATGGATGGGCCTGTTCTGGCGAAGTGTTCCAATTCGGGTTCAGATAGGCCGGCGCGCAATTCTCCATTAATCACGGCAATGGTTGCTGGGATTGCGCCGTTACCTCGGATAATGGCCTCAACTTCACGCGCCATGGTCAAGTTTTGTGGGAACGGCATGCCGTGCGCGATGATGGTGGATTCGAGGGCAACAATGGGCTGGCGCGACACGATTGCAGATGAGAGCTCTTCAGTCAGTTTTATCATGGTCATTCCAAAGTGGATGTGTGGGTGGCCACCACGCGCGCGGCCATCTCTTGGCCCAAGCTGGCTGCTTTTTCCAGGGAAAGATTTTGGATCAGGCCCAAGATGAGGCCAGCGGTTGCCGCATCGCCTGCCCCCGTCACATCCATGATGGTTTTTGCCTGTGCAGGAATATGTGTAACAGTTTGCCCGTTTGAAACGAACGCGCCTTGCTGTCCAGCGTGGATGACCAGATTTTTCAGGCCCAGACCATGCAGGATTTTTGCTGCAGCAGGTGGACTTCGTGAGCTGGTGAGGGCTTCCAGCTGGTCCAGATTTGGGGTGGCGAGATAAATTTTGTGGGTTTTTAGCAGCTTCAAGAGTTTTTGAGATTTTGCAACTGAAACGGGTTCAATGATGAGGCGGCTTGCGGCGTGAATTGCCAATTCATCCAGGGCGTCATCACTCAAATTACAATCCGCTACTATAAAATTTTGTTCCTTTATAAGGTCTGCATTATTTCTGATGTGACCCCGCGAAAGGAATTCCAGGATTGTCATGTCTGAAGCTGCTGTTAGCAACTCTCCGCTCGAATCGAGCAGCGCCAGATAGATTCCTGTGGGCGCGTTCACGCACATAATTTGACTTGTGTTGACGCCTGCATGGGCAGTGGCGGCACGTATTGCTTCAGCGTTGGCGTCTTGACCCAGCACCGTGACCAACGTCGTTTCAACCCCCAACCGCGCCAGATTGTGGGCGATGTTGCGCGCAACGCCGCCTGGCTTTGTGATGATTTCGGCTGGGTTTGATGTTGCCAAAACATGGGCGGCCAAGGTTTTGGCCTTGATGTCCATGTTGGCACCGCCGATCACCAGAACCTTAGAAATCAGTTTTCACTCCGCCTTCAGACAATCTTCGATCCACAAACTCGTTCAGGCCATCGCGAATGCTCTCTTCCATATAGGGTTGCTGGTATTCGGCGAGCGCTTGTTTGTAAACCGTGTTGGCGCGCTTCAAGGCATCAGGCGAACCTGCCGCCAGCCATTGCGGGTTGTTGCGCCAGTCAGAAATGATCGGCTGATAAAACGCGTTGGAATAGCGGTTCAGCGTGTGTTGTGCGCCAAAGAAATGCCCGCCTGGCCCCACTTCACGTATCGCTTCAACGCCGAGCGCATCTTCAGTGGTTTCAAGGGGTTGCAGAAATTCGCTGATCATTTGAATCAAGTCCACATCCATAACGAATTTTTCAAAGGACGCCACCAGCCCACCTTCCAGCCAGCCTGCACCATGCATGATGAAATTGCCGCCACCCATAGTGAGCGCCCAAAGCGAGAACACACTTTCGTAAGCTGCTTGCGCATCCATCATGTTGGCAGCACAGGTGTTGGATGTGCGGTAAGGCAGGTTATAGCGCCTAGCCATCTGGCCACCCACCATGACAGCCTTCATATATTCTGGCGTGCCAAAAGCAGGCGCACCTGATTTCATGTCCACATTCGAAGTGAAGCCACCATAAATGACAGGGGCACCTTTTTTGATCACTTGTGTGTAGGCGATTCCAGCCAAGGCTTCAGCGTTTTGCTCCACCACGGCACCCGCCATTGTGACTGGCGCCATGGCACCAGCCAAGGTGAAGGGGGTGATGCACACCACTTGGCCACGCGACGACATTTCCTTAATGCCGTTCAACATGTAGGCGTCCAGTTTCAACGGCGAGTTGGTGTTTATAATCGTGGTGAGCGTGGGCTCTCGTTCGAATTGCTCATGAGAAATACCACGTGCTAGACGGGCAATCTCAATACCGTCTTGAATGCGGTGTGCGCCCAACGCATAAGCCGTCATCGGCTTATCCATCAGGGTTGCCATGTCACGCAACGCTTCCAAATGCCTGATGCCGGAATGCAGATCGACGGGTTCAACAGGGTAACCCGCACTGAAGTTGATGGCGTTGAAATGCTGGCCCAGCTTTAAGAACTTTTGATAATCAGCGCGGTTTCCGGTGCGGCGTCCGCCATCTGTATCATGACACGACGGCGGTGAACCCACGGTGCCAAAGACCATGTTGTTCCCGCCAAGTTGCATATTGTGGGCTGGATTTCTGGCATGCACGGTAAATTCCGCCGGGGCGTGACTGATCAGCTCTTCGAGCAATTCTGGTGCAAAGCGCACCCGTTCGCCAGCAATTTCGGCGCCCACCTTTTTCCAGTTGTCGCGCGCCTCTTCATCTAAAAAATCCATGCCAATTTCGGCCAGCACTTTGAGCGAGGAGCGGTGAATTGCCTCTTCTTCATCGGCAGAAATAATGTTGGTGGGCGGAAACAGGCGCTTGACTTTGCGGGTGGGTAATTGCGGAATCACTGCGCCTCCGCCCGCACCCGGATTAGCGCGAGCACCCCCACGACGCGGACGGCGGGTTTCTGTTTCACTCATTTTTTGTCATCCTTCAAAACTTCCAACATCGGATCAGCGGCCACTTGTTTGACCAGCCATTCTTCAAAGCGTTTGATTTTGTTCTTGCTGCGATGTTCGGCACTGCAGGCAAAATACCAGTGGTGCTTGTGTTCCACGCTCGTGTCGAACGGCTCAACCAGCCGACCGGTTTTCATTTCTTCTGTCGCATAGGGGCCAATGGTCATGGCAAGGCCCCTGCCCTCAATTGCTGCTTCCTGGGCCAGGATGTAACTATCCACCGAAAGACGGTTGGCGTGTTTTACGCCAGTCACACCCGCTGCTTGCAACCAGATTTGCCAGTCTTCTTCGGCGGTGTACACGTCGATCAATTTGTGTTTCTTGAGGTCTTCAAGAGATTTGATTTTAAGCGATGGTGCGGCTACCGGTTTTAAATAAGATTTGAACAGCGGGCGATAATAATGGCCAGGCAATTTGTTGCGCGCCAGAATGAGGCCCACATCCACATTGCGTTCATCAAAATCCCAATCGAAATAGCTGGTGGAGAGGCGCACTTTCATGTCGGGATATTTGCGCTCGAAATCATGCAGGCGCGGAATGAGCCATTTGAGCGCCACTGTAACATAAACCTGAATGGTCAGTTCATTGTCGGTGGTACTGGGGCGCAATGCGCGGGTTTGGGTTTCGATCTGGTCAAAGGCATCCCGCACGGTGGGGTAATAAGTCTGGCCAAGTTGCGTAAGTTCAGCGCGGCGCGCATCGCGGCGAAACAGCAGCACATCAAGGCGTTGTTCCAAAAGTTTTACCTGGTGGCTGACGGCAGAGCGGGTTATTCCCAATTCGCCTGCCGCCATACGGAATGAGCCAAGACGTGCAGCCGCTTCAAAAGCGGTTAAAGCGCGAAGGGGCGGCAAGTCTCGTCTGGGCAAAGGAATTCACCTGTGATTTTGGTATTTCAGGTTTGTAACATAGCAGAACAGGTGTGTTGAGGGAGGGGTTATAAAGACATATGGTGATATTTTTTCACACAAGACAATTGTGGCGTGCTTTATTTTTATGGCGTATGTTTGCTCAGGCCAATTTTTACAGGAGTGGCGCATGGCTATGGAAAACAAATCCGCTCTGTCGGGTCGCGTAACGGAGTCAGGTCGCTTGAGTCTTCCAGCAGATTTGCGACGTAAGGTGGGCCTCGATAAAGGGGGTCCTGTTCGTATCGATATTGTCGATGGCTCTATTCGAATTACAACACTGAACGAAGTGAAAGAGCGTATTCATAATTTGGCACGCAAGTCAGGCTTAACAAAGAAGGCCAGCGTTTCCGGGTTTCTTGAGTGGCGGAATGAAGAACGCCTGGCCGAAAGCAAAGGAAAAAAGCGTTGAGCGCAATTGTCCTCGACGCATCTGTTATTTTGGCCGCAATCTTAGGTGAACCGGGCGGTGAAATTGTATTTGAACAAATCCAAAACGTGAAAGTCAGCGCCGTAAATGTGGCCGAAGTTTACACTTACGCAGCTGTAAATAATTTTCCGACTGATGCGATTGACGCGCTTTTTTTGCAAACCGGTATCGCCGTAATTCCATTTAGCTTTGCTCAAGCAACGATTACCGGGCGAATGGCAGCAATTACACGCAAATCTGGTCTTTCTTTGGGTGACCGGGCTTGTCTCGCGCTGGCACAACAAGAGCAAGCTGATGTCTTGACTGCCGACAGACTGTGGACAAGTTTTGCAAATGAACTTGGCTTAAAGATTAGTTTGCTGCGCTGAGCCGGGAATTGGATCGCACTTGCCAGACTTTCACGCTGGTTTTCAGGTGACTGGTTAGTTTAGATCACCTCTTGCTGCTAATTTCTGCCGCTTTGCTGTTGCCTCAAATAAGAGCACACTGTCGCAAAATACAGTGAAGGAAATGCCATGTCATTAGTTGAAGATATCACCAAGCGTCGTGGGGGTCGGGATGCTCGGCGCACTTTGCGATCAACTGCTATTCCCATGTCGAAGGCCGCAGTGAAACCGGGCATGGAAGGGGGGCAGTATAGGCCGCTTAAAGACGCTGATATGGTTCGCATTCATCAAACTGCGTTGAAACTTCTTAATGACGTGGGTTTGGCCCGCGCCATTCCCTCCTGCATTGAAGCGATGACGGCACGCGGCTGTTTCATGCGCGACAATGGAAGGCTCTGCATTCCGCCAGCACTGGTTGAGGATATTCTCGCATCTTGTGCCAAAAATTTTGTGTTGCATGCGCGCAAGCCTCAGCTTGATATGGAGCCTTGGGGGAACAAGGTTTATTTTGGCACGGCTGGCGCTGCTGTTCACATCGTCGAGATTGAAACCAATTCTTACCGTGAATCCTATCTTGCTGATTTGTATGACGCCGCACGCATCGTAGATACGTGCGAGCATATTCATTTTTTCCAGCGCTCGCTCACAGCGCGAGACATGCTGAATGGCCATGACCTTGATATCAACACGCTTTATGCTTCGCTTGCGGGCACGCAGAAACATGTGGGCACATCGATGGTGGAACCTTCGCATGTGGATGAGTGTTTGCAGATTTTGCACTATGTTGCTGGCGGTGAGAAAAAATGGCGCGAGCGGCCCTTTGTGTCGCAATCCAATTGCTTTGTGGTGCCACCTTTAAACTTTGCTGAAGATGCCTGCGCCTGTCTGGAAGTTGCCGCCCGGGGCGGCATGCCTGTGCTGTTATTGTCCGCAGCGCAAGCTGGAGCAACAGCACCTGCTGCACTTGCTGGCACTGTGGTGCAAGCGGTGGCCGAGTGTTTGGCTGGTCTGGTTTACATCAATTGCGTGGTACCCGGTGCCATTGCCATTTGGGGACCATGGCCGTTTGTGTCTGATTTGCGCACGGGTGCCATGAGTGGCGGTTCAGGCGAGCAGGCGCTTATCACATCGGCTTGCGCGCAGATGGGGCATTATTTCGGTCTCACTGTAGGCTCCGCTGCTGGCATGTGCGATGCCAAGATGCCAGACATTCAAGCAGGGTATGAGAAAGGTTTAACGGCTGGCATTTCCGCCATGACCGGCATTAACATGATGTATGAATCTGCTGGCATGCATGCATCGCTTCTCGGTTTCTGCTTGGAGAGCTTGTTGATTGACAATGACATGCTGGGCGCCATCAACCGCAATGTGCGCGGTATCGAGGTGACCGAAGATACATTATCGCTTGATGTGATTACCGAGACGTGTCTGGAGGGGCCCGGGCATTATCTGGGGTCCAACCAAACACTGACCATGATGCAAACGGAATATATTTATCCTGCCATGGCCAACCGCATGAGCCCCAAGGAATGGAACGAGGCGGGCAAGCCTGATATTTTGTCAAAGGCCATTGCCAAGAAGAAAGAGATCCTTTCAACCTATTACCCTGAGTATATCCCATTGGAGATTGACGCCGTTATCAGGGCGCATCACGATATAAAATTGCCGCGCGAAGTCATGGAGATGGGCGACCCTCGCTGGAACACTTAACGCCTCTATGCTTGCTTTTGCGGCAAGGGCGATATTAGGGAGGGGATGTTTTGAATTACGATAAAATCAAAGCAAAGCTTGTGGCTGGCGAGACCATTATTCTTGATGGCGGCACCGGCACTGATATTCAGCGTCGCGGTGCACCCATGAGTGGGCCTACGTGGTGTGCGGAGGTTAACGCCACCCATGGTGATATCGTGCGTGCCGTGCACGATGAATATGTGCGCGTTGGCGCTGATATTATTGCAGCAAACACTTTTGCCACCAGCCCGCTGACATTTAATGCTTACGGCCGCGATGAAGAGTTGCTTGCTCTCGATGCGTTGGCGGTGGGCTATGCCAAAATGGCTGCACGCGGCCATGATGTGGCTGTGGCCGGCTCCATTTCAACGCAGAGACCCATGATCCCCGGCACTGACCGTACCAATTTTTCAAAAACTTGGTCACGCGATGAAGCCATGGTTTTGTTTCGGCGGAAGGCCCAGAATTTGAAGACCCTGGGTGTTGACCTCCTCATGATGGAGATGATGCGCGATACCGACTATGCGGTGTGGGCTTGTGAGGCAGCACTGGAAACAGGCCTGCCGGTTTGGATTGGCCTTGCAGTTGAAAAGCATGGCGATGTACTCACCGGATTTGGGCGAGAGGATCAAAACTTCGAAGATATTGCCCGCACACTTGCTGCTTTGGAACCAGAGGTGATTTCAATCATGCACACCTCGCCCAATACCACCGATGAAGCGCTGGTGATTTTACGAAAATACTGGCAAGGCCCAGTGGGCACCTATCCTGAATGTGGCTATTTCAAAGCGCCGGACTGGCAGTTCGTTGATGTTATTTCACCGCATGATTTGGTGTTGAAATCACATGAATGGAGCAAACACGGAACCACTATTTTTGGCGGTTGTTGCGGCATTGGCCCGGAGCACATTCAAGCATTGGCGCAAGAGTTTAAAAAATGAAAACTGGTTCTTGTTTGTGTGGCGCAGTCGCCTTCCAGATTCACGGACCCATGGATGATGTGGTTGCGTGCCATTGCACGCAGTGCCGCAAGATGACCGGGAATTATTGGTCGTCCACCCATGTGGCGGATACTGACCTGAAATTCATTCAACAACAGGGGTTGAAATGGTTTCGCTCAAGCAAGGACGCACAGCGGGGTTTTTGCAAAGAATGCGGTTCAAGCCTATTTTGGAAAATGAATGGCGCAGACCACACATCGCTTTGTGTCGGCAGCATTGACGGCGCCACAGAATTGAAGCTTGGCGGCCATATCTATGTGGACTTTGCCGGGGATTATTACGAAATCGCCGGCGGAAGTTATCGGAAACACGAGTCGTGATTTAACCGAATGGTCTATTTGTCACTGGCAAAAGGATGAATTGTCGCTAACTTGTCGCACATGAGAAAACTTATCGTCTATCCCGCCATTCTGCTGTTGTTGCTCGTGGGTGTTCGTGTGCTGGGGGCTTCCCCTTCCCATCATGCGCCAGCAAATCCTTCGTCAGTCATCTTGAACATTGCAGTGGTGGGGGCTGGTTCCTATCAGATCTCAATGTGGGTACCGGTGGGCTCGACTGCTGACACGGTGCCAGGCATTGCGCATGTTCTGGAACACCTGAAATTCAAAAATCGCGATGGCGATGGGTTTGCCGAGTTTGATGCAATCATGGGGTCTTCCTCAAATGCAGCAACGTCTTACCGCACCACACGCTATGATTTGAATGTGCCGCCGCAGGGCGTGGCCAAAGCTCTTAAAATTCTTTCCGCTATGACCAAACCTCTGTCGATCACAGAAAATGATGTAAAACTGGAAAAGACCGTGGTTTCGCAAGAGCTTTACCAACGGTCGCAAAGTGATCCAGACACGCCGGTTTATCAGGATTTCTATTCTGAACTCTACAAGGGCTTACCCTATGAGCTTTCGCCAGGGGGCAGCCAGAAAAGTGTGGCCAGTGTCACGCTGGACGATGTGCTCAAATTTGACCAGGCGCATTATAAAGGCAGCAAGATTTTTCTCACAATCCTGGGGCCACCGCTTGATGGTACACAGCGCGCCGCAATCGACAGTGCATTTCCAAATTCGGCTTTGGGAACACTTACAGTTGGTCGCAAGTTTGCGGTGACACGCGATGATGCCGAACTTGTGGCTGCGGCACCCCTCCTGCCGGAGACCGCCACGCCAGTCGTCGCAGTCTCTGACTTGAAACGAGAAAAGACGTCGCCGCGCGCACGCTCGGTCAAGCTTCTGGTCTCAAAACTTGTGGCCGCTCCCACATCTTGGCGCGGGGTTGTGGCCGCCACTATTCTGCAAGACGCCATGCGCAGCCGCCTACCGGAAGGATTGCAGGACCGCATCGCAGAAGAAAACCGCATGGTGCAGGACTGGTCTGTTTCCATTTCGCGGCTGATGGACGGTTTATGGCAAGTGGATTTCAGTGCGACTGTTGAAAACGGCGTCGAGCCTGCTGCGGTGCGCAGCGCATTTGAGACCTATTTCGCGGGCCTTTCCATGAATGGGCTATCGGCAAAAAGTTTCGAGCGTCTGAAAGCGCGAAATTTTTTGACCAACGAATGGGAAAGTGTAGAAGCGCGGGGCGCAAACTTGGGGACCGACGCAGTGGTGTTTGGCTATGACAAGGCCGTGAACTTTACCAATGAATTGGCGAAAGTTAATCTGCAAGATGTGAATGAACTGTTGGTGACCTTAAACAAGCCAGGGCGCATTGGCGAATTCCAGTTGAAACCTGAGGGACCAAGCCAATGAGATTTCTTTTATCTTTCGCTTCGCTTGTGGTTTTTGCAACGGTTTCTTGGGCTAGCAGTCTTGCTGTGGTCGAATTAAAAACATCAAACGGCGTCAAGTTTAATTTCGTGCGCTCTAACGTTCAAAGCACGGTCGCAATTGCGCTTGCTTTCAAAGGCGGGTTTGCGACTTACGACCCTGCCCTATCAGCGGCTGGAATTCTGGCCCCTGCCCTGATGAGTGCCGGTGCCGGCGGCAAAACATCATCCGAACTTTATGAGGCCATGCAAGATTTTGGCGGCACATATTCTTTGCGCAGTACGCTAGACCAAACCTATGCCATTCTCACCGCGCCGCAAAAAGGTATCCTGGGCGCTGCTGCCATTGCCAATTTGGTTTTGACCAAGCCAGATTTTCCTGACCGAAAATTAATGCAGCGGCGTGAAGCTTATGCCCAGCGTCTGGAAGAATATGCGGCTTATCCCGACTCAAAATTGGAAGTGGCTTATGCTGACGCTGTTTCACAGCCTCATCCTTATCAAAATTTCAACAATCCCAGTGCGGCGGCGGTTCGGCGTGTTTCACGCGCTGACATGATGGCGTGGACGGCACAGCACATAACCAAGGACGGGATCTTGATTGCCGTGGTTGGTGATCTTGAACCTTCGGAGGCCTCTTCGCTGGTTGAGCAGCTTCTCAATGGTCTGCCGGACAGCACTGATGTTCCACCAACGCCAAAAATGATCTTCAAATCACCGCCTGCACAGCCCGTCAAAGTTGCTGTGGATACGGGCGATCAAGCGATTTTGATCATGGGAACAGCGTTTCCTTTCACTGCTGATTTGAAGGAGTGGATGGGTGCCTCTCTGCTTTCAAACATATTTTCAGGTGACCAGAAAACAAGGTTGTTCAAGGATATCCGTGAAGCATCAGGTGCCACATACGGCTTGCAGCCGATCTTCAGCTTTGCCGAGGTGATGACTACAAATGCCATAACTGGGCGCATTGCAAAGGCCAACTCGGCAGAAACCTTGGCCCTGATCAAGGCGTCATGGGACAAGTTTCGCACCGAAGGCCCCACGGATGTGGAAATTGGCAATGCCAAGGCGAACATGTTGCATTACTATGGCGATTTGGAACGCAACCATGCAGCATATGCAGGTTTTATCCGGGACTATATGACAGGCCACTGGAGCACCGCGCAAATTGCCGATCTGCCAACTGTTGTCGAGAAAGCCGATTTGAAAGATCGCACATTGCTGGCCAAGCTTTTCCCGGAAAACCCCCTCATTGTGATTGCCCAATAATTGGGTTAGGGAAGCCCAAGGTTTTCAATGTCAGACACTGCCCTGCCCTCATCCAACATTTATCAATTGGCACCCGTTCCGCGGTGGCTTGGCTATATCGCGGCCTGTGTTGGCATGTTCATGGCCATCCTCGATATTCAGGTGGTGGTCACGTCACTGCCCGTCATTGAAGAAGCGTTGAAAATTGGCGCTGACCAGATGAGCTGGATTCAAACGTCCTATTTGATTGCTGAAGTGATTGCCATCCCGCTCACAGGGTTGTTGATGCGGGTGTTTACCATGCGCTGGCTGCTGGTGGGCAGTTTGCTTTTATTTACGCTGGCCTCGCTCGGATGTGCTGGAAGCAGTGGCTTTGCCGATTTGCTGGTGTGGCGTGTGTTGCAAGGCATTGCCGGAGGGCTGCTTATTCCACTGGTGTTCTCAAGTATTTTTCTACTTTTTCCCAAGGGTGTTCAGCAGACAATTGCCACAACACTGGGCGGTTTTTTGGCAGTTTTGGCACCTACATTTGGCCCCGTTGCGGGGGGGTGGCTGACTGAACATTACACCTGGCACTGGTTGTTCCTGATCAATATTGTGCCAGGCGTGGTGGCCATGATCACTGCGTATTTCACATTGCCGCGCACGTCAAAAAACCTGGCCTTGCTGAAAACGCTCGATCGGACGTCACTGCTATGGATGGCCTTGGCCCTTTCGATTTTATTGATTGGTTTGAAAGAAGCTCCAAGCCGAGGCTGGCTTTCTCCACTGGTGTTAGGTTGCTTTGCCTTGGTGCCCCTGTTTTCATGGCTGCTGTGGAAAAGGCCCCACCCTGCGATCATGTTTCATCTGCTGACAGACCGCGCCTTGGGCTTTGGGTGCATGTTGAGTTTTCTGCTTGGCTTTTGCCTGTTTGGAACGGTCTATCTAATGCCTGTATTTTTGGCCTTTGTGCGTGGCCATGGGCCGTTGGACATTGGCTTGGTGACACTGGTCACAGGCATTGCGCAGTTGGTGGCTGCTCCCCTTATTGTGCAGCTGGACAGACGGTTTGATGCCAGGCTTTTATCAGCCCTCGGGTTTGGCGCATTTGGTATCGGCCTTTTCATGAGCACAAACCAAACCCTTGAAACAGATTATGCGGGCATGTGGTGGCCGCAAGTGGTGCGGGGACTCGCAATCGGGCTTTGTATTTTGCCGCCCATAAGGTTTGCGCTGGCACTGACACCGCTGGAAAAAATTGGCGATGCGAGCGGTCTTTTTAACGTTTCGCGCAATATTGGGGGTGCCATTGGCATTGCGCTTATTGATACGATTATTTTCAGCCGTGCTCCGTTTTATTCCGAAACCGTGTTGGCTGCGATTAAAAACACACCTGATGTTGCGGCCCAAATGATGAACATGGCGGTGGCTGACCTGCCCGCCCCTGATGATGCCATGGGCCTGCTTGGCATTATGGATTTGGTGCAGGGAGCAAGCCTGACATTGGCGATCAATGATTGCTGGATGGTGCTGGGCTTTGCCAGCCTGCTGGCTTTCCCCATCCTCTTTTTACTCGGCCCGATTCGAAGTGCTTCTCCCTTTGCAAAGTTCGACCACAACGCGCATCAGGTTCCGCGCGTTACAACTTAAGAGTGAGCTTAACTCTTCATCCATTTGACATATATTTTTCATGTTTTGCGCGTCTTGCCCCTTGACGGCTGTCAAGCGTTTTCAAACTTTGATCCACAGTGCTTAAACTTCTGTGCCTTAACTCCAAGTAACACTTGAGGTTAACAGCAGAATCGGGCGAGTGTGAGCTATCAACAGTTTGTATGATCCTGTGGACACAATATCTGGTATTAACCTGGCGTTAACACACTAGCTATTGACGCGGTGACAGGGCTGTAATAGTTTTAAGTCCAAGGCGTGCAGCGGCAACCAATGCCGCAAAGCCTGTCAGTTCTGTGTTTAGTTCGAGAACAGTCAGCACGCGTTGCAGGCGAGAACCATCGCCAAATCAGGGGTAGCGTAGGAACACGAGTGAAGTCACTCCGTGGGCGCATTTGCGCGTTCACGGTAACAATATTTAATTCTGGGGCACTAAAATGCGGATTGAGCGGAAATATACCAAGGCTGGACAAGACACGTATGCGGGGTTGGATTTCCGCACTGCTGTGAGCGAAATCAAGAACCCTGACGGGTCCATCGTGTTTCGTTTGGCTGGCATTGAAGTGCCTACAACATGGAGCCAGGTAGCAACCGACATTCTGGCGCAAAAATATTTCCGCAAAGCCGGTGTGCCAAAAATTTTAAAGCGTGTTGAAGAGGAAACTGTGCCGTCATGGTTGTGGCGTTCCGTGCCTGACGATGATGCGCTGGCGCACCTGCCGCTGAAAGAGCGGACGCGTGGAGAAAACTCTGCCAAGGAAGTGTTCAACCGCTTGGCTGGCACTTGGACCTATTGGGGCTGGAAGGGAAAATATTTCAGCACCGAAGAAGATGCGCGTGCGTTTTATGACGAGCATTGCGCCATGCTGTCGCGTCAAATGTGCGCGCCCAATTCGCCGCAGTGGTTTAACACCGGGCTGCATTGGGCTTACGGGATTGATGGTCCGGCGCAAGGCCACCATTATGTGGATTATGAAACCGGAAAACTGACCAAGTCCAAAACGGCTTATGAGCATCCGCAACCCCATGCCTGTTTCATTCAATCGGTGTCTGATGACCTCGTCAACGAAGGCGGCATCATGGACCTTTGGGTGCGGGAAGCACGGCTGTTCAAATATGGCTCTGGTACAGGATCCAATTTCTCAAGCTTGCGCGGCGAGGGTGAAAAACTGTCAGGCGGTGGCAAATCGTCAGGACTGATGAGCTTTCTTAAAATTGGCGACCGGGCTGCTGGAGCCATCAAATCAGGCGGCACAACGCGCCGCGCTGCAAAAATGGTAGTGGTTGATGTCGATCACCCTGATGTGGAGCAATATATCGACTGGAAGGTGAAGGAAGAGGAAAAAGTTGCCTCGCTTGTGACAGGTTCCAAGATTGTGAAGAAGCATCTGACGGCCATCATGAAGGCGTGTGTGAATTGTGAAGGCCCCGGTGGCGATTGCTTTGAAATTGAAAAAAACCCCGCCTTGAAGCGAGCTGTGAAAGAGGCACGCCGCAACATGGTGCCTGACAATTACATCAAGCGCGTCATTCAGTTTGCCAAGCAGGGCTATACTGAAATTTCATTCGATACTTATGACACCGATTGGGATGGCGAAGCTTACCGGACAGTTTCTGGCCAAAATTCAAACAATTCGGTTCGCGTAACTGATGAATTCCTGAAAGCTGTCGAAACTGACAGCGACTGGAACCTGATAGGCCGTACCAATGGCAAGGTTTACAAAACTTTGAAGGCGCGCGATTTGTGGGACAAGATTGGCGCTGCGGCCTGGGCATCGGCTGATCCAGGCATTCAGTTTCATTCCACCATCAATGATTGGCATACCTGTCCGGCAGCCGGAGAAATTCGCGCGTCGAACCCCTGTTCTGAATATATGTTCCTTGATGATACGGCGTGCAATCTGGCGTCTTTGAACCTGTTGCAATTTCGCGAGGCTGGCTCTCATAAATTTGACGTCGAGTCATTTGAACATGCGGTTCGCCTGTGGACTGTGGTTCTTGAAATCTCGGTGATGATGGCACAGTTCCCTTCCAAGGAAATCGCGCGGTTGTCTTATGATTACCGCACGCTGGGATTGGGGTTTGCCAATATTGGCGGCTTCCTGATGATCAGCGGCATTCCTTATGACAGCCATGAAGGCCGCTCCATCTGCGCTGCAGTTTCTGCTATAATGACGGGGATTTCCTATGCCACGTCAGCTGAGATGGCATCAGAACTTGGGCCGTTTGCGGGTTATGCGAAGAATGCCGACAGCATGTTGCGCGTGATGCGCAACCATCGCCGTGCCGCTTATGGTGCTGCTGTTGGGTATGAGGGCATTCGTACTGCGCCGGTGCCACTGGATGAAAATGATCTCAAAGACAAATCCCTTGCTGCCGCTGCGCGCCGCGCCTGGGATTTGGCAGTGCAACTTGGTGAAGCGCACGGATATCGCAATGCGCAATCGACAGTGGTTGCCCCCACTGGCACCATTGGCTTGGTGATGGATTGCGATACCACCGGCATTGAGCCTGACTTTGCGCTGGTAAAGTTCAAGAAGCTTGCTGGTGGCGGCTATTTCAAGATCATCAACCAAGCTGTGCCAGAAGCCCTTCGCACATTGGGATATACACCGCTGCAGATTGAAAAAATCATTGGATATGCGGTAGGGCACGGCACCTTGTCGGATGCGCCAGGCATTAATCACGTTGCACTCAAAGCCAAGGGCTTTGGCGATGAACAGATTGCCAAGGTGGAAGCCGGTTTGGCATCGGCGTTTGATATCAAGTTTGTGTTCAACAAATGGGCCATCGGTGAGGAGTTTTGCAAAACTGTTCTGAAGCTCAGTGATGCGCAATTGAACGATTTTGGCTTTGACATGCTGGCGCATCTGGGTTTCTCACGCGCTGATATCGACAAGGCCAATATTCACGTTTGCGGGGCCATGACACTTGAGCAAGCACCTGGTTTGCAGGATGAGCATTTGCCAGTGTTTGATTGTGCCAACCCTTGCGGTCGTATTGGCAAGCGTTATCTTTCGGTTGAAAGTCACATTCGCATGATGGCGGCTTCACAATCTTTCATCTCAGGTGCCATTTCCAAAACCATAAACATGCCAAACGACGCGAGCGTTGAAGAATGTGCGGCGTCTTACATGCTCAGCTGGAAGCTGGGGGTGAAGGCCAATGCGCTTTACCGTGATGGTTCAAAACTTTCGCAGCCCTTGTCTTCGCAGCTGATTGCCGATGAAGAGGATGAAGAGGACAGCATTGACGCATTCATGGCCAAGGCGCCGGTGCAGCGTGTTGAAACCATTGTTGAGAAAATTGTGGAACGCATTGTTGAGCGCGCCGCCGACCGCGACAAGCTGCCGAACCGCCGCAAGGGCTATACGCAAAAAGCCGTTGTCGGTGGCCACAAGGTTTACCTTCGCACCGGCGAATATGATGATGGCAAGCTGGGCGAAATCTTCATTGACATGCACAAGGAAGGGGCCGCCCTTCGCGCGATGATGAATAATTTTGCCATCGCAGTGTCTGTGGGCCTGCAATACGGCGTGCCGCTGGAAGAATTTGTGGATGCGTTTACGTTCACTAAGTTTGAACCTGCGGGCATGGTGCAGGGCAACGAGTCAATCAAGAATGCAACCTCGATCTTGGACTATGTGTTCCGTGAGCTTGCTGTTTCTTATCTGGGTCGCCATGAGCTGGCGCATGTTGAGGCTTCTGAAATGGGCTTTGATGCCTTGGGCAGGGGTGTTGATGAAAAACCATCCGTACCAGCACAGCGCTATGTGTCCTCAGGTTTCGTGCGCAAGCAGAACCTGGCCAATGTTGTGGTGATGCCGCAAGTTACATCGACAGCGGCCACTGCTGCCTATGCCTTGCAAATGCGCGCCGCAGAAACGGCCGGAGCATTGGCCTTGGCGGAGCCTGACGCGGTGGCTTACACCTACGAAGCCCCCGCCCCGGCACTGGACATGCGCGCCCAAGCCAAGATGAAAGGCTATGAAGGCGACACCTGTGGTGAATGCGGCAACTACACCATGGTGCGCAATGGCACGTGTTTGAAGTGTGATACGTGCGGGTCTACTAGCGGGTGTTCGTAAGGGTTTTCAAGCTGAGAGAAAAATGGCGGAGAGCAATCTCCGCCATTTTTGTTCGTGCGATAACATTTCTCTCTGGGTTTGGTTTTTAGATTTGGCGGACGTTGCAATGGTCCCGCACCTCGCGAGGGCGATGCAGATGTAGCCACGTCAATGGAAAATCAGTCTCGTAAAAGCGGGAAATATTGCGCGGAATGATCTCTAAATTGCGATGCACCGAAAATAATTTGTGGATAACCTCATTCACAAAATCCTCAGAGGAGATTGAACGATGCAAGATTTAATTCATCCGTGTACAGAGCAATCAATTTTAGCACCAATTTGCAATGGTTTTTTGGATTTTAAATATCATCAGTATACAGATGACTTTTCGACAGACAATTTCTTTATTATTTGTTAGTCATCTTGGAATGATACACAACATGTAGTCGGCATATTGCCGAATCACACAAACGGGTTCAATGAAAGTGACAGTTGCGATCATTAAAAAAATATATTTTTTTATTTTTGATGTTCGTTACAAGTCTGTCGAGCCTGCGTTGTGGGGCATTAACAACTTAAATCTCTAGGAGAGAACACTATGGCTGCTGCAAAAAAAGCTGCAAAGAAACCAGCAAAGAAAGCTGCAAAGAAAGTAGCAAAGAAACCAGCAAAGAAGGCTGCAAAGAAGAAGTAATTCTTCTCCCTTTCTAAATCTATCAGACCCCGGAAGGCCCTCAGTCTCCGGGGTTTTTATTTGTGCACTTCATTGATGCTGCTAAAGGCCCATTCTGGCTCACAAAAAAAGGCCGCGATTGCTCGCGGCCGCTTTCATATTTTAGAAGGCTTACTGATAAACGTAAATCTTGGCGCCGACCTTCACGCGTTCATAAAGATCAATCACGTCGGCGTTCATCATGCGCAGGCACCCTGATGACACGGCTCCCCCGATTGAAGCTTCATTGTTGGTGCCGTGCACACGGTAGATGCCGCCCCCAATATACATGGCGCGCGCACCCAAGGGATTTCCGGGGCCACCTTCCATGAAGGGTGGAATGATGTGACCCTTGGCGGCTTCACGTTCGATCATCACTTGCGGTGGGGTCCAGCTTGGCCATTCTGCTTTTCTTACAATGGTGGAATTGCCACTCCACTGCATGCCTTCCTTGCCCACACCCACGCTATAACGAATAGCCTCACCTTTCGCTGAAACATAATACAAGGCGCGCTCGGGCGTTTTGACAATCAAAGACCCCACGGGATATTTTGTTTCTCTCCACGCCACCACCTTGTTTGTTGTGCTGCCGGAGAGCCCTTCATTTTGATAGGCGCCGAAACTGGCCTTCTGCGCGATGGTTACGGATTTGCGGTGCTTGTTGCCAAACAAACATTGCAGAAATGACTTACAAGGCTGCGCCCGCACAGACTGCTGCGATGTCATGGTTGCGGCAGGAATGATTTTTGATTTTTTCTGCTTTGCTGGTGCGAGAGAGGCCGTGGTCAAGACCCCAGATTTTTTGGGCACTGGTTTTTTGGTTGCCGCGATGGATTTATCAATCGCTGCTTGCTGGGTTTGCAGCGCCTTCATTTGCGCCGCCAGCTTTTTCTTTTTTAAAAGCAGCTGAGTTTGGGTGGTGTCGGTTATGGCGGGGGCGGCCTGAGCAACTGTGAAGGTGAGTGTTGCAGCAAGCGCTGTGGCAAAGAGACGGCGCATCATGACGGGAACCTCGTTGATTTATGGCCTAGAACTAATGAAATCAGAGAGATTCATCAACCGAATACAGTTAATTTTCTGGTAAATTCAGCCTGATGTGGAGTTCGCGCAACTGTTTTGGAGTGGCCGATGAGGGGGCCGACATCAATAAATCTTCCGCCTGTTGATTCATCGGGAATAATACAACTTCCCGTATATTGGGCTCATTGCACAACAACATTACGATTCGGTCTACACCTGGCGCAATGCCGCCGTGCGGTGGTGCACCAAATTGAAACGCACGGTACATGCCACCAAATTTTTCCAGCAGAATGTCCTCGGAATAACCGGCCAGCTCAAACGCCTTCTTCATCACTTCAGGGCGGTGGTTGCGGATGGCACCGGACGAAAGCTCCACGCCATTGCACACAATGTCATATTGATAGGCATTAATGGTGAGCGGGTCTTGCGTGTTCAGCGCGTCAAGCCCGCCTTGCGGCATGGAGAATGGATTGTGGCTGAAGTCAACTTTTTTGTCGTCCTCGTTCCATTCATACATCGGAAAATCAACAATCCAGCAGAAGTCAAAGCGATCCTTGGCGATCAGATCAAGATCAGTGCCCGCTTTCGTGCGGGCTTCGCCTGCAAATTTATACATTTTGGCTGGAACACCCGCCACGAAAAATGCTGCATCTCCAACGCTTAAACCCAATCGCGTTTTGATGGCGGTGGTGCGGTCTTCGCCAATATTTTTTGCGATAGGGCCTGCCCCGCCCTCCTCACCATCGCGCCAGAAAACATAACCAAGCCCTGGTTGGCCTTGGCTTTGTGCCCAAGAATTCATGCGGTCACAAAATGCGCGTGAACCTCCACTTGGGGCCGGTATAGCCCACACTTCAACTTTGGGATCATTGGCAATCATACTGGCAAACACTTTGAAGCCGGAGCCTGCGAAATGTTCAGTCACGTTTTGCATTTTTATGGGGTTGCGCAAATCTGGTTTGTCTGTGCCATACATGCGAATTGAATCTTTGAATGCGATGTGCGGAAATTTCTGAGTCACAGCCCAGCCATTGCCAAATTCTTCAAACACGCCGCGCAGCACAGGTTCCACCGCGTTGAACACATCATCCTGTGTGACAAAGCTCATTTCAATATCAAGCTGATAAAATTCGCCGGGGCTTCTGTCAGCACGTGCATCTTCATCTCTGAAGCAAGGTGCAATTTGGAAATAGCGATCAAAGCCACTCATCATCAGCAATTGTTTGAACTGTTGTGGCGCTTGCGGCAGGGCATAAAATTTGCCGGGATGAACGCGTGACGGCACCAGATAATCTCTGGCACCTTCAGGCGATGAGGCCGTAAGGATTGGCGTTTGAAATTCAAAGAAGCCCTGCTCCACCATGCGGCGGCGCAAGCTGGAGATGATGGCACCCCGTTTCATGATGTTATTGTGAATGCGGTCACGGCGCAGATCGAGGAAGCGATATTTCAAACGAATGTCTTCGGGGTATTCCACATCTCCAAACACTGGAAGTGGTAATTCGGCGGCCTGGCTTAAAACTGCAATCTCAGTTGCGTAGACCTCAATCAAGCCCGTGGGCATGTCCTTGTTTTCGGTGCCTGACAAACGCGTGCGCACCTCCCCATCAATGCGCACCACCCATTCTGAACGCAGTGTTTCGGCCACTTTGAAAGCAGGTGAAGCAGGGTCTGCCACCACTTGCGTCAAACCATAATGATCACGCACATCCAGAAATAAAACCCCGCCATGATCGCGCACGCGGTGCACCCAGCCTGATATGCGGGTGCTGCTGCCTGAATGTTCAGCGCGGAGTTGGCCACAGGTGTGGCTGCGATATGTGTGCGTCATGGCTTAAATCCTTGAATTCAAGCGTAAAGGCCATGGCAGGTTCGATTTGTCAAGGCGGCGACCAATCAGCCCGGGCGGCCGCCAATGATCACCACTTTTTTGTATTTCTTTTTCTTGAGCAAGGGTTTCACCAGCTCATCATCGGCCAGCTGGGCGCGGGGCTTTTCCCAGAACCAGCGGAACGGTTTGCGGGGGCCATTGCTCACCGTCAAACCTGGGCTTGTATCAAAAAATCCGCCCTTGATGCTGACTGTGGAATTTTTAAAACCTGCCTTTTGCACGAGGCTAAAAAGTGTTGCTGCATTTTCAGGGGCTAGGCGCACACAGCCATGAGATGCTTTGGTGCCCAACCTGGCAATATGATAACTGCCATGAATGGCGTGGCCCTGGCCTGTAAAGAACATGGAATATGGCATGGGCGCATCATCCCATTCTTTGGAAAAATGATCTTTCTCGAGACGGAAAATCTTGTATGTGCCAGTTGGCGTATCGTATTTGCCGCCACCAGTGGACACCAGCCACACATAAGTTGGCACGCCGTCCAGTGAGACCGTCATTTTCTGGCTGACCTTGCTTACAGAAATATCAACATTAAGCGCCCAGGCGGACATGGCAGATAGCCAAATGGCAGCTGCAGTAACGATGCCGCGCACGAGCACTTTTTTCATTTGACGTAATCCCTCCGCTGATTTGCAGGCTGTCATAGGGCTTTTGCAGCGAAGGGTCGAGGGGGGCTTGTTTCACGGATAAGTGAACGGATTTTTTAAAATTGCTTCTAGCACCCCTGCTCTATTTCTTGATCAAGATCCGTCCTTCAACCTTCGCATCCACTGTTCCGGCACTGCGCACATAGGCCATCACGTCATTTGCCATCATCTTGCCGTTGCCGCCATTTATGATTATTTTGCTGCCTGCCAAGGCTGTATAACCATCACCCCCGGCCAGCATATAATCGTTGGTGGCCAGCTTGTAAGTTGCAGCCAAATCTACGGGCTTGTCGCCCACCATCAGCGCTACAACGCGGCTGCCCGCTGGCTTTGTAGCATCGGCCTCAACTTTCAAGCCAGACACTTGTGGAAAGCGGCCAGCACCATCGGCCATTTTGCTGAAACCGTTTTCCAGCGCATCGTGAATCTGTTGGCCCGTAACTTCTGCCAGAACGGTCTTGTTACCAAACGGCATCTCGGTCAAAATATCTTTCCGCGTAATATCACTGCCTGCTGCATATTGCTTGTCAGCGCGAATGCCGCCGCCATTTATAATAGCCACATCGGCACCCACGGCCTTGCGCATCGCATCGGCAATCAGGTTTCCCATGGCCGTTTCCTGCGTGCGCACCATATTGCGGCGGCTGTCCAATTCACCTGCAGTTTTTCCAATCACCACATTAAGTTCTTTGTCCAATTCACTTTCGTATTTTGCAATTTGGGTTTGGGTCTCGGGGTCAGGTGTCACAGTTGCGGTGTCGATGAACCGGAAATTCGGTTCCCATGTCACGCTGCGCTTTCCATCCTTGGTTTCGATCGAGATATTGAGATCAACCGGCACGAGGTAATTGGCTTCGGTTGACGTTTCGACATAGGCGGTGATTCCGTTGTATTCCATGGCCAGCTCGTGGTCGTCACCTGATAGAATGACGTCAAAGGCCTTGCTCGATATCAAGATCTGGTCTTGCGTGCGCGGGGTTTGCACCACACCAATCACCAGATCGGCTCCGTTTTTACGCGCCTCTTTGCCAGCTGAAATGGCCGCTTGAGTGGCTTCACCAAATTTCAGGTCACCCGTTGTGGCCGTTTCGGGCGAGGTGTCTTGGGCCACGGGAACAAGGGCCAATTTCACTCCTGCAATGTCCTTCATCACCACGCCGCCTACGCCAGGCAGAGGCTTTCCATCTGCTGTGCTGATGTTAATCGCGGCCCACGGATAGTTGGATTGTTTCAAACGGTCGGAAAACACATCCGGCCCGAAATCAAATTCATGGTTACCGGGCACTGCCAGATCAAACGGCACCAAATTTGTAAGGGTGATCATGTTTTCGCCCTTGTCGAGACCTGACAGCAGCGATGGCGAAATCATGTCACCATCAAATACATAAATGAAATTGGGGTTGGCGGCCCGTTCTGCCTTGGCAACCGCATTGAGACGCGCCACGCCCCCGCGGGTTTTGCTGCCATTAAACTTGTAAATATCGCCCACACCCAGCAGGGTTATCTTAATATTTTCAGCTTGAGCACAACCTGCTGTCAGGGCCACGGCCACAAGACCGCGTGAAATTTTTGAGAAGAACGACATCGCATATCTCCTGTATTGATTGGCGAAAAATGTGCCAAGCAATTGCAACAGTTTCAAGTACGCCTGGTCTTCATCGCACCATTTTCAGCACCGGGGTTTTGGCTTCTAATTTCCGCAGCCGATTTTCTTCTGCCTCGATATAGTTACGCGTGAACGGCAGAACATGTTGATTTTTGCTGAACTGAATTTGAAAGTTGTTCATGCCGGAATAGCGAAATGTGCACTCGGCTCCCGCGAGATAGAATTCCCACATGCGGCAGAATCTTTCATCATAAATTTCCGCAGCCTTGGCGCGGTTGCTGGCAAACCTTGCAGACCATTCTTTCAAGGTTCTGGCATAATGCATGCGCAGAATTTCAATGTCTGTGACATACAAGCCTTCACGCTCCATATGCGGAATAACTTCCGACAATGCCGGTGCGTAACCACCCGGGAAAATATATTTCTTGGTCCATGCCGTGGTCACACCGGGTCCATCAGAGCGATTGATGGAGTGCAAAACCGCAAGACCATCGTCTTTTAACAGCTTGGCACATTTTGAAAAAAACTCCGGAAAATGCCCAACGCCCACATGTTCAAACATGCCAACGGAAACGATGCGATCATAAGTTTCGTTCAGGTGACGATAGTCCTTCAGCAAGAAGTGTGCGCTGCCACTGAACCCCATTTGGGTGGCGCGGTGATTGGAAAGTTTATGCTGTTCTTCAGAAAGTGTAACGCCCGTCACGTCGGCCCCACAAAATTCAGCAAGATATAGTCCAAGTCCGCCCCAGCCTGAGCCAATATCCAGCACTTTCATTCCGGGTTTTATGCCAAGCTTAGCTGCAAGGTGGCGTTTTTTTGCCAGCTGTGCGTCT
Source organism: Hyphomicrobiales bacterium (assembly GCA_038230015.1). Lineage (GTDB taxonomy): Bacteria > Pseudomonadota > Alphaproteobacteria > Rhizobiales > Aestuariivirgaceae > Aestuariivirga. The sequence continues at coordinate 58,992 of JBBRNW010000006.1, read as the reverse complement.
TCCAGACTTGAGTTTTCATTTTCGAAATAGGCACAGGAATATTGCCGGTCGCGGTCCAGAAACAAATCATATAAGTTAGCCGACAGATCGTAATGATGGGCCACGTTGTTTTTGGCTTTTCCCACTGGATTGTGCTGATGCAGCCTTCTGAAAACCATGCGGGTTTTGTTCAGCACTTTGTGCAGGCGGTGCTGCTGGTTTATGCCGATGTTTTGCAACATGAGTTCAATGAAATCGTAAACGGTTCCCTGCACCATAACCAAAGTGCCATCCATATAAGCTTCGCCTGTATGTAGGTCGGGGTCTAACGCTACCTTGTTTTCGGCCGCCTTGGTGGTGAACTTGATATGAGATTTTGCGCCTAGACCATTGCCATAGCGCAATTTTTTACCGTTTGCATAAGTCACGGTCAATTCGCCTTGGCGCACCAGACTTTTCAGAATTTGATCTAAGATCATTATATGCCTCACAAATTTGTGAGTCGTGCGCACCCTTACCTCAGTGCCACAGACTACGCGACATAACGCTTAGATAGCACGAAAAGTTGCATTGGACAAGAATTGGGTCGCATGGGTATCAACCACACTTGGCGGTGAGGTTCCATTCTCCGTTCTCATAGGCAGGTTTGGTCAAAATATCGGTTTTTTGGCTGTCTTTACATGTGAAATGATGAAAGGCAGAGGTGCTGAGACCAAGTGCATCTTTCTGCTGTTTGGCGGACATTCCCTTGACGCTAACGCCGTAGACGCCGCCTTGCGCAGGCGTCAAATCCACCTTGTAGGTTTTACCATTGTAAAATACCGGCTCAGAGCGTGCAATTCCCGTGGGCCTTGGCGGGGGAGCTGGTACATCGTTTGTTATTCGCACAGCACTGGGGCTTTGTGAACAGGCTGATAACAGCATAGCGACAAATATAATATACACACGATTCATGAGCTTGCTTATGCCCCGCAACCCTCGACGCGGCAAGCATAAGCTGGCATATCGCGCGATGATGACAAATTTTGACAGCTCCCTTCTCCTTTCACCGCGTGCAACTTCTGCTGATGAAGGTGCCATCATTCGCATGTCGCAGCGCACGCGCGAGCTTCGCGCCAAGGGCGCCGATATTGTGTCACTCACGATTGGCGAGCCTGATTTTGATACGCCACTGAATATCCGTGATGCAGCCAAAACTGCGATGGACAATGGCTTCACGCATTATTCGCCGGTGGCTGGAATTCCTGAACTGCGCGAAGCGATCGCAGAAAAACTGCGGTTGGAAAACGGGTTAGATTATGCACCCGCCCAAATCATTGTGGCCAACGGCACCAAGCAGGCCATCAACAACGCCATATTGTCGCTCATTGGCCCAGGCGACGAGGTCATCATCTTGGCACCTTATTGGGTGTCGTATGAGGCATCCGTCAAACTGGCGCAGGGCACGCCAGTGGTGATCAAGGCTGATGTAAACGAGGGTTACAAAGTTCCGGCTTCACGCATAGCCGCAGCCCTTACGCCTGCCACAAAACTTTTGATTTTAAATTCGCCTTGCAACCCCACAGGGGCGGTGTGGTCACGCGAGGAATTAGAAGCACTTGCCAAACTCGTCAGGGCACATCCCAAACTGATGGTGCTGGCTGACGAGATTTATGAATATATCCTGTTTGAAGGTGAGATGGTGTCGTTCGGGTCCCTTCCGGGAATGGTGGGCCGAACCATAACCCTGAATGGATTTTCCAAAGGCTTTGCCATGACTGGCTGGCGGTTAGGTTATGCGGCGGCACCTTTGCCCATCGCGCAAGCGATGGGGCGGATGCAGAGCATCGTTACCGCAGGCGCCAATCAATTTGTGCAGCGCGCTGCACTGGCAGCGCTGAAGGGTTCTCGCGCCGATGTTGAAGATATGCGCGCGCAATACCAAAAGCGGCGCGATCTTGTGCTTGCGGGCTTACGCTCAATTGCGGGCGTGAAGATTGGAGATATTCCAGGCACATTTTACGCTTTTCCAGATGTATCCGCCTATCTTGGAAAAAAATCTGGCAATCATGTGATGAAAACGACCGCGCAGTTGTGTGACTGGCTGTTGGAATACCATGGTGTCGCCCTTGTTCCGGGCAGCGCCTTTGGCTGCGAGGGATCAGTGCGGCTTTCATTTGCCGCGCGTGAAGCGGATTTGAATACCGCACTGCAGCGGATAACAGCTGGATTAAAGAGTTTACGCTGAGGGCTCCTACTCCGCCGCCAATTTCAATTTCGGCCTGGGCTTTGGCAAGTTGCGTTTCAGGTCTTCCAGCTTGTCATCCACCGAGATAATCTTGGCTGCCAGTTCTTCAACATCACTCGATGTTGACGACACAGCGCTTTCGATTTTCTCCAATCTTGGATCACGAGCCTCGGCTTCATCTGTGACACCGGCAAAGCGGCTGAAGACCCAACCGAACAGTTTGGAAATATCATCCATGACAATGTAAAATGATGGCACGAAGACAAGACTGAGAAACGTTGCAGCAATCAAACCACCGACCACAGCAATGGCCATGGGTGCCCGGAATGAGCCGCCTTCGCCAATACCGAAGGCCGAAGGCAACATGCCCGCACCCATGGCAATAGTTGTCATGACAATGGGGCGTGCCCGCTTGCGGCCAGCATCAATAATGGCATCAATGCGGGCCATGCCGTCTTTCTTTCGTTCAACGGCAAAATCAATCAGCATGATCGCATTTTTGGCGACAATCCCGATCAGCATCAGCATGCCGATCACCACAGGCATGGAGAATGCATTGTTGGTGGCGAGCAACGCGATAACTACACCGCCAATTGAGAGCGGCAGCGAGAGCAAAATGGCGAAGGGCTGAAACACATCGCCAAGCAGCAGAACCAGCACCACAAGCATCAACACGATGCCAAGACCCGCTGATTTAGCAAATTCTGAAAACACTTCATTTTGCAATTCAGCATCGCCGCCTTCTGAAACCTTGACTGAACTTGGCAAATTGAGAGCCAAAGCGGTATCTTTAATCACCTGGGAAGCTTCGCCCAATTGCACGCCCGGGGGCAGATCAGCACCAATGGTGGCTTGGCGTTGACGGTCGTAACGGATGATGGAACTGGGGCCGCGCGAGAAGGATACATCGGCCACCGCAGAAATTGGCACCGACACACCATTGGAGGCGACAACGCGCAGATTTGAAATTTCATCAAAACGTGTGCGGGCCTCTTCAGGTATTTGCACGCGGATGGGAATGAGGCGGTCTCCGACCGTGAATTTTGCCAGCGAGGGTCCAAAATCGCCAATAGTGGCGACGCGCACTGCTTGTGAAATTTGCTGCGCGGTAATGCCAAGTTTGGCTGCTTCGTCAGTGCGCGGAACAATCTTGATCTCAGGGCGATCAAGTCCGCCTTCTGCGGAGGGGGCGCGAAGTTTCACTTCCTTACGCAAAGCACCCTCAAGTTTTGCGATGGCTGCATCCAGTGCTGCCGCATCATTGGACAGGATGTTGAATTTCACGTCACGCTCGCCACGATCATTGATCTTGGCCCAGCGCAAATCTGGCAGGTTTGAAAGTTGCGGCAGAATTTCCGCTTCAATTTCTTCCTGTGGTTTGGTGCGCCCGTCTGCGGGCACCAGGGGCAGTGAAATGCCCACAGCCTTGTTGATCACTTTCACTGTCGGATTGATGATACCAGTCAACAAGCCCACATCACGGTGGCGCAGATTGACAAAGATTGCAGCGTTGCGTGGTTCAACCGAGCCTGTGGGTGAAGATCCACCGAGCACGTAGACTTGCGAAACCTCTGCATTTTTCTCAATGACTTTGGCCATTGCATCAGTTGTGGCGCGGGTTTGCTCCAGCTTCGAACCCGGCGGCAACTCAACGGACAAGACAAAGCGCGAATTATCGCCAGGGGGGATAAAACCTGTGGGCAAAAGTGGGATGAGCAGTGTTGAGGCATAAAGAATGCCAAATGCGCCAACCACCGTCACATAACTCATGACACGTGGCCATGAACTGTGCAGTGCAGCCGGGGTGTTGATGTGTTCGCCTTCATTGTCGTGCATTGAAAACGTGCGTTCCTTGCGGAAGGCAATGATGGCCCTGAAACTCAGCACGGCCATCAGCAGCACCGTGGCCACAGCTACGGCTACCAGAAATACCGTGAACCCTGTTACAACAACTGTAGGCAGATGCGGCACGAAGGTGAGCGACAGGAAAACCGCCAACAGCAAGAAAGAAGCCGCAATGCCGTAAGCAACCCAATCCCACATCTTGCGCACGCGCTGTGTCGCAGGAGCTTTTCGCCCGATTGTGGGAGCCCAATTCAAGACATGCAAGAACCTGATGTAAGCCCGTAGCAACAAGCCTGGCTCCGGCTCTTTATGCTCTGTCGGGCGCATGAGATAGGCTGCCATCATCGGCGTAATGAACCTTGCAACGAGTAGCGAGAACAAAACGGCCACCGCAACGGTGAGACCAAACTGCTTGAAATATTGCCCCACAACGCCGCCCATAAACGACACCGGCACAAAAATTGACACAATCGAGAACGTAATTGCAATCACGGCCAAGCCAATTTCGTCAGCAGCTTCCATGGCTGCGCGGTAGGGCGATTTACCCATGCGCATGTGCCGCGCGATATTTTCGATTTCGACAATGGCGTCGTCCACCAGAATACCGGTGGCCAGCGTAAGGCCGAGGAACGATACAAGATTCAGCGAAAAACCCATCATGCTCATAACCCAGAATGTGGGCACAGCAGATAAGGGCAAGGCGACAGCAGAAATTAACGTGGCCCGCCAGTCGCGCAGGAAGAGGAGAACCACAAGCACTGATAGAATGGCACCTTCAAGAAGGGTTTCCATGGCCGCTGTGTAATTGCCATAAATAAAATACACCGTGTCATCAACCAATGAGAATTTGGCTGCGCCGTTGGACGCTTTTTCAATCTCAGCCACTTTTGCAGCGACAAGATCGCCAACTCCCGTGGAGCTTGCGCCCTTAGAGCGGAAGATTGAAAAGGTGACCACGCCCTCGCCATTGTAACGCGCAAACGAGCGCATTTCTTCAGTGCTGTCGGTAACAGTGCCAAGGTCACCCATCTTGACCTGGCGGCCACCGGGCAGAGAAATTTTTGTTTCACGCAACTCGTTCAGCGAACGGGCCCCGCCTAACGTGCGAATGGCCTGTTCACTTTTGCCAATGTCGCCCCGACCGGCGCCAAAATCTGCATTCACAGCAACAAGCTGGCTGTTCACGTTAGCTGCAGTCACACCAATGGCTTGCAGCTTTGCAGGGTCCAGATTGACGCGAATTTCACGGTCGGCACCGCCAAAACGATCGACGCGCCCCACACCTGCCAAGCCTTGCAACTGGCGTTTTACAACGTCATCCACATACCATGACAATTGCTCCAGCGTCATGCCCGGTGCTGAAACAGCATAGGTCTGAATGGCTTGGCCTTCCACATCCACCCGCTGGATAATGGGTTCATCCACGCCGCCGGGAAGATCGCTACGAATTTTAGCAACAGCGTCTTTCACATCTTCAAGCGCTTTGTCAGTTTTGATTTCCAGCCTAAATTCGATTGCGGTGTTGGAGGCTCCATCTCTCATTGTTGATGTAATGTGCTTTACACCGGTGATGGCCGCCACCGAATCTTCGACTTTTTTGGTAATCTGGGTTTCAAGTTCAGCCGGCGTTGCACCCGACTGTGTAACAGTCACCAAAATCACAGGCACATCGATATTTGGGAACTGTGTGATGGGCAAACTGCGGAAACTGAAAATGCCAACCAGCATCAGCACCGCAAACAAAAGAATTGGCGGGATTGGATTTCTGATGGCCCAAGCCGAGAAATTGAAATTCATTTAATTATTCCGCTGCGCTGAGAGTTATAGGGGTCACGGCATCACCATCGCGCACGAAGGTGCCCGCACGCGCAACATAGGTTTCACCGGGGTTTACACCATCGGTAATCTCGATTGTGTCAGTACCAACAAGGCCAGTGATAACCTTGCGCACTTCAACTTTTCCATTGACCACAATTTGTACGGTGGGGCCATTTTCACCGAAGGTGACAGCTGTGAGCGGCAAGGCCACGCCGTCGCCGGCCGCTAAACTGATGCGCGCACGGCCAAAGGCCCCCAGCGCAATGCGGTCACCCTCTGCCACACGAATATGAACCAGGCCAATGCGCGTGGTTTCATTCACTTCTGGCGAGATCAATTTCACGACACCTTCAATGCTCTTATCCATACCATTGACGGTGATCTTGGCTTTTTGGCCTAATTTTACCCGCGGCAGATCTGATTCAGGAACTTCAGCCACGAGTTTTACAATTCCATTGGCGACAATATTGAACATGGGGTCTTTACTGCCCGAGGCAATGCCGCCCACCTGAACCGTGCGCCGGCTGATATAGCCATCAACTGGGGCCTTGATTTCCGTGCGGGCCTTGCGCAGTTCAAGGTCAGCCATTTGCGCTTGAATGCCTGCAGTGTTTGCCTTCGTAACTTCGAGTGCCAGTTTTGCATTGGCTAACTGTGCTGCGGCCAGATCATAAGCCGCTTGCCGTTGGTCAAAGGTTTCTTGTGTTGCAACACCACTTGTGCGCAGCTTCTTGGTGCGGTTCAAATCCAGCAGGGCACGGTCTTGACCGATCTTGGCTTGCTCGATTTGATTTTTATTCTGATCAAGAGCCGCCTCATTGGCTGCAAGCGACGCCTTGGATTGCAAGATTGAAATATCCACCGTGCTGGCCGAAAGGCGGGCCAATACCTGCCCCTTGGTTACCTTGTCACCTTCTTCGGCAAGAAATTCGGTCACCGCAAGGCCTTCTACCTCGGGTGACACGAGAACAAGCTCACCTGCAGCAAAGCTGCCCGTCACAACCAAATCCTCTGCGATGGCTTTTTTCTCGGCCACCATCACTGAAATGGAGGGCGGCGCGGGAGGTGCAGTTTTCGCAGCGTCTTCTGCCCCCACATCAAAGGCCGACAACTGAAAAGCAATTGCAGCAACAACGACCATCGAACTTGTATTTTTCAATTTAAATTTCATGTCTGGTTTCCATATCATTGCGCTGCGTTCAAAAACCCGTCGTCAAGCTGAGCGAGCTTTTCTTCCAAATATCTGACCGATGCTCCAAGCACCGCTTTTCCGTAACCTGTTACAAATTCGCCGCCTAATGTATGACTGCTGCCCTCACAGCACTCATCAATACATCTGAGATCTTCTTTCAGATCAGTGAGCTGCTTTTCAATTGCCGTGCGCATGAAATTTGACGGCAGAAGTTCTTGAAACAACATTTCAAACAAAAATTCTGATTTGTATTTGTCCCGCGCCGGGATAACCGCAATGCTTTTGGCAAAATAGTCTTTGCCAGCCTGGGTGATCGCGTAAACTTTCTTGTCGGGCCTGCTGGTTTGCTCCTCAGCCCGCAGTGTTACAAACCCTTCGGCATTCAGCTGCGTCAAAGCCGGATAGATGGAACCAAAACTCGCGTCGATGAAATGATTGAAGAGGCCCTCTTCAATCTCCTTTTTGATTTCGTACCCAGAAGCCTCTCCTAAAGAAAGTACCCCCAAACAAAGCGTTCTCACATTCATCTTTATGCCAAGTCGATATATAACGTTCCGATATAGGGCTAGCGTTACAGAGGAGATTTGTCAACGTGATGACAACTGAGCAGCCCCAGTTAAAGCCCGCCGGTTTGTCGCGGCAGAGCAGCAACGGAATATTTTCAACACATTTGCGGTCATTCAGAAGTTAATGGACCGGTTCACTGCCATTGTACCACTTGTATTTAGGCAATGGCTTTACTAGAACACAGCGAACCTTAGTCGATATGAGCTGAGGACATGTCAGATATACGAGTTTCACATAGGGGGAGAGCGATTTGGAGTATTTCCTCCAGCAGCTCATAAACGGGCTGACTTTAGGGTCAATCTACGGGCTTATCGCCATCGGCTATACGATGGTTTACGGCATCATCGGCATGATCAATTTCGCCCATGGCGATGTGTTCATGGTCGGTAGTGTGGTGTCATTTATCGTCATTCTGATGTTGGGCATCACGGGCGGCAGCGGCTCGTTCATGATCATTCTAGCCCTGGCGTTGGTGGTTGTTATCGCAATGCTTATTGCTGCCGTTTACAATTGGACAATTGAGCGTGTGGCTTACCGACCTTTGCGCGGTTCGTTTCGGCTGGCGCCCCTCATTTCCGCTATTGGCATGTCGATTGTCTTGCAGGAATTTGTGCGGATTGCCCAGGAAGGTCGTCCAAAACCCATTCAGGCAATCATCACCGGTAATTATGAAATCTTGCACCGCAATGCGGCAGAGGGCGTGTTCGTGGTGACCATTTCCAACATGCAGATCATGATCATCGTATCAACCATTGCCCTGATGGCCATTTTCACCGCAATCATCCAGCGCACTTCGCTGGGGCGGGCGCAAAGGGCTTGCGAACAAGACCAGAAAATGGCGTCGCTGCTGGGTATCAATGTTGATCGGACGATTTCCATTACGTTCATTCTAGGGGCGGCTCTGGCAGCCTTCGCCGGCATGATGTTCTTTCTCTATTACAATGTGACTGATTTTTTCATTGGCTTTCTGGCGGGCATCAAAGCGTTCACCGCGGCAGTGCTTGGCGGCATCGGATCCATTCCAGGCGCCATGCTGGGTGGCATGATCATTGGCCTGATTGAAGTGATGTGGTCTGCCTATTTTTCAGTTGAATATAAGGATGTGGCAGCGTTCACGATATTGGTCATTGTGTTGATCTTCATGCCGCAAGGGCTGCTCGGCAAACCGGAAGTGGAGAAAGTCTAAGCAATGTCTGGTCCCCTAAAAAGTTCGTCCCTGTCGGCCGAGGCGCAAGCGCTGGATACTGTGGCCATAGCCAAGGATTTAATCGGCACGGCGATCATTACCGGCCTCATACTCACCCCCATTGTTGCCATCCGAACCTCTCTCGATCAGGGAGCACTCACCTGGCATTCTCGCTTTGGGTTGGCTTTTGCGCTAACAGCCGTGGTTGTTGTGGTTCGGTTGCTATTGCACGTTTTTGTGTGGAACAAGCGTGCAGCAAGTGCCATCGCACCAGCTAAGCCTGCGGCCTTGACGGTGCACCGTGCCAGCATTGCAGATATGATCGGGCCTTATGTGCCACGCGCACTTCTGATTTTTGCACTGCTTCTTCCAGTGTTGGCCTATGCCAGCCCGTGGGGAGAAAAGCGCACCATCGATCTTGCGATCTATATTCTCACCTATATCATGCTGGGCTGGGGCCTGAATGTTGTTGTGGGCTTGGCAGGGCTTCTGGACTTGGGTTACGTGGCATTTTATGCTGTGGGCGCTTATGCTTACGCGCTGCTTTCAACAATTTACTTTCCCTATTGGTTTGGCCCCGGAATTGTTCCCTGGGCTTTTTACATCACGTTGCCCATGGCAGGGCTTCTGGCTGCGACCTGGGGTGTGATCCTTGGCTTTCCCGTGCTGCGATTGCGCGGCGATTATCTTGCCATCGTAACACTTGCGTTTGGAGAAATGATCCGTCTTGTGTTGATCAACTGGTTCTCGTTTACAAATGGGCCGCAAGGCATCAATGTGCCCAAAGCCACCTTCTTTGGCCTGCCATTCAAGGATGAACCCGGTGGCTTTGCCGCATTTTTCAACATTCCCTATAACCGCATCCACTTCTACATCTTTTTGTATTATCTAATCCTCACCCTGGCGTTGATCACGTATTTCGTAACCAAGCGTTTGCGGCGCTTGCCGATTGGCCGGGCGTGGGAAGCTTTGCGCGAAGATGAAATTGCTTGTCGGTCTTTGGGCATCAACACAACCACCACTAAACTCACGGCCTTTGCAATTGGTGCAATGTTTGGTGGCTTTGCCGGCAGTTTCTTTGCCGCGCGCCAGGGCTTCGTGTCGCCTGAGTCATTTGTCTACATTGAATCTGCACTAATTCTGGCCATTGTTGTGCTGGGCGGATTAGGCTCTCAAATCGGTATCGTGTTTTCTGCAATTGCCATCATGGGGTCGTTTGAGGTTTTCCGCGAAATGGATTTCATGAAAGCCATTTTGCCAACAGGCACGGAGCCCATTCAGTTCCGTATGCTGGCTGTTGGATTGGCAATGGTGCTGATGATGCGGTTCCGCCCGCGCGGGTTTGTGACCAAGCGAGAGCCTACTGTTTTCCTCAAAGAGAAAAAATCAGTGTCAGGTGATCTGGTTGCCGAGGGACATGGTTGATGCTCGATTGGTCTAAAGATCCCGAGCTGCGCGTGCAGCACCTGACCATGCGATTTGGTGGATTGACTGCGATTGGCGATCTTTCGTTTGATGCCGGGCGCAAGCAGATCACGGCGTTAATTGGGCCCAATGGTGCCGGAAAAACCACGGTGTTCAATTGTATCACGGGGTTTTACAAACCGACTGAGGGCATGATCAACCTGCGCCATGCAGACGGCAGAGAATTCATGCTGGAACGGATGGATGATTTCATCATCACGCAGAAGGCCAAGGTTGCGCGCACGTTCCAGAACATTCGCTTGTTTTCCGGCATGACATTGCTGGAAAATTTGATGGTGGCGCAGCACAACGTCTTGATGAAAGCCTCCGGCTTCACCGTGGGTGGCATTTTTGGGAGCGGCACATTCAAGCGCGCTGAAAATGAAGCCATTGAACGCAGCAAATATTGGCTGGACAAGGTGAACCTGACAGCGCGCGCCGATGATGCGGCAGGCGATCTTCCTTACGGCGCGCAACGGCGTTTGGAAATTGCACGCGCCATGTGCACTGGCCCCCGTCTGCTATGCTTGGATGAGCCTGCGGCTGGTTTGAACCCGCGCGAATCTGATGAACTCAACACGTTGCTGCGCTTTATCCGTGACAAGCATGACATGGCGATCTTGCTTATTGAACATGACATGAGTGTTGTAATGGGCATTTCTGATCATATTGTCGTCTTGGATTATGGACGCAAGATTGCCGATGGCACGCCGCAAGACATCAAAACTGATCCTGCAGTTATCCGGGCCTATCTGGGTGTTGAGGATGAAGATGACGCAGGTGCTGCGCCCCTGATAGCCGAGGCGATTGCAGCGCCACTGCCTGTCCAGAAAAAGGCCAAGCGCACATGAGCGATGTTCTTCTCAGCGGCACTGGTGTTGAAACGTTCTATGGCAAAATCCAGGCCTTGCGCGGCATTGATTTTGTGGTGCGTAAAGGTGAAATTGCCACAGTTATTGGGGCCAATGGGGCCGGAAAATCCACCTTGATGATGACAATCTGTGGCACGCCGCGCGCGCGCAATGGCTCCATCATTTTTGACGGTGTGGATATCTCCAAAATGCCCACACATGAAATCGTGCATCTGGGCATTGCGCAATCACCTGAAGGGCGGCGTATTTTCCCGCGGATGAGCGTGTTTGAAAACCTGCAAATGGGGGCCACTGTCGACAAGCTTCGTCATTTTGATGAGGACCTTGTAAAAGTCTTCACGCTGTTTTCCCGCCTTGAAGAACGCCGCGATCAGCGCGCAGGAACACTTTCAGGTGGTGAGCAGCAAATGCTCGCCATCGGCCGTGCACTCATGGCGCGCCCCCGGCTTTTGCTGTTGGATGAACCGTCATTGGGTTTGGCGCCTATCATTGTAAAACAGATTTTTGCGGCAATCAAAAAACTGAATGAGGAAGAAGGGCTGACTGTATTGCTGGTTGAGCAAAATGCCTTCCATGCGCTGAAATTGGCCCACAGTGCCTATGTGATGGTGAACGGCAAAATCACCATGAGTGGCACAGGCGCCGAACTTTTGAAACGCCCCGAAGTGCGCGCCGCCTATCTTGAAGGGGGACACTGACATGACGGCCTGGATTGCTGAAGGGAATTTCTGGGTGTTTTTCATCCTGAGTGTTATTGGCGGTGGCGGTGCCAGCTTCATGGGCGGGCGTTCGCTTGCGTTGGGGTGGAAACCCGTTTGGATGCTGGTTTTGTATATGATGATCTTTGGTGCGGGATTGCGGTTTTTGCATTTTGCTTTGTTTGGTGAAACGCTGACTTCGTTTTACTATTACGCTGTGCAAACCTTGGTCATTCTGGCTTTCGCCCTGCTCGGTTACCGGATGACGCGAACCTCGCAAATGACCACACAATACCCTTGGGCCTATGAACGCACTGGTCCACTGTCGTGGAGACAAAAGCCGCATTAATTATTTTTCGAAATTGTTGAAGGGAATTCACTTTTTCCTTCCAATCACCGCTTCTTTGGGCAAAACTAATGCTCAAGGGGCGTTACACCCCGACCGACCATCTGGTCACAAAACTCTTAGGGAGACTTGTCTATGAAGAAACTTATTCTGTCTGGAATTGCGCTCAGCTTTGCTGCAGCCCTTTCCGCAACAACGGCCTTGGCTGATATTACGATTGCTACGGTCGGCCCAATAACTGGCCAGCTTGCAGCTCTTGGTGAACAATATAAGCGCGGTGCCGAAATGGCCGTAGCCGACATTAACGCTGCTGGCGGTGTGAATGGCGAAATGTTGAAATTGGAAATTGGTGATGATGCCTGCGATCCAAAGCAAGCCGTTGCCGTTGCCAACCAAATGGCATCAAAGGGTGTGAAGTTCGTTGCAGGACATCTCTGCTCCGGTTCATCAATTCCTGCGTCGAAGGTTTATGAAGAAGAAGGCGTTCTGCAAATTACGCCAGCTTCAACAAATCCAAAGTTCACCGACGAAGGCGGCTGGAACGTCGCTCGCGTGTGTGGCCGTGACGATGCGCAAGGCTTGGTGGCAGGCAACTTCCTGGCGAAAAAATTCGCTGGCAAAAAGATTGCAATCATTGATGACAAGTCTGCCTATGGCAAAGGTCTTGCTGATGCAACCAACGCTGCCATGACAGCAGCTGGTTTGAAGCCAACTATGGTTGAATCAATCAACCCCGGTGAGAAGGATTATTCCGCGCTCGTTTCAAAAATGAAGGATGCTGGAATTGATGCCGTCTACATCGGTGGCTATCACCCAGAAGGTGCGTTGATCTTGAAGCAAATGCGCGAACAAGGTTCAACAGCACAGATGCTGTCTGGCGATTCAATGAACAACGTTGAATTCTGGACCATCGCAGGTGAAGCTGCCAAAGGCATGATCTTCACATTTGCGCCTGAGCCCCGCAATATTCCGGAAGCCAAGGAGCTGGTCGCCAAGTTCAAGACTGCTGGTTATGATCCAGAAGGCTATACATTGTTCACCTATGCTGCGATCCAAATGTATGCTCAAGCTGCTGCAGCAACCAAGTCAACTGACAGCAAGACACTTGCCACCTGGCTTCGTGCTGGCAATGAAATGAAGACCGTTCTTGGTCCAATCAAGCTGGATGCGAAGGGCGATCTCATCGGTGCCAAATATGTGTGGTACAAATTTGACAATGGCAACTATGCCGAAGATCCGACAATTCAGTAAAATGACATTTATCTAAACCGAACCCGCGCGATTAACTTTGCGCGGGTTTTCTTTTGTGTGGGATGGTGATGTTGATCACTGGACTATATCGTCAATCCCGCAAAAGCGGGAAACCTCTAAAGCTCCGAAATTCCAGCTTTCGCAGGAATGACCGTTTTTGGGTGGTGTTTGCATTTCTGGCATTGGTTTTTAATGCAGCAATGACCCATGCCGAAATACTTATTGGCGTGGCAGGCCCTCTCACAGGGCCATATTCTGCCTTTGGCACACAGATGGTTGCCGGAGCCAAAGCCGCTGTTGAGGACATCAACGCCAAAGGTGGTATTGAAGGTGAATTGCTCGATGTGGTAACGGCTGATGATGGCTGTGACAGCCGCCAAGCCGAAGCGGCAGCGCAAAACTTGATTGCAAATAAAGTGCGTGTGGTGATCGGTCATTTTTGCTCATATCCCTCACTTGCCGCTGCCAAACTTTATGAAGCGGCTAATATTCCCATGATTGCGCCCTCTGCCAGCTTGCCCGCTTTAACTGAGGCCGGGCTGGCAAATGTCGTTCGGGTGGCACCCCGCGATGATGCACAAGGCGCATTTGCAGCGCGCCGCATGCAGCAGGACTTTCCGAATGGTGCTATTGCAGTTCTCAACGATGGCAGTGCATCTGCCGTGCTGCTGGCGGCCAGCTTTTCAGCAGGGCTCAACAGCAAGGCTGCTTTGTCTCTCACGCTGAAACCTGATGATCAAAGTTTGGAAGACGCTGTGACGGCCATCAAGTCACAGGCCATTTCTGCGGTTTATTGTGCGTGCACAGCAACTGATGCGGGCAAACTTGCGGCCGCGTTAGATGGCACGGTCAAGATTTATGGCCCTGATGCGCTGCTAGTTCCGCAATTCTGGGAAAGATCTGGACAAGCCGGCGAGGGCACACGGGTCAGCTTTGCAATCGATCCGCAAGCCGGTCCAGACGCAAAAGCCGTCATGCGGTCATTGACCAGCGCTGACGGTGCAACATTGGCCAGCTATGCCGCGGTGCAGCTATTTTCCGCGGCGGCAGAGGCTAGCGGTTCAAGCAATGGTCAGGCCATGAGCGCTCACTTACGATCTGGTAAAACTTTCACCACAGTTTTGGGGCCACTCAGTTTTGATTCCAAGGGCGATCTTCGCCAACCGAATTTTATATGGTACACATGGTCCAGCGGCACCTATGCAGCCGAACTTTCAGCTGACTAACAGGACAAAACAATGCGCGCATTTTTTGTGCAGATCAAATGTGATCTGGGAAAATCATATAGTGTGGCCACAGCCATAGCCGATGCGGAAATTGCATCGGAGATTTTTTCCACTGCCGGTGAATATGATCTGCTGGTCAAGTTCTATTTGAAGGATGGCGAAGACATTGGCCATTTCATTGCACAGAAAGTGCAGACCATTGCCGGTATTCGAGACACCTTTACGATTGTCACATTCAAGGCCTTCTAAGGCCTTCGACTTATTAACCCGTTCACACGAACGTGCTTCCACATGATGAGCAGCCTGTGATACCCTTGCGCGCGTGAGTTGAGTTCAAATGTTAACGCGCGTTCAAACAGATTTCGAAGATAGTCCGGCCCTGCCTTTTGCGAACATGACGGTAGGTGGCATTAGTCTTTCAGTTTCACGGTCTTTGCCAAGTATGCGCAGACAGTGGGAAAAATTGGAAGCTACAGGCCTTTGCAGTTTTTTCCAAAGTTATGATTGGTGTCGGGCTTGGCTGGAAACCGCTGGCAAATCAGACCACATCACTCCGGTGATCGTGCTGGGGCAAAGGCCATCTGGCACACTCTCGTTCGTTCTTCCGTTTCAAATTCGAAAAGTTATGGGTGTTCGCGTTTTGGAATGGCTGGCGCAACGAGATTGTTCCTATGGTGCAGGTCTCACAGCGCTTGATGCTGACCCACAGTGGTTTACTGCTCATTTTCAAGACCTGCTCAAGCTCCTGCCAGGATTTGATGTTGTAAATTTGCAAAATTGCCCAGACACCATAGCCGGACAGGTCAATCCTCTGAAATCGATCAATCTGGTCAAGGCTGCCAACCGCTCGTTTGGCTTGAACCTGGAGCCAGATTATGCAGCACTTCATGCGCGCAAGCGGTCAGCCAAATCCATCAGCAAAATCAGAAGGCGCGATGCGCGACTAGAAGAAATGGGAGCCCGTTTTTATGAGTGCAGCCCAGATGATCTGCCAGAGCGGCTCGCTGAACTTTATAACCTCAAAGATCAACAACTGGCGAAACTTGGCATTAGCCCAGTTTTTGACCTGCAACGGCGCCAGTTTTACGATCTGCTCGCACAGAACGGCAAACTCAGGTTGTTCGGTTTGACCCTCAAAGGCAGCACCATGTGTTTGGTGTTGGGTGCAGTTCACAACAATGTCTTTCACCTGATGATGACAGCGTTAAGCGAAACGGCACCCCTGCCCCTGTCGCCAGGCGACATGTTGCTGCGCAACGTAATTGAGTGGTGTTGCACGGCCCGCATCCCTTACTTTGATTTCTCGCCCGGAGAGGCAGATTACAAGTTGTTGTGGGCTGAGCAGGAAACGCAGTTGTTTCATTTGATAGCCGCCTTCACACTGGCGGGAATTCCGATAACCACATATTTACGCGCAGAGCAAAGTGCCAAGCGCATGATCAAAACAACGCCTGCGCTTTGGACCGCATTCCAACGGCTGCGGCGCATTCTAAGAGGGCAGAATTAGACGCAAAATGGATTTAGCCTTGCGCAGGGAAATCAGTTCCTGAATATGACCAATTTTAAGACATCCTCGCAAGATATGGAGAGGGTTGTCCAATCCCGGAATCCTCTCGCATTGGTGAGGCAAATTTGATAGAGGCTGCCTCTAAGAGGTAGTTGATGATCCCGCGTTATTCCCGCAAAGAAATGACCCAGATTTGGGACCCGCAGACGCGGTTTAAGATTTGGTTTGAAATAGAGGCCCACGCGGCAGACCAGCAAGCTGTGCTTGGCATTATTCCCAAAACCGCCGCTGAAACCATTTGGGCCAAGGGACGCGACGCGGTGTTTGATGTGGGGCGCATCGAGACAATCGAAGCTGAAGTCAAACATGATGTGATTGCGTTTCTCACCCATCTGTCAGAGATTGTAGGGCCAGAGGCGCGCTTTGTGCACCAGGGCATGACATCATCTGATGTGCTGGACACCTGCTTTAACATTCAGCTGACCCGGGCTGCCGATCTTCTGCTATCCGACATCGATGAATTGCTGGCCGCCTTGAAGCGGCGCGCATTTGAGCACCAAAACTCCATTTGCATAGGCCGCAGCCATGGCATTCACGCCGAACCTGTAACATTCGGTTTGAAATTGGCCTTTGCCTTTGCCGAATTTCAGCGCGCCCACGAACACTTGGTCATGGCGCGAAAAACTGTGGCCACGTGTGCCATCTCGGGTGCCGTTGGCACGTTTGCCAACATCGATCCATCGGTTGAAGAACATGTGGCCGCAAAATTGGGATTGAGTGTTGAGCCTGTATCCACCCAAGTTATTCCGCGGGACCGGCACGCCATGTTCTTTGCCGTGTTAGGTGTGATCGCCAGTTCCATCGAGCGCTTGGCTACTGAAATTCGACATTTGCAAAGGACCGAGGTTTTGGAAGTCGAGGAGTATTTTGCGCCCGGGCAAAAGGGCTCATCGGCAATGCCGCATAAGCGCAATCCTGTGCTCACTGAAAATCTCACCGGGCTTGCGCGGTTGGTGCGCTCTGCGGTTACACCCGCCATGGAAAATGTAGCACTCTGGCATGAGCGCGATATTTCACATTCATCAGTGGAACGTGGGATAGGGCCTGATGCCACCGTGCATCTGGATTTTGCGCTCAAACGTTTAGCCGGAGTCATCGACAAGCTTTTGGTCTATCCTGAAAACATGAAACGTAATCTGGATAAACTAGGAGGCCTCATTCACTCTCAACGCATTTTGCTGGCCCTCACGCAAAAGGGCATGAACCGGGAAGAGTCTTACGCAGCAGTTCAGCGCTGCGCCATGCCGGTGTGGCGCGGCGAGGGGCAGTTTTTGGATTTTTTAAAAGCCGATAAAGATGTGATGACACATTTGAGTGCGGCTGAACTCGAGGCACTTTTTGATTTGGAATATCACACAAAACATGTCGGAACAATTTTCAAGCGGGTGTTTGGCTGATGTTGAATAAAGCTGAACCAGTCGCCATCGAAGCCATTGTCACCACTGAAGCGCTCGCCGCATTTTGTGAGCGGATGACGGCTGAGGAATTTGTGACCGTCGACACCGAATTTCTGCGTGAGACGACCTATTATCCCAAGCTGTGCTTGATTCAAGTGGCAGGCAAGGAAGAGGCTGTGCTCATTGATCCACTTTCAAATGATCTCAGCTTGGAGCCTTTCTTCAAGCTGATGGCAAATCAAAAAATTCTCAAGGTCTTTCATGCGGCCAAGCAGGATTTTGAAATTCTGTATCAACTGGCGGGCGCCCTGCCCCATCCTGTCATTGACACCCAAATTGCTGCCATGGTGTGCGGTTTTGGTGACCAGGTTGGCTATGAAGCGGTTGTGCGCAAACTGGTTGGTGCATCTATTGATAAATCTTCGCAGTTTACCGATTGGACCAGACGGCCTTTGACCCACAAACAGGCGTCTTATGCACTGTCTGATGTTACGCATTTGCGTGTGGTTTATGAAAAGCTGAAATTGCAGCTGGCAGGAACCGGGCGGGCCAAATGGCTGGATGATGAGCTGCAATCGCTGACGGATCCTAAAACCTATATTGTCAATCCAGAAGAAAGTTTTAGGCGCATCAAGGCGCGCATTCAAAACAAGAAACAATTTGGCGTGTTGATATCGGTTGCCGCCTGGCGCGAGCGTGAAGCGCAAAGTCGCAATGTGCCGCGCGGGCGTGTTTTGAAAGATGAAGCAGTTGCTGAAGTTGCCATTCAGATGCCGCAGAAACCTGATGATTTAAACCAGTTGCGCCTTGTTTCAAAAGGCACAGGCAATTCGTCCACGGGCTCTGCCATCTTGAAGGCAGTTGCCGAGGGACTGGTGCGTGATCCCAAAACCATTCCAGACATCAAGGGCCGCAACGATGAAATGTCGGCGGCCGCGCAAGCCGCTGCCGAGGTTTTAAAACTTGCGCTGAAAGTGGCGTGCGAAAACGAGGGCATAGCGCCCAAGCTTTTGGCCAGTGCCGCAGAGATTGATGCAATTGCCGTTGATGACAATGCCGATGTGCCTTTGATGCACGGCTGGCGGCGCGAGGTTTTTGGCAACTTGGCGCTTGACATCAAACACGGCAAAGCCTGCATTGGAATGGAAAATGGGCGTGCGGTTTTAATGCGGCGTTAGAACTTACTTCACTTCGATTTTTGGTGTGCGGTCCATCTCGAAGGCCAAACCTGCCAAGCGTTTTTCCACACGTTCGCCCAAAAGGTCTTTGAGTTTGGGCGGCAGAGTGAGGGTTAAAATTTTTGTGCCTTCCAACTTCAATCCGATTTTTGGCAACATGCCGGGCATGGCCGCGGACAGAATATAGGCCAGGCGGAAGACCGAACTTAAAAGGTGTGCGCGTTCAATATGGCTTTCATCCAACAACCTGGTGAGATCATCCTTGATGTCCTCGCCATCGTAACGGTAAAAAACAGTGAGTGCCAAAAACACGCGGCCCGGATGGTCAATGCCTACGAAAGCCGCTTGCGAGATCATGCCTAATGACCGGTCCGCGCGGTAATCAGGGTGGGCGCGCCAGCCAATATCGGCCAGCAGGCAAGCAGCGTGGCGCAGCCTGCGTTCCTCATCATTTTCAGGCAGCGCCTTGTCACCAAAAATCTGGTCAGTCCAATCGCAAAGTTCCAATTCATGGGCCGGAGAGCGGGCATAGCGCCTGGCAAAATCCCAACAGGATGATAACAGTGCATCAGCCTGCATTTTTTTGCGCGGCAGCTTTGAATATAGCAAGCCTTCGCGCACACCATAAACCGAAACCACCACGTCTTTCGGTTTGGTTTTCTGCAACAACCGGTCCAGCACCATGGCACCAAATGGCATGGTGTCTGCGCGGCTTTTAGACATGTCCTTCACATCCTTGAGGGATGATGAGGTGAGCCCCGCTACAAGTTCCGAAATGCCGCCCGCCTGTTGATGGCTCATCGAATAATGGTGAAGCACGTGCAATGGATAATTAACTTGCGCCATATGAATGCGCGCCAAGTTGCGCCATGTGCCGCCTACAGCATAAAATGTGCGGCCCTTGAGCTGGTCCAGAATGGGTGCCTTATCGAAATACTCATCGACAATTTCGCGCGCCCGTTGGATTGAACCACCAGCCAAATCAATCAGCCGCAACGGGCCAATGGGAAGTGTTATGCCGTCATTCAATTTGCCATCCCGGATATCAATCAGTTCAAGGGAACCACCACCCAAGTCTCCGGCCAAACCGTCGGCCTCTGGCGTGCCTGCAATCACACCGAGAGCCGCAAAGCGTGCTTCTTCCTTGCCGGATAAAATTTGAATGCCAGCACCCAAGGCCGCTTCGGCTTTATCAATAAATTCAGGACCGTTTTTGGCTTCGCGCGCGGCTGCAGTGGCCAAAGCATAAATGGTTTTGACCCCAATTTGCTTGGATATTGTGCGAAAGCGCCGCAATGCCAGAAGTGCGCGCGCAATGGCAGATTCATTCAAGCTTTGAGTGATGGCAACACCTTTGCCCAACCCACATAAAATCTTCTCGTTGAAAATTGGCGCGGGCGACCGGCGCAGGCCGTCATAGACAACGAGCCGAACGGAGTTTGAGCCAATATCGACCACGGCCACCGGCTTGTAAGTCGGCGGTTCTGTTCTAAATCCCCTGTGCCACGTATCGACTATTTTATCGCCCTTTTTTCTTTGCCTTCACAGACTCAGCTGCAGGCCCCGTCGTAAGCGAACTGCCGCGTCCAGACAAGGAAGGGTTTTCCATGAAAAACTGATGGGCATTGAATAAAGCCTCGCCGCTTTTTGGCTGAATGCGTGTCGATCTTCCATCTGGCATCAATTGCCAGCTTTGAAGATTGTCCTTCATGTTCGCAACCATGATCTGATCCAGAATCTGTTCATGCACGGTGGAGTTTTCAATGGGAATCAGAGTTTCTACGCGGCGGTGCAGGTTGCGGGGCATCCAGTCGGCAGAGCCAATATAAACTTTTGCTTTTGGATGTGGCAAACCATAGCCGGAGCCAAAGCAAACAATCCGCGAATGTTCAAGAAACCGGCCAATGATGCTTTTAACGCGGATATTTTCCGAAAGCCCCGGAATGCCGGGACGCAAGCAGGATATGCCCCGCACCACCATATCAATCGAAACGCCATTCTGGCTTGCGTCATACAACGCATCAATAATACCGGGGTCCACCAACGAATTGAGTTTTGCCCAGATTTGAGCTGGCCTGCCTGCCTGGGCATGGACAATTTCCTCTTGAATATTCTGTAACAATTTATCTTTGAGATTGAGGGGAGACAGCGATATTTTTTCCAGGTCCTCTGGTGGAGCATAACCGGATATAAAATTGAACAGGCGAGCGGCATCGCGCGCCAAGGCCGGATCACAGGTGAAAAACGAAAGATCGGTGTAAACCTTCGCTGTAATAGGATGATAATTGCCAGTCCCAAAATGCACATATGTGCGCATGGTTCCGCCCTCGCGGCGCACCACCATGGACACTTTGGCATGGGTTTTAAGTTCGATAAAACCAAACACCACTTGAACGCCTGCACGTTCCAGGTCGCGGGCCCACTGAATGTTCGCTTCCTCATCAAAGCGGGCTTTAAGCTCGACCAAAGCGATGACGGATTTGCCAGCCTCCGCAGCCTTTGCCAAAGCTGCAACCACGGGTGAATTGCGCGATGTGCGGTAAAGCGTTTGCTTGATGGCCACCACATCAGGATCATTGGCGGCCTGACGAATGAACTGCACCACCACATCAAATGATTCGTAAGGGTGATGAACCACAAAATCTTTCTGCCTTATGGCGGAGAATATATCTCCGGCATTGTCGCGCACCCGTTCTGGAAAGCGCGCCAGATAAGGTGTGAATTTCAGATCTGGCCGCTCGTCCAAAATCAATTGCTCGGTATCGGCAAACCCCACCAGGCCTTCACTCATGATGGTCACATCGCCAGACACATCAAGTTCGTTTGCAATAAAATTCCGCAAATGTTCGGGGCAAGCGCCATCCACCTCCATGCGGATCACCACACCGCGGCGGCGCAGCTTCAATGCGGTTTCAAAAACTCGCACCAGATCTTCAGCTTCTTCCTCGATTTCAATATCGCTGTCACGAATGACGCGAAACAGGCCTTTGCCCAAGACATCATAGCCCGGAAAGAGACGCGGCAGAAAAACCCCCAACATTGTTTCGAGAAGCATGAAGCGGATCTGTGAACCTGGCATGCGCACGAAGCGCTCAAGCTGCGATGGGATGGGCAACAAGGCTTTCATGCTATTGCCATCCTTGCGGCGGCGCAGCTCCACAGCCATGACAAAGCCGCGGTTCAGGATGAAGGGAAACGGATGCGCAGGATCAATGGCAATGGGTGTAACAATTGGCAAGATGTGATCCAGAAAGCGGCGGTCAAGCCATTTGTGCTCGTCTGACGAGATTTGATCTGGCTCAATAATGGCAATGCCAGAATCAGAAAGTTCATCTTTCAATTGCAGCCAGCGCCGATCTTGCTCGATCATCAATTCTTGCGCACGCTTGCGAACAAGTTCAAGCTGTTCTGCTGGGGTCAAACCGTCTTGGCTGATTTCCATGATGTTCTCACGCATCTGCCCCACCAGGCCAGCCACGCGCACCATGAAAAATTCATCCAGATTGTTGCCGGAAATTGACAGAAAGCGGACCCGTTCCAACAGCGGATGAGCCGGATTTTTAGCCTCTTCCAAGACCCGCATGTTGAACTCCAGCCACGACAGTTCGCGGTTGAAAAAACGTGAAGGATTGTCAATCAGACTGGCAGGGGAAACATGCTCGTTCATGGCCAATGTCTTTCCACAAAACTTGAGTCGTTAAAAGCGCTTTACGACAATTACATGAATATGCTGGCCCCGGCTGAATTGAGTATTGATGTTTGTGCCATGAACCGCACGCTCAGCCTCGGCTGAACGCTGCATGAATGCTCTGTTCGGGCCCCTTTCAGGTGAAGTCGCGCAGTAGGAACGGTGGACAAGTGGGTGGTCCTTCCAAGTAAATGATCGCGCGGCGCTTAATCTGAATTTTCGCCGTCCAAGAGATCGGGATTGGTAAATCCTGATAGCACCTGGGCCACAAATGACTTGGTAATCTCTGCCCGTTTGGCAAGAGACTGATGGTCAATGGCCGCTACAATATCGCGCGCCGATTGAAGCGACCGCGGCATGCGGAGCAGCATGTAGTTCAATGTGGCTTCATCAATGGGGATCTGACGATCGGCAAACAACTTAAACACAACGCCGCGCAATAATTCATCATCTGGTGCCAAGATGGCTACAGCCGGTAAAGCCATAAGGCGCGAGAGCACATCAGGAATTTTTAAGTGCCAGTTTGACGGCCCGCTTTGTGCGGTGAGAAGCAACTGGCAGCCTTGTTGCCTGGTCAAGTTCAGCAAATGAAAAAAGGCTCTTTCATCAAACTCACTGTCGATTTCGACAGCTACTGTCTGTGAACTCAACAGTTCGGGAACGCTTGGCAATTCGAGTGCACTGGCTTTAACAAAACCAGCTTGCGATTTCTGCCGCCACACTTCTGTGAGATGCGATTTTCCGCTTCCCGGTGGTCCTATGATCAACGCTGCAAAGCTTGGCCAATTGGGCCACTGGTCAATAAGTTCAACTGCTGCACTGTTTGATGCAGTCACCAGAAAATCGTCGCGGCCCAGAGCCTGGCGGTGCGGAAGATCAAATGCAAGTTGCTGGCTCTTTTGGCTCATTTTGCCTTGCGCTGGACTTTCGTGACCACCACAGGCGGTGTCACAGTGCCTGTGTAAAGCTTGCTGGCCAGATATTTCCGCAAACCATAGCGCACGAATACGCCGGTTGCGGCGGCCAGTGGAACAGCCAACAAAAGCCCCACAAAGCCAAAGACATAAGAGAATGCCAGCAGCGCAAACATCATCCAAACGGGGTGGAGCCCGATGGAGCCCCCTACCAGTTTGGGGGACAGGAAATTGCCCTCAATAAATTGCCCGGCCGCAAAAATAGCAACGATGACCAACACCTGTGTTTCATCCGGCCAGAATTGTACAAGGCCAACCCCAATGGCCAACATACCACCGATGAGCGCACCTACATAAGGAATGAAACTGAGCAATCCAGCCGCAAGCCCGATCGCCAATCCGGAGTTCAAACCCGCAAGTGAAAGTCCTACTGCATAAAAGATGCCGAGCAAAAGACAAACTGTGCCCTGCCCGCGGATAAAGCCAGCGAGCGCCGTGTTGATGTCCTGTGCCAATCCCCTGATTTCATCCACGTGATCGCGCGGCAACCAACTGTCGACTTTGGCGACGATGTCATCCCAATCCGCCAGCAGATAAAACGCAACGATAGGTGTAATCACAAGTAGCGAAAGCACATTAACCAACGCCATGCCACCCGACCACAGGGAGGCCAAAAATGTTGCAAGCCAACTTGCACTTCGCCCCGCGAAGCTTGCAATTGTCCCCTGTACATTTGTACCGGAACTGGCAAGCAGATCTTTAACGCGTTGGGGTGCCCACTCATTGGCGCGGTCAACCAACGTCCTCACCAAAGCAGGAAGGTCGGTTGCAAGCTTTACGGATTGATCAGCAATAACCGGAACCACCGTTAAACCGATTAGAATGAACACCGTGATAGCCGACAGCAATATAACTGCTGTTGCAACAACACGCGGCAGCCCTAGGCGTTGCAGGCGATCAGCAACCGGATCGAGAAA
Source organism: Hyphomicrobiales bacterium (assembly GCA_038230015.1). Lineage (GTDB taxonomy): Bacteria > Pseudomonadota > Alphaproteobacteria > Rhizobiales > Aestuariivirgaceae > Aestuariivirga. The sequence continues at coordinate 34,600 of JBBRNW010000006.1, read as the reverse complement.
ATATGCAAGTACAAAACCCGCAATGAAGGGCAACATGATCGATTGCAACATCCACAAGACAAGACTGACGACAAAACATGCGCCAATCCAAAACCCGATTTGCTTTTGCAAAGTCACAACACCGCTCCATTGCTGCCCACGTGCTTGATCCAATCTCTTAAATAGAGCGCACCGGATGCCGCAGTCAGGGACGCTACAATCATAGTGCCCAAGTTTAACAACATATCTGCATTGTAATGCAAACCAAGAGCACCCAACACCAGCGCCACGAAGAGAATTTGCACAACTGTGTTCAGTTTGCTGATCCAGAGCGGCTTCATGGCCAATGGCTGATCAATGAGCCACGCCAGCAAAACACCCCCTACGATCAGTATATCGCGGGTAATGACCAATAACACCAACCAAGCGGGCAGAATCTTCACCAGTCCCAGTGCGGCATAGACTGAAACCAGCAAGGCCTTGTCTGCCAATGGATCAAGATAAGCACCCAGTTTGGTTTGGCTGTTCATGGTGCGCGCCAGATAGCCATCCACCCCGTCGCTGAGGCCTGCAACAATGAACACGAAAAAAGCCAAACCAAACTCTTCCGATATCAACAGCCATATTGTCAGCGGCACCAACAAAATTCGACCGATGGTGATAAGATTTGGGAAATTCATGCGTGTGCTCAAAGGGACTGAATAACCCAGCCATTGCCCGTGTCGGTCAGTTGAAGCCCTGCGGATTGCAGCGAATTTTGCATGTCGCCGATTTCGCCTGCAAAAAGCAGACGCGCCGAAGCGCCTTTTACATCCAGTGATTTCAAATCCACACCCAATACGCCAGGCGTCGACAATATACGCGCCCGCAGGCCATTCCATTGTGATGGTCCAGCAAAAGGAATGGTAACAGGAATAGATGCTGGTCCCGCTGCGGCCTGTTGGGCCATGCGGGCCTTTGCAGTGTCAGATTGGTATTTGTCGACCATCACCTTGTGGAAGCGTTGCACGGCCAGCAAAGCCGAGTCATGTTCCGTTCCAGTATCCGCCACATAATTTTTGTCAAATGTGATTTTGCCAAGGGGCGAGGCGCCAACCATGCGGGCATGAACGCCACCGCCCACTGCTGGTTCGGCAAAAGCCACCAGTAATGTTTTCACATCATAGCGGCGGCGCAAGGCTTCCAGCTTCACCGGATCGTTGTTCAAAGCCTCTTGCGGAGACAGAATGGCGGAGTCGTCCTGATCACCCAGCGGAATGATAATCGGAATTTGGGCCTGCTGGGCATTCAACTCCTGCCAGGCTTTGCGCCATGGATTGTCTTCCCACAGCACGGTATTAACGCCATCCGACCACACGGGGATCACCAACATGGCAGGGCCTTGCGCGGCGGGCAGCGAAATACCATTCCGCTGAAATATTGGCTTTACTTTCTCGGGCAAGAAACGCACTGTAAACTTGCCTTCATATCGACCAGGGCTGATCTTTTCTTCCTCAATTGACAAAGATTTCAAAAGCGGAACCACGTCTTTTGCTTCAAGATTTGCCATTTGCGCAGCGAACTCGGCGTTGCCAAGTTTATCTGCAAGAGCCGTGAAGGCTTTCAACTGCGCATCAACAAGCGCCTTGTCTTTGGCGGCGGCCGCATTTGTATCAGTCACATCCACGACAACGCCCTGCACGGAGAACACACTGGTTTCCACCGGGCCAGCGGCAAAAGCACTGGAACTGAGCCCGATCAGCGCTGCACATAACCATCTCATATCAGTTTTTAAAATCCCCATTCGGGCTTTATTCCCTGCGCAGTTCGGGCTAAGCCCGGTGACATCGCTTAACACTTTCATTAAGGCAAACTAGCGGCATGGGCGACAGCAAACAAGCACCACAAAACGGAATCACCTATGCCGATGCGGGCGTGGATATCACGGCAGGCAATGATCTCGTAGAGCTTATAAAACCGCTCGCAAAATCAACACGGCGCACCGGGGCCACTGCCGCACTGGGTGGTTTTGGCGGACTTTTTGATTTGAAAGCCTGTGGGTTCAGAGACCCCGTGTTGGTGGCGGCAAATGACGGTGTAGGCACCAAGTTAAAAATTGCAATTGAAACTGGTTTGCATACAGGCATTGGCATTGATCTGGTCGCCATGTCGGTCAATGATCTGATTGTGCAGGGGGCCGAACCTTTGTTCTTTCTGGATTATTATGCCACCGGCAAACTGGATGTGAAAACAGCGCGTGAGGTAGTGGCTGGAATAGCCAAGGGCTGCAGACAGGCAGGTTGCGCGCTGATCGGCGGGGAAACGGCCGAAATGCCGGGCCTTTATCACGGATCAGATTATGACCTGGCGGGTTTTGCCGTGGGGGCCGTTGAACGGAAAAAGATTTTGCCCCGCGCCGATGTTGGGCCAGGCGATGTGATTTTGGGTTTGGCATCGAGTGGCCCGCATTCGAATGGTTATTCTCTGATCCGAAAGATTGTTGCCATGAGTGGAGTTGCCTATGAGGCGCCCTCACCGTTCAGCAAGGGCCAAAGCCTGGCTCAATCTTTGCTCACGCCAACACGGATTTATGTGAAATCCGTGTTGAGCGTTCTGAAAACAGGCAAGTCCGTTAAGGCCTTGGCCCATATTACAGGTGGCGGATTTACTGAAAATATTCCGCGCGTTTTGCCAAAAACCACTGTCGCAGAGATTGATTTGAATGCAGTGCCTTATTTGCCAGTGTTCAAATGGTTGTCGACTATTGGGGGAACCCCTGAACGTGAAATGTTGCGCACTTTCAACTGCGGGGTAGGCATGATTGTCGTGGTGAAGGCCAAAGACGCAAAATCAATTTCTGCCGCGCTGAAGACGGCGGGTGAAAAAGTTGTAACGTTGGGTGTCATCCGCAAGCGCAAAGGTAAAGAAGCGCAAGTTGCTTATAGCGGGGCATTGTGAAGCCAGAGCCGTTGAGCCTTGCACGAGTCGGTGTTTTGATCTCAGGCGCAGGGTCCAACATGCACGCGCTAATTAAGGCATCGCGCGCTGCGGCCTACCCTGCTCAAATTGTATGCGTTGTCTCAAACAGGCCTGATGCCGGCGGATTGAAAATTGCCGCGCGCGAAGGCATTGCCACATCTGTGGTAAACCACAAAGATTATGCCAGCCGGGAAGATTTTGATGTTGCTCTTAATGCCTTTTTACAATCGCAGCGACTCGATCTCGTGGCGTGCGCAGGGTTCATGCGCATCATGACGCCCGTGTTGATCGCCCCGTGGCAGGGCCGCGTGATCAATATCCACCCTTCCCTCTTGCCACTTTACAAAGGCCTTCACACCCACGCGCGCGCCCTTGCAGCAGGAGATAAGGAAGCGGGTTGTACAGTTCACTACGTGACCGCAGAACTGGATGATGGCCCGATCATTGCACAAGCACGCGTGCCTATTTTGGAAGGCGATACCCCAGAGCGTTTGGCAGCGCGGGTGTTGATTGAAGAGCACAAGCTTTATCCGCTGGCTGTTGCGCAAGTGGCAAGGCGTTTAATTGAAAACCTCCAACAGGGGCAAGCCTGATTCCTGTCGCACATGATCCTGAAAACGCGACAGCAAAACCTTGCGGCGTTCCTTGTATTTATCTTTAAGCACCTCACAGCTTGCCATCCGATCGGTTCGGAAGCTGCGAAAATCTTGGCGCAATTCACACCACGCCAAAACGAGGCGCTGCGCATCATAATACGAGATGCCAAGCGGCCAGATGACGCGAACAGAATTTGTCCCATCCTCCGTGCTATAGCTGACCAGCAGCTTGAACTGATCGCGAATAGCGCGGCGCAATGAGGCAACATCAATGCGGTCTTGCGTGATTTGAAAATTGGGTGAGGCAATCAGCGGCGAATCATAGAGGAACGGTTTGAGATGGGCGGGTAAAACCGTGCCGATCTTTGCTGCGGTGTCCATGGCCGCGCGCGCCAAATCGGGGTCGCCCCGTTTGGCCACCCAGCGCAGGCCCAGCATGACGGCTTCCAGCTCATCGGCCTTGAACATAAGCGGCGGCAAATCATACCCTTCGCCCAATACATAGCCAACACCAGCTTCGCCACGAATGGGCACACCGTCCGTGATCAGAACGGCAATATCGCGGTAGAGTGTGCGCAGCGATATTTCAAGTTCGGTAGCCATCACCTGTCCCGTCACCGGCCTGCGGTGGCGGCGTAGCAGTTGGATAACCCGGAGTAATCGGTCGGCGCGTCTCACAATACCTATACCTTCACACAGCTGACAACATATTGTCAGCAGCGTGACAGTAAGAGATGACTTTCGTCAAGTAGAAACGTGATGCTCACGCTGAATGTATTTGGCAAAAGTGTGACAGTTGGCGCGGGTGAAAAAAGTGCATTCCTAATGTCTTTCCATATATGCAGTGGCCGCAAGATTAAAGCGAGCGACGAGTGGTGTTATTTTGCTCATGCCTCTTCGAATAGATTTGATATTTGAAGCACATCAAATTAACTCACTATTTCTGGTGTTGTTTTGGCCCATGGGAGAGAATTTTGGAAATAAGGATTACCGAGGCAGTAGATAGTGCAGCACTTGAGGCAGTGGTGGACGAAACTCAACTTTTCCCCCCTGAAGTATTGCGCGACTTGTTGGCCAACCATTTCGAGCAAATTGATAGAAGCGCGATTTGGCTTACTGCTGTTTTGGAAGATAAGGTGGTGGGGTTTTGTTATGCAGTCCCAGAAAAGCTAACCGATGGCACTTGGAACATGTTGGCCATTGCGGTATTGCCAGCGCGCCAGGGTCAAGGCGTCGGCGCTGGAATTGTAAAAAAATTGGAAAGCTATTTGCGGGAACAAAGCCAACGCATTTTAATCGCTGACACTTCCGGCACAGAACATTTTGCACAAACGCGCAAATTTTATAAAAAACTTGGTTATGGGGAAACAGCGCGCATCCGCGATTTCTGGGGACATGGAGATGATAAGGTCATTTTCTGGAAAGCTCTGTAAATCGGAATGGTGTGTATGCTATTGTTCGCACTTGATCGTATTCAATTCTTGACGTGGTGGATTTAAATTTTCCAAATGACCCTTCCAATCATTATCGACACTGATCCTGGCCAGGATGATGCCGTTGCTATTCTTTTGGCGCTGGCCTCGCCGGAATTGGAAGTGCTGGGTATTACCGCCGTTGCTGGCAATGTGCCTTTGGCGCTCACGACAGTGAACGCCCGCAAGATTTGTGAGCTTGCTGGCAGGACCGACATCAAGATTTATTCAGGCGCCATTCGCCCCATGTTTCGGTCGCTGGTCACAGCCGAACACGTTCATGGTCGAACCGGTCTTGACGGGCCTGATTTGCGGGAACCAACAATGCCGCTGCAACATCAACATGCGGTAGATTTCATGATCGAAACATTGATGACGCACGATGCGGGCACAGTTACACTTTGCACACTTGGTCCGTTGACAAATGTGGCCTTGGCTTTGGTGAAAGAGCCCCGCATTGCACCACGCATTAAGCGTATTGTGGCCATGGGGGGCGGTTTTTTTGAAGGGGGCAACGTGACGCCCGCAGCAGAATTTAATATTTACGTTGATCCGCATGCCGCACGCTTGGTGCTGGAAGCTGGGATTCCCTTCACTCTCATTCCACTGGATTGCACCCACCAGGCCCTGACCACGCGTGCCAGAGTGGAGAAATTTCGAACCATGACCAACAGGGTTGGCCCTGCCACTGCACAATTGCTGGATTTCTTTGAGCGTTTCGACGAACAGAAATATGGCACGGACGGTGGCCCGTTACATGATCCTTGTGTGATTGCGTGGCTGCTGCGACCAGACCTTTTCACATCGCGCGATGTGAATGTGGTCATTGAATGCGAAAGCGAATTGACCATGGGCATGACAATTGTTGATTGGTGGCGGGTGACGGACCGCAAACCCAATGCCACGGTGTGCCGTGGAATTAACGCAAATGGTTTCTTCGATTTATTAACGGAGAGGTTGTCAAAACTGATCTAGGCCGCAAGCACGACTACGGGTGCCAGAATTGCCAAGCCGATGCCAAATGCCAAACACAACATCAGCAGATAACCGCGTTTCCTGTCCTTTTCGCTCATGGGAAAGCTTGTGGCCTGATTCTGGGACTCGAGAAAATGATTCTTTTCAAACACTTGCGTCGCAATCGTCATGGTTAACAACCTCTTAACAAAGGCCAAACCTTTGTCGCCTCATTTCAGTAGTAACGTGGTTAACCGACAAAAGTTCGACCGGAACACGCCTAAATTGTGAATTTATGCTGGTTTATCCGTATACGGATGAGTGGGGCCTGAAGGATGTGTTCAGGCAAGGTTCAGGTTTCAGTTACTGAATTTTCTTGCGCATCCATACCCGGTTATCGTGATAGCTACCGCCACCAGCGGGCGCTGGCTGGTCTGCCCCGGTGAGCGTGTTGATGCCGCAGCCATCTTCGTGGGCCGCGTTGGGCCACAGACCCTCCGCGATCAGCACGCCGCGCCTTTGACCCTCATTGGCTTTGACATGCAGTGTAACTTCACCACGCGCCGAGCCAATCCTCACCTTGTCGCCATCGATTAATCTGCAGTCGGACAAATCTTGCGGGTGAACCATCACACTCGGGCGGCCTTCGCGTTTTAGGCTTGAGGGTGTTTCGTTGAAGGTTGAATTCAGAAACATGCGGGCGGGCGACGTGGCCAGGCGGAAGGGGAATTCAGCATTGGCTGTTTCTAGGCTTGTGTAATAGTCGGGAAATTCTGGCAGCTCATCAAAGGGGCCAAGTTGGCCGGTGGGCGACAAAAACGCCGCGCGTTTCCAATCCGGTTTGAAATGAAATTTTCCACCGGGATGGCCAAAGCCTGTGATGAAATGGGCGGTCTCAAAATCCTGTTTGGTATCCACCCAGTTATCCGTGTCCAGCACTTCCAAACCCGGTCGGTGTGATTTAACCAGCGTCTCATCAATGATCTCGCGCGGGGTCATGTCAAACCCGCGATGTTCAGCACCAACGCGCCTGGCCAATTCTGCGATCACATCATGGTTGTTGCGGCATTCGCCTGGCTCATTCACCAATTTGCGGCCATAGAGAATGTGGCTGTGGCCGCCCCCTTGATAGATATCGTCATGTTCCAGAAACATGGTGGCAGGCAGCAACACATCGGCATATTTCGCTGTCTCGGTCATAAATTGCTCATGGACACACACAAACAAATCTTCACGGGCAAAGCCCTGTTTTACCTTGTTTTGGTCCGGTGCAATTGAAATTGGATTGGTGTTTTGAATGAGCATGGCTTTAACAGGCGGCCCGCCTTGCAAATCATCGGGGTTCCCCAGCAGCACTTGGCCCACACGGGCCTGGTCCATCACGCGAAATTTGCCCTTGGCCGCGTTCGTGCCCTCAATCAGGGTTTTATTCCATTTGTAAGAGCTGCTGTTTGAATGCAGTGCGCCGCCCCCTTCATTGAGCCACGCTCCCGTGATGGCCGGAATGCAAGTAACGGCGTGCATGTTCACTGCGCCATTGCGCGACCTGGTAAAACCATAACCAATGCGGAAATAGGTTTTGGGTGTTTGCCCAATCAGTTTGGCAAAAGCCTCAATTTCAGAAACCGGGCAGCCACAAATGTCAGATGCCCATTCGGGCGTTTTGTCTTGAAGGTGAGCTTCAAGCTCCCTTGGATAATCCGTGTACTGATTTAAATAATCCCAATTGGCGTGGCCATCACGAAACAGCAAATGCATAATAGCGCAGGCCAATGCCCCATCCGTGCCAGGTTTGATCAGCAATTTGATGTCAGCGGCCTTCATGGTTCCGGTGTTGTAGATATCCACACATGCCATTTTCGCGCCCCGGGTTTTCCTCGCGATGCCAATATGTGTCATCACATTGACTTGGGTGTTCACCGGGTTGCCGCCCCACACCACAATGAGGTCAGATTTCTGCATCTCGCGGGGATCAACACCTGCAATGCGGCCAGTCCCTGCGAAATAGCCTGCCCATGAGAGTGCTATGCACACCGTGCCGTACATGCCGGAATAAGATTTGACATGCCGCAGGCGCTCAATGCCATCGCGCATGACCAGGCCCATGGTGCCTGCATAGTAGTAGGGCCACACGCTTTCACTGCCAAACTTTGCTTCGGCTTTGTTAAAGGCAGCAGCCGTCAGGTCCAGCGCTTCATCCCAGGTGATGCGGGTAAACTGGCCCAAGCCTTTGGGGCCTGTGCGCTTCATCGGGTGCAGCAGCCGCTCTGGATGATGAATGCGTTCGGCATAACGCGCAACTTTTTCGCAGATCACGCCTAGCGTGTAAGAATTATCCTTGGCCCCCCGCACGCGGCCAATGGTGTTCTCATCAAGCAGCTCCACTTCAAGCGCGCAAGCCGACGGGCAATCATGCGGGCAAACAGAAATACCAGTTTTGATGTTGGGGGTGTGGTGGTTCATGTAAGTTGTTTTAGCAAAGTTCCTTTAAGTTGTCTTTCTCCTTCACCCGTCCTGCCCGCAGTCATAAGTTAGGACAGATGATGGACCTTTTCCATGCCGTAGACGGGCGTGTTCAGAGCTTCCATTCTGGCTTTTAACTGCAATGACAGAAACTGCGAATAGTGCCGTGACTGATGCAAGTTACCACCGTGGAACCACAAGTTTTCTTGTGCGGTGGGTTTCCACATGTTGCGCAGCTCTCCCTCCCATGGGCCTGGATCTTTGGTCGTGTTACTGCCGAGACCCCAGCATTTGCCCACTTTGTCGGCCACATCTTTCGATATGAGTTTCGCTGCCCAGCCATTCATGCTGCCATAGCCAGTGGCATAAACGATCAAATCAGCTTTCAATTCGCTGTTATCGCTGAACACAATAGATTTTGGCTTGATTTCTTTGACGCTTACCTTGGTTTTGAGTTTGATCTTGCCCTCCGCCACCAATTCTGAAGCACCCACGTCAATGTAATAACCAGAACCCCGGCGCAGGTATTTCATGAACAGGCCCGAATTGTCATCGCCCCAATCATGCAGGAAGCCTGCTTTTTCCAGCCGTGCGTAAAAATCGGCATCACGTTCTCTCATTTTTTCATAAGCTGGCATTTGAAAGCTGGGGAGAATTTTGTAGGGAAGTGAAGCGAAGATTAAATCGGCCTTGTGGTGGTCAATACCGTTCTTCACAGCCTTTTCGGAATACAAATCTCCCAGCCCAATATCCATCAGCGTTTCTGATTTCACAATATGCGTGGACGTTCGCTGCACCATGGTCACATCCGCACCCTGCTCCCACAGCGCTGCACATATGTCATGCGCTGAATTGTTGGAGCCGATGACCACCGCTTTCTTGCCCTTGTATTTATCAGCGCCGGGGTGTTGCGATGAGTGATGCTGATCACCTTTAAAATTCTTGGCTCCCGGAAATTTGGGAATGTTTGCAAAGCCAGATTGTCCGGTGGCCAAAATCAGGTGCTGTGGCTTTAGCGTCATAGTCTTGCCGCTGCGGTTCACTTTCACCACCCAGTGCTTTTTCTTCTCATCATATTTGGCAGATTTACATTCCGTAGAGCCCCAATAATTAAGTTCCATAACTTTGGTGTACATTTCCAGCCAGTCACCCAGCTTGTCTTTGGGAGAAAAAATCGGCCAATCATCGGGGAAAGGCAGATAAGGCATGTGGTCATACCAGACCGGATCATGCAGGCAGAGCGACTTGTAACGCTTGCGCCAACTATCCCCCGGCTTCTTGTTTTTTTCAATGATGATGGTGGGCACGCCTAGCCGGCGCAGCCTTGCCCCAAGTCCAATGCCACCTTGGCCACCGCCAATGATCAGGCAGTAGGGTTGCGTTTTTGTGCCCAGCTCTTGCTCTTCACGCGCGCGCATCTCGGCCCAGTTTTCTCGGTTCTCTTTGGCACCGTGTTCTACACCCTTGATGCGGGCAGTACCCTTTTTTTCCTCATGGCCTTTCAGCTCAACCATAGTGGTGAGCAAAGTCCATGCCTTACCGTTTTTCAAGCGCAGCTGGCCTCGCCCGCGCGCCACTGCTGTTTCAAAAATGATCCAGGCTTCACTCAATGCATCATCGCCCGAAGCCTCGCCTTCCAATGTCCAATTTGAAGGCCGCACGTCGCCTAAGGTGGCTTTCAGCATGTCGGCAATCTGCGCCTTTCCTTCCATGGTTTTGATATTCCAGGTGAAGGAAACTAGATCACGCCAATAACAGTCTTCATCAAAAAGAGCGGTAACCTCGGCGGTGTTTGCTGATTTCAGCGCGGCTTCAAATTTTAGAAGCCAGCCCGAAATGTTTTCGTGTGCAGACGGCATATCGATCCTCCCAAATCATTTTTTTTAGAAATGTCGCATAGAATGTGAAAATTAGGAAGAGGAAGGTAGGGTGAAGCTCTTGGCTGCGCAGAGACGTTGTTAAATCAGGCGTCAACGTTTATTACACGTGCATGCTTCCCATTTCGTCCCTGCAAAACCCCACCATCAAACTCATCCGCTCACTTGAACAAAAGAAGGAACGCCGCGAGGCCGGGCTTTTTCTGGCCGAAGGATTTTCCATGCTGGAACGCGCTGAGGCGTTGGGCTGGGTGCCGGACTATGTGGTGGCCACCAAGCGCGTTGACATATTTGACGAGGTCAAACCCACGTTGGTCACCGATAAAGTGATGAGCGAACTTTCTGGTCAAAACAACCCGCATGATGTGTTAGGCGTGTTCAAGCAGCGCTATCAGCCGCACCCATCAAAGGACGGATTGTGGCTGGCCCTCGACGAAATCCGCGACCCCGGCAACATGGGCACCATCATCCGCACCGCTGATGCAGTTGACGTTAAAGGCATCATTCTGGTGGGCGATTGTTGCGACCCTTATTCGCCAGAAGCCGTGCGTGCTTCAACAGGATCGATTTTTGCGGTGACAGTGGTGCGGATGAACTTGGCCGCCATGCTCGACTTCGCCAAAGCCTGGCCCGGCGATGTAGTAGGCACTTCCGGAACCGCACGCAGTGATTTCAGGCGCGAATACCTGCACCCGGTTTTGCTGGCCCTGGGCAGTGAATCGCGCGGCCTCAGCTCAGAGCTTATGAAATCCTGCACGCAGCTTGTAAGAATTCCAATGAAGGACGGCGTGGAAAGCCTGAACGTGGCAACGGCTGCCGCGCTGCTGTTGTATCAGGTCGCCAAACCGTGGATTTGACTGTTGTTGAACTTTTTTCGAGATAGCGCAGGTCGTTGATAGTTACCATCCGCCCGTATCCAGAACCAATAACGTCCACCATTAGCAATTTTGCAAATTTCGCATAAGATTTTGAATTTAGGTCAGGGTGAAGCCCACGCTGTATTGGTTTTAGCATTGAATCAATTGGGCAAAAATTGACAACGCACACGATGTTTTGGACAAGTCGCTAGATTGGCGAAAACTAAAGTTTCTTGATCTCGAGAAAGTTACTTATGCAAACTGCAACATGTGTTAGACCTATGGGCGAAGGGTCAATTTCAAATGCGCTTGCTTTCTATCACTGTCATGTTGGTTTCTGGATTTTTGCATACAAGTTATGCATTTGCGGCCGAACACAATGTGACGCTCGATGTGTCAACGATGATGTGTGGAGCCGACCCGCACAATATAAAGAACGCGCTTTCATCACTGGCAGGTGTTTCTAAGGTAGAAATATTTCTTGAACAAAAAACTGCCATCGTGACCTTTGACGATCAGAAATCAACCGTTGATCAAATGCTGTCCGCAATGGCCGGAGCGGGCTATGCTTCACTGGTAAAAGACTAAAATTAAAGCGGTCCACTATGATAAATCTACGTGCAAGTTGTCGCGCACCAAGGCCTCTACTTATGGCGTTTGTTGCCCATAGGTTTGGGGTACCGCTTTGACGGCCAGCACCTCGTTTTGGCTCAAGATGGTTTGCTGGCGGTTGGTATAAATCAATTGGGTGCCGTATTTTTTATGTAAAGCTGGCGTCTATAGGGCAGCTAGATTTTCGTTTATGAAAGAGAAATTAAAATGCAGATGACTGGAAATACAATATTGATCACAGGCGGTGGCAGCGGAATTGGCCGCGGGCTGGCGGAAGCTTTTCATGCCAAGGGAAACAAAGTCATCATCGCCGGGCGCAGAAAGTCTGTGCTGCAGGACGTAGCAAACGCCAATCCCGGCATGGCTGTGGCGGAACTTGATATTGCAGACGCTGCGAACATTACAGCTTTTGCACAACAAATTGCTAAAGATCATCCAACCCTTAACGCTGTCATTCACAACGCGGGCATCATGCAAGTTGAGAGCTTTATCAAGGCCCCCGAAAATCTGGCCACTGTCGAAGCCACCGTCGCAACCAATATTCTAGGCCCAATGCGCCTCACCGCTGCATTGCTTCCGCATCTGCTCGCGCAAAAACATTCAACGATCATGACAGTTTCTTCGGGTCTGGCTTTTGTGCCACTGGCTTTGACGCCAACCTACAGCGCCAGCAAAACCGCCATGCACTTTTGGTCGGAATCCATTCGCCACCAATTGAAAGGCACCTCAGTTAAAGTCATCGAACTTGCTCCTCCCTATGTACAAACCGAGTTAATGGGAAAGCAGCAGGCTTCTGATCCCAACGCCATGCCGCTGGCGGAGTTCATTGCCGAAGTCATGTCCATTCTTGAGGCAAATCCTGACGCAACTGAGGTTATCGTCGAGCGCTGCAAACCCCTGCGCAATGCTGAAGCCACAGGAAACTATAAAAAGATGTTCGAAATGCTGAATAGTGCGTTTCATTAAGTTTGTTCTGGCTCACCAGTTCATCTAAAATTGCCCCTTGCGAAATGTCAGAATCCCATGGATTCTGACATTTTAACTGGAGATCCCCATCAATGAAATCTCATGCCCGTGTCGTTATCGTCGGAGGTGGGGTTATGGGCGTGGGGTTGCTCTATCATCTGGCACTTGAAGGCTGGTCGGATATTGTGCTGATTGAAAAGGGAGAGCTCACATCCGGCTCCACCTGGCATGCTGCGGGGCAATGCCCACATTTCAACTCATCGTTGAACATGACCAAGGTTCACAATTACGGCACGCAACTTTATCCGCAATTAGAAAAGCTGACGGGCCATGCCGTGAGCTGGCATGAATGCGGCGGGCTTCGGCTGGCCACCACCACAGAAGAAGTGAACTGGCTAAAATATGTTTACGGCATTTCAAAGCTTGCGGGCTATGAGGCCGAAATCATCGGGCCGTTGGAAATCAAACAGTATCATCCTTTTCTGGAGACATTCGATGTGAAGGCCGCATTCCGCACCGTGAATGATGGCCATGTGGCACCCGCAGACATCACCAATGCCATGGCGGCGGGGGCGCGCCAATTGGGAGCCGAGATTTACCGGCGCACCCGCGTGACTGACATCAAGCTGCAACCAAATGGTGAATGGCGCGTGTTTACAGATGCAGGCGATATTGATTGCCAGCATGTGGTGAATTCTGCAGGCAGCTATTGTGATGTGGTGGCAGGCTGGACAGGGCACTTGGCGCCCATCGCCAATATGCTGCATCAATATGTGATCACGGAACCGCTGCAGGAGTTGATCGATTGCAAGACGGAGCTTCCTGTGGTGCGCGATCCCTATTCCCACGCTTACCTGCGCGAAGAAACAAATGGCGTTTTGGTGGGGCCTTATGAAACCGCCTCGGCCCATGTGTGTTGGGAAGGCAAGCCACCGCGCTGGGATTACGAAAGCGAGCTGGAAGTCAACGAGCTAGACCGGATTATGCCATGGCTGGAAAAAGCAACCGAGCGGCTGCCCCTGTTTGGCAAAGCTGGGGTCAAATCCATCATATCGGGGGCTATTACCCACACGCCAGACGGTGTTTATCTGTCAGGTCCCGCCCATGGCGCACCCGGTTACTGGATGCACTGTGGTGCATCGATTGGCATTTGCCAGGGGGCTGGAGCTGGCAAATATCTGGCGCAATGGATGGTGCATGGCCAAGCTGAAATCAACATGCGCGAGTTTGATCCAAGACGGTTTGGGCCGTGGGCTTCGCAGGACTATGTGAATGAAGTGGCCATCGCCGATTATCATCACATGTATTATTGTTACAAGCCAGGCGAGCAACACGAAGTTGGCCGCGGGCTCCGCAAATCTGCCCTCTATGATACGTTGAAGCATGAAGGTGCTCAGTTTGCACAAATCTTTGGGTGGGAGCGCCCGCGTTGGTATGACACGACAGGCAAAGGTGAAGACTTTTCATTCCGCCGCTCCAACCAGTTCAACGCCGTTCGTGAAGAGGCGCTGGCCGTGCGCGAGCGGGTGGGATTAATGGATTTATCAACCTTTTCAAAATTTGATGTGAAAGGGCCTGATGCCTATGCATTCCTTGAGCGCATTTGTGCCAACAAAATTCCGACGAAGGATGGTGGAATTATTCTCGGGCATTTGCTGAATGAAAACGGTTTCATTGAATCTGAAATCACAGTGACCCGGTTGGCGCACGATCATTTTTATGTGCTGTCTGCTGCTGTGGCACAATTGCATGATTTTGATCAATTGAATTGGCGGAAGTTGGCATCGGAAAATTGCACCATCAACGATGTCACTGATGATTATGGCGTGCTGGTTCTGGCGGGTCCGCGCGCGCGCGATACACTTGCTCCGTGCACGGATGAAGACCTGTCATTCCGCTGGCTGACGGGCCGCGTGGCTCAAGTGGCAGGAATTGATGGTGTGCGGCTGCTGAGGGTAAATTACGTCGGTGAACTTGGCTGGGAACTGCATGTGCCCATGCAAGGTCTCAAACAGGTTTACGAGGCACTGATGAAAGCAGGTGCTGTCCACGGCATTCGACTGTTTGGCACCTATGCCATGAATTCATTGCGCATGGAAAAATCTTACCGGGGCTGGGGATCAGAACTGACCAGCGAGATCGACATGTTTGAAGCTTCAATGGGCCGCTTTATTCGTCTCGAAAAAGAGGACTTCATTGGCAAGGCAGCTACACTTTCGATGAAGCAGCGAGGCCCGCGCATGACGCTTGTTAGCTTGGCGGTTGAAAACACTGATTCTGATTGCGTGGGCAATGAACCTGTTTATCATCAAGGCAACCGTGTCGGGCTCACTACAAGTGGCGCGTTTGGTCATGCCACCAACCTGTCATTGGCGTTTGCCTATGTGGAGCCGCAACTGGCTGGAGACGGGACGGAGTTTGAAGTGATGATGTTTGGTGAACTGCGCAGGGCACAAATTATTCGCGATTCGATTTGGGATCCGGAAAATGCTCGCTTGAAGGCATGAAAAATCAGAATTCACTTCTCGGCATTGCGCTCATGGTTGGTGCAATGCTCATCTTTCCCTTTCTGGATGTATGCGCAAAATTTCTCGGGCAATGGGGCATTCCAGTCATCGAAATCGTTTGGGCGCGGATGTTTTTTGGCCTTTTGCTGTCTGCCCCCATACTTGTTTCGCAAGAAGGATGGCAGCGTCTCAAACCTACTGACGTGAAGGTTAACGCTCTTCGCGGGTTTTTTCTGGTCATTTCCACAATGATGTTCTTTGGCGCTTTGCATTATCAAGGTGTGGCGGAAACCTTGGCCATTTATTTTGTGCAGCCGTTGTTCATCACCGCATTGGCTCCACTTGTACTCAAGGAAAAAGTGGGGATCAATCGCTGGCTTGCCGTGGCTGTTGGCTTTATCGGCGTGTTGATCATCATCAGGCCCGGGTACTTGCAACTTTCGCCCGGCGTGTTTCTGGCACTGGGCGCTGGCCTTGGTTCTGCAATCACACTTCTAATCACGCGCAAACTGGCAGGCAGTGGCAGCGCGATTGCAAACACGGTTTACACGAACACATTCGGCTCAATTTTTGCGAGTGCTGTTCTGGTCTTCTATTGGCAAACGCCCAGCTTCAATATCTTGGCTGTTATGATTTTGCTGGCTGCCATTGGCACACTTGCCAACTATCTCACGATCCTGGCCATGCAATATGCTGAAGCTTCTCTGCTGGCACCATTGGGATATACCGAAATGATCAATGCTGTATTTGCTGGTTGGCTATTCTTTGGTGACTTTCCAGATCATTGGACATTTGTGGGTGTAGCTGTGCTGATTGCGTGCGCCCTCTACATCTCATACCGCGAGGGCGTGAAACCGATGATCGAGCCGATTTAGCTGATCACTTTTTCGATGCGTCGATCAGGCAAAAACCACATGAGAGCGACCAGAATAATCAGTGCGCCGGAAAGCCAAGGATAAAAGAAGGCAAGCGGTATTGCCAGGATATAAGCGGCCAAAGAAATTTTGCCTTTGGTGTCTGATCCCACCGCTTTGCTAATGTCTGAGTTTTTGCCATGCACCGCAATAATCGCGAAGGTCAGAAACGTGTAAGCAACAGCGCACATCAGCAGGTTAAAAGCATAAAGTGCTACTGGCCAAGTGGAGAAATGGTTTTCCCCCATCCACCCGGTGGTGAAGGGCACCAAAGATAGCCAGAACAGCAAGTGAAGATTGGTCCAGAGAATTCCAGCGCTGACTTTTTTGACGGTGTGGAGCAAGTGATGATGGTTGTTCCAATAAATTCCGATATTGGCAAAGCTGATCACATAGCTGAGAAAAACGGGCGCAAGTTCCAGCAAATTGGAAAGTTCGCCACCGTGGGGAACCTTCAGTTCCAACACCATGATGGTGATGATGATGGCAATCACACCATCAGAAAATGCTTCAAGACGCCCTTTGCCCAATTGAGTTCTCCCGCCTCGAAATCATCAACACCCACTTTCATTGCGTTCAGCAAAGCAGAACTTAACGAAACTCTCAACACCTTATGAGGCTCTGGCTGACCCTACCACCGCGTCATTACCCACCCGTAACTTCAACAAATACCAAACAATCGCCACGCCCACGGCTTTGCTGAGAACTTCCGTTGTGAAGCTGGCGGGTGACAAATATTGTGCGAGATACTGAAAAGCCAAAGTATCGACGGGGATTGCAAACATGCTAGAAAGAATAATGCGGCTTTGCAGGGGGCGTTTGGTCCAGGTGTAAACGGCCCAATCCGTCATTTCTGATAGGAAGAAGGCGATCAAGCTGGCAATTGCCAAAGATCTATCAACCATGAAATATGTAATCACTCCAGCAGCAGCTGTTGCAATCAAAACCTTGTGGCCAATTTCACGCTGGGCATAATCACGCAGTACGAATACGGCACCCACAATCAGATTGGCAGCATAAAGGTCGCCCAAGGGCGTTGCCATGGGCGACAGAACCACAAAAGTCCAATTCACCAGAACGATGGCAACTATATATAGGGCGACCCACATTTTTAGCCTACAATTTCTTTGGCTTTAAAGTTCATCTTGATTTCCTTCTTCGCATTTTCGAGCGAGTCAGACCCATGAACCGAATTTTCATCAATCGATTTTGCAAAAGTTGCACGAATGGTGCCGCTTGCCGCTTCTTTCGGATTTGTGGCACCCATAATGTCACGATATTTTTTAACAGCGCCATTGCCTTCCAGCACTTGAAGCACAACTGGTCCTGATGCCATGAACTTCACCAAGTCCTTAAAAAATGGGCGCTTGGCGTGAACGGCGTAAAACTTCTTGGCATCGGCCAATTTCCACTTCACACGTTTTTGCGCAATAATGCGAAGGCCTGCTGCCTCGATCATGGCGTTGATGCCGCCGGTGTTGTTAGCCTTTGTTGCATCAGGCTTGATAATTGAAAAAGTGCGCTCGGTAGCCATGTCTGTCCTCGTTAAAGTGAATGGACCGCCGTATAGCGGCGGTCCATCCGAGAGGCAAGTGGCAGAGATCAGTTTGCAGACAACAGATTGGTAATCCGGCTGATCGAAACACGGCGATTTTCCGGTTCTGCTTCGGCGGTTGGTATTTTCAGAAAGCGTTCTCCCAACCCCACAGTGCGCAAACTCTTTGCGGGAATCACGTAATAAGAAACAAGGGCCTTCTTGATCGATTCGGCGCGCAACTTTGAAAGCTGCACATTGTAAGGAGCACTTCCGGGTGCATCTGTATGGCCTTCAATCAAAAACACTTCGTTTGGATATTTCTTAACAATCCGCTCAATAATAGCGGCAATCCCATCGAGTGATTGCAACTGCTCCTCGCGAACAAACGATTCGTTATAGCCGAACTTGATTGTATCAATTTCGATGCGAGATACGGTATCACGCAACTTTGGCTGCACGGCAATTTCATCCACAGAGTAGCGGCGCTTTGGCTTGACCCGCGGCGGTGCCACAAGAACATTTTCCAGTTCTGCTTCGTCAACTTCCGCAGCAAATACATACCGTGGTGGCGGTGGGCGATCAGGAGCGAGATCAATATTGATTTGAATGTCCAGATTGTCATTGCCAAACCCGATTGAAAGCTGTTGTTGACGGCGGTAACGCTCCTCGATCAAGCGGCGGCGCAAGATTTCGCGGTCACGTCGCACCGAAGCTCGCCAATAATCGCGGTATTCCTGATCATACTCTTCATCATATTGCGCATCGTCATAAACCTGCACGCGCCGTTGCAATTCTGCCAATTGCAAATCCTCTGGCGGGCGGCGGTCACGCAGAACCACAGGTGCGGGAGTTGCAGCATTTATAACCACAACATTGTTCACCACCGTGTTGTTGATGGTTGTGTTGTTGGTCACTGCGATAGGTGGCAGCGGCGGCGGAACAGGCGGAGCAGCAGGAACCGGAGGCAAGGCCGCTAATGCCTTGATCACTGCAGGATCTGTTATAGGCGCAGGCGCAGGCTTAGGTACAACTACTGGCGCTATGGCCGCACCCGTGTTCTGGTCTTGAGTGTTTTTGTCTGAGACTGGCGCTGCAGGCGCTGCCGCAAGCTGAGCGGCTGCTTCTGCCTTGGCTTTTGCAGCAGCTTCTTTTTGGGCAATTCGAACCCGCAAAACATCGCGCTCTGCTTTGAGCTTCGCGCGAACAGCGTCTTCTGTCGGGCGTGAAAGCTTGTTGCCCGCCATCACATCACGAATGCCGTCCAATCGGTTGCGTAAATCTTCGTCAGACAAATTTTCGAGCGGCGTTGCATCATCCAAATAGGCACGTGCTTCTTTCTCCAAAGCGGGATCGCCCGCATTGTTATCAAGCGCCTGAATGTCAGCTTTATTGGGAGCTTGTGGGGGTTGTGGCGCTACAGCGGGTTGGGCCACATCTGCTGCAGCTGGGGCTTCCTGAACAATTGCAGGCTGATCTTTAGGTGCAACTTCTGCAACAGGGGGTGCAGGCTCGGCAACCGGTGCCGATTGTTCTTGGTTGGTCTGGGCTGAAGCCTCTCGCTTTGCCAATTCTGCTCGTGAGTCTTTCGCAATCGCTGCCAATTTCTGTCGAACATCTTTCGGAAGCTGTTCATCCTGCGACAGGCCACGCGCTGTCTTTGCACGTTGCTGCAACTCCTCAACCGAAAACTCAGCCAGTGATCTCTGGTCGTCAATCAATCCGGCAACATTAGCCGGAATTTCGGTAGTGGCTGCAGGAGCCTGTGCAGCTTCAACAGGTGCAGCTTCAACTGGTTTTTTCTCAGGTGCGGGAGCTGCCTGCTCTTGTTTGGCAGGCTCTTCTGTTTTGGTTTCACGCTTTGCCAGTTCAACTCGAGAATCTTGCACCAGTGTGTTCAGTTTTTCGCGTATGTTCTTGGGCAAGCTTTTGTCTTTCGCAAAACGGCGGGCCGATTTTACGCGTTGTTGTAATTCTTCTGCATCAATTTCAGCAAGCGAACGACCATCATTCAACAGAGCAGTTACTTCGTCAGGAATGGCCGGGGCAGCTGCCTGTTCCTGGGGCGCTTCAGCAGGTGCAGCATCTTGAGCAGGTTTCTGTTCAGCGACTGGGGCTTTTTCTTCTGGCTTTGGTTCCGGTGCCTTAGCCTGTTTTCGATTGTCAATCTCGCCGCGCGCGTTTTCTGCCATGGCTTGCAACTGACCGCGAACGTCCTGTGGCAGATTTTCATCCTTAGCGAACTTTCGGGCCAGCTTGGCACGATTGTTCAGTTCTTCGTCAGATAACTCGGAAGCCGGTCTGGAATCCGCTAACAACGCCAGAATTTCATCAGGAATTACTGGGGCCACCACCTGTGCGGGAGGAACTTCAGCAGCTGGTGCTTCAGGCTGAGCCGCTGGGGCCGCTTGATCTGTTGCGGGCTGATCTGCCACCACGGGCGCATCCTGCGCATAAACCGGAGCCATAAACAACGTTAATGCCAAAAGACTGGCCGCACCCGCTAACAATTTCATTTTAAATCTCCGATTCACTTGCCCAATACAATACCGGGTCACGTCTCATATGGTTTATCACTTTGGCAGAACTGTGAGGCCAATGTGTAGTTTTGGCCACAGCGATGAACGCCAGATGAACGTTTTTGTTCCACCTCTATTACAACAATTGGAAGGCAAAATTAGTTCGTGGTCTTTGGGGGTGTAAACTTCACAATCATTTTTGTCTCTAAAGTCTGCCTGCTTCAATGATGCGTTTCAGAAAAACCCTGGTGCGCTCTTCTCTTGGATCGCCAAAAATTTGGTCTGGTGGGCCCTCTTCATGAACCACGCCTTCATACAGAAAACACACTTTCGAAGCCACTTCGCGGGCAAAACCCATTTCGTGGGTGGCGAGCAACATGGTCATGCCCTGGCTAGCAAGATCACGCACAATATTCAAAACTTCTGCCACCAATTCAGGGTCAAGAGCAGATGTGATCTCATCCAGCAACATCAATTTGGGTTCCATGGCGAGGGCTCTTACAATGGCCACACGCTGTTGCTGGCCACCTGAAAGCCGGTCGGGATATTCTTTCGCCTTGAGTTCAAGACCAATGCGTTTCAGCAATTGCATGGCGCCCTCTTCAGCTTCATCCTTGCTCATGCGCAACACTTTCATGGGCGCCAAAGTCACATTTTCCAAAACTGACATATGAGGAAACAAATTGAAGCTTTGAAAAACAATTCCAACCTGCTGGCGCAAGCGGTTCAGGTCAACGCCCGGTCCCGAAACTCGGTCACCATTCAAATCAATCTCGCCGCCTTGAATGTCCTCAAGGCCGTTGATGCATCGCAGCAGTGTGGACTTGCCACACCCGGAAGGCCCAATCAGGCACACGACTTGATGTTCGTTTACGCTCAGGTTCAAGCCCCGTAAAACCGGAACGGGCCCAAAGTGTTTTACAATATTGTGCATCTCCAGAAAGGCCAAGATCAGCCGCCTGCCCGCATGCGCGCGTTATCACGGTCCACAATTCTGTCGACGAAGCGGGCTTGTGGGATAGTGATCAGCACAAACAAAATGGCCACAATGGTGACCGCAGAGAGATTGAACGCGTTGGCTGCAATGATACGCGATTGGTTAAACGCATCTATGACACCCACCACCTGAACCAAGGCAGTGTCTTTTTGCAAGCCAATAAAATCATTAAGCAAGGGGGCCACAATACGGCGTACAGCTTGGGGCACCACCACGTAACGCATCGTTTGCAAATATGAAAGGCCCAGCGACCGTGCCGCCATGGTTTGACTCTGGTGAATGCTCTCAATACCGGCACGGTAAACCTCGGCAACATAGGCGCCGTAAGTTAAAGTCAGTGCGAGAATGCACCACCAACTCACCGGAATTCTTATGGCTGTTCTATAGTCTGCAAGTGATAAAACTGAGAGGTCCATAAAGAGACCAAGCACGTGGGGCACGATCAAATCGGACAAACCAGACGTTGGAATGCCAAAGCCAATCAAGTAAAGTGTCACGATTGCAGGCAAGCCTCGAAAAATATCACAATATAAAATTGCAATTGCGCGAATGGGTTGGCCCGCAGGCCCAGGCACTAGGCGTGCCAAAGCAACGATCAAGCCCCATATCAAAACAAAAATTTCCGCGATGACAAAAATAAAAATGTTGTTGATGAGAAATTGCTTGGTCACCAGCCACCATTTGGCCTGCATCAAAGGCAGAAGAAAAAACGTCTGGCCCACTGCAACGTTGTTCATCAGCACAAAACAAATAAAGGCGAGACCCACAAGTGCAAAGGCGCCCCAACCGAACGTGACAAAAGCATATTCGCGGGCTGATGCCGTAGCGATACGCGCACTCACCACATCCCCAGTCGTTAAAGCACGTCGCGCAGCCTTCGCAAGTTTCAAAGACTTGAGGGCAGGAAAAATGAGAGACGTTACGCCAACGATCACGACAGCAAAAACAATGTACCAGCCAAAACTTGCAGCCCCCAAAAAATCGAGGGCCTTGCGCGTTAGATCAGCCGTGTAGAAAGCAAACAACCCGCAAGCAAAAGCAAAAATCAGAGACCCAACTGCAAGATTGTCGGCGCGCTGATGAAGCAACGGCGCAGCATGATGTGCTGCGCCGCCAGAATTTTTATGATCAACCACGTATTGAATTACGGCTTGAAATAGGGGATTGAAGCCGGGTCTTTTCCCCATGCAGCGGCCAAATATTTAGCGCCGAGCTTTTCAATCGTACCATCGGCTATCATGGACTGGAAAATTTTATCAATAACCGGGTTATTTGCATTTCCCTTTTGGTAAATCGCGCCATAAGACTCACCTGTCTGATATTGGCCAACTACTTTCGAAGCCCCTTTGGTGGCAAGTTCTTCGGCAAGCACGATTGACGTATCAGTGATGGCAGCGTCTATCTGGCCTGAGCGCAAGGCGGCAAACATGTCACCCTGTTCTGGATAGGGCTGAATGTTGGTGATTCCCAATTTATCAGCTGCGAAAGCTGCCCCGGTTGTTCCCACCTGAACGCCAATTTTGGCAGTTTTAATTGTCATTTCTGTTACCGGTGCGTCGGCGCGGGTGATGACACCAATATCGGAATTGAAGTAGGGCACCGAAAAGTCGTGCACGGCTTTGCGTTCGTCCGTGATAGAGATTTCGGACATGGCAAGATCAAAGCCGGACGTCTGACCAGCAATCAATGGATCCCATCCCACGTTCACCACTTCCATTTTGTCGTAACCAGCGCGCCAGGCAATTTCAGCAGCGATACAGTATTCCATTCCGTCCTTGATTGCTTCAGGCGTGTCCCCATTCCACCAGATAGGGGCAGGCAATGACACCTCAACTGTGAGTTGACCTGCCTTGGCAGGGCTGGCAATCGGAATTTCGCCTTTTTTGCCAATCAGCTCACAATTGCCAATCATGTCGGCTGCCAAGCTTGCCACCGACATGGCAACAAGTGCTGCGCCAACCATAAGAATATTTTTCGTGATCATTAATTTCTCTCCCGCTATACACACGTAGATAAGCATACACCGAAGTGGGGTGGGTTGACCAAGGGGCAATTGATACTTGTGAGTTCACATGTGATTTCTTATTGAGGATCGATAATGTTCAGAGTTGCTGCCTTCTATAAGTTTTCAAAGCTGCCTCATTGTGAGGCCATACAAAATCCACTGTTAGCGGCAGTGAAATCCTTTGGCATCCGGGGATCGATTTTACTCGCGGCTGAGGGAATCAACGGTACAATAGCGGGCCTGCCCGGTAACCTTGATGCAGCCTTGCTTGAAATTTCAAGATTGATTGGAATTGACGGTATCGAACCCAAATTTTCGGAAGCGCAGACCATGCCATTTCGGCGCATGAATGTTCGCCTTAAACATGAAATCGTCACCATTGGAAATGTGAAAGCTGACCCCACCGAACGCGTTGGCACCTATGTTGCTGCGGCAGACTGGAATGCGCTGATCCGCGATCCAGACGTTCTCTTGATTGATACGCGCAATGCCTATGAGGTGGGGATTGGAACTTTCAAAGGTGCAATTGATCCGCATACGGAGAGTTTTGGAGAATTTCCCACTTATGTCCGTGAACATCTTGGCAATCAAAAACACACGAAAATTGCAATGTTCTGCACCGGTGGCATTCGCTGCGAAAAAGCTTCCAGCTTCATGCTGAATGAAGGTTTTGAAAATGTTTTTCATCTGCAGGGTGGAATTCTGAAGTACCTTGAAGTTGTACCTGAAGAACAGAGCCGGTGGACCGGGAGTTGCTTTGTTTTTGACAAGCGGGTGGCCGTCAAGCACGGGCTTGCAGTATCAGATTTCAGCTTGTGCTACGGCTGCATGGACCCGGTTTCAGCAGAAGATCGGTTGCATGAGAAATTTGAGCGTGGGGTGAGTTGTCCTGCTTGCTTTGATAAGTTGACGTCCGATCAAGTAGCATCAAATCGTGAACGGCAAAAGCAAGTGGATTTGGCAAGGCACAGAAATCAGCAGCATTTGGGGCCGCGTTGACTTAACCCGTCCACCCCAAGCCTGCTGCAATGCAATTCATGGTCATCAGCAAGCTGCGGTTCATTGTTTCGGTGGGTTTGTCGCCCCGGGTTTGCCTCAGCAAATCAACCTGCCAGGCATTGGCTTGATCCACCATGGAGCGAATGCGGTCAAACCTTCGGCTGAAGCCGTGAAACCGTTGGCACAATACTTTGTCACCCGAAAGTTCCAGGATCACTTTAGACGTGCGCTTGTGTTCATGTCGTATCAAGGCAAACAGACGCTCGGCATCGTTGCGGTTTGGAACAAGGCTTGCGTATTGTTCGGCAACAGTCATGTCTGCGAGAAACAGTGATTTTTCAACTTCATCGATGGCCAAGCGAAAGCCCGGAGATTTCTGGAACATATCCTTAAGAAGGGTGAGGCCAGCTGCACCACGCGCCGAAACAAAATCATCAAGCGCGTATCCCAGACCATACCATCCGGTGAGCAAGTGGCGATTTTGACTCCACGCGAAAACCCAGGGAATGGCCCGCAAATCTGAAAGGCCTTTGGCGCCAAAACGGCGAGCGGGTCGCGACCCAATTTTCAACAAGGCCAATTCTTCTACGGGGCTTGACGTTTGGAAATAGGTGATGAGTGCAGGATCATTCGCCAATTTTTGATAGGCTTTGAAACTGAGCTGTGCAACATCTTCAACGGCACTTTGGTGTTCGGGGTTTAAGCGCGGCTCTGTATCAGCGCCTGACTTTAAGCTGTGCAGCAATACCGCTGACGTAAGCGTTTCAAGATTGATGAGTGCTGTGCCGCGATTGGCAAATTTGCTGGACACAACTTCACCCTGCTCGGTCACCCGCATCCTTCCGCCCACCGTTCCTGATGGCTGAGCGGCAATGGCTCTGCCCGCTGGAGCGCCCCCGCGGCTTACCGAACCACCACGGCCATGGAAAAACGAAATTTCAACATTGGCTTTTCGGCCTGTGCGTATCAGGCGGCGTTGCGCTTCAAACAGTTCAAAACTGGCACAGAAAAACCCACCATCCTTGTTTGAATCAGAATAGCCCAGCATGATTTCCTGCACGCTGCCGTTTGTCGCAATTGATTTTCTGACGATGGGATTTGCCCACAGGATTTCCATGATGGATGGCCCGGTGCGCAAATCATCTATGGTTTCAAAAAGCGGCACCACGCGAATGCGGCATGTTTGGTAACTTGAAGGGTCACTGAACAGTCCGCAATATTTTGCCAGCAGGTAGAGCGCCAAAACATCATCGGAACTTTGTGTCATCGATAGGATAAAGGTGCCAATAGCTTTTGGATCCGGGCCATCCAATGTTTCGCGGATGAGATGAAGAAGACCCAACAGTTCCTTGGCTTCTTCAGAAAGATCGCGGAACTGCGGCACAAAGCCCATGGGGGTTGCCAATTCGGAGGTAATCCACGCCTGCCAAGCGGCACTGTGAATTTCCGGTGCCGTTTCAGATTGCGGGTTCAGTTTGATCCAAATTTCGGCAAGCACACGGTTGATCACCGTGGTATTTTGGCGAATATCCAATGATGCCGTGCGAAAGCCAAACACTTCCGCTTCAAAGCGCACAGGCCGCACCAAGGTTTGGGCAAGCCCCGCCGCATTAATTTCGGCCAAGGCGGTTTCAGCAAAGTGAAGCGCCGCAATCAACTCATCGACGTTGCCAAATGGCTTGGCTTTGCCCGGTTGTTCAACTTCCGCCAATCGCCAGCGAAGGGCCTGGAAAAATTGTCGGAAAGGTTCAGCGGGATTTCTTGTGGTAATATCTCCCCCGGCACCAGACAGCTGCAACTGACGCGTGAGCTCGTGTTTAAATGATTCAGGAATCGGCATTTCCGACGAACTGACAGAAATGAAGTTTACCAGTTCCTTCAACCGCAAATCCAGGCGGCGCATTGCTGCCAGACAGTTTTCGCGTAAAGCTGCGCGTGTCGTTTCGACGGTAACAAATGGATTGCCGTCGCGGTCGCCACCAATCCACGATGAAAATTTCAGAGGCGGTTTTATGTGAGCCGTCAATTCGGGGTAATGGCGCAGCAATGCCGATTGCATGATGTCACACAGCGCCGTAGTTCGGTCAAACAGAGCATCGCGGAAAAAGTGCAGGCCCCAAGCCACTTCACTCTCGACAGTTGGTTTTTCAATGCGAAATTCCCCAGTCATCCAAAGGAGATCAATTTCGTTGCGGAGCTGGAAAAGCAGCGCATCCCTCTCGCGCGGTGTCCAGCGCGGGCTATCCAGCTCAAACAGTTTCAAATAAATGCGGCGATGAATTTCCAGAACCGTAATGCGTTTGGCCTCGGTTGGATGTGCCGTGAGCGTTGGCCCCACATCCAGTATACTAAGAACATGTTTTATAGTTTCTGCAGACACACCATCAGCCGCAGCTGACGCCAGTGCCTGGCTGAAAGATCCCATGACATGGTCAGGACCTGCCTGTTTTTCGAGAGTTCTGCGGTTGCGGATTGTTGCATTCTCTTCGGCGATGTTCATCAGCTGCAACCAGATGCCAATGGCCTGCAAGGCGTGTTCAATCAAATGGCCCGGCAGTGCGGTTACAGCTTCAGGTTTGTCCAACAAAGGCAGCACGTCAGGCTCGCGCTGGCTGATCACCTGGCGCAGTTGGTGGCGCAACATGGCAGTCACTTCTTCAACGTAGCTCGAATCTTCCGTGGGCACAGGCAGTTGCTGGTTCATGCCTGATTTGTGCAATGCAACATAATGAGAGTCAATGGCAAAGTCAGTTTGCGGTTTGTTGCTGTTATCGCTAAGCAGCGCCCATGTTGAACATTGCAAACATGACTTACAGAATTGGCGGCCGGGTGTTGCTGGACGATGCTTCTGCGTCACTGCCCACAGGCCATAAGGTGGGTTTGGTTGGGCGCAATGGCACGGGCAAGTCAACACTGCTCAAACTGATCTTGAATGAATTGGTGCCCGAATCGGGTGAATCATCAATTCCCCGCAATGCCCGCATCGGCACGGTGGCGCAGGAAGCACCGGGCGGCAAAGAGACCCTGCTTGAAGTTGTTATGGCAGGCGACAGTGAGCGCACGCAGCTTTTGGCAGAAGCGGAAACAGCCAAGGACCCGCACCGCATTTCCGAAATTCAAGTTCGGCTTGCCGACATCGATGCTTACTCGGCCGAGTCGCGCGCGGCTGTTATTCTAGCTGGATTGGGCTTTACCGAAGCCATCATGAATGGCCCCTGCTCTGCGCTGTCGGGCGGGTGGCGCATGCGAGTGGCTTTGGCCGCTGCTTTGTTTGGCGCACCCGATGTGCTGCTGCTTGACGAACCCACCAACTATCTCGATCTTGAAGGCACCATCTGGCTGCAATCTTATATTCGCGATTATCCGCACACCATCTTGCTGGTGAGCCACGACCGAGATTTGTTGAATGTGTCGGTGGATGCAATTTTGCATCTCGATCAATTCAAGCTGACTTTATATCAAGGCAATTACGATAATTTTGAACGCCAGCGCCGCGAGAAACAGGCGCTGAACCAGAAAATGAAAAAAAAGCAGGATGATCAGCGCGCGCATATGCAGGCGTTTGTTGACCGCTTCAAAGCCAAAGCCTCAAAGGCGCGTCAGGCGCAAAGCCGGATGAAAGCCTTGGCCAAACTGGAGCCGATTGCTGAATTGATCGACAACGCAGTGGCCCCCTTTATTTTTCCAAATCCCGAAAAACAGATTGCACCGCCGTTGGTGGCTTGGGACAAGGTTTCAGTTGGGTATGGTGAAAAAACGGTGCTGCGTAACATCACGTTGCGCATGGACCCCGATGACCGGATTGCGCTTTTGGGTTCAAACGGCAATGGCAAATCCACCTTTGCCAAACTTCTCTGCGGAAATCTAAAACCCATGATGGGTCAGATGTCTCACCCGTCGCGCCTGTCAATTGGCTACTTTGCGCAGCATCAACTGGATGAGCTTTCGGAAGATCGCACACCGTTTGAATATATTTCGGAACTGATGCCAGATGCGCCGGTTTCCAAACGCCGCGCCAAATTAGGTGCGGTCGGCTTTGGCGTTAATCTGGCGGATTCAAAATGTTCAATTTTGTCCGGCGGTGAAAAAGCGCGACTGCTGTTTTTTCTAGCGACTTATCACGCTCCTCATGTTTTGGTGATGGATGAGCCGACCAACCATTTGGACATTGACAGCCGCGAAGCCTTGATTATGGCCATCAATGACTATGAGGGTGCAGTGGTTTTAATTTCGCATGACCGGCACATCATTGAAACCTGCGTTGACCGTCTCTGGATTGTCAACAATGGAACCGTGCAAGGCTTCGACGGCGACATGGACGAATATACCGATCTGGTGCTGGGTCGGGCGAAACCGCGAAAGGCCGAGAAACTACAAGCGGCTGCCGTGCAGAAACCAAAAATCGCAGCCCCCCAACTTAAGAAAATGATTCAAGAGTTGGACATCAAGATTATGAAAACAAAAGATAAACTTATAGTCCTTGATCAGGTTTTGGCTGATCCTATGATCTACAAGGATGAGCCCAAGAAGGCTTCGGACTATGGCAAGCTGCGCTCGAAATTTGCTGGTGACCTTGAGGTTTTGGAAAATGAATGGCTGGAACTGAGTGAGTAAAGTTGCAAATTTGAACCTGCAAGACTTCTGTCCCCCACCCAATTTTGGGCCAATGATGGCCACGAGGAATTTATGCTGAACCTCACCACATCACCCTTTGGCTTTCTGTCCCTGGCGATTTTCGTTTTAGCTTATGTGCTGGTGATTTTTGAAGAGGCTCTGCATCTTCGGAAATCAAAACCAGTCCTCATTGCTGCAGGTTTGATTTGGGCACTTCTTGGTTTTGCATTTATGCGTGCTGGTCAAAGCGAAATTGCAGAAAAGGCCGCTCAACACATCATTTTTGAATATGGTGAGTTGTTCTTGTTTTTGCTGGTGGCGATCACTTATGTCAACACTCTCGACGAGCGCCGTGTTTTTGATGTGCTGCGCGTCAAGCTTACGCAACGTGGGCTGTCATACAGGCAGTTGTTCTGGCTGACAGGCGTTCTCGCTTTCGGTTTCTCTGGGGTGCTTGACAATTTGACTACAGCTTTGATCATGGGGGCTGTCGTGCTTTCCATTGGGGTGAATTCACCGCAATTCATGGCTGTCACGTGTGTGTCTATCGTCGTTGCCGCCAATGCGGGTGGAGCCTTCTCGCCTTTTGGCGATATTACAACATTGATGGTGTGGCAGAAGGGCAAGCTGCAGTTTTTTGAATTTTTTGATTTGTTCCTGCCGTCTGTAGTCAACTGGCTGGTGCCAGCCGTGATCATGCATTTTGCAATTCCAAAAGAAACCCCCGCAGCGATCACAGAAAAGTTAAAATTAAAGCCCGGTGCCTTCTGGGTTGTGGCCTTGTTTGCGGTGACGATTGCCACAGCCGTTTCTTTCCGTAATTTTCTGGGACTGCCCCCTGCCCTGGGCATGATGCTGGGTCTGGGTTTCTTGCAAATCCTGGCTTACACGTTGCAACGCAAAAGCAAGCGCGCGGAAAATAGCGATATGATGCTTGATTCATTCAAGCAGATAGAACGCGTGGAATGGGACACGCTGCTGTTTTTCTTTGGCATTATTTTTGCCGTGGGAGGCCTTGGCGTTTTTGGCTATTTGACGTTGGCCAACGAATTTCTGTATGGGCAGTTCGGGCCTACAATTGCAAATGTGAGCATTGGAGCGCTTTCAGCCCTTGTGGATAATATTCCCCTGATGTTTGCTGTCCTAACCATGGATCCGGCGTTGAGTCATGGGCAATGGCTGCTCATCACGCTTACTGCAGGTGTTGGCGGCAGCCTGCTTGCAATTGGATCAGCGGCAGGTGTAGCACTTATGGGAATTGCCAAGGGGCGCTACACGTTCATGAGTCATTTGAAATGGACGTGGGCTGTAGCACTTGGATATGCAGCCAGCATCGCAGCACATCTGATTTTGAATGCCAAACTGTTTTAATTCGCCGTCAAAATCAAAGCTTGCGCCACTATGGTGCGCTCCCCATTGAATGTGAGTGACGGAGAGCCGTAAAGCACATAACCATCATCAAGGGCTTTGGACACACGCTCACAAAAGCTTCTATCATCAGGGCCAGTCAGAAGGCGGTATCTCAGTTTTACTTCGCTTGGTTTATCCATTTTCCCTGCTCGTCCTGTTTCCAATAGCTGATATCGTTGCCCGCGGCCTTTTGTATTTTCCATTCATCTCTTGCGCTTTCAACTGCCTCAAGATCGTTTCCGCTGAACATCACAATAACGCGCTCCAAATTTGAAATATCGGCAGGCTTTGCCCCATCCAGCAAAACGCGCACCTGGGCGGCATTCGGGTTTTCTGGCGACGCTGTGAGCCACACTGGCTGCAACTCTGGAGTTGGCTCCCCCTCATAGCCATGCGGCAGAAAGGCCACATCTTCACTGGCCCATAACATGTCAGACAATTTTGCAATGCGCTCTACATGTGTGGTTTCAATCACCATGTGCCATCCCCGCATAAGTGAACTTTTCACGATACGAGGAAGCACATGTTCAAGTGGTTGCCTGTCAAGATGGAAAAACCAGACTTCCGTCATTTCTTTTCGTAGTGATCGGCCACCAGTTTATTGAGCAACCGCACACCCCAACCTGAACCCCATGATTGGTTTATGGCCGATTTTTCTGCATCCATAGCTGTGCCTGCCACATCCAAATGCGCCCATGGCACCTTGTTTACAAAGCGCTGTAAAAACTGTGCGGCTGTAATAGCACCAGCCAATCGGCCGCCAATGTTTTTCACATCCGCAATGTCACTGTCGATCATTTTGTCATAGGCAGGTGTCAGCGGCATGCGCCAAACTTTTTCGCCTGTGGCTGCTCCCGCATCCGAAATGCGCGTTGCAAGTTCATCGTTGTTTGAAAACAGGCCTGCGTGTTCCTTGCCAAGGGCAACCAAAATTGCACCTGTGAGCGTTGCCAAATTGACCATGAATTTTGGTTTGTATTTATCCTGAATATACCACAGCACATCGGCCAGAACGAGGCGGCCTTCAGCATCAGTGTTCAATACAGCAATGGTTTGACCACTCATCGATTTCACTACATCGCCCGGGCGCTGGGCATTGCCATCAATAGCATTTTCAACAAGCCCTATTGCACCGATCACATTTACCTTGGCTTTGCGTTTGGCCAAAGCCAGCAGCAGGCCCGTCACACAAGCAGCACCCCCCATATCACCTTTCATATCTTCCATTCCGGAAGCGGGCTTTATTGAAACACCGCCGGTATCGAATGTTACGCCCTTCCCGATGAAGGCCACCGGTTGATCGTCCTTCTTGCCGCCGTCCCACCGCATGACAACCATGCGCGCTTCAAATGGTGAGCCTTGGGCCACTCCAAGCAAGGCATGCATGCCCAATTTTTTCATTTGGGCGGGGTTTAGAATTTCTACTTTGACACCCGCCTTCACCAACTCCTTTGCCCGGTTGGCAAACTCTGCTGGATACAACACATTGGCAGGCTCGTTTACCAAATCACGGGCCATATGCACACCTTCGCGCACAGCCGACAGGGGCGCAAAAGCCGCTTTGGCCTTTTCTGGTGAAGCACACTGAAATGCAAGCTGGTCAAGCGGCTTTGCTGCGTCTGGCTTTTTTGTCTTGTAGTGATCGAAAGCATAAACCCGCAAGGAAGCACCCGACGCTAAATACGCCACGGCTTCACTTTCAGTCATGTCCTTCAGCCCGCTAGCCGAAAACGCAATAACAGCCGATTGCTGCTTTGCATTTTGCAAGGCTCCGGCAATGGTACCACCCGTGAGCTCGATTTCGCGTGGATTCAACGACTCAAGTTTTCCCAGACCGACTACAAAAACACGGTCAAGGCCGCCCACAGGTGCTATGATGTCCAAAATCTGATCTTTTTTGCCGTCAAACTTTGCCACTTTCAGGACGCGCGAAATCTGGCCTTTACTGGCTTTGTCCACAGCCGCGGCGGCCGCGGTAAGTTTGCCGCCCTCTAGGGCAAAAACGACTAAACTGCCGGTTTTTGGAAGTTGGCCACCTGTGAATGTTATTTTCATTAAAGAATCCTTCATTGTAAAAGTAAAAGTGATAGCCGTTGACACGCCAAGCTTCAACAACTGCCTCAAAAAGCCATTTTAGCTTCCCACACTCAGTGCAATTAAGAGCTTCACGGCGGCGTTAAATTCCGTTAAGGATTTGCAACGTTGCGTGATTTGTGGGGATACAGAGAATTCCGAAGCGTCTAAGCCAGAGCAGCATTCGGTTGCAGGAATGTGTTTCCTGCGCCAGCCTTGTGGTTGCGTTGGCTGCAGCGACTTTGGCATTGTCGCCGTCTCCTGGTTTTGCCATCCAGAATAAAAAATTCATCGCGCCGATTACCAAGCTTCCACCTAATGGAACTGTTGCGAACGTTGACGCCATGCGCGTTGACTATGATCCCAGAACCAAGATCGCAGTGGCCACCGGTTTGGTGCGCATGACTTATGGACCCTTTACGCTGGTGGCCACACGCGTTGAGTACAATCAAACGACGGGTGATTTCAAAGCCAACGGTTCGGTTGAATTGCGCGAGCCCAATGGCAACATTCTGCAAGCAACCAAGCTTGTCATTACAGAAAAGTTCAAGGCAGGCTTTGCCGCTCACATGCGGGCACTTCTCACCAATGATGTGATCATCACGGCGGAATATGCAAAGCGCACCAGCGACGGTGTCACGGTTTATGAAAACACCAGCTATTCCGTTGGCAAGAATTGCATCACCAAAAATGGCGTTCCAGTGTGGTCGATTGAAACCGACCAGACCACACATGATGAAGTAAGCCATAATCTTTATCACGTTAATCCCCGCTTCAAGCTTGGTGGCGTTACGGTTTTATCCCTGCCCTATTTTCAGCAACCTGACCCAACGGTAAAGCGCCGCAGTGGCTGGCTTACACCCACTGCAAAAATTGGAGATACGTACGGGTTTGGTGTTGTGACACCTTATTTCTGGGCCATTGCACCCGACCGCGACCTGACATTTTCTCCCATGATCAGCACCAAGCAAGGCTTGGCTGGTGACATAGAGTGGCGGCAGCGGCTTTCAACCGGGCAATATAATATTCGTGGCTATGGCGCCTATCAATTCAATCCATCTTCGCCTGATGATGATCAGACCTGGCGGGGTGCGGTTAAAACGGCTGGTGATTTTCAAATCAATCAGGATTGGCGATGGGGTTGGGACGGAACCCTTGTGAGCGACCGCACCTTCCTCGACCACTATGATTATGATGACCGTGAAATTGCACAAAGTGATGTTTATGCGACAGGATTGTGGGACCAAACTTATGTTTCGGCACAACTTCTGAATTTTCAATCCTTAAACAACGACGTTGATCCTGATGTACTGCCGACTGCACTTCCTTACGTGTTGGGAGAAAAGATCATCCCGCAGGCGGCTTTTGGCGGCGATCTGAAGTTTAACTGGAGTGTCTATTCCTTACACCGCAATGACCCAGATGTGCCGTTTGCGACCGTGAACCATGGTACCGATCAGACGCGCGGTACCGTTGAAGTGGAATGGAAAACGCAATTCATTGGCAATTCAGGTTTGGTTGTTTCACCGTTTGCGAAGCTGCGGAGCGATGTTTATGTCACCGATGGTGTTCCTGACCCCACCGTGGCGGGAGGATACCGCGACAGTGAAACGACCACGCGGTTTTTGCCAACTGCGGGCGTTGATATGCGCTTTCCATTCATTGCTTCATTCGAGTCCGGCCAGAGTGTCATTTCGCCAGTTTTTCAGATTATTTCTGCTGCCGACGAGACCGAAGCCAACAAGATTGGCAATGAAGACGCGGTAACACTCAACTTTGATCACACCAGTTTGTTCTTGACCGACCGCTTCACCGGGCTCGACAGGTATGAGGGCGGCACCCGGGCCAATTTGGGGCTTACCTACTCGTTCCTTGGTGCCAACGGAAATTTTGTGCGCGCCAGTGCTGGCGAGTCTGTTCACCTTGCGGGGCAGAACAGTTTTTCATCAGGTTCTGGACTTGATGGCACGCAATCTGATCTTGTTGGATCTCTGCTGGTGCAGCCTTGGAACTGGTTGGCGCTTTCCTATGAAGCGCGGGTTGAAGAAGATCTTTCGCGCATCAACCGTCAGGAAGCCACCGCCAGCCTCACTTTTGACAGTTTTTCTGCTAATGTAAGTTATCTCAATTTTGGTGCGGAACCAGCTTACGGACGAACGCGCTCGGAACACTGGATCTCAACTGACATGAGATATCAACTCGGCGAAAGCTGGTATGCCTTTGGTGGCGTTGGCTATGATTTTGGCAATGATGTGTTAACGCGCAAAACGGCCGGAGTGGAATTCGATTGCGAC